>NZ_JBXXRN010000010.1:5000-25037 GCF_057380705.1 Pseudooceanicola sp. NS-SX9 | reverse complement strand
GCTCCGAATTGAAGCCCAGGTAAACGGCGGCCGTAACTATAACGGTCCTAAGGTAGCGAAATTCCTTGTCGGGTAAGTTCCGACCTGCACGAATGGCGTAACGACTTCCCCGCTGTCTCCAACATCGACTCAGCGAAATTGAATTGCCTGTCAAGATGCAGGCTTCCCGCGGTTAGACGGAAAGACCCCATGCACCTTTACTACAGCTTCACACTGGCATCAGGCCAAGCATGTGCAGGATAGGTGGTAGGCTTTGAAGCAGGGACGCCAGTTCCTGTGGAGCCTCCCTTGAGATACCACCCTTGCTTTGCTTGATGTCTAACCGCGCACCGTTATCCGGTGCCGGGACCCTGTGTGGCGGGTAGTTTGACTGGGGCGGTCGCCTCCTAAAGCGTAACGGAGGCGCGCGAAGGTTGGCTCAGGGCGGTCGGAAATCGCCCGTTGAGTGCAATGGCATAAGCCAGCCTGACTGCAAGACTGACAAGTCGAGCAGAGACGAAAGTCGGCCATAGTGATCCGGTGGTCCCAAGTGGGAGGGCCATCGCTCAACGGATAAAAGGTACGCTGGGGATAACAGGCTGATACTGCCCAAGAGTCCATATCGACGGCAGTGTTTGGCACCTCGATGTCGGCTCATCTCATCCTGGGGCTGGAGCAGGTCCCAAGGGTATGGCTGTTCGCCATTTAAAGAGGTACGTGAGCTGGGTTTAGAACGTCGTGAGACAGTTCGGTCCCTATCTGCCGTGGGTGTAGGATACTTGAGAGGAGTTGCCCCTAGTACGAGAGGACCGGGGTGAACGAACCACTGGTGGACCAGTTGTCGTGCCAACGGCAGTGCTGGGTAGCTATGTTCGGAAAGGATAACCGCTGAAGGCATCTAAGCGGGAAGCCCCCCTCAAAACAAGGTATCCCTGAGGGCCGTGGTAGACCACCACGTCGATAGGCCGGAGATGTAAGTGCAGCAATGCATTCAGTTGACCGGTACTAATGGCCCGATAGGCTTGATCTGAACCAGTAGAAAACAGACCAAGATCAGAAGCACACACTTCGGACACGTTGATTGTATCCCTCAAAGGTTTTTCCTTGGTCTGGTGGTCATAGCACGAGCAATACACCCGGTCCCATCCCGAACCCGGAAGTTAAGTGCCGTCGCGCTGATGGTACTGCGCCTCAAGGCGTGGGAGAGTAAGTCACCGCCAGACCTAGAAAAAACCTGAACGATGTCCAATAACAAGAAGGCCCCGAGCAAATCGCTCGGGGCCTTCTTGCTTGCTAAACAACCCCAGGGCCGGGATGCCGATCCGTCAGACCCCGAAGATCGCGGCGCGCCAGAGGAGACTGACCAGCCCCCGCCGATCCCTCGTTCATGACCAGGCTCTGCGGGTTGGAGATCGGTCGTCTTGCCGGTCTTCCCATGGCTTGGGGTTGAGGCCTCGAAACGACACCTCAACCCTACACCTCGATCGCCACCCGGGATCACACCGGCAGCGGCGTCGAAATGACACCAGCTCTTCGGACACTGACCCTGCGGACCGATCCCGGCGCGCCAGAGGAGACCCTCATCGGAAGCGCACGCCCGCCACCCAGGGCACACGCCGGATGACCGCCCCGGCGCGCATCAACCTCCGGTGACGCACAGCGCAGCCCCGAGGAACATCCCAGGATCGGCACGAAAAAGGCCGGGCGCTCGCGCACCCGGACCCCAGCATCACACCCGATCAACCAAGACCAAGCTTGCCCGCAAGCGTCGAAAGATCCTCCGCAAGCGTGTTCACCTTCGCAGAAAGGATCGTCCGGTCCCCGTCGCTCAGGTGGTCATACGTCTGGTAAACACCCTTCTCGTCACGGTACTTCGACAAGATCTGATCCACCGTGTCGAAGTTGTCGTCGCACTTCTGCACAAACTCGGGATCGTCCGAAAGCATCGGGCGCAGAAGCTCGTAGATCTCCTTCGCCCCCTCGAAGTTCGCGTCAAAATCCCAAAGGTCCGTGTGGCTGTAACGGTCTTCCTCCCCAGAAATCTTCGTCGCAGCAACCTCTTCCATCAGCGCCGCCGCACCGCCCACCACCGTCGCCGGCGGGAAGGTCAGCGTCGCAATGCGCCCGTTCAGATCCGTCACATCCGCCAGCAGCTTGTCGGCATAGTCCTGGATCCCGTCCGTCGACCCCTCGACCCACAGGCCGTATTCGATCCGGTGGAAGCCCGAGAACTTCGGATCCTTCTCGGCCTTCTCGAAATCATCGGCGCGGGCGTCGATCGACACGTCCAGATCCGCAAACAGCTCCGCGATCGGTTCGATCTTCTCGTAGCTGGTGCGGGTGGGGGCGAACAGCGCCTTGGCCTGGGCGACATCGCCCGCCTTGATGGCGCTGACCAGCTTCTGCGTGTCGGTCACCAGCTGCTCGGTATTGTCGGACACGTAGATCTTGTAGTCCGACAGCGGCGCCACCAGGTCGAGCGAGGGGGCGGTCTCGGCCCGGGCCGCAAGGCCCGCTCCGGCAAAGGCGGCAACCAGCGCCGTGGTCTTCAGGAAAGTCCCGATCATGTCTGTCTCCTTGTTGGTCGGGCTGGCTGGGCGGGTCAGGCGCGCCGGGCTGCGGTGATGAGGGCGGAACCGAGGTAGTCGTCGGCATCGCGAATGCCCGGCAGGGCGAAGAAGTAGCCGCCGCCGAACGGTTTGAGGTATTCCTCCAGCGGTTCGCCGTTCAGGCGGTTCTGGACGGTGATGAAGCCCGCTTCCAGGTCGGCCTGGTAGCAGATGAACAGCAGGCCCTGGTCCAGCTGACCATTGGCGCTGACCCCCCGGGAATAGTTGAAGGGCCGGCGCAGGATCAGGTTCTTCTGGCTGTCGGGCGTGCGCGGGTTGGCCATGCGGATATGGCTATCGAGCGGCGTCAGCTTGCCCTCGGGATCGGCTGCGTAATCGGGCACGTCGCGCTCGCTCGCCTGCGGGCCGCCATCCAGCGGCGCGCCCGACATCTTGCGGCGGCCAAAGATCGCCTCCTGCTCGGACAGGGCCGAGCGGTCCCAGCGTTCGACAAAGTTGCGGATCATCCGCACCGCCTGGTAGCTGCCGCCGCGCGCCCAGTCGGGCTCATCCGCGGCATGGGTCCACACGAGGCTGTCCATGGCGGTGGCATCGGTGGAATCGGGATTGGCCGAGCCATCCCGGAAGCCCAGGAAGTTGCGCGCCGAGGGCGTGTCGCCATTGGCCGCGGGCACCACGGGGGGCACGCTGCCCTCCATCGTCCAGCGCAGCACCAGGAAGTCCGACAGGTGTTTCACCACGTCGCGCAGGGCGTGGATATTGGTGTCGGGCAGGTTGGCGCAGAACTGGATCGACAGGTCGCCATGGCACTGCGCGGGCTCCAGCGCGTCATTGGGGAACTCGACCATCTGCTGCAGCTTCGCGGGCTTCAGATCCTTCAGCCAGTCGCGGCCCTCGAACATCGAATGGCCCAGGCCCACGGTGATCGTCAGGTTGTCGGGCTGCACCACCGGGCCCAGCAGGCCGCTGTCGGCCGGCGGCAGGCGCGGGTCGCGTTCGGTGATGGCGCCGCCCTGGGTCAGGAAGGCGATGCGGTGGGTCAGCCGGCGCAGAAGGTGCTCGACCTCCTTGGGGCTGAAGGCCACCACGTCGAAACTGGCCATCAGGCCGGCCTCGGGGCGGGGGGTGACGATGCCGGCCTGATGCGCGCCGGTATAGGGCACCTGGGCGGCCAGCATGTCGGAATGGCCCATGGGCGCATCGGTGGCCTGGGGCGTCGCCGCCTGGGCGGTGGCGGCCTGGGCCGGGCTGACCAGCGCCGCGGCGGCGCCGATGCCGCCCGCACCCAGGCCGAACAGGACGCTGCGCCGCGAGGCGGTGAAGGGGCAGGTGGGGGTCTTGGTCATCTCAGTTCATCCCGAGCACGGGTTGCATCCGGGCCAGCTGGGCCTGCAACGCTTCCAGCGCCGCGGCCAGGGCCTTGCGGTCCCCGGGGCTGACCTTGTCATAGGCGGGCCAGCCGGCATCGGTCTTCAGACCGGCCAGCGTCGCCCGGGCCTTGTCCATCGCCGCCCCCAGATCCGCATCCATCGCCGGATCGACCGGCGCCAGCAGCCCGCGCAGCAGGCCGGTGATCTTGCCGATCCCCTCCAGGCTGGCGGCGAATTCCGGCAGGTCGTCCCGGGCATAGGCGTCCTCGCCTTCGGGGATCTGCGATTGCGCCAGCTGGCCGGCCATGGCGCCGGGCAGCGACACCATCAGCGCCGGATCCAGCTGCATCGCCTTCAGCCGGTCGGCCAGCGTCTGCAGATCGGTGACCAGCGCATCGGCCACCGGCCCCAGCCCCGCGGTCGAGCCCTGCGCGAACAGCCCGTATTCGATCCGGTGGTAGCCGGTGAAGGCCGGGTCTGCCTCGCGGCCCGCAAGGTAGGCGGCGTTCGGGTCGATGCGGTTTTCCAGATCCGACAGGCGGTAGGCCAGCGGCTCGATATGGCGGTAGGGCAGGCGGGCGGCGGTCCAGGCGGCGCGCGCGGCCTGCAGGTCGCCCGCAGCGATCGCGTCGCGCAGCGCCTGGGCCGCCTTCACCGCCTGGCGGCTCTGCAGCACCAGGTAGACGCGGTATTCCGACAGGGGGCCAAGGAACTTCTTCAGCGTCACCTCGCCCGCGGCGGCCGTGGCCTCGTCCGAGGGGGTGACATGCAGCGTGCCGCGCGGGTTCGACAGCAGGCCGCAGGTGATCTCGTAATCGCCGGGCGTCAGGGCCACGGTCAGGGTCTGGCGGAAGCCGGGGGCGATGTTCTCGCGTTCGGCCACCACCAGCACGCCGTTCAGGATCTCCCATTCGATGGGCCGGTCCGAGGCGTTGACGATCTCGAAGCTGCGGGTGCCGCCGGGCACGGTGATCTGGTTCGGGGTGCAGCTGTCGGAGCGGACGGTGACGACCGTGCCCTTCGGCGCGGGGGTCCTGGCGCCGCGATCAGCCGCGTACCAGAAGACGGCGCCACCGGCGATGGCCAGCACCGCGGCCCCGGCAACCGAAAGGTTCAGCAGCAGGCGGTTGTTCGGGGCGCTCATCCGTTGTGGCTCCGGGCCGGGGTGGCGGTGCGCAGGCCTGGCGCCGCGGGCTTCAGGAAGACCCAGAGCGCGACGGCCAGGAAGGCGACATAGACGATGACCTCGCCCAGGGTGGGGGTGTCACGATAGCCCAGCAGGCCGCCCAGCACGGTGCCCAGCGGGCTGCTTTCCGGCAGCCAGCCCGAGGCGTCCCAGACCACCTGCTGCAGCCCGTTCCACAGGCCCGCCTCGTGGAAGGCCTTGACCGATCCGGCCAGCAGGCCCGCCGCCACGAAGATGATGAAGATCCCGGTCCAGCGGAAGAACCGCCCCAGGTTCAGCCGCAGCGCGCCCGCATAGATGCCCCAGCCCACCAGCGCCGCCACG
The DNA here is from genome assembly GCF_057380705.1 of Pseudooceanicola sp. NS-SX9. NCBI lineage: Bacteria > Pseudomonadati > Pseudomonadota > Alphaproteobacteria > Rhodobacterales > Paracoccaceae > Pseudooceanicola > Pseudooceanicola sp. NS-SX9. The sequence continues at coordinate 19,608 of NZ_JBXXRN010000010.1, read as the reverse complement.
GCGATGCCGCCAAGCGCGCCGACGGGCGCCAGCGCATCGCGGCTTTGCTGGAAGATCGCCAGCAGGAAGAACACGGATTCCAGACCCTCGCGGGCCACCGCAAAGAAGACCATGCCGATCAGCGCCCAGGTGGCGGTGCCCTGGCGCTGCAGCGCCGTATCGATCGAGGCCTGCAGGTTCGCCTTCATCGAGCGCGCCGCCTTCTTCATCCAGAAGACCATCGACATCAGCACGGCGACGGCCAGCAGCCCGATGATCGCCTCGAACAGCTCCTGCGCCTTCTGCGGAAAGCCCGAGCTGACCAGCTCCAGCGCGGCACCGGCAAAAAGCGCCACGGCGACGGCCAGGAAGACCCCGATCCAGATCGCCGGCAACCAGGCGCGGCGCCCGGTCTGGCGCAGATAGCCCGCGATGATCCCGACGATCAGCGCAGCCTCAAGCCCCTCTCGGAGCATGATCAGAAACGGTGCGAGCATCCCGTGTCTCCTCGGCTCTGTCGTGGCATGATCCGGCGGAAGCTCCGGCCCAGGGCTGGGAATGTCGCGGCAAAGACAACGGTTGAATGTGGCAGTGTGCGGGCATCTCTACGGGGTCCGGCGCCGCCCTGTCAATTCTGATGGATTTAGTCGGGAAATGAATGCGTCAAAAAAGCCGTGACAGGCCACCCGCCGGGCCGCCCGGGGGGAGGGCGCGCGCCGGGGTTACTGAAAGAAGTACTGCGCGTAGATCGGGGCGATGGCCGCCCCGAGGGCGCGGGCATTGGCGCCCATCGATCCGGCCTCGACGCGGGGCGGCAGCATGCCCCGGGTGTCGAGCGCGTTCAGCGCCGTGCGGGTGCGCGCCACCACCCGGGCGCGCACGCTGGCGGGCATGGCGCCATCGATCAGCACGGCTTCGAAATCCATCACCGACCCGATCGAGCGGATGGCATGGGCCAGCGCCGCGGCGGTGGTCTCGACCCAAGGGTCGATGTAGCGCTCGAAGGCGGACCAGTCCTGCGGCAGCCGCCACAGCGCCGCGGTCTCAAGCCCGTCCTCGGCGATCGCGGCCTCGAGCAGATAGAGGGAGGCCGCATCGATCAGGGGCCGTTCGCCGCCCTCCGGCGCCGGCACCCGCAACGATCCGAAGGCGCCGGCATTCTTCTGCGCCCCCACCGTCACGGCCGAGTTCAGCACCACGCCGCCGCCGATGAACGAGCCAATGAAGAAATAGGCATAGTCGCTGAACTCGCGGCCGCGCCCGAAGACATGTTCGGCGCGCGCCGCGGCGGTGCCGTCGTTCTCGGTGAAAAGCGGCAGCGGGCTGATCCGGGCGACCTCGGCCTTGACGTCGATGTCGCGCCAGACGGTAAAGTCGATGGGCGCGCCCAGCACCTCGGTCCAGCTCCAGATCTCGGAGGGGGCGGCGATGCCGATGCCGCTCAGGCGCTGGCGCTGCGCCGGGGTCAGGCCGCGCGACAGATCGGCGATGCCCTCGGCCAGGTAGTCGAAGATCTCGTCCGGCATGGGATAGCGGAAGGTGCTCTGCGAGGCGCCCAGGACCTCTCCGGCCAGGTTCATCACCACCAGGTCGGCCGAGCGCCGGCCGATCTTCAGCCCGAAGGACAGCGCCGCATCGGGGCGGATCGACATCGGCACCGAGGGTTTGCCGACCCGGCCGCGCTGCGGCGCGCCGCGCTGCAGGAAGCCCTCGGTCTCAAGCTTGCGCAGGATGTTGGACACGGTCTGGGCCGACAGGCCGGTGTGCTTGGCGATATCGCTGCCGGGCATGGCCTGGTGACGCTGGATGACGGAAAGGATCAGGCGTTCGTTATGGGCACGCACGCCCACCTGGTTCACCCCATCGCTCAGCTTGCGGATCTCGCCCACGTCCATGCTGTCCTCCTGCCCGGGACGAGGATAGCCGCCGCCCCTTTAATAAATCAAATGGAATTATTTATTGACCGATCCCGCTGGACGTCGCTATCAAATGGGAGATCCGCCAGGAGGCGGGCAGGCGGCGCCTTGAGGAGGGTGCCACCGGACCATAGGGAGGAGGACCCCGATGAAGAAGCTGATTTCCGTCAGTGTGATCGCGCTTGCCGCGACGACGGCCGGCGCCTGGGCGGCAGACACCAGCGCCTGCCTGATCACCAAGACCGACACCAACCCGTTCTTCGTGAAGATGCGCGAGGGCGCCGAGGCCAAGGCCAAGGAGCTGGGCATCACGCTGAACAGCTATGCCGGCAAGGTCGATGGCGACAATGAAACCCAGGTCGCCGCGGTCGAGACCTGCATCGCCAACGGCGCCAAGGGGATCCTGATCACCGCCTCCAACACCTCGGCCATCGTGCCCTCGATCCAGGCGGCGCGCGATGCCGGCCTTCTGGTGATCGCGCTCGATACGCCGCTGGACCCGACCAGCGCCGCCGACATGACCTTTGCCACCGACAACTACCACGCCGGCGTGCTGATCGGCGAATGGGCCAAGGGCAAGCTGGGCGACAAGGCCAAGGATGCCAAGGTGGCCTTCCTGGATCTGGATGTCAGCCAGCCCACCGTCGGCGTGCTGCGCGACCAGGGCTTCATGGAGGGTTTCGGCATCGACGTGGGCGACCCCAAGCAATGGGGCGACGAGAAGGATCCGCGCATCGTCGGCCATGATGTCACCCAGGGCAACGAAGAGGGCGGCCGCAAGGCGATGGAAAACCTGCTGGCCAAGGACCCGATGATCAACGTCGTCTACACGATCAACGAACCCGCCGCCGCCGGCGCCTATGAGGCGCTGAAATCCATGGGCCGCGAGAAGGACGTGCTGATCGTCTCGGTCGATGGTGGCTGCCCGGGGGTGCAGAACGTGGCCGATGGCGTGATCGGGGCGACCTCGCAGCAATATCCGCTGCTGATGGCCTCGAAGGGGATCGAGGCGATTGCGGCCTATGCCAAGGACGGCACCAAGCCCGCGGCGACCGACGGCAAGGATTTCTTCGACACCGGCGTTTCGCTGGTCACCGATCATCCCGTGGACGGCGTGACATCGATCTCCGTCGCCAAGGGCAAGGAGATGTGCTGGGGCTGATCCCCGGCCAACCGATCTTCCGGGCCCGGCCGGGGCCCGGATCCCATCCCGCGCGGAGGACGCAGAATGGCGAGCGCCGATCACTTTGAAGACGTGGTGAAATCACGCAAGGACGAGAAATTCGCCGAATTCGAGCCCTCCCGAAAGGGGCTCTGGGGGCGGTTCCACGAGGCGCTGCACACGACACCGGCGCTGGTGCCGCTGATCGTGCTGGTTTCGGCGCTGGTGATCTTCGGCGTGATCCTGGGGGGCAAGTTCTTCTCGCCCTTCGCGCTGACGCTGATCCTGCAGCAGGTGCAGATCGTGGGGGTGCTGGCCGCCGCCCAGGCGCTGATCATCCTGACCGCCGGCATCGACCTGTCGGTGGGGGCGGTGGCGGTGCTGTGCTCGGTGCTGATGGGGCAGATCACCTTCCGCTACGGGGTGCCCGCAGTGGCCGCAGTGCCGCTGGGCCTGGCCGCAGGCACCGCCATCGGTGCGGTCAACGGCTGGCTGGTCAGCCGCATCAAGCTGCCGCCCTTCATCGTGACGCTGGGCATGTGGCAGATCGTGCTGGCGGTGAACTACCTCTATTCCCGCAACGAGACCATCCGCGCCCAGGACATCGAGACCCACGCCCCCTTCCTGCAGATCCTGGGCACCAAGTTCACCCTGGGCGGCGCGGTGCTGACGCTGGGGGTGGTGGTGATGCTGGCGGTGGTGCTGGTGCTGTCCTATGCGCTGCGCTCGACCGCCTGGGGCCGCCATGTCTATGCGGTGGGCGATGACCCGGAGGCCGCGCAGCTGGCCGGCGTCGACCGCCACAAGACCCTGATGTCGGTCTACATGCTGGTGGGCTTCATCTGCGGCCTGGCGGGCTGGGTGATGATCGGGCGCTATGGCTCGGTTTCGCCCTCGGCCACGACGGGGGTCATCGGCAACATCCAGGCGATCACCGCGGTGGTCATCGGGGGGATTTCGCTGTTCGGCGGGCGGGGCTCGATCCTGGGGGCCTTCTTCGGGGCGCTGATCGTGGGCGTGTTCGAACTGGGCCTGCGGATGTCGGGGGCCGACCCGCAATGGACCTACCTGCTGATCGGCGTGCTGATCATTGCCGCCGTGACCATCGACCAGTGGATCAGAAAGGTGACCCAATGACCCGTCCCGTGCTGCAAGCGAAGGGCCTGGTGAAGCGCTATGGCCGCGTCACCGCCCTGGATCACTGCGACTTCGACCTGATGCCGGGGGAAATCCTGGCGGTCATCGGCGACAATGGCGCCGGGAAATCCACCCTGATCAAGGCGCTGTCGGGCGCCGTTCAGCCCAACGAGGGAGAGATCCTGCTGGACGGCCAGCCGGTGCGCTTTGACAGCCCCAACGATGCCCGCGCCGCCGGGATCGAAACCGTCTACCAGACCCTGGCCATGTCACCGGCGCTGTCGATCGCCGACAACATGTTCATGGGCCGCGAGCTGCGGATGCCCGGCGTGATGGGAAAGGTCTTTCGCCGGCTGGACCGCCGCCGGATGGAGGATTTCTCGAGGCAAAAGCTGGCCGAGCTGGGGCTGATGACGATCCAGAACATCCACCAGCCGGTGGAAACCCTGTCGGGCGGCCAGCGTCAGGGGGTGGCGGTGGCGCGCGCCGCGGCCTTCGGGTCGCGGGTGGTGATCCTGGACGAGCCCACCGCGGCGCTCGGCGTCAAGGAAAGCCGCCGGGTGCTGGACCTGATCCAGGAGGTGCGCTCGCGCGGGATCCCGATCATCCTGATCTCTCACAACATGCCCCATGTGTTCGAGGTCGCCGACCGCGTGCACGTGCATCGCCTGGGCCGCAGGCTGTGTGTCATCAACCCGAAAGAGCATTCGATGTCCGATGCGGTCGCCTACATGACCGGGGCAGCGGTGCCCGACGGGGTGGCGGAACCGGCCTGAGGCTCCAACTGTCCTCCTTCAGGCGATGGAAGGGTCCGGGGGGTAACCCCTTCCGGGCCCTTCGGCCTGTCCGGTCCCCGGGCCTTGCGCCTATAAGGGGGCAAAGGACGGGGAGGATCCGATGAAGATTGCGGTGATCGGGGCTGGCGCCATCGGCGGCTGGCTGACGGCGGGGTTCGTGCGCGGCGGCGCACAGGCCACGGTTCTGGCGCGCGGCGCCACCCTTCAGGCGCTGGCCCGCGACGGGCTGATCCTGGACGAAGGCGCGGGGCCCATAGCCCATCCGGTCACCGTCACCGAAGATCCCGCCGCCCTGCGCGGCGCCGATCTGCTGCTGCTGGGGGTCAAGGCCCATGACCTGCCGGGGCTGGCGCCGGTGATCGGCGCGGCCCTTGGTCCCGACACCCTGGTGATGCCCGCGGTGAACGGCCTGCCCTTCTGGTATTTCGACGCCTTCGGCGGCCCGGCCCGTGGCCTGACGCTGAATGCGGTCGACCCGCAGGGGGCGCTGGCGCGGCTGATGCCGGCGGATCGCATCCTGGCCAATGTCGTTCATGCCGCCAGCCATGTGGTGGCCCCGGGCCATATCCGCCTGGCCAAGGCCGACCGGCTGCTGCTGGGTCCTGCCACCGGCACCGTCCTGCCGCAGCTGCAGGCCGTCACCGACCTGCTGGTTGCGGGGGGGATCCCGGCGCAGGTCTCGGGGCAGATCCACCGCGAGGTCTGGACCAAGCTCTGGGGCAATTCCAACATGAACCCGCTGAGCGCGCTGGCGCGGGCCGACATTGCCCAGCTGCTGGACGATCCGGGCGCGCGCGGTCTGGTCGCCGCGATGATGGCCGAGATGTCGGCGCTTGGCGCCCGCATCGGCCATGAGGGGTTCGACGACATCGAAGGGCGCATGGCGATGACCCGCCGGCTGGGGCCGATCCGGACCTCGATGCTGCAGGATGTCGAGGCCCATCGCGCGGTCGAGCTGGGCCCGATCCTGGGCGCGCTGATCGAACTGGCCGCCCATCTGGATCAGCCGATGCCGGTCAGCGCCGGGGTGCATGGGCTGATGCGGCTTCTGGATGCCAATCTGCGGGGCTGAAAGTGCCAGATCCGGGGGGCCGATCCGGCCCCCGCGCACAGAGCAGACATAGTATATAGTGTAGGTCCCGGATCCGGGGCTGTCCGGGGGCCTGTCGGGGCCCCTTTCCGCCCCCCGGAAACACCCCGGATTTCGCCCCGAAATGACATAACCTTCGTTATCGGAGCGGTTTTTCAGCCCCCTTTCCGGGGTCCTTTTACGGCCCCTTTCGGGGTCCGGTCCCGGGGGATTTCGGAGGGAGGGCGGATCAGGCCGCCCCCGCCGCCTCCAGCCGGTCGGCGATCAGCGCCAGCGGATGGGCCGGGGCGGTGCCGGTCAGGCGTTCCGCCTGGCAGCGGCAGGAGAACCCGGTGGCCGCCGCCGCCCCGGCCTGCGCCAGGGGCTCGGCCCAGGACATGTCGAACAGCCGGCGCGAGACCTCCTGATGGCGATCCGCATGACCGAAGAGGCCCGCCATGCCGCAGCAGCCGGTGGCGGGCGTGCGGGCCTCGATCCCGATGGCGGCAAAGACCCGGCGCCAGTCATCCCGCGCCGCCGGTGCGCCGGTGCTTTCGGTGCAATGGGTGAACAGGCTGACCTGCCCGCCCCGGGCCTGCGGCCAGCGGGCACCGCGGGCGATCTCGGCCGCCAGGAATTCCTGCGGCAGCATCAGCGGCGGGGCCTCCGGCGCGCGGCGCTCCTGCCGAAGCGCCATGACGAAGGCCGGGTCGAGGCCGATCATCGGCCGGCCCATCGCCGCGCCCAGCTGCAGCGCCCGGGTCATCCGCGCCGACATGGCCGTGGCCGCCGCCCGCGCCCCCATGTCCGACGACAGCTTGCCCGAAGGCAGCATGTCGACGAAGACCGCCCGGTAGCCAAGCGCCTGCAGCCCGCGCCGCACCGCGACCTGCGCCGCCTCGTCGAAGAGCGCCGAGAACCAGTCCATCCAGACCAGCACCGCATTCTCTGGCAGGGACCCGCGGCCCAGATCCTCCAGCCGCAGGCGATGATCCTTGGGCTGCGGCCGGGCGAGGGTTTCGGGCAGGTCCTGCATCTTCAGCAGGCGCGCCGCCAGCGGCCGCAGCACCGGCCAGACCGGCCGGGCCAGCGGCGCCAGCCGCAGCGCCTGCCGGCTGAAGCGTTCCGCCAGCAACACCAGCCGGTCCCGCCAGGGCCGGGCATGTCGGGCATAGTAGTCCTCCAGGAAGGCCGCGCGCATGGTGGGGATGTCGACCTGCACCGGGCAGGTGCTGGCACAGGCCCGGCAGCCCAGACAGGTATCGAGAACCGCCAGCAGGTCGGCCTCGGCCACCTCGGTTTCCCCCCTGCCCCGCGCCACATGCCAGGCGCGCAGCGCATCGGCCCGGCCTTTCGGCGAATGGCGCAGATCGCCCGTGGCCTTGAACGAAGGGCACATCGGCACCGTGGCGGCATAGCTCAGGCACTGGGCATTGCCGTTGCAGCGGAAGGCCTTTTCCAGCGGATCGCCTTCGGGGCTGTTGAAGGGGCGGAAGGGGGTGGTGTCGATCCCCATGACCGGAATGTCTGATGCGGTCACCAGCTTGCCCGGGTTGAACCGGTCGCCCGGATCGAAGGCCGCCTTCACCCCCTGCAGCGCGGCATAGGCCTGATCGCCGATCCAGCCCTTCAGATAGGCGCCGCGCACCCCCTTGCCGTGTTCGCCCCAGAAGATGCCGCCATGGCGGTTCACCAGAGCAAAGATGTCGTCCGACACCGCGACCAGCCGGGCCCGGTCCGTTTCGGCATCGATGTCGAGCGCCGGGCGGATGTGCAGGCAGCCCACGTCGACATGGCCATAGATGCCATAGCCCAGGCCGTGCCGGTCGAGGATCTGCAGGAAGCCGTCCAGGAAGGCGGGGGTTTCCTGGGGCGGGACGACGCAATCCTCGACGAAGGCCACCGGGCGGGCGCGGCCCTCGACCTTGCCCAGCAGGCCAACCCCGGCCGAACGGATCGCCCAGAGGTCGCGGATCTCGTCCGGGTCGCGACCGACATGGACGGCGCGGATGCCGGGCAGGCCGCGCAGGCGGGCCTCGCAGGCGGCGACCCGGGCTGCGACCTCGGCGGGATCGTCGCCGTTGATCTCGACAAAGGTATAGGCGATGGCCTGGCCCGCGGCGGGGCGCAGGGTTTCCGGCAGGCGCCGCAGCAGGCCGGCCTGTTCGGCCAGCATCTGGACGCGCTCGTCCATGACCTCGATGGCGGTGGGGTTGTCGGCCAGAAGCGGGGTGCCGGCGGCCAGCGAGTCCCGGAAGCTGGCAAAGCCCGCCACGATCAGCCGCTTTTCCTTCGGCAGCGGCAGCAGCTTCAGCCGCAGCCGGGTGATCGGGCCCAGCGTCCCCTCGGATCCCGGGAACAGGCGCATCCAGTCAAAGCCGCCGGCATCTGGCAGCGCGCGTTCCAGATCATAGCCGGTGTAGCGGCGGTTCAGCCGCGGGGTATGGGCGATGAAGGCCCCCCTGCCCTGCCGCGCCGCGGCCTCGGCCCGGGCCAGCATCGGGCGCGCCCAGTCGGGCGGGGCTGCAAGGCTGGAAAGCAGCCCGGGCCCCCGGGCGATCTCGACCCCCAGCAGGTTGTCGGAGGTCTTGCCATAGATCCGCGAACCCTTGCCGGAGGCATCGGTCGACACCATCCCCCCCACCGTGCAGCGCGACGAGGTCGAGGTTTCGGGGGCAAAGAACACGCCCCTTGGCCGCAGCTGCGCGTTCAGGTCGTCCAGCACGATGCCCGGTTCGACCTCGGCCCAGTGGCCCTCGGGGTCGACGGCCAGCAGCCGGTGCATGTGGCGGCGCATGTCCAGGATCACGCCGCGGTTCAGGCTCTGGCCATTGGTGCCGGTGCCGCCGCCGCGCACGGTCAGCGGGATCTGCGCGAAGGCATCGGTTTCCAGCACCTGCATCAATGTCACCACATCGGCGGCGTCGCGGGGCGCCACCACCAGATCCGGCAGGATCCGGTAGACCGAGTTGTCGGTGGACATGGCCGCGCGCAGGGCGCTGTCGCGCTCGACCGGGCCGCGAAAGCCGGCCTGGATCAGGGCCTGCGGCAGGCGGGACAGGGCATCCGAGTACGGGGCATCTTGGGACGGAATGCGGATGGCATGGGTCATGGGGCTCTCCTGGATCGGCCCTGTTGACCGTGGAACCGGCGTTCATGGAAATTCAAAGTTATGAAGACAGATTCTAAAAATTCGAACTTCAACTTGAGGCACCTTCGGGCCGTTCATGCGATCTGGTCCGAGGGGACCTTTGCCCGGGCGGCGGACCGGCTGGGGGTGGTGCCCTCGGCGCTGACCGAAACCGTCCGCCAGCTGGAAGAGATCGCGGGCGGCCCCCTGTTTGATCGCGGCACCCGGCCGCCGGTGCCCACCGCCCTTGGCCTGTCGTTCCTGAAGGAGACGCAGCCGCTGCTGCAGTCGCTGGACCTGTCGCTGGACCGGCTGCGCAATCGCGGGCGCGGGGTCGAGGCGCCGCTGCGGGTGGGCGCGACGCCCTCGGCGATCACACCGCGGGTGGCCCCGGCGATCAGCGCCTTCCGGGCCCGGCACCCGGGCGTGGCGCTGCATCTGCATGACGACGTGGCCGAGACCCTGGCCGCGATGGTCGTCGATGGCCGGCTGGACCTGGCGGTGGCGGGCCGTGCCCGCAGCTACCCCGAGCTGCGCCAGCAGGTGATCGGCACCGATCCCTTCGGCCTGGCCTGTCCCGCGGATCACCCCTTTGCCCTGGCCAGCCGGGCGGTGTCTGTGGCCGAGATCCCCCCCGAAGCGCTGATCCACCTGGGCGCCGACACCGGCACCGGTCGCCTTCTGGCCGCCTGCCCCGACCTGCCGGATGCCCTGCGAGACGGTCCCCTGCGCAGCCATTCGACGATCGCGCAGCTGTGCCTGGTGCGCGCCGGGGTGGGTCTGGCGCTGCTGCCGCGCAACGCGGTCTCGCTGTTCCGCGACCCCGCGATCCGTTTCGTGCCGCTGGCAGATCTGGTTCTGGAACGGCACCTCTACCTGCTGCGCCCGGCCCGTCGCACGGGTCATCCGCTGGAAGAGGCATTTTCAGAAGGGCTTTTCGAGGCGGATGATTTTGAAATAAACAAATAATTTCATATACTTAATATTAATACATATACATACTAAATGGCATTGGCCAGGATGTGGTAACCCACGGGTTACCCTTCGGCGGCAGAGGCGCCGGTAACCCACGGGTTACTCTTCGGCGGCGGAGGCGCCGGTAACCCACGGGTTACCCTTCGGCGGCAGAGGCACCGGTAACCCACGGGTTACCCTTCGCGGCGGAGGCGCCGGTAACCCACGGGTTACCCTTCGCGGCAGAGGCACCGGTAACCCACGGGTTACCCTTCGCGGCAGAGGCACCGGTAACCCACGGGTTACCCTTCGGCGGCAGAGGCGCCGGTAACCCACGGGTTACCCTTCGGCGGCAGAGGCGCCGGTAACCCACGGGTTACCCTTCGCGGCAGAGGCACCGGTAACCCACGGGTTACCCTTCGGCGGCGGGGGCGCCGGTAACCCACGGGTTACCCTTCGGCGGCAGAGGCACCGGTAACCCACGGGTTACCCTTCGCGGCGGAGGCGCCGGTAACCCACGGGTTACCCTTCGCGGCAGAGGCACCGGTAACCCACGGGTTACCCTTCGGCGGCAGAGGCGCCGGTAACCCACGGGTTACCCTTCGCGGCAGAGGCGCCGGTAACCCACGGGTTACCCTTCGCGGCGGAGGCGCCGGTAACCCACGGGTTACCCTTCGCGGCGGAGGCACCGGTAACCCACGGGTTACCCTTCGGCGGCAGAGGCGCCGGTAACCCACGGGTTACCCTTCGCGTCGGAGGCGCCGGTAACCCACGGGTTACCCTTCGCGGCGGAGGCACCGGTAACCCACGGGTTACCCTTCGGCGGCAGAGGCGCCGGTAACCCACGGGTTACCCTTCGCGGCGGAGGCACCGGTAACCCACGGGTTACCCTTCGGCGGCAGAGGCGCCGGTAACCCACGGGTTACCCTTCGCGTCGGAGGCGCCGGTAACCCACGGGTTACCCTTCGCGGCGGAGGCACCGGTAACCCACGGGTTACCCTTCGCGGCAGAGGCACCGGTAACCCACGGGTTACCCTTCGGCGGCAGAGGCACCGGTAACCCACGGGTTACCCTTCGCGGCAGAGGCACCGGTAACCCACGGGTTACCCTTCGCGGCGGAGGCACCGGTAACCCACGGGTTACCCTTCGCGGCAGAGGCACCGGTAACCCACGGGTTACCCTTCGGCGGCAGAGGCACCGGTAACCCACGGGTTACCCTTCGCGGCAGAGGCACCGGTAACCCACGGGTTACCCTTCGCGGCGGAGGCACCGGTAACCCACGGGTTACTCGTCGGCGACGGAGGCACCGGTAACCCACGGGTTACCCCTCGGCGGCAGAGGCACCGGTAACCCACGGGTTACTCTTCGGCGGCAGAGGCACCGGTAACCCACGGGTTACCCTTCGCGGCGGAGGCGCCGGTAACCCACGGGTTACTCGTCGTCGTAGAGGACGCTCTCGAAGGCCTCGATCGCGCGTTCCAGCCGCAGCCGGTCCACCGAGGAGAAGTCGGTCTTCGACAGGATCCGGCATTCGCCGCGGCGCGCCGTCACCTTGGAGCCGCCGACGTGGAACTCGTACTTCACGCTCTTCTGCCGCTTCAGGCGGCCGGCCGGGCTGACATCGGCCTCGGGGCGGGCAAGGAAGGCCTTCAGAACCTCCTCCTGGGCCTCGGGGGTGGTGGCCCCGGCCAGCGCCGCCCGCAGGTCCGCGGCCAGGCCCGGATCCATCTGCAGGTGCCGGGCCACATCGACCCCCAGGTTCCGCGACACGGCCTTGGGAAAGCGCAGCGCCGGGCCGAGCGCCGCCAGCAGGAAGACGAAGCTGCGGATGTAGGAGCGCTTCATCTTGTGCAGCGAGGCAAAGATCCGGCCCACCAGCGCCTCGGGGTCGGTCTCGGGCAGGTCCGCATCCGCGGCCGCGGCCAGGGCGACCTGGGCCATCTCGGCAAAGCTCAGGTCCTCGCGGATCACGTTCTCCTCGACCATGTCGATATAGAGGTCGATCCGGCTGGCCTGCCGGCGCGAGATCCGCGCCACCACCGTCGCATAGGTCGCCTCGCCGGTCTCAAGCTGCAGCTGGCGCAGCGCCGTCAGCCGCCGCCAGCCCTTGGTCAGCTGGTAGCGGCCGGGGGCGACCTCGACCACCTCGACCGGCTCCTTCTGGCCGCGCAGCCGCATCGAGGCCTTGAGCTCCTCCATCTCGTCCGACGCGGCCACCCCCTCCAGGTCCAGCCGGTCCCGGGGCAGGTCGTCATAGGCGATCTGTTCCAGCGGCAGGCGCACCAGCACCAGCCCCTCGCCCTGGGCCCGGCGCCAGGCCTTGGCATCGGCGGCGTTCTGGCGGCGCTGCTCGATCAGGCTCTCGGTGCTCTCGTTGACGCTGTCGGCGGTCTCGCGGACGGCGGCGCCCATGGGGCCGACCTCGCGCCGGCGCTTGCGAAGGTCGGCCTCGTCTATCGGGCCGAAGCCGAACTTGTTGCCACTGCTCATGCCCCGACCTCTTCCTCGTCCACCCGCGCCCGCCAGGCCTTCAGCAGGGTGTCGCGGAACTCCTCGTAGGCGGCGTCAAAGCTCTGGCGGGCCCGCTTCCAGGTGTCCCGGGTCATCTGGCGATAGTCCTGCTCGTAGACCGACATCTGGAAGCGGCCCGACTGTTCGACGGCGCGGGTCATCTCGATGGGCTGGCGGCAGACGTCCTCGCCGAAGACCCCCCGGAAGGCCTCGAGCATGGCGACATGCAGGGGGTTGGCGCTTTCGAAGCGGGTCATCAGCAGGCGGACGTCGTCAAAGCGCTTGGGCAGCTTGATGCCCGCATCCTGCGCCACCCGCGAGAACCCGTCCGAGATGTCCTGCAGCGCATCGCCCAGCTGGCCGAGGAAGCTGGTGGTGCTGTCGTACTCCCAGTAGCCGGGGCCCGAGGGGATATAGAGGATGTCGGCGGCGAAGGCGGCGTTCAGGGACTGGTAGCCGATGGCGGGGGGGCAGTCGAAGAGGATCAGGTCGTACTGGTCCTGCGGCAGCTCGTCGAGGTAGCGCGCCATGCAGCCGAAGAAGCTCCAGGCCTTGTGGATCGAACGGTACTGGGCGGAGGCGAACTCGACGAAGGCGGCGTTGGCGCAGGAGGGGATGATGTCGATGGTGGGCCAGGCGGTCTTCTGGATGAAGTCCTGGGTGCGCTGCGCCCCGATCGACTGGACGTCCGGGGGCAGCTCGTCCGAGGTCGGGTAGGGGCAGTCGGCCGGGTCGTCATAGGCGGCGGCGATGCGGTCGGCCTCGCGGCACAGGTCCCGGCACATGATGCCCCAGACGGTGTTCCATTCCTTCACCTCGACCAGGCCCATGCAGTGGGTCAGGGTCGCCTGGGGGTCGAAGTCCACGACCAGCACCCGGTAGCCGTCGAGGGCCGCGGCATTGGCCAGGTGCTGGGCGACCACCGTCTTGCCGACGCCGCCCTTGAAGTTCGACACCGCCACCCGCATCGCCCGGCCCTTGGGCCGCTCGGGCAGCAGGTAGCGGCCGCGAAAGCGCAGCCGGCGGCGCATCTCGTTGATCTCCGACAGGGTGAACCAGCGCTGGCGGCCGTCCTCCTCGACCATGCCCTGGGGCAGCGAGGGGTCATCGGCCAGCTTCTTGCGCAGGGTGTCGGCCGGCACGCCGAACATGAACTGGCTGATCTCCCAGATCGAGAAGGGCCGCAGCACCTTCTCTTCGGCCGGCGAGAAGGTCGCGCGCCGCACGGCCGCCTGCTGGGCCAGGCTGCGGTCGTTCATGCGCTGCAGGTCGGAGTGGTCTCTCATCGGGGCGGCTCTCATCTTGGGGTTTGACAGAGTCGATAACGTGAAAATCCGAAAAACGCCAAACTCGAAAAATCGAATTTCGCGTTTTTCGATTTTTCGAACATGATTCCCCGATCCGCCTCAAAAACGCCTGTGGATAAGTCGGCCAAAAAAAAAATTATATGGTGACACCAATTTTGGCGAAAACCGAGATAAGGTGACACGGCGGCGCAGTTATGGTGACACCTAGGGTGTCCCCCTATACCTATTTACCTATTTAAACACCCAAGCGGATGCGCCCAAACGGGCCCGTCCTGCAGATTTCAGGGTGTTGACAGATTACGGGAGCCTGAGTGAAAAGGGATCATGAGGAATCGGCAGCAGCCGGTCGCAGCCAGCGGACGGACGGACCCAGGGGATGGATCTCAAGCGCTACACCGGACCGGGGGCCGGGACGCAGAAGTACGATCTCCTGACGGCGCTGTCGGTGCTGGGACTGCATGGAACGCCAACCGAGCGGACCACGATGCTGCGGCTTATCGCGCTGATCACGGCGCGATACAACTGGCGCAATGACGAGCTGACGGTGGGACAGCGCGACATGGCCAGCCTCTGGGCGATCGACGAGCGCTCGGTCAAGCGCGAGGTCAAACGCCTGACGGCCGACAGCCTGCTGCTGCAGCTGCGC
>NZ_JBXXRN010000009.1:0-108006 GCF_057380705.1 Pseudooceanicola sp. NS-SX9 | reverse complement strand
TCGACGTTGAAGCCGATGGCCTTCAATGGCGTTCCTGCATCCGGTTCGTACATGGATGTCGCATCCACGATCCCCATGAGGTCTTGACACAGCCGCCGCAGCGCCACCGCGAAAAGGTTTCGAGGCAAAGCGACTGAAGGATCTGCCGCAATGCCGAAACATTTACGCTGGGCAGCGGCGTGCTCATCAAGCTCAAATCCCGCCTGTCCTTCAGCGCTTCCGCCGAAGCTTACGTACAGGCCAGCTTTCTTTGCAACTTGCAACGTTTCCAGATCCTGCTCCGGGACTCGAAGTGCATGACCGGCTAATATGGAGAAAAGAATTGGGGCAATCTCAATGATATCGCGCTGCGTCACCCCGTAGCGCAACCCCATCACCTCAAAGGCGTTGTATGCAGCAACTGAAACAGAGGCGTGGATCGCCACCTTTTCAACGGGCTCATCAACGAAGTTTTCGTAGAACTCGACCGGCTCACAGCTCAAGAGCTTTGCGATGATACGAAGATCCCCATCCTTCGGGATATTCTCGCCGCTCATCCATCGGCTGACCGTCCGCGCATTCTTGCCTGTCGCTTCCTTAATGTCCCTCTGTGTAACACCATGAGCTTTCATCAAAGCTCTCAGCTTTTCCCGATCCAACGCCAATCTGATGCACCTCCGTAGCTGCCCTCTTTATGTTGGACACGAGTTTATATTAAAAGATGGCATCTTTTGGCGATATTTGGGTCGCAAGTCGCCGTTTTATTCCGAAAATAAGGAAATTGAGCACGAGTATATGGTCAAAAAGTGTCACATAGGGGGCAAGCATGCCTGTGCAGGGTTCTGATTCGAACATTCGCGTCCACCAGCGGCTAAGACTGAGCCGCGAGCCGAGTTGATCTACCAGCATTATGCTATCATGGGACTGAAGTCTGATAGGCTGAGAGGCAGGTCCGCGAGTTTGGGGGGGGGCAACTGACACCTGTAAGAAGGTCCAGATTGCAGAAGTGGGTCATCGCGCCAACGACCGGCAAAGTTCGTCCGTATCGACGCCAGCAGAGACCACGACCATGCTTTTCGATAGAATGAACGACCGCTTCGGAAGCAGCGGCCTTGCAGCTGCGATGATGGTCGACCATCCAGTATTGGCCGGGCGACAAGCTGAGCGCGCCGCTGCATGTGCAAAATCGGCCTGGCGCACTCCGGTCAGACTGGGCACGAACCGATCATGCGGCGATGCAGAACAACCCTCGACCTTGTTCCGCTCTGATTGTCGGCTTCCACCTCGACTGGGTGATCCGATTGCCACCTCAGCGAAGGTCCGGCATCCGCCCTCCCTTCCGGATCCTTGGCGGCCGCAGCGCAAATCTCGCGCATGCGGCGAACGGCAGCTTCGTCCGAATAGTGTTGAAAAATTCGTTGAGCTGGCCGAACCGGCCAGATCTGCTGGATGATTTCCCGTCAGGCCGCCTCTATGCAAATATGGTTCCCCAAAGGGCGGCCGGACGGAACAATATTCCCATATCTCAAGACAATTTTCGGGTTGCGGCGTTTTTTCAACACAATCTCCGCACTGTTGACGCTCGCGCCCGCCGCAGTGAACGTCCGCTACGGCATAGTCGTCTGGTCAGACGCAATGCTTATGAAGAATAGGACAGAGCAATGTAAAACCGTCCTGATGGCCCTCCGTTATTTCAGGCCACTTCGGTGTCATGAAACATACCCTTCCTCTTTGTTCGCCTCTTGCATTGCTTGGCTTGCTTGGGCATCGCAATCGGCTCGGGAGAAAATATGAGCGGCGGGCGTAGCATTGAACGTGGTGCCAGATGCCTGACGGCCTCCCCTGCTCGGCTTCGCGTGTCGCAGGGGAGATATCGGCCCCTGGCCGATCGCGCATTCGGCCATGCGGCCTCACCGCGGCGTCGCGCCCAGACCCCCGGTTTGCCCGCCTCACGAGCACGTCGCTCTCCGGCCGCTTCGACGGATTGCGCTCCGGTCCGTTTTGCCCGGAGGCCAAAACGATCCCTCCACTTCATCCGTCTCCCGCGTCCGGTCGCGGCGTTTGCCTGCTCGTGTCGGGCAAACCTACCGTCAATCACACACACATGAGCGCGGAAGCATATCCTCCGGATGGCCCCCAAATCAGCCCGCCTCAAGGATCGCAAAACTTTTCGGCAAGGGCGGTGCGCACGGAGGTGTCAGCCCAGTGATCGACGGCGCGCCCTTGTTTCGCGACGCGCCAGGAAAACTTTTGCGCCCGGCAAGCCGGCGGCTTCGCCGTCCCTGACCCGGACAGATTCGGTGAACCAGACGTACGGTCATGCCCCCACACTCACGTGGTGGCTCCACAACCATCTGGAGATACCGACATGGCTTACGACAACGCAACCGCCTACGAGACCATCGAACTCTTCGGGCTGACGGAAAAGGGCGCCGTCCTGCCGATCCCCGAAGACGACATCCTGAAGGACAGCATCACCCGAGAGACCTTCGAAGCGCTGCTCGGGCAGCTGCGCGGCACGGGGCTCGAGGGCGAGATCGAACCGCTCGCGCATGGGTTCGCCACGATCCTTCAGCGTCGCAAGGTCGCCCTCGGAAAGGAGCTTGACCGCACCGCCGACAAGATCGGAGCACTCGCAAAATCGCACGACGGATCGGAGATCGCGGAGACCGCGCTGGAAGAGGCCCAGGTCCGCTTCCTGCAGCTGAGGGAAGTCGTCGGAGCCGTCGAGACGATGGCCGAGGCGGCGGCGGAATGCTACGAGGTCGAGACCGGCCATGCCTTCATCCCGGCCGCAGGCTCGCGGGCGAGCGTCCGGGCCAAAGAAACCGGGGCGGTCTTCGAGGCCCAACAGCTCTTGGAACAGCATGATCGCGAGACGGCGGCGAAGTCGAAGGTCGAGGGGGTGCCCCTGATCGTCTCGGGCGCCACCGACTGGACCGACATCGACGTCATCTTCAACACGCTCGACAAGGTTCGGGAGCGCATCCGGCAAAACCGTAACCAAGAGATCTTCCTCTGCCACAAGGGCGGCAAGCATGGTGCCGAGATGATCGCGGCACGGTGGGCGCGGGCGCGCGGCGTCGCGCAGGCGCGCTTCGATCCGCGCTGGTCCGCACATGGGCGGGCGGCTCCGTTCAAGTGCAACGATGAGATGCTCGACGACAAGTTCGCCGCGACGGGTGTTGTGCTCTTCGGCGGCAACGGAGTGGCGCTGAACCTCGGGCAGAAGGCCGAGGCAAAGGGACTGACCGTGATGCGGGTCGCCGATCCGGCGAAGAAGGCATCGGATGAATGACCGAGAGAGGGTCGCGCGCGGCGCGGCCCTTCCTTCCCGTCCTCTCAGGCTGCCTGACAGCCGTTGGAAGGGAGGGACTGAGGATAAATTTCCCTGACCGACGGAAAGGACGTTCCCGTCCGGCTTCGGGCGGGGTCGCTTCATCTGAGGCGCCCTTTGGTGTCCTGCCGCGTCAGGGCCCGAGGCCCTGCCCCGGCAGGACTGGCGCTGTCCGCGCGGAAGCCGCTAACGCGGCGAAATGGCCCCAGGAGGGGCCATTCCAATCCGTGAGCTAATGGCTCGTGGGCATCGGAACGATCAGCACATCCTCATCCGGGCACATCTGGCTGTGATACTGGATCATGGCATCGGCCGAGCGGAAGTGCTTGTGCTCGCCAGACGACGTCGTGAACACCGGCTCCTCCGTCTCATCTGGGAAGACACCCATGACGACCCAGACGGTTTTGCCGTTCGCAGGGTCTCTATGGGGTTCGTAGCGCAGGCGGCCCCCGCGTTTGATGAACTGGCGCACCCTGTTGCCGAGTAGCAGGGCGCGCTTCGGTTGTCGGAGAGCCTCGCTCGATTGGTCCATTTATACCTCCTTCTTGGTCCGTCTGTGTCGTGCCACAGGTTGGATGACCGGCGGCGCAACGGGTCGTGTCGGCTCGCCGCTCGGGAAGAAGCGGTTGGCTGAGAACGTCATGCTGGCTCTCTGTCTGGAGCCCATGACCCCGGTCTTCGCGGCCTCGCTGAGACAGGCGCGAAAAGCAGTCATCGTGGGCATTCACCACCAAGAACCAAGCCCGGAATTGCTACTTTGAAACAGTCTGAGGTTGAACCTCACTGTTCAATCGTTGCGCGGAAAGACGCCAATCAACGTCAGGACAAGCCACTGAAAGTCGATATTTTTTTGAATATGTCTCAGCCCCGGGTAACGGCAGAAGTTCTGCTTCTACGCGTATTCCTCGTTTGGGTGGCGCACTGCCAATGCGATCCAGGTCCAAATTTTCGCCGGGTCGATGTGCGACGGACGGTTGGGGGCGAGCGGTTTTCCAGCCTGGAATGGAGCGACCTTGGGAGCGGAGTTTCAGGCCGGAGCAGGCCCCGAACGAGACCCCAAGTATCGAGAGAGGGGCCTGTGGGAAACCGCGGCGGGACGTTGGGTTTGAGCGAATCCCGCGCTGGCGCGGGACCGCGTGCCGAGGTTGCGGTCGGCTGCGCCGCCCTCCACCCCGAGCCGGACACCCCCGCGCTCCCTTCGCCCAAATGCGCTGCGGTCCGTCTCTCCGAGCCAGCCCTCAGCACGGCCGAATGGTCGCTCAGGGGCCTCCGTTTCGGCCAAAGGTCTGGCCCGCATTTCGCGGTCGGTTCGGGCATCCGTCAGTGTGCGAAAGCGCCTTCGCGGTGTGGCGATTTGATTGGGAGAGCGTGCGCCGGCCACGTCCCGGTGCAAGGGCGAGCCCTTCTTCACTGCGCCTTGCTTCGTTTCGACCGCGGGCGGTGCACCCGTCCGGTCTGGGCTGTCGCGGTGATCTCCCGAAATCATCCATCACCGAAAGGAGCACCACAATGAACAAGATCATCGCCCGTCTGCGCTCAATCCTGCGATGCCTCGCCACCAAGGCGAACCTCAAGATCTCGGTCGCGCTCAGCGTCCCCGGCTTCCTGAAGGTCGAGGTCAGCTATTCCCGCAACCTGGATCGGCCACCGGAGGAGGGCTGATGGCGGCCGCCGGCCTCGGCCAGCTGACTTTCCCGCAAAGATCAGAAGAGACCCGCGCAGTTTGCGCGGGTCGCATTTCATCAGAGGTCAGGACAGGGGATCGACGGGCGTGCGCCCGCTCACCCCCGCCCTGGCAGTTTCCTTTGATCTGGTCAGCCCAACAGACCTGCCCCGGAAAATCAAAAGACAAGCGCCGCGCAGGCGCGTCGTCTCCGACGAGGACCGTGTCCTCGGCCTCCGGCCTGCGGGCCGCACCAACCTCGTCTCCGATCCTTTGACTGTCCGGTTCAGGCCCGTGGGTCGGGCTTCGCCCTCTCCCACTCTGTTCCGCCGAAAACATGCGTTTTCGGTCGGATCAGGTGGCCGAGGCGCAGCCCATCGGCGGAAGGAGGGCACCAAGCCTCCCCGTCCCACCAGTCAGGAGGCCACAAATGGCTAAATCGGATTTCGACATCTACCAGCACGTTACCAACCAGATCATCAAGGCGATGGAGGCGGGCGTTTCTCCGTGGCGCAAGCCTTGGTCCGGCGGCGAGCAGGGCGGCACATTCCCGCTGCGGTCGAATAGCGAACCCTATCGGGGGATCAATGTGCTGATGCTCTGGCTTGCCGCCCACGCCAACGGGTTTGCTTCGGCGCATTGGTTCACCTTCAAACAGGCCAACGACCTCGGCGCGCATGTGCGCAAGGGGCAGAAGTCGTCGACGGTGGTGAAATACGGGACCATCGAGCGCGAGAATGACGACGGTGAGGCGGTCGCGATCCCCTACGCCCGCGCCTATCGCGTCTTCAACGCCGATCAGATTGAGGGCTTGCCGGAAGAATTCTACAACCGCCCCGAGGTGCAGGAGGATTTGGGGACCCAGCCCCTGCCAGAGATCGACGCGTTTTCCCAAGCGGTCGGGGCCAATGTCACGCATGGCGGTGCACGGGCGTGCTATATTCCGTCGGAGGATCGGATCCAGATGCCGCCCGTGTCCGCGTTCATTTCAGCGCAGCACTACACAGCGACGCTTTGCCATGAGGTCACGCATTGGACCGGGCATCGGTCGCGGCTGGACCGCTTCAAGGTCGGTGGCACCAAGGCAGACTATGCCCGCGAGGAGCTGATTGCAGAAATCGGCAGCTGCTTCCTCGGGGCGCGCATTGGCGTAGAGCCCACCATCGACGAGGCCGCATCCTACCTCGAAAGCTGGCTCGGGGTGTTGAAAGAGGACAAGCGGGCGATCTTCAAGGCGGCGAGTGCCGCGCAGAAGGCCGCGGACTTTGTCCTGGAGGCGGCCGCCGCCGGCGGGGCTTTACGCGCCGCCTGAGTAAATCGGCAAGACTTCGCAAGGGGCCCGCAAATGCGGGCCCCATCTGTTTGAAGTCCATACATATGTATGACTCTATGGATGCCACCAAAGGCACGCGGCCTGGCCTCAGGAAAAATTTGCCGCGCCGAGACCGATGTCTCGCCGCGGCGACCTGTGGCCGAGGTCAGTCGCCCTGCATCAGGGTGCCGCGCATATGTCAGCCGAAATTCGACTGCGTTTTGCGGAGAGGTCGATGCGCAATCCCACACGCATGTTTTCCATGAATATGCCCGTCGACGTGCATCGCGCCCTGAAGCGCGAAGCCTTTGAGCGGGACACGACAATGGGCGAGATCGTCCTGGAGGCGCTCGGCCAATGGGGCATCGACCCAAAAACTGACGAGGAAGGAGCAGACCGTGAAGACGATCGTCATCGCGAATAACAAGGGCGGCGTCGGCAAGACGACCGTGGCGAGCCAGATTGCCTTTTACCTTGGTCGCGCAGGCTACTCGGTGATCGCCGTTGATCTGGACGGGCAACGCAACCTCACCAGCGCCTTAGGCGGCACGCGGGTCGTCGGGAATGCATTGCAGTTGCTCGAGTGTGGCGAAGCGCCAAGCTTTTCCGTCGATCCTGGCGAGGTCGTCCTGATCGAGGGAGACCGCGACGTGCCTGTCAGCTCGGACGATACGGTTCTGCAAGGCACCGTGGCGGCGCTGGACGGTCTGGAGGGCGCGGACTTCTGCATCGTGGACACGCCTCCGACATTCTCGGCGCTGGTCTACGGCGCGCTTTTGACGGCGGACTTCATGTTGTCGCCCATCGAGCTGAAACGGTTTTCACTCGATGGTGTCGAGGGCGTACTGAAAGCCTTCGTGCAGGTGCAGGAGATCAACGAGGGCATCCAGTTCCTGGGCCTGCTGCCGTCGCGATTTGACGCGGTGAAGAAGACCGAGCGCGAGACGCTGCTGGCCGTTGCGGAGTCCTATTCCAACCTTCTGGTGCCGCATGCCATCCGGAACCGCGTCGGATACGAGGCGGCAGAAGCAGAAGGGATCCCGGTGTTCGAGGTGCCGACCGCCAGCGGCAAGGAGGCAGCGGCCGAGTTCGGCGCTTTCTTCGACTGGTTCATCGAGGCTGTCGAGAAGGAGGAGTGAGCCATGGCCGAGAAGAAATTTGGCAGCACGATGCAGACGCTGGACCGGCTCAAGAAGAGCGGCGATCTCGCGGCCCTGACGCGGAAGAACAAACCGGCGCTGGCCGGTCAGCGTGAGATCCCGCTCGATGACATCGTGCCGGACCCGGAGCAGCCCCGTCGACATTTCGACAAGGATCAGCTGGCCTCGCTGGCGGACAGCATCCGGATCCAAGGGGTGCTTCAGGCAATCACGGTGCAGCCGGCCGATGATGCCGGGAAGCATATGCTGATCATGGGCGAGCGTCGCTTTCAGGCCGCGAAGCTGGCGGGACTGACCAGGATCCCGGCTGTCGTGCGCGAGATGACGGACGCGCTGCGCATGGCGCAGCTGACCGAGAACGTGCAGCGGGCCGACCTGACGACCCTGGAGGTGGCCGAGGCCGTCGCCGCGATGCGGGCAGCGGGCCAGTCGCGCAGCGCGATTGCCGAGGCGCTTGGCTGGAACGAAGGTGAGGTGTCCCGCTTCGCCGCCCTGGCCAAGATGCCGGATGCGTTGCGAGATGCCGCCGCGCGGAACGCGCCGATCCGCGCCCTGTCGGATTTGAGCGCGCTCTGGAAAAAGGACGAAGCCGCCGTTCGGCAGTTTCTCAGCGAGACCGAGGCAGGGGATATTTCCCGCGTGACCGTTGAGCGTCTGCGGAGGGAGATGGAAGGCAAAGAGACCGTGCCCGACGTGGGTGCTGCGATGCCGCTGGTCCCCACGGTTCCCCAAGCTGAAGGGCTGGGCGATAGCCCTGCTGCGAGCCTCGATATTTTGGATGCGGCAGAGCAGGCGAGAGCGCCAGAAGAAATGCCTGCGCCCCCTTCTCAGACAGCGCCTCGACGGCCGCCAGTCGCGGTTTCGCCTCCGGCGCTTCTGGTCCGTCACGCGGGACAGCTTGGCAGGGCCTTGCTCGATCAGCCTGCCTCGGACACCAAATCTGTCCTGATCCGTTTCGAGGGGGAGGGGCGGCTGGCGGAGGTGCCGCTGGCCGAGGTCGAGTTGGTGGAACTGCTCCGGAACTGAGGAGGAAGAGAGATGGTGAAGGTCGCGCTTTGGAACGCAATGCTGCTGATCCGCACGCCGGTGCAGGCGGCGCTCACGGTGCTGATGGTGCTGCACTTGGTCGCCGCGCTGGCCGGGGCGGTGATGGTCTTCACTGGCTACGGCGTTGATGCCGCCAATCAGATCCCGTTCGTTTATCGGGTCATCGCGCCGGTTCTGATGGCGGGAGTGTTCGTCGTCCTGAGCGCTTTGTCGTACTATCTCGACAGCCTCGTTTTCCGCGTCACCCCGCGCAACCGTCTGCTCTTCCTCTGGGGCTAGCCCTCGGAAAAGTAGACCTGACACGTTGAAACGCACTGTCTTCGGACGGTGCGTTTTTCTTTGCGACCAGCGTCGGGTCACGTTCTTTCGATGTGGTCCCGGACCACATCTGCAGCCCGCGGCGGCATTTCGCCGGACCAGACGGTGAGCGCGGAAAATGTGGTCCCGGACCACGTTTGGGGCTAGGGTTTTGACTAATGCAGGATAGGCTAAGCGCCAGCAAGTAATGCACCTTTGAGTTAGAATGCCGACGAAGAAGAAAGCCGCGATGACCTACCTGCCGCCCGAGCGCCATGCCCAGCTGGCGGCCTTGGCGGCATCAGAAGGGCAATCGGTGTCGGTCCTTTTGGGGCGCCTGATCGGTCTGGCGCTGGATGGGGACGAGGCCGCGCCGCCGCCAAGCCCTCCGACTTCCCGCGCGCGGCGAGAGGGCAAGGTGACGGTGCGACTGGCTGCCGATGTGCGGCAGGATCTGGAGGAAGAGGCGCGCTCCCAAGGTGTCACGGCATCGACCTGGGCGGCCGCGCTGCTGTCAGCCCGGATGCGCAATGCACCGCAGATGGTGGCGGGCGAGAGACGGGGCGTTCGCGCCGCCTATCGCCAACTTCGCGGCCTGGCCGTCAACGCCAACCAGATTGCCTATGCGCTGAACCGAGGCGTCCTGACGGGCGCGGGCGCAGATCTGACCAAGGCGGAAGTCGAGGTCCTGCGCCAGGACATCGCGAAATTGCGCATGGCGCTGAGCGTGTATGCGGAAGGCCGCTTCCAGTTCCAGTCCGGGGAAGGTGAGCAGCCATGAGCGACTTCAAATCGGAGTTGGGGTTTCAGGACTGTTGGTCGTCATCTGCCAACAAGAAACTGAATAAACCGGCAGGAGGATCAGTCGGCGGCGGTACTCGAAAACCTAAGGCTGGCGCTGATCAGGCTGATCGTTCCTCTGCCCAGGCACAGACCATCTCGGCGGCAGACAAGGCGCGGCTGGCCCGTGTTGTCAAAGGAGCGCCGGAAGTCATGGTGAAGGTGTCCAAGCCCGCCAAGAACGACAAGTCCGGCAATCCGATCAGGGTCAATCGAGCCTCAGAAGCGGTCAGGGCCTCAGAGCATCTCGCCTACATCAGTCGTAATGGAAAGATCGAGGTCGAGAACGACCGGGGCGAGACCTTTGCGGGGGGGCAGCAGGTCGGCGCTATCTATCGCGAATGGATGGAGAAGCATGACGAGGATCGCCGCGAAGGCTCCGCGACTGACCGGACCAGGATCACAACCAGTATCGTATTTTCGATGCCCGGCACGGCAAATGCGGAAGCGGTGAAAGACGCAGTCAGGGCACTGGCAAGGCAGGAGTTCCAAGGGCGGCACGACTACGCGATGGCCCTGCATACGGATACGCATCACCCCCATGTGCACCTGACGCTGCGCACGGTTGGCGAAGACGGTCAGAAGCTGAACTTGCGGAAAGCCGATCTGCAACGCCTGCGGGACACGTTTGCCGAGAAGCTGCGGACACGCGGGATCGAAGCGGAATCCACTCCCCGCCATGCCCGAGGCGTGACGCGCCGTGGAGAGGTCACACCGGTCTACAAGATCAGGCAACGGGGCGGTAAGCCCTTGGCCGATGCCCGGAAGATGCGCCAGGTCCGGCGCGACCTCGAAGACAACGAGGGGCGGCTTCCGCAGAAGGCATGGGATGACGCGTTGATCGCGCGGCGCAACAGGGTGATGGCGACCTATGACCAAGCCGCAACGATCTTGGCTGGTTCCGCCGACCCGAAGGACCGTGACCTTGCGCGGGAAACCAAACGGTTTGCAGCGCGTCTGACCGAGACGACGACGCAACGTGCTGAGATGGCCCGGTCTCTGGCGGGGCAGAGGGCTACGCGCTCCGTGCCCCGCGGACGCGGAAACGCGGTCGATAGTCCAGAGCGTGAGCAGGATCTGTCGAAGGGGAGCCCTGACAGGGGTGGTCGTCAACGATAGAGGCTGTTGCGGTGTGTGCGAGGGCTACAAAGCCCTTCGACGGCCTCGCCAATTTCAAAACCTGCCGTTCGAGCGATCTGCGGTGAACGGAAAGTTTGAGCCGAGGCTGGGCCCAACCACCCCACCATCAGAGCCCATTTTCCGATATCTCCTTGTCCTGTTCCAATGGGGGCGCAATCGCGCCTTGCCATAACATCCGGTCGTCGATGAGCCGTTTCAGGTAGGTTCGGCGCGCGGGAGGTGCGTGATACTTCGGCTGGACGGCGCGAAACTGGGAGGATTTCGGAATGACGCTCTGTCTCAACCGGCGTGAGGCCCTGCTCGCCGGTCTTGCCGCGGCTTCGGCGTATTGCCTGCCGCGATCAGCCAATGCCGCGGGCAAGTTGCCTGCAACGATAACCGATGGCCAGGCCCATATTTGGGCGCCAGGCGGCAAGAAACAGCCAAGCAAGTCCGGGCGGCAGGCGCCTTTTTCGCCGGAACAGCTGATCGGGGAACTTGACAGCGCGAATGTCAGGCGCGCCATCCTTATTCCGCCGTCCTGGGCTGCCCATGGTGACAGCTATTCCCTGAAAGCCGCCGAGAAATATCCCGACCGTTTCAAGGTGATGGGGCTTTTGAATTTCCCCAAGCCAGAGGACAGGGACAAGATCGAGCACTGGCTCGATACGCAGGGCATGGCCGGCGCGAGCATGTTCATGGATTTCCCCAAGGGGGCCGAATGGCTGGCCGCCGGCAAGGGAGACTGGCTGTGGCCGATCCTTGAAGAGAAGAAGATACCGCTCACGATCCATGCCGGTCTGGCGCTGCCGACGATGGTTAAAATCGCCGAAAAACACCCTGGCCTGAAGCTCTGCCTGGATTCCTTCGGCCTGTCGACGAAACCGCACGGGGCAGCCGCCGTCGAGGCGTTCGACAAGGTTGCGCCGATCGCCAGGTTGTCGAACGTCACGATCAAGGTTGGGACGGTGTCCTTCCTGACGGCACAGCCCGCCCCCTTCGGCGATATGCAGACCCTCGTCCACAAGGCCTACGACGCGTTCGGGCCAGAACGGATGTTCTTCGCGTCCGACATCACGCTCATCAATGTGCCCTACGCGCAGGAAGTAGAATGGTGGGCAAGCCTGGATTTCATGTCGGACCAGGATCGCGCGTTCATCATGGGCGAAAATATCAGCAAATGGCTCGGGTGGGCGGAAACTGCCTGATGGGATTTGATGATGTGACCGCCCCCAGACCGCATAAGTAAGCTTTCTCCGGGTGTTTGGCCGGCGTTCTGGCGTCGCAGATGTGCTTAGGTGTTCAGTCCCGGCATCTGGTGGATCGGATTGACGATGAATCTGTCCGGCTCTGAAGTCCAGATCTTGCAGATGTATTCAAAAGGCGTGAGGCCGCTGAGAGTCTTGAGCCTGCGGGCGAAGTTGTAAGCTGCCATGAAGTCGGCAAGGTGCGTGCGCAGCTGATCATGGCTGTCGTAATGGTAGCGCTTAACCCTTGCTTCCTTGATCGTGCGGTTCATCCGCTCGACTTGGCCATTGGTTCAGGGGTGGTTTGGCTTGGTCAGCCGATGCTCGATCCCGTTGGCCTCATAGATCATGTCGAAGCGCATCTGCCGGGAATAGTGCTTCCTTCCATTCCCGCGAATGGATCGCACCATCAAACCGTGGGATCAAACACCTCGGCGCTATCTTGAGCGGCTGCCCTTGGTCTGATCTGACATCTGACGTTCAAGAGCAGGTCTCACCTCCTTGGTCGTAGGTATACGGGCTTGGGCCTCCTGCTCCTTGGTGACGTTGGCGAGTTTCTGGACAGGGATCTGCCTTCCGGCTTTCATTCCTTGGGATAGCAGCTTGGCTGCATGGTCGCGGGCGGTCTCGCGGTCCTTTTCCGAAACCCCTTCCGCCCGGAGACGCGCGTCCATGTGGGCCAAAACACTGGCCGGACCTTTGGCGGCATGGTCGCCCGGTTCGTAGCGCTTGATCCGGTCTTCGAGCCGATCGGATTTGGTGTCCTGCTCGCGCTGCTTGTCGGCCATCGGTGTTTCCTCGGTGGTTGCCTTCGCCGCAGATTTGCCCTGTGCCGCGCGTTGCGGCTGTGTTTCGCGCTCGATGTCCTTGGCGTCCCAGAGGCGACGGTGTCCCTGGCGCTCGACTTCCTCGCCGGTCTTCTGATCCTTGGTCTTGTAGGTCACGGGCTCGACGCCGGGAGAAAAGAAGGTCGCGCGGTCGCCGACTTTCAGGTCATGCTTTTCGAGCGCGGCGGGCAGGGTGACGCTCCAGATATGCTCTTCCTTGCCTGCCTTGGTGGCTAGGGCGACGAAGGGCACCGGGTCCGCCCCTTCGCGGTTGCGATAGGGGGCGGTGCCGATGTCAGTGATCTTGCCGGAGATGCCGTCAGAGTAGCTTTGGCGCGGCGCGGCCTGCTGGTCTTCGCGGTCGGGCGTCTTGGCATTGGAGGAAATGGGGGCACGGTCCGTCCGTTCGATGGCGCGCTCTCCGATCATTTGTGATCGGCGGTTGGCTTCCTCCTGATCCTTCTCCGTGGGGCGGTAGCCCTGAACCTTCAGGCCCTGGGCGGTTCCTTCGATCCACATCTCGCGCCGGAACTCCTCCGGCCCTTTCGCCTTCAGGCTTTGCCAGCCGCGATGCGAGGCCAGCTCGATCATGTCCATTGCGGTCCCGCGATCCGCATTTCGGGTGCTGAGCTGGTCGCCCTTGTCGATGATCGCAGGCCGGGCGTCATCATAGGAACGGTAGAGATTCTGCTGACCCTTCGCCTTCGTAACGAGAAACCTGTCGTGGTAGCTGACGGGCAGGTCAAAGCGATCCTGATCCGGTTTGGTCTTTTGCTTCTCGCTTGGCGAGATCAAGCCCTGGTCCGCTGGTGCCTTCTCGGGGCTGGCCTTCTCTGCGACCCGTTCATGATAGCCGGTCCAGAAGTCCATGTTGGTCTGCGTCATGCGGGAAGGGGCCGCGCCATCGCGGTTGAGGGCGGTGAGATCCTTACGGACGCTGTCGAGCGTGGGAACGGATTTCTGGATGTCGGTGCCGATGGTGATAGTGCGGGCGACCGTGCGCGCGCCTTTGTCGGTGGCTTCGATCACGCGCGGGTGCTGACTGGCATCGGCATCCGCGAAGGCACGCCCTGCGGCGGCAGCCGAGGTGAAACGCTCTTCCTTGTCATTGTGCGCGTAGGAGAGCGTGGAGCTCGTGCTCTTGTCCGTCTCAGGCATTCCGTTTCCTTTCGGCTTTCGTGGGGGCGACGTCACAGCCGAGGGCGGCGAGGATGTCCGCCGCGCCCTTGCGTGTTCCGACCTGTCCGGCCTTGTTCAGCTCCTTGATTTTCGCCTGTGCCTTCTGCCCGCTCAGGGCCAGCCGGTCGAAGGAGATGCCTTCGGCGTTGGCGATCTCCTCGTCGGTCATCGGCACTTCGGCTGGTTCGCCATTGGCGACGTTCGCTGCCTGGAAGGCTTTCAGACCGGCCAGATTGTCGACCTTGTCCTGAAGGACCGAGACGCTCTCGCGCAGGGCCGCGTTTTCGTTCCTCAGGGAGGCCACGGCGTCACCCAGGGCGTGGCGGTCAATCTTGGGGACCACGGGCGGCGGCACCTTGGAGCGTTCAAGAAGCGCCGCTTCGGCATAGAACCTGATCTTCTTCGCCCGGATCGGTGGGTGTCCGGCGACGAATACCAAGGCCTCGCTCTGGTCCATTTGCAGCAGCTCCTGCGGCAGCATGAGGGAGCGTTTCTGCTCGCTGTGGCTGACGGTCGTGCCCTTGCGGTTGGCAAGGTATTTGGACTTGGACTCGCTGCGGGCCTCTACGCCATGCGTGCCGAGCCGTTCCGACAGGTTGCGCGCCTCTTTCACGCCCTTCGGGGTGAAGACGATGCTGACGCCGGAGTTGTCCATATAGGCATCGGCGCCGTCCTGACCGTAGATGTCGGCCAGCTGGGCCGGGGTCTGGACGATGGTCAGGACCTTCATGCCGTAGCCCGCGAAATAACCGATGCCGCGCTTGAAGGCTGGAAGCTCCCCGACCGAGGCGAACTCGTCCATGCAGAGCAGGATCTTGTGTTTCAGGGCAGGATTATGCTCGGGCAGCTCCTGCATGTTCGCATCGACGCAGGACTGGAAGAAGAGGTTCATCAGCGGCCCGAGGCGACCGAGGTTGTTGGGTGTGATGCCGACATAGATCGTCATCCGCTTGCGGCGCAGATCGGCAAAGGCGAAATCAGACGCGGCGGTCGCCCGGTCGAGCATCGGGTTGGCAAAGAGGCCGAGGTTGGCGGTGATCGTGGATTTCACGCTCTCGAAGGTGTTTTCGCTTTTTGAGAGGAAGTCGTTGAGGGTCGAGACGGTCTGAAGCGACAGCGGACGCCCAGAGGCCTTCCTGACTTCGATCCGCTTTCGGAAGGTTTGGACGAAGTCCGGGGTCAGGGTGAGCTGGCGGTATATTTCCCCCAAGGTGAAGGGCCGTTCCGGCGTCTCGGCCAGATAGCCGCCGACGCCGACAAAGGCCGTCTGCGCTGCCCGGTCGAAGAAGGGGTCTTTCGAGGCGACCGGAATGAACAGGTCGGCCAGGCGTTGAAGATCCTCGATCTGGTAATCGGTGCCGCGCCGGACCGTCGAGAGCGGGTTCCAGCGATGCGTGCGACCGTCCGGGTCGAGGGGATCGAACAGGAACACCTCCTGGCCGCCGGCCTTGCGGAAGCCCGCGGTCAGGGTCCAGTTCTCTTTCTTGATGTCCAGGACCACGGCGGAGTCCGGCCAGTTGAGAAGGTTCGGGATCACCACGCCGACGCCCTTACCGGAGCGGGTCGGGGCATAGAGCAGGACGTGCTCGTCGCCGCCATACATCAACAGGTTCTTGGGCGTCAGATGTCCGGCTTTCTGGATCTTGATCGCGCCGCCTTGCTCGACTGCGCGGCCCCATTTATCGACCCGCTTGCCATAGTGGGGGGAGGGCAGGGAGCCGGTGAAACCCGCGATCAGACCGGCCTTCGACCTCATGCCCGCCTGCCGGATGTCGCGCCCCCGCGCGAACTCGGCGCGGCCATGCACGTCCGGTTTCGGCTGCGCTTTCAGGATGGCGGCGGCGATCACGACGGTCGGCAGCAGCCCGGCATAGCCGGAGAGCTTGATCCATTTGACTGTCTCGGGATCAGTGTATCCGGCCACTGCAGCCTGCGGCCAAAGCAACAGGTCGCGGGGCAGGTGGAGCGGAACCTTCAGCCCCCACTGCATGACATAGGCGGCGGTGACGAGCCCCCCGGCTACGGCAAAGACGACCGCGGCCGAGATCGCGGCCGCCCGCGCGGGTTTGCCAAGGTGATGCCAGTTCTGGACGATCATGCGGCACCACCCAGCTTTCTGCGGGGGTCGAAATAGACCTCGGTGACCCTGCGCCCGGCGGCGGTCTTTTTGATCTGAACGACCACGTCGACCATCTGGTAGAGCATGTCCTTGATCTCGTCGCGCTTGAGGTCACGCCCCGCCTCGCTCTCCTTCACCAGAAGGGCCAGCTGCTCGAAGGCGAGCGTGGCGGAGTCGGCGTGGATGGTGGTGATCGACCCGCCATGCCCGGTGTTGACGTTGCGCAGGTAGTAGAAGGCCGAGGCGTCGCGAAGCTCCTGCAGGAAGATGCGGTCGGGCCGCATCCGGAGCGCGCTTTCCAGCAGGTCGCGGGCCGTGACTTTGGCCTCGCCCTGACCGCCCTTGGAATAGATCATCCGCACCACATTGGGCTGCGGAAGCTCCAGTTCGACGGTGTCCTCGATGGTGATCAGTCGCTCATCGGTCGGGATCAGCGGGATCAGCGCCTTCGAGAAGGTCGTCTTGCCCGAGCCGGTGGAGCCCGAAACCAGAATATTCTTCTTCGCCAGCACAGCGGCGCTCAGGAAGGTCTTCCAGTCGCCGTTGCGGTGATGCCCGAGGAGGGCTTCATCCTCGCCTGACAAAGCGGAGGGGGTGTTGGTGACGCCCTCGAACATGCCCTGACCCAGAAGCTCGTCGAGCGTGAAGGTCCGCTGCGCCGGTTTGCGGATGGTGATGCTGACCGTGCCCGCCGGGACGGCGGGCGGCAGCACGATCTGGATGCGCTCGCCCTGCGGCAGGGAGCCGGAGAGGAGCGGCGTCGTCTCGTTGACCTTCTGTCGGGAGAAGGTGCCCACGGTCGCAACGAGGCCGGTCAGGAAGGCATAGGTTAGGTCAGGCAATTCGACACGTTCCCATGTCCCTTGGGCATATTCGACGAAGACCTCGCCGGGGCGGTTGATGCAGATTTCCAGAACGTCGTGGCGGTCTAGGAAGGGCGATAGCGGGGCCATGTGAGAGGCCAGTGCCGCGGGCACGGGCTTGTCTTGCGGCAGGATGGGCCTCTCCATCATTTCAGCCGGTAGACGCCGGAGAAATCGAGATCGCGCGCCACCATGACCGAGACTTCTTCGCCCTGGTTCTTCCGCAGGATCACGGGCACGTCGATGGTGTTTTCCAGCTCCGTCTGGGCGAGGCTGCGCGCCGCCGCGCGGGAGTTCTCATAGGAGTCATCATCGCCATCGCCGGAGGTGGTGGCGATGATCAGGGCATCGTCGATGATCGACAGCATCATCGTGCCGCCGAAGCGGGTCCAGAACTGGGTGTCGATGTCGCCATCGAAGCCGGTACGACCAAGGGCATCGGCACCGGGCGAACCCAGATTCACGATCACGCCGTTCGGTGTTTCGGCGCGGGTCCAGATCACGAAAAGGCGCTTGCGGCCCCGCTGCATCCCGCCCTTGTATTCGCCGACGATGCGCGTGCCGCGATCCATCAGGATCACCGCGCCCGTGGTCGAATAGACATCGCCGGTCACGGTGCAGCGGACCATGCCGGGGGCCGTGGAATCCATCGCCGTGTCGAGCGAACAGGGGATCGTCGTGCCCTGTGTCACGGTCAGGTTCGGATGGGCAAGGACGGTTGCCTTTTCCGATTGCCGGTCGCTGGTGACCAGTTCGGCCGCGAGCCCTGTCAGCTTGCCGCCCGCGCCATCGGCGGAGCCGCCAAAGAGATTGGCCCCAGCGTCAGTGCCTGCCTGAGCCGCCGATCCCGCAAACCCTGTCAGGTTTCCCTGATAGGCCATGACGGGCGCGCGCTTCGAGGACTCGTAAAGCTGTTCGGCCTCGCTCGGCTCGGAAGGGGCTAGCTGTTCTTCCCGGCGCACGCGCTCGATCGGGCCAACCGGCGCGTCGGGTTCGCGGTCTGCCACCTCTGGCTCGGCTTGCTGCTCCTGCTCTCGGGGCAGTTCCGCAGGTTCGAAGTTCTGACCGGGCCGGATCGTGGTCTGTTGGCGCTCGGTTTCCTCGGGCGGCGCAGGCTCTTCATCGGAGGGCCATTGGAGGAAGGCCATCGTGCCAAGAAAGACCAAGCCAGCCGCGACGAGGAATTTCTTATTCTTCTCGTTCAGCCCGGTGGATTTCGCGCTGGTGATCGAGGAGATGCCGCGCTCACCCTCGATGCCGTTTTCCATTGGTTCGGGTGCACCGTCCTGCGGCGCATGCTCTTCAGTCGTCATGTTCACTGTCCGATGATTTCGCGCTGCACGGAGCGGCTGGTGGTGCCGGTGCCGGTGTAGCCACCAGACGAAGATCCCAGCCCCATGTTGTAGATTGCGGTGACCTGGTTCCCGAGCCGCAGGCGCATTTCGGGGGCCACATCATGCACGATGATCTGGTTCTTGCGGACCGTGGTGTTCGCCATGCGCTCGGTGCCGGTGCTGTCCACGACAAAGACCGAGGGCATCCGGTTCATCCGCGAGAAGGTCAGAACCGTCATCTCCCCGTTGTCGTAGGCTTGTGACGGCTGGAGGTCATGCGATCCGGCGACCAGATAGCGCCAGTTCTTCGAGCCGGAGGTTGCCACGGAGTCCGCGAGCCTTGCCTTGGCCGCCTCTTCCTGCGCCCGTGCTTTCTGGTCTGCGGCCTCAGTTCGGCGGCGGTTGGCCTCGTCGGTCGGATAAGCGAACCTGATCTGGAAGTAGACATCCTTGGAGTTGTTGGTGATCGCGCCGTCCCGGACGATCAGCTCGAAGGAGTAAGTCCGGGTGGTGCCGTCCTCGCGCATGGTCGCGATCTGGAGGTTGGTCGGCGGGTTGGCCTCGCGCGGCTTGAGATAGAGGATATTGCCTCGTGGCACGATCTCCCAGGCGACGGTGTCACCGCTGCCCACGTCGATGATTTCCTCGGTCTGGGCGAAGACGACCTGCACGGAGGTCCGCAGGGTGCCGACGACACGGACCACGTCCCATTCGTTGTAGCTGACGGAGCGGACGCGGCTGTCGGAGCGCGATGGGTTCGGGATGTCGAGCGCGAGCGCTGGCGCGGCGGTGCTGAGCGCCAGACAGGTGATAAGGGCTGTGCGCAGGATCATTCCGTCACCTCCGGGTCGGCCCGATAGGTGCTGACGATGAAGCCCAGAGGGTTGATCGTGCGATCCTCGGTGCTGATCTCCGCATCGGCGTCGAAATCGAAGCCGATGGTCGAGACCCAGAGGCTTTGCGTGGTCAGGTTTTCCCGCTCGTTGATCTCGGTCTTGTAGAACCGGACCTGTGCCAGCCCGTCGTTCAGGAAGGAGATCGAGCGGATCTTGATCTCGGCCTTGGTGTCGGTGCCATAGGCGTATTGCGGGCTCTTGGGGTTGGAGCCGTTGTAATAGGTCGAGAAGCGGGCCTGTTCCTCTGGCGAGGACATCAGCGTCACTTCGTGGAAGATCGCTTCCCGCTCGGCATAGGTGTAGCCCTCGCGTTCACGGACATAGCGGGCAAGGAAATAGCGGGTGACGGCCTCGTCATAGGTGGTTTCGCCGTCGCTGAGCCGGGTCATGACCTCGGGCACGCCGCTGGCCTGGTCGACCCGGATGACGAAGGGCACCACTTCCTTGAGCGGAGCCATGAAGCCGACAGCGGCCACGCTGGTCAGCGCCATGACGCTGGCGGCCCCGGCGATGATCCAGGCCGTTCGCTTGGAGCGTTCGGCGGCGAGGCGGCTGTCATAATCGAAGCTGCGGGCCTCCTTCAGATAGGCGGCAAGGTCCTTGTCCTGCGATACCGTCATGCGTCGTCCCCCTCCCGCGTGTCCGCGATCTGGGGCGTGACGCCGATTTCCTTCTGCTTTTCGAGTACAGCGGCCTGATAGTCCCATTTGGTCGGGTTCAGGGGCCGGACGACCGAGCCCTTTACATCCGGCAGCGGCGTCGTCGTGGCGCAGGCCGAAATGCTGAGGACGGCCATCAGGAGGACAAGTTTCTTCATCGCGTAACCTTGGAGTCTAATCGTGGAAGAGGTGGATTTGTCCGCCTCAGCTCTGTCGTGTCGCGGAGCCACTGGCGGGGGGCGTGCTGCCTCCCTGCCGGGGTGCCGCATTTCCCAGAAGCTTCCGCTCCACAAAGCGCTGCGCGGCGCCGGTCGAGGCACCGGCCCCGGCGCTCAGCGCCGCCGCGATGGAGGGAAGCAGGAAGAAGAAGATCGTGCCGCAGGCCATTGCGACGAGGAATGCAGAGACTGCCGCCGCGCCGTCCTCGATGCTGAAGCTCGAATAGACGTCGCCGATGAAGGAGGTCACCACCAGCATGAGGACGATGACCAGAAGCTTCAGCAGGGCGAAATTCAGGGCCTGACCCAGCCAGGCAAAGAACCAGCCGCGCGTGACATCAAAGAGGGCGAAGGCGACGAAGAGCGGGCCGATTGCCGCCATGAGCGCCAGCCCGAAATGGACAAGAAGGCTGATCACGAAGGCAATCGCGGCAAAGGGCACTGCGGCGGTGATCACGACGATCGACAGGACATAGCCATAGATCGAGCCCGCGATGCCCGAGCCGTACTGATCCTGCACCTCGGCGCTGATCCGGCCCGCCATCGCCATGACGGGATCGGAGGGCAGGTCGGTTGAGCCTCCGGTCAGCGTTTCCACGAAATCAGGGATGCCGTTGAGGATCGTGTCCCCAACCCAGGACGAGTAATCGCCGGCGCTGGAAACGAGGGTCCAGATGATCGCCAGTTTCACGCCGCGCAGGGTGAAATCCATCAGCGGTTCGTGGATGGAGCCACGGATGATCGCCCAGCCATAGAGAAACAGGTAGATCGTCAGGGCCGCCGTCAGCGGTGCAGTCAGCTCGGAAGAGATGGTACTGCTGATGTCGTTCATCTTGTCGGTGAGACTGTCAGCAAAATTGTCGTAGAGCGCTTGCAGCATGGGACGGCCCTTTCCGGGTGGCGGCGATGATCAGTTGAAGGACGGGTCTCCGAAGAGACGGTCCGAACCTTCACGGTCCTTCTGCGTCTGGGTTTTCTGGGCAGCCTTGCGGGCGTTCACGCAGTTGGCGTCATCCATCGCGCGGTCGGCCAGCTCGCAGGTTTCCAGCATCGCGGCCCGCTCGGCGGGATTGGCGGTGAAGTAGTCGACCGTGTGGTTCTCGGCCTCTTCCTTGCAGCCTGCGAGAAACGCAGAAGCCGCAAGGGTGATGATCAGGGGAAGGGGCAGGTGCATAATGTCTCCTCAGAAGCTGTCGTCGCCGTAGATGCTGGTGAAGGCCGCGCTTTCCTTGGCGCGGCGCTGTGCGGCGACTTCGGTCTGGCGCTGCTCTTCCACCTTGGCTTGGGCCTGCTGGAGCATGGCGAGGCCCTGAATGCGGTTGGTGTCGTTCTGGAGCATGGCTTGTTCCACCGCGATGCGGGCGTTCAGCGCGTCCACCTCCTTCTGGGTGGAGACGGTGCCGATCTTGCTGCGCAGTTGCTCAAGCCCTGCCAGCCGGTCATCGGAGAGCGACACGATCCGATCCCCGACAGCGGTGTCGCGGGCCGACTGGTTGCGGATGCGGTCTAGTTCGCTCTGGTAGAAATCATCGGCGTCGATATTGGCCCCGTCCAGCGCGGAGAAGTTGGCCGCGTCCTGCGCCTTGCCTGCCAGATCACCGAGGTCATCGAGGTCAATGTCGAAGTCGCTGGCGATCTGCATGGCATCCGGCCCGAGAAGTTCTCGGACATCGGGCGAATTCAGAGCGCTGACGATGGAGTCCATGTCCGTCAGGCCGTTGATCGAGGCATAGAGCGCCTTGGCCTGTTCCAACTCTTCGACCATCTGGGCGATTTCCTTGACGAACTCGGCCTTGGCGTTGGCGATGGCCGCCGTGTCGACCACAGGTACGCCCTGAGCATGGGCCGTGGTCGAGAGGGACAGCGCCAGCGCAGCGGCGGGCATGGAGAGCCTTGTCATCGGAGGTCCTTCCTTTTCTTGAACAGGCGGGGGAGCCAGTCTTTCGGGGCCGGGTGGTCCCGCATCAGCGCGTGCATGATGGCGTTGGTGGCGGTGCGGCCCGACAGGACGGTCAGCACGTCATCGAGGCCTGACAGATTGAGGTCGCAGACCACCGAGTTGTGCGCCTGCTTGATGAGGAAATGGCCGAGGGGCAGCTCGTCGCGCACAATCTGGAACTCCCGATCGGACAGGCCGAATTCGTCGACCAGGTCCTTGCGGCTGGCGCGGTCGGAGCCGAAGAAGATCTGGCTGGCACATTGCTCGATGATCGTGCGGGCAATCGGGCTGTTCACCACGTCAGATGCCGACTGCGTCCCGGCCACGATGATGCCGTTCTGCTTACGGATAACCTTGAGCTTGTTCTTCACGAAGTCCGAGAAGTAGGGATCGGACAGGGCTTTCCAGAATTCGTCGATGAAGATCGCGATGCGCTGTCCGGTGATCAGGTTTTCGACCCGGCGCATGAGATACATCATGATCGGGTTGCGGATTTCCGGATCGTCTAGGAAGGCGGTGATGTCGAAGCCCACGAGGTCGGCGTCAAAGGCAATGGTGTCTTCGGAATTGTCGAAGACCCAGCCGAGCCGTTCGTTGCTGAGCCAGCGATCCAGCCGGTTGCCGATGTCTTCCGCGCCGCCGCCGAAGCCCAGCAACTCGCGCAGGGCGGAGACGGTGCGGCCAGTGCGTGGCAGGTTGGACAGGCCCGTGACGGCCATCTCGATCCGCCGGATATCCTCGGCTGAGAAGGTGGCGCGCTCGCCGCCCAGCATGGATTTGACCAGTTCGACCATGAAGGCTTGGCCGTTGGCATCAAGCTCGATCGCCATGAACGGCGCGCAGCCGGTCGGGTGACCGGATTGAAAATCGAGATAGGAGCCGCCCGAGGCGCGTACGAAGATCTCGGCCCCGTAATCCTTGTCGAAGAGGACGCGCTTCGTCCCGAACTTTTCCAGCTGCGACAGCAGGAAGGTCTGCACCACCGTCTTGCCGGAGCCGGA
Source organism: Pseudooceanicola sp. NS-SX9 (assembly GCF_057380705.1). Lineage (NCBI taxonomy): Bacteria > Pseudomonadati > Pseudomonadota > Alphaproteobacteria > Rhodobacterales > Paracoccaceae > Pseudooceanicola > Pseudooceanicola sp. NS-SX9. The sequence continues at coordinate 84,970 of NZ_JBXXRN010000009.1, read as the reverse complement.
TGGGCCGCAGATGAAGGTGTGGCCCAGATCGCCGACATGGAAATTGAAATAGAAGGGGCTTCCGGCGCTGGTCTGGAGCTTGCTGACCGCATCGCCCCATTCGTTTCCGTGCCGGTAGCCGGTCGGGTAATTGTGCAGCGGCGACATGGCCGTGTAGTTGCGGCTGGTCACCATCGCGACCCGTGCCCGGTGCGCGTGGTTGCCGGGAAGTTGCGCCCAGAATTGCGGCTCAAGCCCCATGTCCTCGCGGGCGACGACAGCACCGGATTCCGACAGCAGGTTATGCGCATCTGCGGCGCGGGCTTTCAGCTCCTTCACATCATCGGTCAGGACCGTCAGGGACAGGTTATGCTCGCCCATCACGAACGCGCCCGACATCAGATCGTCGCGGGCGTCGCGCAGCCCGTCCGCCTGGGACACGGCAGGGTCATTCGCGTTGCGCAGCCGCCCTTCCTTGAGAGTCATCTGGCGCATGGCCTCGTTCTTCGCGGTGCAGCGAAAGGACTGCGTCAGGACGAAGCGAAAGGGGGCCGTCAGCAGGTTGTCGAACATGTTCGGGCGGGTGCGGGCGTGGTATTCCTTGATGCCGAACATCGCGCCATAGGTGCTGGCGGCGGCATGGCGGATTTCCAGCGCCTCCCGCCCGAAGATCACCCTGTCGGTGTAGATCGCATTGCCGATGGTCCCGTGAACCAGCGGGACCGGCTCATACCGGCCAGAGATCAATTGCTTCAGGACGCTGGCAGGCTCGGAGATCAACAGGTCGCGGTGGTCCCGGATGATCGAGAGCTTCCGGGGCCGGAAGCGGCTGAGGCTGCGGGTCAGCTGCGTGGTCTTGTCGTCGAGATCGTCCAGAAGATCCTGGTCCACCTCGATCTGGCTGGTGCGGGCACGACGGACACCCTTTGCCAGCCGACCACCGGGCAGACTGCGGGGCTGCATGTAGACGGTCAGATACAGATCGTTCCGGAACAGGCGCTTGGCCTCGATGCGGCTGCGATAGCTCTCGTCGATCCAGCGGGCGAGGTTGGTGATGAAGGTGCCAGACGGATAGTCGTCATCGGTGGCCCGGACCACATGGACATAGGCCATGACGGTGTCGTCGGCGATGTTGCGCAGGGCATGGCTAAGCTGGTTGTGCAGCGTGTTGATGAGCTGGGTATCCGCCGTGCGGAAGGAGACGCCCTCAAGCTTCAGCATCTGGAAGGCACCCCGGTTGCGCGTGATGATCGTGTGCGCGTCCGAATGGCGGATGAAGGGAAGGTAGCGGTCTGCCGTGTTCTCCGTCTTGATCTTGCCCGTCAGGCCCATCAGTCGATCTCCTCGATCTTGTAGAGGCGGCGCAGACGCAGGGGGGATGTCGATGATCCCCCCCAAAGGCTCCGGTTCCGGCACCGGGCATTTGTGTCCAGCCAGCGAAACAGGATTTGGAAAGCGTTCTGATCGCGCTCGACGATCAGGCGAGAGACGCCGAGCAGGGGGATCGCAATGGGCAGGTAGAAGATCGAGTCCGCGGCGATCATCGCCAGCCCGCTGATGCCGCAGCACATGGCAAAGGCTTCGACAGGGATGCCGAAGATCATCGCCGGGCGCGTGAGGGCGAGGAACAGCACGTCCTCGTTCATCTTAACCTTGTCCATTCGGTGCCCTCCCTGCCGGTCAGCCGGAGATCATGCTCAGGACTTCGGCGGTCGCGTAGATCAACACGATGCCGCCAACGGCCCAGGCGGCACGGCGCAGGTCGACGAAGTTGAAGAGCCAGCCCGCGCCGATGAACATCAGGGCGATCAGGGCAATGGGCTGCTTGGCGCTTTCAAACTCGTCGAGGATGTTGTTCAAAAAGTCGGTGAAGCCTGCGGCAGCGGCGGGCTGTGCCGCTGCGGTCAGGACCGCAGCCAGGAACATCGGGGCGCCGATGCTCCGGTGGCGGGTCAGAAACTTCTTCATGGTTGCGTCCTTCTATTGGAAAACCAAGGCGTTCGATCCGGTGGCCGCGCCGAACACGTCCCATCGTTTCGCGCTGTCCTTGTCGTCGCTCAGGGAGGGTGACCGCTTTTCTATCGAGGGGGCGGTCACGGACCCCTCTCCCAGCACGCGGGCCACATAGCCGTTGTGGAAACCACGCGTGAAAGAGCCGGTGTTGTAGGAGGAAAGTGCCTTATGCAGGGCCTGTGTCCGGTCTGCTCCGGCATCGCGCGCCCGGTCATAGCCGTCGCGCAGCACCGTTTCCGCCGCCGTCAGATTGCGGCAGGCATCGAACACCGTGGCTGGCGTCAGCCCGAGCCAGGACAGGTTAGCGCTGTTGATCTGCCCGAGCCCCATGTCGATGGACTTGCCCTCGGCGATCAGGCGGGCGGCGATCTGCGCGGCTTCCTCGGCGGAGCGCGGCGCATAGGATGCCAGATCCGGGCCGTTCACGCCGATGGCGAACGGGTTGAAGCCACTCTCGGCGGCGACGAGCTTTTCCATGATGGAGGGGGCGACACCGGGCGCGCAGTTTTCAACGACGGCCCGGAACGCGGTGGCATTCATGGGCTCAGCCTGCGCGAGGCGCGCTGAGCCGACGGTGAATGCTGAAAGGATCGAGAGGGAGAGGAGGGAACCGCGGACCGGTCGGAGGATCAGCCAGCGCGCAGCGCCGAGGCGATCACTCGGTGTCTTCGTCTTGTCCAGATTTCGGGGCAGGTACCCAAACGCCTTCGGCGTCAGGGAAGATGCGCATGTGGAAGCTGACCAGCGCGTCGGAAGACTTGAAGACGCGGGCTTCACCAGTCTTCGAGGAAATGACCGGGCTGGCCGCGCCGTTCGACTGAACCGCCCAGAGCTCCCAGTTCCATCCTTTTGGGGTGTGAATCGGGCGGTAGTCGAGCTTGCCACCCTTCTCAAGGAAGTTCTGCACTGCATCAGTCGTAATCACGCGTGGGTTCCACATTGGCTGACACCTGTCGTTGGGAATTTCTGGACAGGTGCTGCGTATCCTTGAAACACGACTTTTTTCAACGTTAAAGCCTAAATTTGAAAAAAGCGCCAAACAACAAAAAATCGCCTATAAGTATGAATGGCGCGATATATGAATTTAGATTATTTGACAAACGGCGCTTCTTCTGTAAACTTGGCGTCAAATTTTGTGATTTGGCGCTATTCCTGGCAGACTCCGCTATAGGATGATCACCTCACTGTGACCATGGCGCGAGCGGGACACCGGCGGGGACATGCTGATCGAAGATACGAGGGGGCAGAGGCCTTGATCCAGGATGGACATGCGATGCGGCGAGCTGCCGCGACTGCCTTGGCCTGTGCGGGGCTGTCCTTGGCGGCTCCCTCGGCTGCGCAAGCTTATCAGGTTGACTGTGCGATCCTGATCTGTCTGGCGGGAGGTTGGCCCGGCAGCACCGAATGCAACGAAGCGCGATCCCTCTTCATCAGCAGGATCACGCCTTGGCCGGTGGAGCCTCCGTTGCAGATCTGGAACTGTCCCTTGGGCGTGTCCTACCGCTCACCGCAGGGCCAGAGCACTCTGCCGCTTCTGCGTGAAGCTGCCAGCGCGCCCGTGTCTTCGGCTCCGCAGCCATTCTCTGCCGTCTTGGCGGAGCTGCCTCTGCCGACGACCAAGAAGGATGAGATGCTGGCCCTGATCGCGGACTACGCCGATGACAACGGCGTGGCCGACATCGACATCAGCGGGGCTGAGTATGACTTCGTCCGCTCCATCCGCGTCTACAACGTCGAATATGCCCGGCAGCGAGAAAGCGGTGATGGTGACTGCCGCCGGAGTGAGAAGGTCCGCGTCGGCACCTATGGCGTGCAGGGCGACTTCAGCTGGTCCATTAGTTCGGTGACGTCCCTGCCGGACGTGTTCGAGGGTCTCGCCGGTTGGGGCGAGGGTTGCCCGAGCCTCTACCGGAGGGCCGTCTTCATCGATTGGACCGACTACCAGGGCAACTATGGGTTCGAGCAGGTGGATTACTGATCACCGTAGGTGTCGGCATCGCCGATGCTTAGTACGCCAAGGGCGCAAGAATGCGGCTACGAAAGCCGTGACGAAGTGGAGCAGTAAGAACTTTAGAAATTAAAACCCCCGCGAAGGCGGCAACCTTCCACGGGGGCTGAGGGACTCAGGGCCGGCAAGCCCGAAATCATCCGTAATCGTGATTCAGCCTATCAGCTTCCCAACCTTGCAGGCAAGTCAAAACGCATTTGTGCGACCTGTCGACGTTTGCCTGCCGCCGCCTCGCTTCAAACGAACGAGGATCGAACAGATGCAAATATCTCAGGCCTTGCCTGTCCAACGGCGTGAGGCCGGCAAACCAATGCTTCCACACGGCATGGAGCGCGACGGCTTTGTCGCCCTTGTCGATGCGGTAGCGTCCAGCCTTGGCATAGGTGCCGCCGCGATAATGACCTTTCGCACCATGATCGCGTCGACAAGGCCAAGCGCGTTCAAGCGCGGTGCAGAGGAACCATGCTGCTATCTCAGCCAAAGCGAGATCGCGCATAAGCGTGGCGTGACGGCCTGTCGTATCCGGCAACACGAGGCGGCGCTTGTGCGCGCGGGGCTCATCGAAAAGCGGACGATGGCCAATGGTGCGCGGTCCGGCTTTTGCGGTTGTGGTGTCTTCTTTGGCATCGCGATCTCACGCGTCGACGAGTTTCTGTCGATGCGCGACGAGATCGAGGCCGATCGCAGGGCACATGCCCGTCTGCGGGGGCAACGGAGTTCGCACAAGCGGCACCTGAAAGGTATCCTGTGCGAGTTAGTCGAGCGTCATGGGCCGCCAGCCGAGGTCGAGCGCATCCATCAGACGGTCGCGAATTGGCCGTCAGGCCAGGCGCTTCACCGGATGTCGCTCGAAGAGCTTCAGAACCATGAGGCTGAAGCCGAAGCGCTGACAATTTACGCGTCAAACTTGCTGCATGAAACACCTGATCGACCGCTCGAAAACGAGCGCTCTCATATACAAGATACAACTCAAGATTCTAACGAGGTAATCTGTAACGACCCTGTCGATATGCGGAGCATGGGCAAGCCCACGCACTCGGTTACTGATAGGCCGCAGCCAAACGGCCGCGTCCATTGCTTAGATAAGCAGGATGGGGCGGCCAGCGAGGCGCACAAGTCCAAATTCATTCAGAACCTGGACAGTGATCGTCTATATGGCCTCTGTTCCGAAGAGATGAAGATCTGGCTCGACATCGAGCGCCAGAAGCGGGGCAGGCTGGATTTCCATGCCTTCGTGATCGCCGCGCAGAAACGTCTGCCTGAGCTGGGCATCCACCCGTCTGCCTGGGAGGAAGCCGTGAGCCTTCTGGATGAGGATGCAGCGATGCTTTGCGTGCTGATCACTGATGCGAAGGTTGCCGATCCTGAGGTCACCATCCTTTCCGCCGGAGCCTATCTGCGCGGGATGGTGCGGGCGCAGCGGACCAGTTCTTTGAACATCATGGGAAGCCTGATCGGGCTGAATGAACGGAGCAGGAGGCGCCAATGAAACCGCTTACCTTATCAGCTGCCATGCTGGCGGTCCTCACTGCTCCTGGGTCGGCCCAAGAACTGTGTATCGAGCCCATCAGGCCAGAGTCCGCGTATCTTCTAGATGCGGGGTTTTCCGGTGCCGAGGTCCGGGCAGAGTTTCGGCGCTACTTCAGCGAGGTCGAGGACTACCTGAACTGCCTGAACGAAACCTCAGGTCGGATCAGGGATGATGCGCGAGCTGCTGCCTATGACTACCAGCACGTTCTGGACACGACGGAACCTGGCCGAGCCAATCGGGAGGCTGATGAATTTCAGCCCCCAAGTGTCGAGATGAAAGACACCGGGGAGCTGTACTTGGATGACCGACCGAGTACGCCGTGATGGCACACAAAGGCAGGCAAGGCGACACGTGGGTTTGCTTGGTTGATTTGTCCGAAAGGGGCTCGCCTAACGGACGCATTGTAGCCTTTGCATCAATCCTTGTGTCGTTTTGCACAAATAAGTTCAGCAGCCTTGCACAGCGGGTCCAGTGTGGCTTGTGATGAGCAGGGAACAGTGTGTGTTCATCGTACGCCTCCGGGGAGGCTTGCAATTACCCAAAAGTGTCTGGCGGCGATGTTGCGAGACGGGCGCCTTCAACGAGATCGGCGAAGCGGGAAGAGCCACGCCAGATTACCTTCGTCCCGGTGGTGCGTCGGAAGCGCGGTCAAGCGCCTGCACGGCGACGACAGCACGGTCCCTCTCCTGGCGAAGGGCGGGACGTAGACAGCGCGGCTCTGGACCTATGTCAGAGATGACGGGCCCTTTGCCGACGGGGCGCCACTAGCCGCGTTGTTCCACTTCTCGCGCGACAGGGAAATGGCCCAGGCCCCCAGGGTTTTCGGGGTAAGAAACCGCGTGTCAGAATCTTCCGGAAGACCTGTGATATACAGGGAAACGACCGTCCACGGGATGTCTTTACGCTATGCTCAGGGGGCGAAATCGCGCCCCGGATTCCTCTGAAAGGCCTGTCCGATTGCTGTGTGGAATGGCCCTAAACAGGTCGGTTTCGGAGGAAACCTGCACTGTTCAGGGCCATCAAAAGGACCGTTTGCGCGCTTTCAGGGGCCGCGCTTGCAGGTGGAGCTTCGAAAGCAGAATTCACACATGACCACAGAGAACGGCGCATCGCCTTGGCGCCGGACTGGCACTGAATGGGGCAGGAAGGGCCTATTTTCGCCCCTCGCTTGCATCCCGGCAAGGCGCCTTCGGAGCCTCGACCACGCTGTGCAGGATGTCTCTCTCCACGTTCTGGGCGGGACAGAAAGTGCATGAATCCTCCCGCCGGTCGCAGCGCGCGCCAGCGTCGGGACTGCAGGGCTGATCCAGGCTTGCACAAGCTGCGGGATCTGCCCCGGGCGCCCCGCTTCGGAGGGACTGGGCGCGCTGGCGGCACGGGGCAGCGGCCGCTTGCCGATCCTGCCGAGGAGAAGGGCATTTGTGGCAGGAAAACCTGCCTTCTACTGCTGAAATCCGCCGTTTCTGCCCGGAAATCCGGCTGTGGACCGGCGGAATTTCTCTGCCTGCGCGGGCCGTGTTGCCTGGGCGATTGGGGTGTGTATAAGCGCCGCCAGCCAGGGCCCGGGACCGGACGCCGCCCGCCTCCTGGCTGTCGCTGGGGCAGGTGTGTGGCCGGGAATGCGCCGGGACCGGCCATTGCCGTTGCCTTCCGCCGGCCCGGGCTGCAGAACCGGTATATCACGGCGCTCCTGGGTTCGCAGGACGGCCCTTCGACAATGGAACTTGCAGGCATGATCACGATCATTATCCCCCTCCGTCTGTCTGACGACCGCCTCTACGATGAGGTCGAGCGGATCGAGCGGATCCTAGCGCTGCTGCCGGCCGAGCTGTTCCAGGTGATGATCGTCGATTACGGCACCGGCCCCGCCCGCCGCCCCGAGCTGGACGCGCTGGCCGCCCGCCATGACGCGCTGCGCATCCACCGCGTCGAGGCCGAGGGCCCCTTCAGCATCGGCCATGCCCGCGACATCGGCGTCCAGCAGTGCCGCACGCCGGTCTTCATGTTCCACGACATCGATTTCCTGTGCTCGACGCAGATGTACCGCCGCATCCATGCCGAGGCGGGATTCCGCAACCTTGCCGTCCAGGCCTATGACCATTTCACCGTGCCGACGGTCTTCCTGACCCGCGCCGCCACCGAGCGCTACCTGGCCTCGATCGAGGCGGGCGATTTCGATCCCGAACGCTGGGTCCATGTCGAGGCCAGCCGCAAGAACGTCGAGATGGTGCAGCATTTCGCCATGGGCTCTTCGGCGCTGGTGATGAACCGCTACAGCTACCTGTGTCTGGGCGGCCATGACCGCAGCTTTGTCGGCCACGGCGCCGAGGATTTCGAGCTGTACCACCGGCTGGGCGCCCGCGCGCCGATCTATCCGCGCCCCGGCGACTACTATACCAACAAGCCGGATTTCTTCGGCTCCTACTCGGGGTTCAGGGCCTATTTCGCGCTGTTCGGCCAGGATGTCTGGGGCCGCGGCATGCTGATGGCGCATCTGGAACACCCCCGGCGCGAGCTGACCGATGCCTCCTACCGCCGCTCGCGCGAGAACTTCCGCCTGCTCGACGAGCGGATGAAGGATTTCGACCGCAAGCGTTTTGTCATCGACCCGCTGCAGGACCCCGAGGTCACCGAGCGCACCCTGCTGCTGGTGCAGCCGCGCACCCAGCCCGCCGCCGCGATGCGGATGCTGATCCCCGCCCTGGGCGACAGCGTCATGCTGAGCGAGCATGATTTTTCCTCGGGCAGCCATGTGGTCGACTATGCCCGCAAGCACGGCATCACCCGCGCCGTCACCCTGACGCCCTATGGCAACGAGAAGCGGCTGGAGCTTTACACCGCCCTGCGCGCCGCCGGCATCCCCACCATGGCCTTTGATCGCGGCGCGCTGCCCGACAGCTGGTTCCTGGATGATGGCGGCTTCCTGGCCAGCAGCCCCCGCTACGCCCCCGAGGCCTGGGACCGCCCGCTGGACGCGCCCCAGGAGGCGCGCATCGACGACTGGATTTCCCGCTACCTGGCCGAACCCGCCACGCTGGAGGCCAACGGCGCCCCGCGCGGCGCCGCCTACTGGCGCAACCGCCTGGCCACCGGCCCCAAGAAGGTGATCTTCGTGGCCTTCCAGCGCCCCTCGGACGTGGCGACGACGCGCTTTGCCGGCCCCGTGGGATCGGCCCAGGGCTTTGACGACTGGATCCGCGAACTGGCCGCCACCATCGACCCGGCGGAATACCAGATCATCGCCAAGACCCACCCGCTGGAGGCCTCGCACGAGGAGATCGAGGGCGTCACCATCGTCCCCGCCGATGCCAATATCTACGACCTGCTGGACCTGGCCGATGTCACCGTGGTGATCAATTCGGGCGTGGGTCTGCTGTCGATGATCCACGGCACCCCGACGGTGGTCTGCGGCGACAGCTTCTATTGCCATCCGGGGCTTGCGGTGCAGGCGGCCTCGGCCCCCGAACTGCTGGCCCGCGTCACCGAGGCCACCGCGCCCGATCACACCACCCTCAAGCGCTACCTGCATTACCTCGTCTACGAATTCTACAGCTTCGGCACCGCCTTCTATTCCGAGATCGGCGCGGGCGGCTCCAGCCGGCGCATCGTCAACACGATCTTCTTCCGCCGCATCTCGGTGCCGGGGCAGAAGGTGCTGGAACTGGGCCGGCCGCTGGCAGCGGTCGACCGGGGCTCCTATGCGATGCTGATCACCGGGCGGCGGCGGCAGAATGCGGCAAAGCCCGCGGCGGCAGCAGCCAACCCGGGCCTGCCCGGCGCCGCCGCGCCCGAGGTCCGTTCGGCCTTCCAGGACTGGCCGCGCGGCAAGAAGCGGCTTTACGGGCTGTTTTGCACCCTCAGCACGCCGATGCAGACGCCGCACAGCCGGGTGAAGATGCGCGACAATCCCATCGGCTTCCTGTCGGCGGCCAAGAACCCGGTCAACCGCATGGCGGGGCGCTATTTCCTGGAACCGGCGCAACGCAGCTACTGACCCCGCAGGCCTGACATCAGAAGGACGCCCGGATGAGCTCGACCATCGCCAAATCAGCCAAGGTCGCGCCGGATGCGCAGATCGAGGCGCCGATCCACGTCGGCCCCGGCTGCCTGGTGCTGGCGCGCGCCGTCGGGCGCTACACCTTCATCAACAGCAATACGCTGATCTATCAGCATGTGCGCATCGGCCGGTTCGTCTCGATCGCGCGGGACTGCCATATCGGCGGGGCCGAGCACCCGCTGGAGAACCTGACCACCAGCTTCTTCCGGGTGTCGCGCAACTGGTTCCCGGATGACGATCTGGCGCAGACCCTGCCGCGGGTGCCCAACACCAACCGGCGCGACGCGCCCGAGGGCGGCCGGATCGACATCGGCCATGACGTCTGGATCGGTGCCAAGAGCGTGATCATGGGCGGCGTCAGCATCGGCAACGGTGCGGTGGTGGGGGCGGGCGCGATCGTGACGCGCGACGTGCCGCCCTATGCGATCGTGGCGGGCAACCCGGCGCGGCTGATCCGCTACCGCTTCCCGCCCGAGGTCATCGCCGCCCTGCAGGAGCTGGCGTGGTGGGACCGCGACATGGATCTGATCGGCCGGCTGCCCTTTGATCGGGTAGAGGCCTGCATCGAGATGCTGCGCGCGCCCTGATCCCCTATATATCCCGTTCCGGGTGGCGGTGCCGCGCCGGATCAAGGCCCCGGGGTGACGCGCCGCCGTTCCGGGGGTAAACAGACATGAGACAAGAAGTGAGTGCAGGAATGAACAGGACGATCGCCCCCGAGGCCCCCGCCGCGCAGGAAGCGGCGCTGGCGCAGATGGCGCGGGTGCTCAGGACCGAGGCCGAGGCCCTCCAGCTGATGGAAACCATGCTGGGTGCCCCGCATCTGAAGGCGCTGGAGATCCTGCTGAAGGCCGCGGGACGGGTGATCGTCTCGGGCGTCGGCAAGTCGGGCCATGTCGGGCGCAAGATCGCGGCGACGCTGGCCTCGACCGGCACGCCCGCGCAATTCGTCCACCCGACCGAGGCCAGCCATGGCGATCTGGGCATGGTGACCAGCCATGACGTGGTGCTGGCGATCTCGAATTCCGGCGAGACGACGGAACTGGCCGACATCATCACCTATTCGCGCCGCTTCGACATTCCGCTGATCGCGATCACCCGCAGCGCGACCTCGACGCTGGGGCAGGCGGCCGATGTGACGCTGCTGCTGCCCGCCGCCCCCGAGGCCTGCCTGATCGGCGTGGCGCCCACCACCTCGACCACGGCGACGCTGGCGATGGGGGATGCGCTCGCCGTGGCGCTGATGCATCTGCGCGGCTTCGAACGCTCGGATTTCCAGATCTTCCACCCGGGTGGCAAGCTCGGGGCGCAGCTGATGAAGGTCGCGGCGCTGATGCACACCGGCGCCGACCTGCCGCTGGTGGCCCCCGACCTGCCGATGCGCGAGGGGCTGATCACCATGACCGCCAAGGGCTTTGGCCTGCTGGGCATCGAGGCGGACGGCAAGTTGGCCGGGATCATCACCGATGGCGACCTGCGGCGCCATATCGACGATCTGATGGACAGCACCGCCGGCACCGTCGCTACCGCCAATCCCAAGACCATCCGCTCTGATGCGCTGGCCTCGGAGGCGCTGAAGATCATGAACGACGCCAAGATCAGCGCGCTGTTCGTCACCGACGCGGAGGGCGCCCCGGTGGGCCTGATCCGCATCCACGACTGCCTGCGCGCCGGCGTCGCCTGAGACCCCTCTAGGAAAGATCCCATGGATACCGTCATCCTGATCCCCGCCCGCTATGCCTCGACCCGCTACCCCGGCAAGCCGCTTGTCGTGCTGGAAGGCGCCGATGGCCCGAAGACCCTGATCCAGCGCAGCTGGGAGGCGGCGAAAGCCGTCCCCGAGGCCGACGCGGTCTATGTCTGCACCGATGACGAGCGCATCGCCGAGGCCGCCCGTGCCTTCGGCGCCGATGTCATCATGACCTCCGAGGAATGCCGCAATGGCACCGAACGCTGCGCCGATGCGCTGGCGAAGGCCGGTCTGGACCCCGCGCTGGTGGTCAACCTGCAGGGCGATGCGCCGCTGACGCCCTCGTGGTTCCTCTCGGAGCTGATCGCGGCAATGAAGGCCGACGAGGGGCTGGATGCCGCCACGCCCGTCCTGCGCTGCGACCCCGAGACGCTGGCGATGTTCCTGGAAGACCGCCGCAACGGCCGCGTGGGCGGCACCACCGCCGTCTTCACCGTGAAGAACGACGCGCTCTACTTCTCCAAGGAAGTGATCCCCTATACCGGCGGCAAGACCTTTGCCGCGGGCGAGGTGCCGGTGTTCCACCATGTCGGCGTCTATGCCTATCGCCCCCGCGCACTGGCCGCCTATGGCAGCTGGCCGGAAGGCACGCTGGAAAAGCTGGAAGGGCTGGAACAGCTGCGCTTCCTGGAAAACGGCGCGCGTCTGAAATGCGTAGAGGTCGAGGGCCGCGGCCGGGTGTTCTGGGAGCTGAACAACCCCGAGGACGTCGCCCGCATTGAATCCATCCTGAAGAAAGAGGCCTGAGCCATGTCCGTCAAAGTCGGCGAGATCGAGATTTCCAACGACCTGCCCTTCGCGCTTCTGGCCGGCCCCTGCCAGCTGGAAAGCCTGGACCATGCCCGGATGCTGGCCGAAAAGATCGGCGAAGAAGCTGCCAAGCGCAACATCGGCTTCGTCTTCAAGGCCAGCTACGACAAGGCGAACCGGTCTTCGCTGTCCGGCAAGCGCGGCCTGGGCATCGAGAAGGGTCTTGAGATCCTCAACACCATCCGCGAGGAATTCGGCTGCCCGGTGGTGACCGATGTCCACGACATCCCCCAGGTGCAGCGCGCGGCCGAAGTGGTCGACATCCTGCAGATCCCGGCCTTCCTGTGCCGCCAGACCGATCTGCTGATCGCCGCCGGTGAAACCGGCAAGGCGGTCAACATCAAGAAGGGCCAGTTCCTGGCGCCCTGGGACATGAAGAACGTCGCCGACAAGGTGGCCTCGACCGGCAATGACAAGATCATGCTGTGCGAGCGCGGCACGACCTTCGGCTATAACGCCCTGGTCAGCGACTTCCGTGGCCTGCCGACGATGGCGGCCATGGGCTATCCGGTGGTCTTCGACGCGACCCATTCGGTGCAGCAGCCCGGCGGCCTGGGCGGATCGACCGGAGGTCAGCGCGAATTCGTCCCCGTGCTGGCGCGTGCCGCCGTGGCGGTGGGCTGTGCGGCGCTGTTCATGGAAGTCCATGAAGATCCCGACAACGCGCCCTCGGATGGCCCCAACATGCTGCACCTGTCGGAACTGGGCGGCGTGCTGGACACGCTGGTGGCGCTGGACCGCGTGGTCAAGGGCTGAAGACTCTCGGGGCAGAGAGCGGGCAGGGGGGCGCTGCCCCCCATCTCCTGCGGAGACTCCCCCCGGGATATTTGGAACAAGAAAATGAGAAGGGCGGGCCGGGTTTCCGGCGCGCCCTTTCGCTTTCATCTTTCCGGCAAATACGGCCGCCGGAGGCACGGCCCGCAGGGCCGTATCGTTCAGCCCAAGCTGTCCAGGCGGCCCTGCATCGCCAGCAAGCCGAAGACCGAGAGCGTCGTGCCGTCCATCAGGCGGCCATCGGCGATCATGGCGCGGATCTCGGGCAGGGTGAAGGCGCCGGTTTCCATGTCGCTCTCGGTGATTTCGCGTTCGGTTTCCGCCAGGGTGAGGCCGGTGGCGAGATAGGCATGGAAGCTTTGCGTCGACAGGCCCGGTGCCTGAAACAGGCGGCCGATCAGGTCGAGATGTGCGGCGAGGAAGCCGGTTTCCTCTTTCAGTTCCCCCCGGGCGACGTCTTCGGGGGCGGCATCGGGGCGGTTGGGCCAGGCGCCCTGGGGGATTTCCCAGGTCCGGGTGCCCACGGCATAACGGTACTGGCTGACCAAATGGATACGGCCCTGGTCGTCCAGCGGGATAACCGCGACGAAATCGGGTTTTTCGACCACGCCAAAGATGCTTTTGTGGCCATTCGGGAAGGTCACATCGTCCTCGCGGACCTTCAGCCAAGGGGTCTGGTAGGCGATGCGGGTGGCGTCCTGGGTGATCCGGCCCTTCATGGCAAGTCTCCTGCTGTTGCTGCAGCGCAGAGAACCGGCTCCGGCATGGATTGGCAAGGCATTGTGCCTGCGGGGGCGCTAGAGAAGCAGGCTGGACTTGCCCTCCATCTGCAGGCCGGGGAAGACTGCGTTCTGCAGGGTGGCGCGGTCCAGACCGAACATCCCCTGCATCACGAAGGCGGCCTGTTCGCGCACGTCCGAGGTGGGCAGGAGGTCTCGCCTTTCATAAAGATCAGCCTCTGTCAGGCCGGGCCATGTCCCATGGGCCTTGCCGCCGCGCAGGGCACCACCGGCAAACAGCAGCGTGCTGGCGGTTCCATGGTCCGTACCACCTGTTCCGTTTTCCCAGACCGTGCGGCCGAATTCGGTCATGGCCAGAACGGCAGTGCGATCCCAGACCGGCCCGAGTTCTTTCTTCAGGGTGGTGATGACACCAGCAAGCGCGCTCAGCGGGGGGGTCATCCCGGTGCGCTGCTGGGCATGCGTGTCCCAGTCGTTGATCGAGAAGGTGGCGATGCGGCTGTCGCCCTTGAGCTTGTCAGCAGCATAGGCGGCCAGGGCCTCGTAGCCGCTGGACTGGCTGACACCGGCAGCAGATTTCGTCAGGTCACTGATCGCCTGCTGACGTGTCATCATCCCGGCATTCTGCATTGCGGCGTTTTGGGCCGTATTCGTTTCTCCGGCCAGGATTAGCGCCTGCTGCAAGGCATCGCGGAACAGCGGATCATCGTGGGAAACCTCTCCAAGCAGCCGGCCGGCATGGGGGCTGACGGTGAGCGTCGTGTCGGGGGACCAGCTCGAGACCGGGGCGGCACCGGTGGCCACCAGCATCCTGGTATGTCCGATCACATAGGTCGTCTCTGCCTGGATGCCCGGCACCGTCTGCAGCATCCGGTTGAGCCAGCCATCCCGGATGTTGTCGTGGTTCACTGTGCCCGCTTCCAGGATGTCCTGGCCGTCGAAATGGCTGCGCTTGTCCCGGTAAGGGGTGGAAACGGCGTTCACGATGCCGAATTCTCCGGTCTTCCAGAGCGGGGCAAGGGGCTTCAGCGCGGGGTGCAATTCGTAGTATCCATCCAGCGGGATGCCGCCAGCAGCGGCCCCGACGCGGTCTGGGCGCCACTTGGCGAAATCCGGATCGCCCACCGGGCGGACGGCATCCAGGCCATCCATCGCGCCGCGCAGGATCAGGATGACCAGCCGGTTGTCCCAGGGGGCAGAGGCGAAGCTGACGGGGGTCATCAGCGGGCTGGCGGCCAAGGTACAGCCGATTGCGGCAGAGCGGACAAGAAAAGTACGGCGTGACAGGGTCATGAAGGTCTCCTTCACAGTCTCTGGAAATCGGGAGAAGACAGGACGATGGCTACACCTTCCTCCCTGTTGGCCGAGGCACCGGCGGCCCAGCTGACCTTTTCAGAAGCCAAGGGACCGAAGGCAGTTTTGACCAGATTGCGGGCGTCGGGCAGGTTGGGATGCAGGGCCACCGGGGCGTTGAGCGCCCATTGCAGGCGTGCGGCGTAGCGTTGCGCGGTGATCCAGACCGCATCCGTTTCGGGCCAGCCATCCGGGCCGATCGGATGTTCCCATTCCTGGCCCATCAATTCCAGCGGATCCGCGAAGTAGCGGCGGATCAGCTTGGGATCCAGCTTGGCCAGATGCGTGCCGGAAATCCCCATGGCCCGGCAGGAACTGCCGATGTAATCGATGGGCCATTTCACCTTGCCCTGCAGCGGATCCTTCCAAGCATCCGGATGTTCCAGCATGGCGTGATAGACCTCGTCCAGCTTGCCACCGGTACTGGTGAACCGAGCGCTCATGTGGTCGACTAGGTCTTGGCTTGGAGTGGGCGACACGAAGTGCACGGCCAGTTTACTGGCAATGTGGCGCGCCGTATCCGGTTGGATAGCCAGGTCGCGGATCGCGCTTTCGACCTCGGCCAGGTTGGCGGTCTTGCCCGGCTTGCCGTAGGTCTGCCCCAGGACCGTCATCTGGCCGGGTTCAGCGAAATTGGCATTGAAGTAGAACTTGCCGTTCCGTGGATCGAAGGTCATGCCCGTCAGCAGGCGTGCCATCTGTTGGACATCTTGCTGGCTGTAGGAGGCGTTCACTCCCAGCGTGTGTAGCTCCATCAGCTCTCGCCCAAGGTTCTCGTTCACGCCGCTGGTCTTGAAATTGTTCTTGGCGGCGGCGGAATCGGGCCCGATGGAGAGCCTCTGGTTCAGGGCCTCCAGCATCATTGGCTGTTTCATCACGGCGACCGTCAGATCGGCGAAAGTGCCGCTCAGATTGGGTCGGATGGCTTCCTCGGCGAAGGGAGAAGTGCCGTAAGCGTAAAGGCCGTAGAGATTCGTGGTGGTAAAATGGTCGGTCCAGAACTGGGCCAGGCGCTCCCGGAAGCCATCGGTGGTTTCGCACCGGCGCGAGATGTTCTGACGCAGCCAGCGCATCTGGTCTCCTTCGGCATCGACGGCCATGGCCTTGAACTGGCGCTGGTAGCTGTGCCGTTCGTCATCGCTCTTGGCGGCTTCGCGCTTGATACGCAGATCCTTGTACTGCGACAGGCGCAGGCCGTACGCGCTCCATGTTTCGATCGGATAACGCGTGGCGATCACGTCGGGACCGTTCAGCCTGTCTATCGTGTCATCGACCGAGGTCGGCCCGGAATGGTTCGGGGATAGGCCGCAGCCAAAGCGGATATCAGCTATCTGGGGAGAAAATGCCGTCACGTAAGTCTCCTCTTCGAAACCTTTCTGCAGTGTAGCATCTTTCCGAACGATGAGGAGGTGAGCGCACGTTTTTCTGCAACTGCAATGGCGGGAATTGGCCGTCTGGCGTCGCGGCCGCGGCGAAACTACGCCGAGCAAATATAGCTACATAACCAGGATTATATATGTGATTGGATTTGGAAAAATCGAAGAGAATTTCTCTTCTAAAACAATCCCTTTTCAAGAGTAACTCCGCTTCGCTCCTCAGGAGATTCACTAAGGTTTGATAGATGTAGTTTGCCTGGCAGCATGTAATATCCTGGGTGAGAGAAGGGCGGAGCAAAGCCATGTCTTGTGGTGGGGCCGGGCATAGCCTGCCCTCTGAAAGAGAGGGCCGTCAGCCGCCGGTTTGTGGGCGGCTGCTCAAGATACGCCTGGGGTGGTCAACGGCGATGCAGTATTCCATACATCTACCATGGGGACGCCGCAGCTGGCTGGAATATTGGTTGTGCCTACTAAAGATGGCGTACCGATTTTAGATGCAAACGACATTGCCCGAGGCGTTGTGATCCGTTTGGGATCCTCCCCGCTGACCTGGCCAAGAAATTTTGGAATATATGGAGTAGAATAACGATGCAGAATGTCCTGGTCACCGGTGGTGCGGGTTACATCGGTTCCCATGCCTGCAAGGCACTGAAGGCCGCAGGCTTCACCCCGGTCACCTATGACAGCCTGGTCACTGGCTGGCAGGATGCGGTCAAGTTCGGCCCCTTCGAGCAGGGCGACCTGATGAACCGCGCCCACTTGGACGAGGTCTTCGCGACATACCAGCCCGTCGCTGTCATGCATTTCGCGGCCCTGTCCCAGGTTGGCGAAAGCATGAAGGAGCCGGGCCTCTACTGGCGTCAGAACGTCATGGGATCGCTGACCCTGATCGAGGCTGCGGTGGCAGCGGGCATCAAGCATTTTGTCTTTTCCTCGACTTGCGCCACCTATGGCGAACAGGACAACGTGGTGCTGGATGAAAACAGTGTTCAGCAGCCGATCAACGCTTATGGTGCCTCGAAGCGCGCGATCGAGGACATCCTCGACAACTTCGGCGCGGCCTACGGGCTGGAGCACGTGATCTTCCGCTACTTCAACGTAGCCGGCGCCGACCCCGAGGGCGAAATCGGCGAGCATCATCGCCCCGAAACCCACCTGATCCCGATCATGCTGGAGGCGATCGATGGCAAGCGCCCGGCCCTGACCATCTTTGGCACCGATTACGACACACCCGACGGTACCTGCATCCGCGACTATGTCCATGTCTGCGACCTGGTGGATGCCCATGTGCTTGGGCTGAAATGGCTGCAGGACGGCAAGGGATCCCGGGTCTTCAACCTCGGGACCGGATCGGGGTTCTCGGTGCGCGAGGTGATCGAGCAGTCGCGCGCCGTCACCAACCTGGCGGTGCCCTTCACCGAAGGCCCACGCCGCGCCGGCGACTGCACCAAGCTGGTGTCGGGTTCGACCCGGGCCGAGGCCGAGCTGGGCTGGACCCCGCACCGATCCCAGATGCAGCAGATGATCGGTGATGCTTGGCTGTGGCACCGCACCGGCCATTACGACAAGTAAGAAGGCCGGCAGACCGGCACTGCCAGCGGGCGCGGGAAAGTAGATATTAATCGTTTTCCGGCTTGTTTCTAGGACGTGAGGCGCGGGAGCGCGCTTCTGACTGCCGCTGGAGACACGATGCCGGACATCGCGAAAACCCCCCTGCCCGGGCTACTGGTCCTGACCCCGCGCCGTTATGCCGATGCCCGCGGTTTCTTCGAGGAAAGCTGGAACCAGGCCGCGCTGGCCCGGGCGGGCATCCAGACGGCCTTCGTGCAGGACAACCGCTCTTACTCGGTCGCGCCCAACACCGTGCGGGGGCTGCATTTTCAGGCGCCTCCCCTGGCCCAGGCCAAGCTGGTGCGCTGCGGGCGCGGCTGCATCTTCGATGTGGCGGTGGACCTGCGGCGCGGCTCGCCCACCTTCGGACACTGGCATGGCGTCGAGCTGAGCGAGGAAAACGGCCGCCAGCTGCTGATCCCCCAGGGCTTCGCCCATGGCTTCATCACCCGCGAGGCCGATTGCGAGGTCTGCTACAAGTGCTCGGCCGCCTATGATCCCGCGTCTGAGGGCACGATCCGCTGGGACGACCCGGACCTTGGCATCCGCTGGCGCCTGACCGGCCCGGCGGTGCTGTCGGAAAAGGATGCCGCCGCCCCGCCCCTTGCCGCCCTCGATACCCCCTTCGCATGGGAGGACGCCGCATGAAGCTGCTGATCACCGGGGGCGCGGGCTTCATCGGGTCCGCCGTCGCCCGCCAGGCGATGGAGGACGGCCATCACGTCGTGGTGCTGGACGCGCTGACCTATGCCGCCTGCCCGGCGAACCTTGCCCCCATCGCCGGCCTGCCCGGCTATGCGTTTGAGCGCGCCGACATCCGCGACCGCACCCTGCTGGAGCGCATCTTTGCCCGCCACAAGCCCGACGCGGTGCTGCATCTGGCGGCCGAAACCCATGTCGACCGCTCGATCGACGGGCCCGATGCCTTCGTCGATACCAACGTGACCGGCACCTTCTACCTGCTGGAGGCCGCGCGCAGCCACTGGCAGGGGCGTGGCCGGCCTGCGGGCTTTCGCTTCCTGCAGGTCTCCACGGACGAGGTCTGGGGCAGCCTGGGCCCCGAGGGGCATTTCACCGAAGACAGCCCCCAGGCGCCGAATTCCCCCTATGCGGCCTCGAAATCCGCCGCCGACCAGCTGGTGCGGGCCTGGGGGGCGACCTATGGCCTGCCGGTGCTGATCACCAATTGCTCAAACAACTACGGGCCGTACCACTTCCCGGAAAAGCTGATCCCGCTGGTGATCCTGAGGGCCCTCGCGGGCAAGCCGATCCCGGTCTACGGCGATGGCGCGCAGGTGCGCGACTGGCTTTATGTGGGCGATCACGCCCGGGCGCTGCTGACGGTGCTGGAACGCGGCCAGCCGGGGCGGCGCTATGCCATCGGCGGCCATGCCGAGGTGACGAACCTGGAGCTGGTGCAACGGATCTGCGCGCTGCTGGATGACCGGAGGCCGCGCACCCGCGCCCATGCCGGGCTGATCACCCATGTGGCCGACCGGCCGGGCCATGACCGCCGCTATGCGATCGACGCCAGCCGGATCCGCCGGGAACTGGGCTGGGCGCCCACGGTGACGCTGGAACAGGGGCTGGCGCGCACGGTGGACTGGTATCTCGACAATCCCGGCTGGTGGCGGGTGCTGCAGGCGCGCAGCGGCATGGGGATGCGCCTGGGCCTGGGCCCCGCCCCCCGCCCCGAGGGCGTGGTGCTGCAATGACCATCCTGGTGCTGGGCGCGCAGGGCCAGCTGGGACGAGAGCTGACGCGGCTTGGCCGCCAGCGCGTGCTGGCCCTGGGGCGCGCGGTCGCGGATCTGTCGGACCCCGAGGGCTGCGCCCGCCTGCTGCAGGACCTGGCGCGCAGCCGTCGGCTGACAGGGGTGATCAACGCCGCCGCCTGGACCGCCGTCGATGCCGCCGAAACCCAGGAGGACCAGGCCCGCATCGTCAATGCCCGCGCCCCCGACGCCCTGGCGCGTGCCGCAGCCGTGCTGGATCTGCCCTTCCTGCAACCCTCGACGGATTACGTCTTTGACGGGGCGGGCCGGGCGGCCTTCGCCCCGGAGGACCCGACCGGCCCGATCAATGCCTACGGGCGCAGCAAGCTCGCGGGGGAAGAGGCCGTGCGGGCCGCGGGCGGGGTGCATGTGGTGCTGCGCTGTTCCTGGGTGATTTCCGCCCATGGGCGCAATTTCGTCACCGCCATGCTGGGGGCTGCGGCGCGCGGGCATCTGCGGGTGGTGGCCGACCAGATCGGCGGCCCGACGCCCGCAGCGGATCTGGCGCGCGCCTGCCTGTCGATCCTCGATCAGCTGGCCGAGGACCCGGGGAAAAGCGGCACCTACCACTATGCCGGCGCCCCCGACACCAGCTGGGCCGACCTGGCCCGAGAGGTCTTCCGCCAGGCCAACCTGCCGGTGCAGGTACACGACATCCCCAGTGCCGACTGGCCGACACCGGCGCGCCGGCCGCTGAATTCGCGGCTGGATTGCCGCCGCACGGAACAGGTCTTCGGCCTGCCGCGCCCCGACTGGCGCGCGGGGCTGTCGGCGATCCTTGAACAGATACCGCCCGCGGCAGAACCCGGGCAGGCCAGGGCGTGACCCGCATGTCAGGAAAGGAACAGACCATGAGCCAGGTGACGACGGATCAGGGGCGTCAGCCCCGCAAGGGTATCGTGCTGGCGGGCGGCACCGGCAGCCGCCTCTGGCCGATTACGCTGGGAACCTCCAAACAGTTGCTGCCGCTCTACGACAAGCCGATGATCTACTATCCGATCTCAGTGTTAATGCTGGCTGGCATCCGGCATATCTGCCTGATCACCACTCCCGACGACCAGCCGCAGTTCCGTCGTCTGCTCGGTGATGGATCGCAATGGGGCCTATCGCTGCACTACATAGTTCAACCGCGTCCCGACGGGCTGGCCCAGGCTTACCTTTTGACTGAGGACTGGCTGGCTGGTGCCCCCTCTGCCATGGTGCTGGGTGACAACTTCTTCCATGGCGATGGGCTGACGACCCTTCTGGCACAGGCGGATGCACGTCCGGGCGGCACGGTCTTCGGCTATCGGGTTCGAGATCCCGAGCGTTACGGCGTCCTGGGATTTGATGTCACTGGGCGTGTCAGTTCGATTACAGAGAAGCCAAGCCACCCTGCCTCTCCCTTCGTGGTGACAGGTCTGTATTTTCTGGATGCAACAGCACCTGAACGGGCGCGCAGAGTGCGTCCCTCTGCTCGTGGGGAACTGGAGATCACCTCTCTGTTGGAAATGTATCTCTCCGATGGCCTGTTGGAAGTCCAGACGATGGGACGTGGCTATGCTTGGCTGGACACCGGCACGTACGATGCTCTTCTGGATGCTGGAAATTTCGTGCGTGCGCTAGAGAGTCGTCAGGACTTGCGCATCGGTTCTCCGGAAGAGATCGCCTTTGCGCGGGGCTGGATCTGCTCGGAAGAATTACAATACCAGGCTGCGCGTTTCCGACAGTCTGGTTATGGCGACAGGCTAAGTGCGATCTTGCAGCAGGCGTCTCCACTGGCAACGCTTGTTCGGACCGCTAGCTAGCCCGTCACTGGCTGTTGCGGTGCAGCTGGAAAAGTAGGCTGGTCGCACTGCGACGCGTGCAAGGGGCTCGCTTCACTATGCGGTTGTTGCAGGCGCCCGCAGCTTCGAGACGCCGTTGGAGCAGTGCCCTAAAATCGCCACTGTTGGAAACGGTAAGGGGTCATTCCGTCTCTAGGAACCTGATATGAGGCATTGCCCTTGGACGAGGCTCCACATGTCAGGCGACAGGGGACGGAATGGCCGCCGAGCAACAATCAGCAGGCTGAAACATTCCGGCCTGCTGCCATGTCAAAGGTATCTAGCCTGCCCAGACAGATGTTCTGGCTGGGCAGGCGGTGTGTCATCAGTCCTTCGCAATCGAAGCCGTGCCGGTGATCAGTGCCGGGGTGATCTGGTTCAGCACGCGGTTCCAACGGGTAATCGGCTGTTCTGCAATGAACACGATGTCATCTGGCCGCATCTGGAAGCGCGTGGCCAGCATGAGGTTGCTCGCGTTCTTGATGTTCAGGTTGTAGGCCGTGACTGAGCCGAAGTCGCGAGGGTCAGACGATCCCCGGAGCACATAAATTTGGCGGGCGTTGGCCGTGGTATTGGGAATGCCTCCATCGGAGAACAGCGCATCCGCCAGTGTGGCCTGCCGACCGTAAGGTAGGGTGAAGCGACCTTGCTTGCCGACTTCACCGGCCAGGTAGACGTAGTCGCGCTGGATCGCATCCTGCTCAACCTTTGCCTCATAGTTCGAG
Organism: Pseudooceanicola sp. NS-SX9; assembly: GCF_057380705.1. Taxonomy (NCBI): domain Bacteria; kingdom Pseudomonadati; phylum Pseudomonadota; class Alphaproteobacteria; order Rhodobacterales; family Paracoccaceae; genus Pseudooceanicola; species Pseudooceanicola sp. NS-SX9. The sequence goes on along the minus strand of NZ_JBXXRN010000009.1, from coordinate 62,664 downwards.
CGCGCCTCCTGCAGGGCGTCGCGCCGGATGGAGATTTCGCTGTTCAGTTGGTTGAGGGCTGCGATCCGAGCGCTTTGCTTGTAATTGGCCCGCGCGATCTGCTCTTCGAAGTAGGATTGAGCCAAGTTCAGGTTGTAGGCCGTGTCGATGAAGATGCTGTCCCCGTCGATCAGCCGGATCTTGGGCAGGCTCTTGTCTGAATAGAACCGCTTGAGCGGGATCTGGTACAGTTGACCGTTCCGGTAAAGCCGAATGGTCGCATAGTTCTGATCGACCACGGTCACGCCGCCGACAGCCGAAAGCGCCTCGTCCAGATAGAGCGGTGTCAAGGTGATCGGCACGACGGAGGGTTTTGCTACCGCGCCACCGATCGAGACCTTCTTGGAATTGAAGTCCGAGATCTCAAGGCTGAAGGTCGGGTCGATCTGGCTCTTGACCAAGCGCTGGAACAGCTCGGCCTCGGCCGCTTCCAGAGTCAGGCCGGCGATCTGGACACGGCCAACATTGGGAATGGCGATCGCGCCGTCATCCTGAACGGTGTAACCCTGCCGGGAATTTTGTGCGGCCAGGAGGCCGCTGAGCTGTTCTACCGTGTTGACCTGCGGCGTTGCCAGCAGGACGACATCGCCGATACCGATTTTGTAGGGGCCGGGATCGGCCGCAGGTGGCAGGCGCGTTTCCTGGGGAATGCGCTCATCCTTGTCGAAGACTGCAGAGGGCAGTTCATCGGGATGCACGTTAGCTTGGCCGGTTGTGCCAGCAGTCTGATCGAAGACAGAAGGCAGACCGCGTGGGGTATAGGGGGTCCGGTTGGCAATCAGGACCGCTTCCGGCGTCATCGGCACGACACGTACCTTGCTGTCTCCATTCGTGACTGAGCTTACGGAAGGTGTGTTGTAGACGATCCCGCAGCCGGACAAGGCCGCCAGTCCAAGGGACAGGGCAATAGTCGTTACGCGCATACTAGGAAGATCCCCTTGAAATCAGGTCTAAATGTAAAGGCGCCTCGCGGAGCAAGGCAATATCTGCAAAGGTTTTTGCGGGGCTTTATCAGTGTGAGCTCATTTTGGCGACCATGTTGGGATCCAGTTCTCGGAAGATGATCATCCCGACCAGCGTTCCAGAGAACTGCCGTGACATCCTGATCTGGCCAGCGCTGTCGACCCAGTAGAGATTCATGAAGCCGTACTGCGGGCCGTGACATGTCTCGCTCATGTAGGTGGTGGCTACCTTGCTGGTGGTCAGATCCAGCATGAAGGGTTCGATGACGGAGACATCGCAGGTGTAACTGTGTTGGACGATCTGGCGGTTGCCATCTAGCTTGGAAATAAACCGGTGCGTGATGCCGGACTTGTGCTGTTTCAGAAGACGGAGTGTTTCTGAGGCATCGGTGGACATCGTGTCATCCCCCAGACCGCGCGTCGCAATGAGCATCCCGTCCCGGAAGGATAAGACCGACCCATCCCGCGAGAGCCAACTGCGTACCCCATCTGCAGATACCTGTTCCAGGCGCAGCACGTCGTAAGCGCCGCTGTCCTGAGCCAGCGCGAACATTCCCGGGGTATTGGTTTTGGACAAGGCCATGTAGCGCGGCACCTTTTCTGCAGCCGCTTTGCGTACTTTCAGAGAGCTGAGCGCATCCCCGACGTTGGAGGAGAACTCCACTTGGGGGGCGGCGCACCCAGCCAGTGACAAGAATGCGCAGAATGTTGCCGCCAGAAGACCTTTTTGCCGTGTCATCGCCAGAATTTTCCCCAGTCTTCCTGCAATTGAGGAGAGTGATATCCTCGCACGAGGTCGTAAAGCCGGTTGCTGATATTCAGCTGTGCACCGCCATCCCGCGTTAGCGGGCGGATGGTCTGGCCGAAGCCCGACATCGAAGGTTCACCCGAAAGGCGCGAGGTTGGGATCCAGAAGCGGATACCCTTGTCGAAGGACCCTTCCCCGAAATCTTTGGCCGAGACATCGGTCTTGGTGAAGAAGGCACCGATCCGGAATCCGTTTGCAAACTCGCGATCAAGGCTGATGGTCGTTCCCCAGTCCCCGGCCAGGTAACGCCCGGCGCTGACCGAGCCGACATAGCCATCTCCGAAATCATAATAGGCGGTGGCGTGACCGGTTGCGACCTTGTAGTCGCGCAGCCCGAACAGCATGTCGTAATCACGTTGCTCGACGTAGTTGATATCGAATCCGATAGCCAGCGGGCCGGTCACCGGCTTCCAGAGCACCTCGTTGGAGACCCCAGCGAACATGTCCTCCAGGTAGCCTGCCACGAAGTGGCCATAAAGATCTGGGCCTGGCCGGTAGAAATATTCCGCTGTCAGCTTGTTCATCTGCAGGGTCGATTCCTTCGCATAGAGCGCTGCATCAGAGCGTACATGCGGCAGAACCGAATTCGAGGAGCGTGAAGTGTCGGCCAGGTTACCGACGAGGGGATAGCGCAGCTGGGTCGACAGCAACAGATGCGAGACCGGGGCGTAGCCAGCGGTGAACTGTACACCTAGATCCGCACGCACAGGGCTGTCGGGATCAAAGTAGGAGGGAGAGAGATAGCTGCCGAGCCCATAACTGATCTTGGGGAAGGTCTGCGGAACGACTTGGTCCCGAGTCATAGCGTCGTCCGCCGCGTCTCGGATTTGAGCACGGCCATACATCTTCCAACTACCGTCGAAGTCGAATTCCAGCTCTTCGAGGTCGCTGCGGTGCAAAGTCACTTCGCTGAGCGTGATTCCGTTAGCCACGGGAATGAGGATCATCGTCTCGATTTCGGGCGGCAGCACATTGCTCAGGACCCGTGCAGTACGGCCCAGAGCTTCGGGAACGGCATCGAAGCGGGAGTTGCTAATATAGACTTTGACGCTTGTTCGAGAAGGCAGGGAGAAGCCCTGGAGTTCGATTCCTTCGGACTTGAGCGCCGTGCGGATCTGATCTCGCAGCACATTCTGCCAACCGGGCTGCGTTTCCAGCGTGTCCCATCCCAGGGCTTTAGCCTGGGCACGAGGCATCACGGGCAGGCCGGCGCTTTCTAGGCCGCCGGGATAGGCAGGATGCGCGCCATTGAAGGTATAGCTGACCAAGACACCGAGTGTGCTACCATAAAGATAGGCACCCGTCAGGTCGACGCCGTTCTGCATCCGATAGGTTACGGCAAAGTTCAGCGGCGAACGGTAGTCAAAATCAGCTCTGGCGCTTTCCGCACTGTAAGCGTCCGAAGAGTATTCAGCAGTGAAGACCAAGTGCTGATTGTACTGGTACTGCACCCCTCCGAAAAGCGCCGCATCGCCCCGGAACCAGTGGCTGGCATCCATCTTGCCGGTCTGGCTGACACCCGTGCCGCTGGTCGAGGGACGGGTCTTGAAGCGGCTGCTCAGCACACCGAGAGGATTTTCGAAGCTGCCATGGCTGCCCAGACGTCCCCAGCCGATGCCCCCGGTTACTCGCAGCCGATCGAATGTCTTGCCGAAGCTAAGGTATTCGCCTGCATAGACGTCGGTACCGCCGAAATCACGTAGCCCCAGAGTGATGGAGGGCATCCGAGCGCCTTCCCGGGCCAGCAGAAAACTGATGTCGAAACTGCGGTCATAGCGGTTGTACCTCCGGCTGCCGCTGGAATCGAAATTGTCCAGAATGGAGTAGCGGAAGCTGCCGCTGATGCGTGGCGCCATCTGGAAGGACAGGGTGTTGCGCAGCGTGCCGCTGAAATAGCCCAAGCTTAGCGACACATCTCCATCCTTCATCGGGTAAGCACCGGGCATGTCGATCAGGCCGGAACTGCCGTAAAAGCTGAGGGTCGGGCGGTCCCAAGTCGGAACTTCCGACAAGATGTCGGACATGTCGGTCTTCAGGGCGTCACTACCTACAGCATCTTGTGCCATGACGATGCCTGGGACGCCCAAAATAATACAGGCACTACTTCCCAGTCCCGTACATACCATACTCAGCCAGTGACGCATGCGTTCCTTCCCTGCCCCTCGTCCGTCACAGCCTCAATCACGGAGGCTGTGCGTTCTCCCTTGCACATCGTGAAGATGCGTCAGAGAATCCTAGTCAGCTTTGCTGCCCAATTTGATGCCACCTTCTCAGAGATTAAGCGGAGGATGAACGGACGATGTTCTTCTCTCGGCGCCGCCGTGCCCCAAAACCCACATTTTCAGCCCCGCTCTTGCCGGATGAGCCGTTTTTCGCCATCGGTGACATCCATGGATGCGATAAGTTGCTTGTTCGCCTGCTGCAACGTCTTGATGACATAGCGCCGGACTGTCGCCTCGTTTTTGTCGGGGATTACATTGATCGCGGCGAAAATTCCGCCGCTGTCCTGCGTCACCTAAAGCAGCTATCAGATGATCCGGAGAGAAAAGTAATCTGTCTCCGCGGGAATCATGAAGACATGTTGCTGCAGTTTTTGGAGACCCCAGAGCAGTCTGGATCGCGCTGGATGCGCTATGGCGGGCTGCAAACTGCCGCCAGCTTCGGTGTCGCGCCCCCTATTGGCTCAGCGGTGCCTGATGAGCAGTGGAGGGCCTGTCGCGACAGCCTCATCGAAGCACTCGGAGCGGAAATGATAGGCTGGCTGAATGACATGCCGTTGCTTTGGCAGACGGGAAACGTCGTCACGGTGCATGCTGGTGCGACGCCGTCGCAGCCTCTGAACCGCCAGCACAGTAGCGCTTTGCTCTGGGGTGATCCCTCTTTTGAGACGGAGGTCCGGGAGGACGGAATCTGGATTGTGCACGGCCATACCATTGTGGATGCCCCTATGGTGCGTCAGGGGCGCATCAGCGTGGATACCGGAGCCTACGCTACTGGAAGGATGAGCGCGGCCTTCCTCTCTCCCGGTCAAGGCGAACCGACTTTCGTGCAAGCCTGACACTGGATCCGAGACGGCCTAAAATTAGCCAGTGGGTATGAAAAGATGTCACAGAACGGCTCTGCGGGCAGTTCATCTTGTGCCCCTGGCTTCAGGCGGTGGACACCCTTTGAGAGATATGGGAGGGTCCGAGCGTCCACAGGCCCGTTCCGGCACGTTCTCTATACCTTCTCTACGACGACCTACATACCATCACTTTTGACGCCAACGCCTTTAAAAAGTGGAAAATTTCACCCGAACACATCCCAAGCGACCGGATGCAAGCGAAACGGCCGCGACAAGATGGATCGCAAGCGTGACAGACGCTTGTGCGCTTATGTCACCTTACATTGAGTAATCCTGTGCAAAAAGACGATAACGGCGAGGTCATTGACCTAAAGTCCCTTTTCAACACTCTCTGGCGCGGCAAGTGGATTATCGCCTGCGCAGCAGCCGTCGGCCTGACGATCGGGATATATTATGCGTTTTCTGTGGCGAAGCCGAGCTACAGCGCAACGGCCGTCGTTATGCTCGACACCAGCCAGGAGCAGATCGTCGACCTCAGCAGTATCGTGCCGGGGCTGACGAATGACAACGTCACGATCAACTCCGAAGTCGAGATCATGAAAAGCCGTATCTTGATCGGCAAGGTTGTCGATAAGATGAATCTGGTTGACGATCCAGAGTTCAATCCGACGCTGCAGCCGCCGTCGTTTACGGAACGACTTCGTGAGTGGATCGGCAAGTTGCCCTTCTTGGGAGGGGTTAGCACTCCCGTAGACGCCAGCATGACCGCAAGCGAGCGCGCCGCTTGGGTGCGCAACCTCACGATCAACAATGTCCTGCTTGCTCTGAACATTACCAATACGCCGGACACCCTTGCCTACCAAGTCAGCGCGACGACGGATTCTGCCAGTAAATCGGCGAACCTCGCAGATACTCTGGTGGAGATGTACATCAAGAACCAGGTGCAGGTGAAGGTTTCGGAAACCGATCAGGCCGCCAACTGGTTGTCGAAGCGCGTGACCGAACTGCAGACACAGTTGGAAGCTGCGGAATCGCGCGTCAAAGCCTTTAACGCGAATACGGAGTTGGTCGACCAGGACACCCTTGCGGCACAGGAGCGCCAGCTCAAGGATCTCCGCAGCCGGATCGAGGGTGCCAAGGAAGCTCTGCAGGCTGCTCAGTTGAAGGTCGAGCAGATCAACAAGAGCACGAGTCCGGAACAGCTGGCGGCAGCGCTTGACGATCCTCAGCTCACGAGGCTTCTGCAGACCCTTGGTGCGCAGTCAGATGCCTATCAGAACAGCGCTCAGAATTTGACTACGCGGGCCAAAATCGATGTGCAGCGTCTACAGAACCAGCTGGCAGCGATGGAGGCCTCCTCGCAGGTGCTGGCCAAGCAGAACGACCAGCAGAACAGCGACCTGATCCAGCTTCAGCAGTTGACGCGGGAAGCTGAGGCGACCAAACTGCTTTACGAGCACTTCCTGACGCGTTTCAAAGAAACTGCGGCCCAGGAGGGGATACAGAAGGCTGACAGCCGTCTGATTTCCTACGCCGTGATCCCAATGTCCCCTTCTGCGCCGCGCAAGACGGTCGTCATGGCTATGGGGCTGATTCTGGGCGCGATTTGTGGTGCCGGTATGGTGCTGTTGCGAGAACTTCGCCAGAATACCTTCCGTCTTGCCCAAGATCTGGAGCAGCGCACAGGGTATACTGTCATGGGCCAGATCCCGATGGTGCCTTCACGCGCACGACGTGGCGACGTAATCAAGTATTTGGCAGAAAGGCCGGCTTCAGCTGCTGCCGAGGCTATTCGCAACCTGCGGACCTCGCTGTTGCTGACCCATGCGCAGCAGGCGCCGCAGGTGATTGCGACGACTTCGTCGCTGCCGGGTGAAGGCAAGACGACCCTGTCGCTGGCCCTTGCACAAAACTTCACTGGACTTGACCAGAAAGTCCTGCTCATCGAGGGTGATGTGCGCCGTCGGGTATTTGGTCAGTATCTTGGAACAGACCAGAAAAAAGGCCTGATTTCTGTGTGGTCCGGCGACGCCAGCCTAGAAGAGGTGGTGGTATACGACCCCAAGATCAAGGCCGACATCCTCATTGGTGAGGCCAGCCCGATCAACGCGGCGGATCTCTTCTCCTCTAAGCGCTTCAAGGATCTGATCGACGAGGCGCGCAAGCATTACGATACGATCATCATCGATACCCCGCCGGTGTTGGTGGTCCCCGATGCCCGCGTCATCGCCCAGCAAGTCGATGCGATGCTTTTCGTTGTCTGCTGGGATTCGACCTCCAAGATCCAGGTGCAGGATGCCCTGCATATGTTCGAGAGTGTCGGCCAGAAGGTCGACGGGATCGTTCTGAATCAGATTAGTGCCAAAGGGATGCGCTACTACGGCTACGGTGACAAATATGGCGCCTACGCCTCCTACGGGAAAAAATACTACGTTGATTGAGTATTTTGGCCCGGCGCGATATATGCGCCGGGCTGCCTATCACGCGGTCACTTCAGTAGGCTTCCCGCCTATCATTGACGGCTGTGCATCTCCGGACTTTTGTCTTCGAGCGGGATGGTGTAGTGTTTAAAGGTATCTAAACGCCGCCAAACACTTCCAGGAGGCGTAAAAAAATCTTGTATAAATTCACTTTCTCTAGCGAGGGGTCGCTATGAAGCATTTAGGTGTTGAGCAAATCAGTAACTCGTCCACCCTTGTGCAGTCGAAGGCGTCCACAGTGCCGCTGAAGCGCAAGCTGTATCTCTTGGTGGGCAAGCGTCTTCTGGACCTGTGCCTAGCTATGATTGCTCTGCCGCTGATCTTCCCCGTAGTGGCAATTGTCTGGCTGATGGTGCGCAAGGATGGCGGTCCCGGCTTCTATTCGCAATTCCGCGTCGGCAAGAACGGCCGGCTCTTCAAGTGCTGGAAGCTGCGTACTATGCGCGTCGATGCTGAAGCGGCACTGAACGAGCTTTGCGCAAGAGATCCTGAAGTCGCGGCTGAGTGGAAGAAGAACCAGAAGCTTGCGAACGATCCGCGGATCACCAAGATCGGTCACTTCCTGCGGGCGACCAGCCTGGATGAATTGCCTCAGATCTGGAATGTTTTCATCGGCGACATGAGCTTCATCGGCCCTCGTCCCTTCATGACCAACCAGGAAGCTATCTACCGCTCGAATGGCGGGGAGGCGTATTTCGAAATGCGCCCGGGGATCACTGGCCCTTGGCAGATTGCGGGGCGCGGGGAGACGACTTTCGTGCAGCGCATCCGCTATGACAACCTGTACTGGAGGCAGCTCTCTCTTTCGAGCGATCTTTGGTACATCTGGAAGACTGTCCGCGTTCTGCTTTTTGATCGCACGGGGCACTGAAACCAGTCCTGCCGTCTTGCGAAGGCTTTAAATCATTGAAATTCCTTATTCTGGGCATCAATTATGCGCCCGAAATCATTGGCACGGCCGTTTACACGACAGGTCTGGCGGAAGCGCTGTGCCAAAAGGGTCACCACGTCGACGTGGTGACCGCCAAACCTTACTATCCGGCATGGAAGGTCTTCGAGGGCTGGTCGAAGCGGGGCTACACCCGCGAACGCACGGCGCAGGGTCCCGACGTGACCCATGCGCCGCTCTATGTGCCGGCCAATCCGACCGGCTCGAAGCGGATGCTGCATTATGCCAGCTTCGCCCTCGGGGTGACGCCCCCGATGCTGGCGCGGGCCCTGGGTAAGCGCCCTGATGTCGTCTTCGTCGTGGCGCCTTCGCTGGTGTCGGCCTCGGTGGGCTGGATCGTCGCCCGGCTGTGCGGGGCCAAGCTCTGGCTGCATATCCAAGATTATGAGGTGGAGGCAGCTTTCGCCACCGGCCTTCTGAAGGAAGACAGCGCCATCGGCCGCGCTGCGAAGGGATATGAATCCTGGATGCTGCGGCGCTTTGATCGCATCAGCTCGATCTCAGCACCGATGCTGGACAAGCTGCGCGAGAAGAAGATCCCCGAGGAGCGGATCTTCGAATTGCGCAACTGGGCGAACCTGGCGCGGGTCACCCCGCTGGAGGGGCCCTCGCCGCTCAAGCAGGAGCTTGGCATCACGACCGAGCATGTCGCGCTCTACTCGGGCAACGTGGCCAACAAGCAGGGGTTGGAGGTGATCCCGACCGCGGCACGCATGCTGTCGGGGCGCAAGGATCTGACCTTCGCGATCTGTGGAGAGGGACCGTTTCTCCAGACGCTCAAACAACAGGCAGAGGGGCTGGAAAACGTCCGTTTCTATCCGCTTCAGCCGCTGGATCGCCTGAGTGATCTTCTGGGTATGGCGGACGTCCATCTGCTGCCCCAGATTGCAGGAGCAGCAGATTTGGTTCTGCCCTCGAAACTGACGAACATGCTGGCTTCGGGGCGACCCGTCGTGGCGACGGCGGATGCCCACACGGCTCTGGCGCACGAAGTCATGGGCTGCGGGACCATCACGCCGCCTGGTGATGCAGAGGCGATGGCCCAGGCCATTTCCGCCCTGCTTGACGATCCGCAACGGCGTCGGGACCTGGGTCAGGCGGCCCGCGCCCGCGCCTATGAACGGTGGGATATGGACCACATCCTCGGCAGATTCGAAGCCGAGGTCGGCAAGCTTACAAAACTGTCTGGCTAAGTCCGGTACACACTCGGCAGTTTCACAGAAGGAATTAGGGTTTCATGAAAAAGGCATTGATCACCGGGGTGACCGGACAGGACGGTTCGTACCTGGCGGAGTTCCTGCTTGAAAAAGGTTACGAGGTTCACGGCATCAAGCGCCGGGCTTCGCTTTTCAATACGCAACGCGTGGATCACATCTATCAGGATCCCCACACCACGAAGCAGAACTTCAAGCTGCATTACGGGGACCTCAGCGACACCTCGAACCTGACCCGGATCATCCAAGAAGTTCAGCCCGACGAGGTCTACAACCTCGGCGCCCAGTCTCACGTGGCCGTGTCCTTCGAAGCGCCCGAATACACCGCCGATGTCGACGCCATCGGCACCCTGCGCCTGCTGGAAGCGATCCGCTTCCTGGGCCTGGAAAACAAAACCCGCTTCTACCAGGCCTCCACCTCAGAACTGTACGGCCTGGTGCAGGAGATCCCGCAGAAGGAAACCACCCCCTTCTACCCGCGTTCGCCCTATGCGGCGGCCAAGATGTACGCCTACTGGATCACCGTGAACTACCGTGAATCCTACGGCATGTATGCCTGCAACGGGATCCTGTTCAACCACGAGTCCCCGCGCCGCGGCGAGACCTTCGTGACCCGCAAGATCACCCGTGGCCTGGCCAACATCGCCATGGGCCTGGAACCCTGCCTGTACATGGGCAACATCGACAGCCTGCGCGACTGGGGCCATGCCAAAGACTATGTTCGCATGCAGTGGATGATGCTGCAGCAAGACTTCGCCGAGGACTTCGTGATCGCGACCGGCGTGCAGTATTCCGTGCGTGAATTCATCACCTGGACCGCAGCCGAGCTGGGCATCGAGCTGGAGTTCACCGGCACCGGCGTGGATGAGAAGGCCACCGTCAAGTCGGTCGACAATGCCATCTCTCCGGCCGTCAAGGTGGGTGACGTCATCATGCGCATCGACCCGCGCTACTTCCGTCCTGCCGAGGTCGACACCCTGCTGGGCGATCCGACCAAGGCCAAGACCAAGCTGGGCTGGACCCCGGAGATCACGGCACAGGAAATGTGCGCCGAGATGGTCATGGAAGACCTCAAGACCGCCAAGCGCCATGCCCTGCTGAAAGAGCACGGCCTGGAAGTTCCCGTCAGCGTCGAAGGCTGACCGTACACAGGGCTGGCGGCAGGACCTGCTGCCAGCCTCTTTGCCCCATCGCAACGAGAAGGCTTCGAAGACATGTCCTATGATCTGACCGGCAAGAAGATTTGGGTCGCGGGACACCGCGGCATGGTGGGTGGAGCCGTGGTGCGCCGCCTTGCAACGGAGGGCTGCGAGGTCATCACAGCCGGGCGCGACGTTGTCGACCTGACCCAGCAGGCCCAGGTGAAGGAATGGATGGCCGAGGTGAAGCCCGATGCCATCGTCATGGCGGCCGCCAAGGTCGGCGGCATCCTGGCCAACAACACCCGACCTGTCGATTTCCTGCTGCAGAACCTCCAGATCGAGACGAATATCGTCGAGGCCGCCCATGCCAATGACGTGGACCGTTTCCTGTTCCTGGGCTCGTCTTGCATCTATCCGAAGATGGCTCCCCAGCCGATCCCCGAGGACAGCCTTCTGACTGGTCCGCTGGAACCGACCAACGAATGGTATGCGATCGCCAAGATCGCCGGCATCAAGCTGTGCCAGGCCTATCGTAAGCAATACGGGCGCGACTGGATCTCGGCCATGCCGACGAACCTTTACGGCCCAGGCGACAACTACGACCTGAAATCCAGCCATGTGCTGCCGGCGCTGCTGCGCAAGTTCCATGAGGCAAAGCAAAGTGGCGCCGCCTCGGTCGAACTCTGGGGCTCGGGCACGCCGCTGCGCGAATTCCTGCACTGCGATGACCTGGCCGATGCGCTGGTCTTCCTGCTGAAGGAATATTCCGGCTACGATCACGTCAATGTCGGCTCGGGTGTCGAGGTGACGATCCGCGAACTGGCTGAAACCATCGCCAAGGTCGTGGGCTACGAGGCTGAGCTGGTCTTCGACAGCTCCAAGCCCGATGGTACGCCGCGCAAGCTGATGGACAGCTCCACCCTGCACGCGATGGGCTGGAACCGGGCCCGGACGCTGGAGGAAGGCATTACCCAGACCTATGCCTACTGGCTGGAGAACGCGCTGGAGCAGGCCTGAGCCTGGCCGGCGTGCAGGTCCTGCGCGCCGCTCTTCACGCCCTGCCCGCTTGGCGGGCAGGGTCTGCATGTAATTGCCGAGGCGTGATCACGCGCCGCACTCAACAGGGATGACGGGGACATGAAAGCGCCCGCGGTACATATCGTCGCCGCCGTGCCGCCGCCGACGAACGGGATGACCCTGGTCACGCAATGCATGACCCAGGCCTTCGGCACGCAGCGCGACGCGCGGCTACATCTGGTGGGCAACCCCGACGCCAAGGGACGCGCAGCCTTTGCTTTCCGCAAGCACGGCCGCTTCCTGGCCGCGCTGTTCACCGGCGGGTTGGCCTCGCGCGGGCGGCACATCTGCTATTTCGTCCCCGACTCCAGCCTGGGCCTCTGGTTCAACTGCATCGAGGCTCTGCTGTTGCGGCTGTTCTTCGCCGAGGTTTGGCTGCATCACCATGTCTTCAGCTACGTCGGTCAGCGCGACGGGCGCATGGCCTTCATCCTGAAGGTCCTTGGCCCGAAGGCCCGCCATATCGTCTTGGGCGATGCCATGGCCGAGGGTCTGCGCCGCCATTACGGTCCGGCCCCCATGCACGTGCTGGGCAACACGCCCTTCGTGCTGGACCGTCCCGAGCCGCGCGCCCGCAAAGCGCTGCGTTGCATGGGATTTCTCAGCAACATCACCCGGGACAAGGGGATCGGGCTGTTCATGGAAACCGCCGAGCGCGTCCAGAAGGAATTCCCTGATCTGGACTGCGTCATCGCCGGACCCATCGCCGATCCCGCACTGCGGACCGAGGTCGAGGCCTTCTGCGCCCGCGATCCGGAGCATCGGCACTGGCTGGGGCCGGTCCGTGGGACCGACAAGGCTGCCTTCTTCGACCGGGTCGACCTGCTGCTGTTTCCCTCGCTCTATGCCAACGAAGCCCTTCCGGTCACCATCTACGAGGCCCTGGCCGCCGGACAACCGGTGCTGGCCACGCAGCGTGGCTGCATTCCCGGCCAGCTGAACGGGCATGACTGGTGCTACCCCGAGGCCGATTTCACGGCGCGCGCGAGCGCCCTGATCACCGCCTGGATGCGGGACCCATCGGGCTTTGCCCGTGACAGCCAAGCGGCGACCAAGACATTTCAGACCCAGCAGGACCGTGACACCCGCCAGCTTGACCGGCTGGTTGCGGGCATCGGCACCCCTGCTTTTTCAGACGTTTCAGAACCAGGAACCCGATGATGGCCGATACCGACACGCGAGAGGAGATCACCCCCGAGCTGATCGAGAGGATGCGCCGGCAAAACCAGCCGTCGCTGAAGCGCAGGGTGCTGCGGCGGGTGCGCTCGACCGTTTCGACCATGCCCGAGCTCTATATTCCGCTGCGCCGCTACCGTCGCAGCGACACAGTGGCAGGTGCCGGCACAGAGCTGATCCTGGAAGGCTATCCGCGCTGCGGCAACACCTGGGCGGAAATGGCCATCCGCCATGCCGCGGATCGTCCGCTGAAGATGGCGCACCATTCCCATGCCTCGGCGCATGTGATCTATGGCCTGCGCCTTGGGATCCCGACGGTGGTCCTCTACCGTGCGCCCGATCCGGCGGTGCGCTCTCTGCTGGCCATGGGCACGCGCAACATGACCGCGCGCGAGGCCTACCATGAATATGTGCTGTTCTACGAAACCGTGCTGAAGCAGCCGCGCGACAAGCTGCTGTTCGCCTCGTTCGAGGATGTCACCAAGCGTATCGATGCAGTCCTGGCCACCATGCGGGACCGTTTCGGCCTGCCGCTGAACCCCTTCGATCCTAAGGACCCCGAACAAGAGGCCGCGGTCTTTGCCCTGATGGATGCCCGCGCCGCCAAGATCCGGCCGGACAAGCAGGCGGTCTCTCAGTCCAACCCAAACCATTTCGACGCCGAGCAGGTGGCGCTCAAGCAGGTCTCGGATGAGCAGATCACCGCGCTGAAGACGGATTCCGTCTACCGTGCCGCCCAAGACGTCTATTCCCGCCTGGTTTCGGATATCGCATGACCCTGCCGAATTTTCTCATCATCGGGGCCATGAAGGCCGGAACCACCACCCTGTACGAGGATCTGCTGTCGGTCCCCGGTGTCTGGCTGCCGCCGCAGAAGGAACCCGAGGATCTGGTTGATCCCGCGATCGAAACTCCCGAGCGGTTGCGCGAATACGAACGCAAATACGCTGGATGCCCGGCCGGGATGCTGGTCGGCGATGCCTCGACCGCCTATGCCAAGCGCCCCACCTATGAGGGCGTTGCCGACACGGCACTGCGCCTGTTGGGACCCGACATCAAGATCATCTACATGACCCGCCATCCGGTGAAACGGGTGGTCAGCCAGTACCACCATCTCTGGGGGCTGGAGATGGAAAACCGGCCGATGAACCAGGCAGTCCTGGAAGATCCTCAATACCTGTCCTACAGCCGCTATTCCTGGCAGCTGGATCCCTGGAAGGCCGCCTTCGGCGAGGAGAAGATCCTGCTCGTGCGGTTCGAGGATTATCTGGCCGACCGTCCCACCGAGATGGCCCGGATCTGCGCCTTCCTGGGCCTTTCTGCCCCCACAGCCGCTCCGGATGAAACCCACCGGAACAAGTCGGAAGGCAAGCGCGTGGTGCTGGAGGGATCCCTGGCACAGCGGTTCTCCAGCTCGCGGCTGTATCTGTTCGGGATCAAGCCGCTGATCCCGACGGGCCTGCGCGACAAGCTGAAGGCACTGGTCCTGCCGACGGCTCGTAAGATGGACGACAGCCTGAGCGCACAAACCCGGGCCAAGCTGGAGGAAGAGCTTCGCAAGGACCCGATTTCCGCCAGCTATCTCTAGGCGCGCCCCTCAGGCTGAAATGACCTGACAGCCAACATGATCCGTTCGCCCTTGGTCGGGCGGATCGTACGCCTCCGGCGAGAGCCGTCTGACCCGGATGTGGCTTTGGTGCTAAGTCCGACCTATGGCCGACCTTAAGTTCACTCCAGAGATCGAGATCCTTGGCGCCGAAGATGTTCCGCGTCAGCGACCCTGGAGCGATGCGGACAAGGTACGGGTCGTGAAGGAAAGCTATCTGGGGAAGCGTCAGGGCGCCGCGACGGCGCGGCGGCATGGGATCTCGCGGTCTCTCCTCACGGTCTGGCGGCGACAAGGAACGGCGAACTCGGCCATCCGAACCGGCATCTTGCAGGGTGGCAGGGCGTTCTTCAGGCCGACGCCTATGGCGGCTACAACGACCTGTATCGCAGTGACCGTGATCCGGGCCCGGTGCTCAGTGCTCTCTGTTGGAGCCACGCCCGGCGGAAGTTCTTCGAGCTTGCCGACATCAAGGAGAAGGCACGCCAGAAGAAGCCCACATACGACATATCGCCTGTCGCCCTTGAAGCCGTGAAGAAGATCGACGCCATCTTCGATGTCGAGCGCCAGATCAACGGTCTGGACATCCCCAGCAGGCTCGACGCCCGGCACCGGCTGGTGCGTCCCCTGGTCGAGGACCTGCATGACTGGATGCGCGCCGAGCAGGGAACCATGTCGAAGCACAACCCCGTCGCCAAGGCGATCGCCTACATGTTCAAGAAGGACCGATGGGATGCCTTCACGCTCTTCCTTGAGGACGGCCGGATCTGCCTGACGAACAATGCGGCCGAACGCGCGCTTCGCGGTATCGCACTGGGGAGAAAATCCTGGCTCTTTGCCGGCTCCGAGCGGGGCGGTGACAGGGCGGCATTCATGTACTCCCTGATCGTCACGGCCAAGATGAACGACGTCGATCCGCAGGCTTGGCTTGCTGATGTCCTGGCCAGGCTTCCCAATACGACAGCATCTCGGGTTCCAGACCTTCTACCCTGGAATTGGCGATCCTCCGAGAGCCGACGCGCTGCATGACCGCGGCCTACGCCGGATGCTTACACCCAGCCGAATGCGCCGGAGACCTATCCTTTTGGGTACCTGTATCCCCGGTTTCCACCTCTCCATACTCTCTCCAATTGTAGGGGTAGAAGCATGGTCTGGCAAAAACCGACAGCGTAGATCGGTTGCCGGACCAGCCCACATCACCATACATCTATGACTTTTGTAAGTGGTGCTTGATCCGCCAGTCACGGAGCTGCTGCTGGCCCTTGTAGGCGAAAAATTCCTAGCCTCGGTCCGTCTGGATGAGCTGAATGGAGAACGGCATTTCCTCCACCACCTGATCGAGGAAGGCGAGCGTCGATGTTGCGGCTGGCGGCTCTGGTCCACCAATCCGGCCTCATAGCGGCACCACCATTTCCGGAGCGTCGGGCACGACACGCCACAGCGCCGGCATGTCAGTCCCGGCGTCCCCGGTCCGTTGATAGGTCTTCACCCAGATCAAGCGCGCGGCAGGGGGCATGGCTTCACCTCCCATCTGTTGAAGATGGGGGAAGGTGACGTCAATTGTAGCCGCCTGCCTGACGAAGGCTGGGCGAGCTAAGACACGTGCATAAAGACGTAGTTATGCACGTGTCTTAGCGGGAGAGGCCATGCTGGTCGAAGTTCTGGGCGTTGAGCGGCGCCGGTGGTGGAGTGATGACGAGAAGCTCGAGATCGTGCTCGAGGTGGGTGTTGGCGGGGCCTCGGTCACGCAGGTTGCCCAACGGCACGAGTTCACGCGGTCGCAGATCTATGGCTGGCGTCGTGACCTGAAGAAGAAGGGGCTTTGGTCGCCGGATCTGGGCGCGGTTTTTCTGCCGGTCGACTTCGGGCCGCATTCCGAACCCGCACACTCCCCTGCACCCTTTCGGCCGGTCCTTGTGGAGCTACGAATTTCCAATAGTCGCTGCCTCCGTTTCGACAGCAGCATGGATGGCGAGGCGCTGACCCGGCTGATCCGTGCGGAGGAAGCGGCATGATCGGTCCGGGCACCGGCGTTCGCGTCTACTTGGCCGCTCGCCAATGTCGCTCGGACCATTTATGGATGGCTCCCGCGTGGCAAGGGCTTTTCGTGGTACTTTGGCATCTGGTCGCTTGCGGCCATTTATTCGGCGTCTGTCTACAGCACGGTGGCTGTGCGCCCTGATGAAAGTCCGCTTGGCTGCTATGGATCCCGATCAATGGCACGCGCTCAAAGCGCTCCGGTCCGAACAGGGTATCCCGGCAGCTTGTCCGTCAGATGGCCATCATCTCACCTTGCACCTCACCATCTCGTTTGGGGCGCAGATCGCCCCGCGGTTCTCAAGCGGCGCGCGCCGCGTCGTAGCCAGTCCCGTTTCTCAGCAAGGCCCAGACGGCCCGCGGATGCTGTCCCAACTGATGGTGTAGCTTGCGGCGGGCCTCGCGCTCAAAGGCGGGCCGAGTTGGTCAGTCGCGCTGCGCCGCAGGCAGGCTGACCGGGACATCATCGCAGACTGGGGCCAGCGTTTCCAGTGTCAGGTATCTTCCGCGCTGCACGGTCCATTCCTCGGTTTGCTCCATCAGGATGGCGCCGACGAGACGGCGGATCGAGGCTTCGTTCGGGAAAATCCCGACGACATCGGTGCGCCGCTTGATCTCGCCGTTCAGGCGCTCGATTGGATTCGTGCTGTGCGGGTCGCTTCGCGACCTTGTTCCCGACGATCATGTGCTGGCTCGAGTCGACCGCGTGCTCGAGTTGTCATGGCTTCATGATGAGGTAGCCGAAGTATACATGCCTGGCGCGGGCCGTCCTGCCATCGACCCCGAGTGTGCCTTGCTCCGACGAGGATCGCTATCTTTACCAGCGGCACCGCTGGCGTTCTGAGGGTTACCATGGCGAAGCGAAGGCGTGGCACGGCCTCGCACGCGCAGTCCGTCGCGGCCTGCAGAACATGCGGATCCAGGCCTTCCTTACGGCGGCGGCGATAAACCTGAAACGGCTGGCCACCGCCTTCATCCTCTATGTGCTTTGCGCCCTTCGGCGACACGTCAGAAATGTCCTCCGGTCGTCGAGTGGCGCCACGGGCCGCCTTGGCATGATCCGGACCCCATCGTTCGACATTGTTGGCCGATGAACCGTCGCGACTGTTCTTGGACCGCTTTTTCAACAGCCCCACACGGCAGCGCTGCCAAGTGGTCGACAGCACGCGGGCGGTGGCCGCCTTGATGCCCTCATGGGGTGAGAAGGATCTACCCGACATCATCCAAGACAATCTGACGGGATTTTTGGCGGAGCCGGATCCGACGTCCATCGCGGCACGGCTCATAGCCGCCTTTGACAATCCATTGGCCGCGTTGGCTTGTGCTGAGGCCGCTGCCGAATTTATACATAGGGAATGCGCCTGGCCTGTTATTGGTCGACAGATGGCAGCAGTCTACCGTGATATTTGCGATGGAAATGCACGACTTGCACGACCTTAGCACCAAACATTTTTGCCTGGCACAGGCGCGGAGCAGAGACGATGCAGGTCCGCCAATCCCTTGAATTCAACACCGTATATAAGGTTCTCAGCCTCTATGGTCTGGTGGCTGCACTATTTTGCTTCCTGCTGTTTCCCGGAGACCCAAGGTGGATGTTGCTGGGTATGGGGCAACTTTCCCTGACCGCACTTCTGGGGCTGCCGTCGCTGATGTCACGTCCGATCCGGATCACGGATCCGATGAACTTCGTCCTGATCGCCATCTTCATCGGCACAGTTCTGGGTAGTCTTATGTTGGGCTTCGGCGACAGTTCGCGGCGTACCTATATCATGGCGGACTGGGATGTAGGAGATTATGCGCTCGGATCATGCTACATGGTCGTGTCACTTCTGTTGCTCAGCGTGGGGTACTGTGCGTGTGAGCGCCGCATCGCGATCGAACGAGTGCTGCCCGATACTTCCCGCTTTTCTGATGCGGGGTTGAAGCTTGGCCTGATCATCGGTGTTGTCGTATCGCTGCTGTCCATCATCCTTTACATGAAGAGCACAGGTGGTTTCAGCCTGTCCTCGATCGGCAAGAAGCGTGCCATCGAGATCGCAAGTGGCGGCGAGGTCGTCTATTCGGGCGGCGGCTACGTCATGATCCTGACTTATGTATCGAACTTCCTTCTGTTGATCATGCAGGCCTATTATCTGCGCCTTCAGCCGAAGCTGAGGCCAGGGGTCAAAATCCTGCTGCTGTTCGTTTTCATGCTAGCTATTTTCCTGCCCTTCGTGGCCAGCCGCAGGGGAGAACTGATCAATACGCTTTTCGGGCTGATGTTTGTCTACACCGCGTATCGCGCACTGCGGTGGTCTCAGATCCTGATGCTGATGCTGATTGTCCTGTCGCTCTTCGGTTTGATGACGGGGCTCCGCACCAGCGCCCAGGCTGGTGGCGATAGCGCTTTCCAGAACCCTCTGACGGCCCTGCCCGAAAGCGGTAATGGCCTGGCCATCGCCAGTACCTCGGCAGTCATTTTCTCGGTTCCCAAGCGTATGGACTACCAGCTTGGCAGCACGATGATGACTTGGCTGTTCGCCCCGATTCCACGTTCAGTCTGGCCCAACAAGCCCGACACAGCCTTGGGCAAACGGATTAAGGGAGAAATCTATCAGAAGCGGGTGATCCGGACCGGCACGCCAACCTCTGTGATGGGCGAAGGCTACATGAATTTCGGGCTGGCCGGCTTCTTGCTAATCAGCTTCGGTTTTGGCTATGCGCTGCGTCTGACCGCGAACACTTTCCTGCCGGTTCTAACCGTGTCGCCCTTGGTCCCAGTTCTGTACTATATCAGCGTCATGAGCATGACGGAGCTGACCAATGCGAACGTGTCGCAAGGGATCGTGCGCTTCATGATCCGTATCTTGGCATTCCTGCTGACTTATGCGCTGTTGCGGTACATCATTGCCAGGCGATCGGCCAAGACCGAAGGGGAACCGGCGGGCTATGTGACTGCCGGCGAATAGCCGGTTAAGTGGACCGTAGGCACCTCTGTGGTTGCCGTCCGTTATGCAAGAGGTTTCCAACCTTCCTCGGCAGGTGATCGATTGCGGTCCTCTGTCAGGGCCTTCCTTGGCGGCATGCCCTAAAGCGTAAGCTGTCCACTTAATCTTCTTGGCTTACGAAAGACATGACGGTTTCGATGGGCCCCCGTCCCATGTTGCGATAGCCCAAATGGGGACGCTCGGTGTTGTAATGAACGGTAAGCGCCACGCTGCTCCCCTCCTGCCATGTTGACGTCGACTGGGCGGGCACGACATCGAGACGTTCGGAGACGTCTTCGCCGATCCTGGCCATCTCACTGCACCCACAGGGACACGGCGTGCTCGCAGGCTCGATGACCCGCTCGATCCGAGGCAGATGCTTTGGAAGATGCCCACGGTTGCGGTTGGGGGTGCTGCGTTCGGCGGGGCTGTCGCCCTTTAGCGCCCGCCGCGCCCTCTCCTGCGCCGCCTCCAGGACGCCCTGCGCGACCTCGACATCCTCGGGCGGCAGGTTGAACTGCTCGGGGTCGAGCTTCTCCGACCGGGGCCGAACT
The DNA here is from genome assembly GCF_057380705.1 of Pseudooceanicola sp. NS-SX9. Classification (NCBI taxonomy): domain Bacteria; kingdom Pseudomonadati; phylum Pseudomonadota; class Alphaproteobacteria; order Rhodobacterales; family Paracoccaceae; genus Pseudooceanicola; species Pseudooceanicola sp. NS-SX9. Next base: position 42,590 of record NZ_JBXXRN010000009.1, on the reverse strand, counting down.
TCTCGCGGCGCAACTCGCCGACGATGCTCTCCAGCCGCCGCTGGGCCTCGACCGCATCCGCCAGCGCCGCCTCGGTTTCCGCGAGGCGCGCCTTCAGGCGAGCATTCTCTTCTGCCAGGGCAGTGTCGGTCATGACCGGATTCTGGCACATGGCCCCTGGCGCCGCCATCGTCAAAGAGCGCCCGAGTCATTCAGCCGCAGCTATCCCGCCAGCTCAGGCCGCCGGACACGCTCGGGACGGACAAGCCGCCAGTCGAGGCCCTCGAACAGGGCGGCAAACTGGGCCGGAGACATCTTCATCACGCCATCCTGCACCCGGGGCCAGACGAACTTCGCCCCCTCGAGCCGCTTGTGCACCAGGACAATTCCGGTCTGGTCCCAGACCAGCACCTTGATCCGGTCCGCACGCTTGGCCCGGAACACGAAGGCCGCACCGCTGAACGGGTCGAGGCCGAGCGTCTCCTGGATGGCCAGCGCCAGCCCGTCGATGCCTTTGCGGAAGTCGACCGGGCGCGTGGCAACGTAGACGCGCAGGTCGCCGCTCGGCGAGATCATTGCAACGCCGCCCGGACGGCACGGATCGTCCGGGTCAGCTGCGCCTCGTCGATATCGGAACGCACCCGCAGGATGACACCATCCAATTCCAGCTCCATCAGGCACGACCTCGCCTCACGAACCGTCGCACCCATCGGTCGCCGGCGTAGAAGGGGGCTCAACGACAAGCGACGCGAACATCGGCTCCGACGCCGTCTCGGAAGCAAGCGCGAGCTGGCCAGACGCAAGCTTCTTGCGCCAATCATAGACCTGCCAGCGCGTCACCCCGTGCCGACGGGCGACGTCCGAAACCCTTACCCCGGGCACCAAGCTCTCGGCCGCGATCCGGGCCCGTTCAGCCTCGCTCCGAAGACGGCGGCCAGACCGCCCCTCCAGAACCTCGATCGTGCCCGCATAGCCATCCGTCGAGCCGCCCATTTTGCCGTCCAATCCTGCCTCGTCTCGGCAGCAGGACTCTCACAGCCGACGTCAACATAGCAGGAGGGGAGCAGCGTGGCGCTTACGATTGGTTCTGTTCAGCGAAATCGCTTGACGGACGAGGACCCGTTACCGAAGTCTGAACCCTAGCTCCAGGACGCTCAGCCGGTTCTGAGCAAGCTTGGTATCCGCATCCCGCTTCCGCGGAGCCTTTCCTTTCGTCGACTGATCCATGAGCCGATCCTCCTTTCCCCAAATAGCACGGAAAGAAGGTTAAGTGGACACATAGTCCGACCTAACCTAAAGGATGGCGTGCGTAACACTTAAGAAGGGCGCTGTTGCACAAATCAGATGATGACCGCAGTTCCCCTTTCTCCGGACACACTTATCCCAGTGCCACGGTGACCGGGATGCCGAGGGCAGTGAAGCGGTTCATTACCGCCGCACGGATCTGAACTTCGGCAACCTGGCGGTCGAAGTCGCGGGACATCAGCTTCTGTCCGAGTAGCTTTACGCAGTTCATTTTCGTTTCCACTCTGCTACGTCGGTGGTAGCCGCTCCAGTTCCGCCACAGCGCCCGGCCAAGATGCTTTGACGTCCGCAGTATCTCGTTGCGCGCTCGGGCTCCTGCCGTGTCCGGCTTCCAGGGTCTCGCGTTGCGGCGGGGCGGAATGATTGCTGCCGCACCGCGGTCAGCGATGGCGTCGTGGCAGGCGCGCGTGTCGTAGGCACCGTCTGCTGTAACGGTGGCAATCTCCTGATCCGGGGGCAGCTGGGCAAGCAGGTCCGGCAGCATCGGCGCGTCGCCGACATTGCTGGAGGTGACCTCGACTGCCCGGATCTCCAGCGTTTCCTCATCGATCCCGAGGTGGAGCTTGCGCCAGACCCTTCGTTTCGAGCCGCCATGCTTGCGCGTGTGCCACTCGCCTTCGCCTTCCACCTTGATGTCGGTGCTGTCCACGAGCAGATGCAGCGGCCCCTTGGAACCGCGATACGGGATCGTCACGTTCAAGGTCTTCTGGCGACGTGACAGAGTGCTGAAGTCCGGCACGGACCAGCCGAGCCCGGACAGTTCGAGCAGGCTCGCCACGAAACCGCGTGCCATTGTCCTCGGACCAATGGCGGACAACGGCACGCCTTGGCGGAGCGGCAGCCCGAGGAGTGTCTTGAGGGTGAGGCAGGCCTGGATCGCAGCGTCGCTATAGGCCTGCTGACGGCCGCGACGCCCCGACGGAATGGCTTCCCAATGCATCGAGGGATCGAACCAAACGGTCAGTGATCCGCGCTGCCTCAGCGCCTGATTGTAGTTTTGCCAGTTGGTGGTCTTGTAGGTCGTCTTCGGAGGTCTGCTCATACCTTCCGGCTACTACATTGGATTCGCGAGCTGAATCCCTCGCCCCTTTGTGCAACAACGCCCTTAAGAAGTGTATTTGCGATCATTTGCAGTTATTTCATTGAAAACGTTTGTAAATATGTTATTTTGGAAGGAAGATCACGATCTCCAAAGGCAAACTGTACGTATACGTCTCTATTTTAGGGTGAGAGTATTCAATGTTTAGTTAACTTTTGGTGCGAATCTGTTATGAGAAGAAGAGTGGGGCTTCTGCCAAAAGTCCGGTATTTGGGCGGGATCCCGGATTAACTTAGTGAAGTAAAACGTGAACCCCTATGTGGAGGCTTTTGTGGCCATGAAGAAAATTTCAGCAGCTGCCCTTTTCGCCTGTGTGCTTGCACCAAGCTTGGCTAGCGCCGCCGAGCCGACGACGGGTCAGAAGTCTAATCCGACCATCAACCCTAGTGAGGTGGCTCTGGCTGTGAATGGTGCGGTCAACCATGCGTACAATGCCACGGAGGACAACGTCGCAGAGCTGGGCATGATGGGTGGTTCCGGCGCTCTGGTTGTGTGCTTGGCGGCAGGTGCATGCAAGGGTGGATCTGGTATCACGACGACTGGCAGCACCTCCACTTCTACTACGAATTAATCTGGTCCTGCCTTTTGCTTTTGGGGCGAGATTTGATATCTGTTTTTGTAGCCTGGTCAACCTTTGGTTGATCAGGTTTTACTTTGCTAGGATGAGAGAAGCTGCGGATTATGAGAGCGGCTTTTAAGATTTCTGCAACGCACCTTGCATACGCTGTGTGAATAGCCCCGAGTTTCTTAGACGCCTTCGCGTTTCATCATCTGCTGCCGCTCGAACTTTGCGGGCGACAGCATCCCGTTCCTCGCATGCTTGCGCTTCGGGTTGTAGAACATCTCGATGTAATCGAACACGTCCTGCCTTGCGTCTTCGCGCGTCCGGTAGGTTCTGCGCCTGATCCGTTCGCGTTTGAGCAGATTGTAAAAGCTCTCGGCGACTGCGCTATCATGGCAATTGCCACGGCGGCTCATGGAGTACTCAAGGTTGTGGGCGCGCAGAAACGCAACCCAATCCATGCTGGTGAATTGGCTGCCCTGATCGGAATGGATCAGCACCCTTGCCTTCGGCTTGCGCAGCCAGCCCGCCATCGTGATCAGAGTGCTCTGCCCCCTGAAAACTGTAACCGGTGTTTCCGCCCCACGCGTGTTCAGCTTGACGGGGTGAAGTTCCATGGCAGGAGCTCGTCGATCTGTCTGGCCGGATGACCGGCGGCGATCGCTTCGAGGGTCGCCTTCAGATAAGCGAAGGGTTCCACGCCATTGACCTTCGCGGTGGCGATCAGGGAGGCGATGCGGGCCCAGGTACGACCGCCCTCGTCATGTCCTGCAAAGAGGGCATTCTTTCTCGTCAAGGCGATCGGCCGGATCAGGTTCTCGATGGCGTTTGAGTCGATTTCGATGCGACCGTCGTGGAGGAAGGTCTGCAGTCCGCCCCAGTGGCGATGGATGTAGGTCAGCTTTTCACCCAGCCGCGACTTGGCCGAGATACGCAGGCGTTGTGCCTGCAGCCAATCACCGAACTCGGCCACGAGGGGCACGCTGCGGGTCTGGCGGGCCGACAGGCGCTGACCGGGGCCCATGCCGCGGATCTCGGCCTCGATGCGGTAGAGCTCGGCAATCCGGCGCAGTCCCTCGGCAGCGATCTCGGATCCATCCCGGTCGAAGACCTCCTTCAGCTTCCGGCGACCGTGTGCCCAGCAATGCGCGACCGTGATCGGCGCGCCGCCCTTGCGGGAGGGGCGCGTCAACCGATCGTAACCGGTGTAGCCGTCCAATTGCAGGATTCCGTCGAAGCCCTGCAGGATCTGTTCCGCGTGCGCGCCTGCGCGGCTGGGATGGTAGGTGAAGACGACACCGGGCGGATCCTCTCCGCCCCAACCGCGGTCATCACGCGCCAGAGCCCAGAGGTAGCCGGTCTTGGTCTTGCCCCGACCGGGGTCCAGCACTGGGGCGGTGGTTTCGTCCATGAACAGCTTGGTCGATCCTTTCAGGTGTTCGGTCAGCCGGTCGACCACGGGGCCGAGGTGGAACGCGGCTGTGCCCGCCCAGTCCGCCAAGGTGCTGCGGTCGATCTGGATGTCGGAGCGGGCAAGGATCTGGCTTTGCCTGTAAAATGGCAGGTGGTCCGCGAACTTGGACACCAGGACGTGCGCGATGGCGCCCTCGGTCGGCATCCCGCCTTCGATCAGCCAGGGCGCTGCGACAGCCTGAGTGACCCCGTCCGTGCAGATCCGACAGGCATACTTCGGCCGGATGTCGACCAGCACGCGGAGCTGCCGTACCGCTCGGCCACGGAGTTCACAGTCACGCCGGGCTTCAGCGTTTCCGAAACCGCACGGGCCTTGGCCCCATCCGGCCAGCGCCGATGACCCGAGGCATGGACCTCGACGCCCAGAGAATTGAGAAACGATCTGATCGCGCACATTGCGAAACGCACTCCCCATCATGAGATGCGTATCACTTCGCAATCGACGCCACACACGGCAACGTGGGCTACAGACACCGGTTACTGAAAACTGGACCGTTTGAAGCTGGAGTTTTCGGCTAGGCTTTCCTGGCTGGGCGAGGAGCGGAAACGCATGAAGGCATCGAAGTTCACGGAGGCACAGAAGGCGTTCATCCTGAAGCAGGGCGAGCAGGGAACACCCGTTGCGGAGACCTGCCGCAAGGCGGGGATCAGCCAGGCGACCTACTTCAATTGGAAGAAGAATTATGGCGGATTGCTGCCGGACGAGATGCGTCTGTAAATGCTGGATCAAAATTCCCCAGATGTGCTGGCGCAAATTTCCCCACCTAATGGGTTCGGGGATCAGCCGTGCAGGTGATTGGCGCCTCCGTTCTTGGGTGACCGGCCGCGCCTTTTCTGGGGCGGCGGCGGGGTGATGGTGGCGTGCGACCGGGTGTGCTCGGGCATCAGGTCAGCGTGGCCGCGCAGGCGGTAGCTGGCACCCTTGATCTGCACGACGACCGCGTGGTGCAGCAACCGATCCAGCAACGCGGTGGCGACGACGGGATCGCCGAAGCCCTCACCCCATTCGGCAAAGCCGCGGTTGGAGGTCAGGATCATCGCCCCTTTCTCATAGCGGGCGTTGACGAGCTGGAAGAACAGGTTCGCGCCGCCGCTGGTGATCGGCAGATAGCCGATCTCGTCGACGATCAGCAGCGAGGACCGGGCGTAGAACCTGATCTTTTCCGGTAGGCGTCCTTCACGTTCGGCCTGCGCCAAGGCATCAATGAGTTCGGTCAGGCGGCAAGCCTGTCGACCAGGTAGGTGCGATACTCCTCGGCCAGCCGCTCCTCCGGCTCGCGCGGCCCGTAGACCGGCACATCAAGACCGCGCTCGAGGTATTTCCGCACTGTCCTGCGGTCGAGCCCGGTCTGCCGCGCGATCGCACTGACGCCGAGGCCCTGCCGCTTCAATCCCAAGATCATCACGATCTCCCTCAGTTCCACCACCTGCGCGCCCTTCCATTGGCATCAGCAGGGGTAATTCTGCGCCGCCGATGGTCCGGGGGGCATGCCCCCCGGACCATCGGAACCAGCGCCAAACTGGGGAAATTTCATCCAGCGCTTTTGGGGAGATTACGTCCAGCACTCACAGCGTCGGCTGAAGGCGCTCGAGGACGAGAACACGCGGCTGAAGAAGATCGTGGCGGACCTGACGCTTGACCGGGAAATGTTGCAGAACGTTATCCGGCGAAAGATCTGAGGCCTGGGCGTCTGCGAGAGATCGTGACCGGGATGTGCGTCGACTGGAGCGTGCCTATCCTGGGGGCGCTTGGCGTGCCAAGCACCACAAACTCATGTTCCCCTATTGCATCGCTAGACACCGCATGTTGAACATGACGGCATTTCAGGCACTTTTTCAGGCGATACACACCTTGAGCCTTACCTCTAAAACTTTCAAAAGCGCCCTGTGGATGCTGGCCCGCATCGCTGGTCGGCAACTAGCCAACGCGGCACTCTTTTTCTGGCTAGCGGTCATCCTACCACCCCAGGAACTGGGGATTGCCTCACTAGGCGTCACCCTTGCGATCTTCAGCCTGCCAATGGTCAACCGAGGCATCCGAGAAGGCATCATCCAGCGTACTGAAGTGACCCCGGAGCTGCTGGATACCGCCTTCGTGGTCAACGGTTTTCTGGGACTGTTCCTGATGATCGTTCTTGCCGCGCTGGCCCCTCTAGAGGCCTATATCTTCGGTGACCAGAGGCTCATTCCACTGGCGCTAGTATCTAGCTTGCTACCTCTGGTGACGGCCTTAGGTAACCTTCAGGAATCGTACTGGGAACGGGAATTCAAGTACAAGAAGATCACTATTGTCTATCTGGTGACCTCGGTCATAGCGACACTCGCAGCTGTTCTCGTGGCGCTTCTGGGACAGGCGCTTTGGTCTCTGGTTGTCTTCAGCCTTCTGTCCTACGGATTGAACTCGCTCCTGATGTGGATCTTCGCAGAATGGCGGCCAAAGGCACGCTGGAACAGAGCCGAAGCAGTCCGCCAGATCCGTTTCGCGTTGCCCATTATCATCAGCCAGACCATCGCCACTGGGAACCAACGGATCGTAGAAATGCTGGTCGGGGCTCTTCTGAGCCCCGGAGCAGCAGCCTACTTCCGGTTTGGTAGCAACTTCACGCGACTGTTGCACCAGACGATCATGACCCCGGTTATCCAGGTTTTGACTCCGGCACTAGCACGCAGTAAAACCGATCCACAAACCAACCTATTCAAGATCCTAACCGTGAACTCGACGGTACTGTTCCCCGTCTACTTAGGGGCTGCGCTGGTTCTGCCGGAATTCGTCACCAGTGTGTTCGGCGCAAAGTGGGCCGAAGGCGGCACAGTGGCATCTATCCTGTGTTTCGGCGTCTTCGCATCGCTCATTGGGCCTGCGGCATACCCGGTCCTGGTGATCCACAACCGAGGGCACTGGACTGCCATTCTGGCCTCTGGGACTATGATCATCACTATGATCTGCGTGTCCGTGGGCACCTATTTCGGCGTCAGTGGTGCTGCCATGGGATATGCGCTGCAGACCCTAATTTCGGTTCCCCTTGTGCTTGGGATCCTGCATTACAGCTTGGGCATGTCGCCACGTTACATCAGCTCTGCCTTTCTGCCGCAGGTACTACTGACATTCACGGTGCAGGCCCTGCTATACTGGGGCTTGATGCCTCTACTGACAGACCATTCTCTCGCAATCAGGATCTCGATCACTCTGCTCAGCGGTTTGGTGATCTATCTTGCCGGAATGCGGTTCGTAGTAAAACCGTTGGCACCACAGTCCTACAAGACACTGGCCCAAATCTTGCCGGGACGTATCAGACGTTTCTCCTGATACGTCCCTCAGGCAGAGCACCCCCGTGCTCTGCCGCTTACAGCGCGTACCCCATACGGGAGGCTGTACGGTCGATCGAACGAACGATCAGGCTGTCCCCGCTTGCCGCAACCTTACCGGACAGTTCCACCCTCATAGCATGATTCGTGAAATCAACCGCAGTGTGGCGTGTCACCGTGCCAAGGATCTTCGAATTGGTAAGATCCAGCAGCCGCGCTACGGTGATCAATTGGCTAGTACCATTGACAGCTACCTGAAGGTTCAGTTCCCAACTCTTGCAGGTCGCCGTATTGGGAACCGAGAACGAGATATTCGTGTCATCATCGGGATCCAGCGGCTGGCCATCTGAATCAGTATCGATAGCAGTGCGCCAGATCAGGGTCTTCTCGCCTAGCTCACCACTGCACTCGCCAATCACCTGCCACTTCATCACGTCTAGGTTTGTCAGGGTCCCCGCTGGGATCACGATGCTGTTTCCGATCAGCGTCTCTGTCTGGCTTGTCACCGTGATCGTCGAAAACGAGCGCGAAATCACGCCGGAATTCAGCAGTACATCGACGCTCTTGCACATGTTGCCCTGTACGACTGCCCGCAGTGCCGAAGTCCCGAAGTCGAAGCTGGAGATACCACGGTTACCAATCAGTTCGATGCCGATCTTGTCGCTGCTGCTGGCAGTCAGGATCCTTGCACCCTTTTCGGATTGGAAGGTGTTCTCATTAATCGCCCCTCCCTTGGCCGTTTCCGAAACCCGCAAGGAATATAGGCCGGCGTCTGAATAGAAACGGTTGCCTACCACCCGATTCCGGGTTCCATCAAGTTCAACGTGAATAGAGGACTGCGGTTCGATCCGGCATTCCTCAACATAGCAATCCGAAGTTTCCGGAGGGAAGTAAATTAGGCTTGAATGCTTAGTATTCCCATTGAAGGTAGTACGAACAATTCCGCAATTCTGCGCCGACGAAAAGGCAATCAGGTTTTTCCCGGTGTTAGTCGGATCGACTAAGGAACCAGTGTTGAAGGTGCTGTCAATCACTCGGACGTTGCGTGAGTTCTCGCCGATAGCAACCGGCGTGTCCTCGCTATTGCTGGTGCTGGTTCCATAAGACTTCTTGTAGGTTTCGATATGGCTGAAGTCGGTATCGTGAGACAGGCACTTGATTTCGAACAAGCGCTCGAAGGCGCTGGACTTCACGTTGTGAACACGGCTGTAGGACATCGCATTGCCATAGCAGAATCCAAAGCTTCTGCCTCCAGTTTCTGGATCGGATCCGGACTCGCAAGTAATGCGTTCGAAGTCGGCCTCGTAGCATCCTTGGCGTTGGATCGCAGCACCACTGGCAGTGCGCATTCTTAGATTGTAAATTCTGGGTTGATAGGCGATGAACGCACCATCACCATATACCCCCTTGCCGACCGGCCGGCTGGCCGCCGTACGCAGAGAGTAGTTGCTGATCCAAGCCCCGGTCGCGGAAGTGCCAATGACCCCGGCTCCAGCTGCAACCGTTTTGTCCAGTGGCCGCTCCAGATAGAGCTTACTGCCCACGACGGCCAAGATGCGCAGCCACTGCCCGAAGATTGGCAGGCCCAGGTTGACCGTCATGCCCGGATTAGCTTCTCCAAACAGAACGATATCGTCGGGAGCGTAGGACGCTGCATGGGCCGCATTTTGCAGGGTGACTGAATAGTCGCCATATCCCACTGCCTGCAGCTTCTGCCAGTTCCCCAGCACCATATCCGCCGGATGCATCATGCCGCATCGGATGGCACAGGTATCCAGAAAGGCCTTGCTTTGCTCTGCTGTCCGCGTGTTCTCGATCAGGGTCCCCCCCCCATCCAGCGTAATCCCGCCTCCCCAGTGCATGATCGGCTTATCCACCTTGCAATGCCCTTCGGAAGCCATCTCGATACGGCCTCCCTGTCCGGCAGAAAACAGCCAGTCTACCGCCTTCTGCAGGTAAATTGAGTTGTTCACCGCATCTGCATCGTTGCCGGTGAATTTAACGCCAAATGCTTCGGCCTTCAGCTCGTACTTATTGAGATTGACATAAAGGCGTGCGCCGCCGGCCGTAGTGATATGCGGATCCGCTGCCTGCGGCACCTCGGTGTAGCTGAAAGCCCCTACATCCCAGATCGAGCCCTCCCCGAAACCCGGCGTCGTGCTGGCTTGGAGGGTTGAAATGTCGCGGAAGGCGACAAGGAATCCACCGTCCATCATCCTGTACGATGGATAGTCCTTGGAATATGCAGCGCTGCCAGAATAGATAATCGCCATGTCCACACCTCTACTGCCCCTTTTCTGGGGCGCGTTCAGTCCTGTCTGAACCCTAAAAAGGTGTGCTTAACGATCTTCTCTCGAGCCGTACGCCTATGATCAAATTCTTAATCCTTCCCAAATAGATCCCTAGTAAAAACCTTCTCTCGCACGTCCTCTAAAGTCTTGTCCCATCGATTGGCGACAATGAGGTCCGCCTCGGCCTTGAACCGATCCAGATTAGTCATAACACGGGAGTGGAAAAACATCCGCTTGCTCAGCACGGGCTCGTAGACGATGACATTAATCCCCTTAGCCTTGATCCGCTTCATGACACCTTGAACAGAGCTTTCTCGCACATTGTCCGAACTCGCCTTCATCACAAGGCGGTAGAAACCAACCGTAGTAGGTCGGCGAGCCAAGATCTGCTCGGCCATGAAGTCCTTGCGCGTCGTATTGGCCTCGACGATTGCCCGGATCAGATTTTGCGGGACCTGACTGTAGTTAGCCAACAGCTGTTTGGTGTCCTTGGGCAGGCAATAACCGCCATAGCCGAAGGAAGGATTATTGTAATGGCCTCCGATGCGGGGGTCGTAGCCAATACCCGTGATGATCTCTCTGGTATCCATGCCAAAGCTCATGGCATAGCTGTCCAGTTCGTTGAAATAAGCAACGCGCATGGCTAGGAAGGTATTGGAAAATAGCTTGATCGCCTCGGCTTCGCGGCTACCGGTGAAAAGGACGGGCACATCCCTGTCCAGCGCCCCCTCTAGCAGCAGGTTGGCAAAGACTTTGGCCCGCGCACTCTTCTCTCCGACGATGATCCGCGATGGGTGAAGATTGTCATACAATGCTCGCCCCTCGCGCAGGAACTCGGGGCTGAACAGAATGCAGTCGCAGTCGAAGCGGTGATTGATCTCTTCAGTGTAGCCCACCGGGATCGTCGACCTGATCACGATGCTCGCCTTCGGCTCCAGGCGCCGGACCGTCGCGATGACATCCTCGACGGAACTGGTATCGAAACGATTGCTGGCGGGATCGTAATTGGTAGGCGTGGCGACGATGACGAAAGCAGCGCCAACATAGGCCTCGACCGGATCAAGGGTGGCTCTGACATCGAGAGCCTTCCCCGAAAGGAAGGCCTCAACTTCATTATCCGAAATCGGAGACTTCCGGAGATTCAGCATATCGACCTTGCTGACATCCGGATCGAAGGCAACAACCTGATGGTTCTGAGCCAACAGGATGGCGTTAGACAGACCGACGTATCCGATCCCCGCTACGGCAACCTTCATGTTCTCCCCCAGGATGAGTCTCGGCAACCATAGGCCGAAACTCATCAGCTGCGGGCATAAATATCCTCGTAACGAACAATATCATCCTCGCCGACATAGGCGCCCGTCTGGACCTCGATCAGCACCATCGGCACGCGGCCGGGGTTCTCCATGCGGTGGACACAGCCCAGCGGCAGATAGATCGACTCGTTCTCGGTCACGAGTTTCACTTCGTCATCGCAGGTGACGCGGGCCGTGCCCTCGACGACGATCCAGTGTTCCGAGCGGTGGAAGTGCGACTGCAGCGACAACGAGCCACCCGGATGCACCATGATCCGCTTGACCTGGAAGCGGTTGCCGACGACCAGGCTTTCGAACCAGCCCCAGGGACGGTGATCCTTGGGGAAGTGCGTGGCCTGGGTGGCCTTCTTCTTCTTCAGCGCGTCGACCGCCTTCTTGACGTCCTGGGCCCGGTCCATCGGCGCCACCAGCACCGCGTCGTTCATCGCCACGGCCATGATGTTGTCGAGGCCGATGCCGACGACTTCCAGGTTCTCGCTGTCCGAGCGCAGCAGGGTGTTGGTGCAGTCGATGGCCGTTGCGCCACCGCTGGTCACCACGCCGTTGGCATCGGGGCCGGCTTCACGCCAGACCGCATCCCAGCCGCCCAGGTCCGACCAGCCGCCGTTGAAGGGCACGACCGACAGGTTCGGCGCCTTTTCCATAACCGCATAGTCGATCGAGATATCGGTGGCCTTGGACCAGGCCTCGGGCGCCAGCCGCAGGAAGCCCAGATCGGTCTTGGCATCATCGACGGCCGCCTGGACGGGGCCGACCAGCTCGGGGCAGTAGGCCTCGAAGGCGGCGACGATGTCCTTCGCCTTGAACAGGAAGATGCCGGCGTTCCACAGGTAGGTGCCGGCGTCGAGCATCTGGGATGCCTTCTCGGCGTCGGGCTTCTCGACGAACTTCGACAGCTTCACCGGAGTGGTGCCCTCGGGTTTGCCCGAAAGCTCCAGGTAGCCGTAGCCGGTTTCCGGGCGGGTGGGGGTGATGCCGAAGGTGACCAGATCGCCGGCCTCGACCGCGGCAAGGCCCGCGGCGACGGCGGCGTGGAAGGCCGCGGCATCGGGGACCACGTGGTCCGAGGGGGCGACCAGCATGATGGCTTCGGGGTCGGTGTCCATCACGCGCAGCGCAGCCGCCAGGATCGCGGGGGCGGTGTTGCGGCCCTCGGGTTCGATCAGGATGGCGCCGGGATCAATGCCAATGGCCTGCAGCTGCTCGGTGACGATGAAGCGGAAGTCCGAGTTCGTCAGCACCATCGGTGCGGCAAAGCCTAGATTCTTTGCCTGTCCGGCCAACCGCTTGGCCGAGGCTTGGAACAGCGTTTCCTCGCCGACGAGGGGAACGAACTGCTTGGGATAGCTCTTTCGGGAGAGCGGCCAGAGCCGAGTCCCGGAACCACCGCACAGAAGGACGGGAGTAATGGTCGTGAAAGACATCCGTCAAAACCTGCTTTTAAAAATTCTCTGCGATCACTGTTAACAGGGATTGAAACAGGCTCAACCCCTGTAGCCAACCCATCCCCGATGGCACGGCCATTCCTAAACGCACCGCAGCCAAATCAGGCAAGCCCCAACCCTTAGTTAAGGAAGCGCTGAGGCAGTGCGTCCTGGCGCCCTATCCAGTAGGCTAGACTGTAACTGGCAGCACGCAGGATGTTGAGCCCCCATTTCCCCCCCTCCATTACGAAGTCCGCCACCCTGGGCGGGAAAGGGTCTGCCCGGCATACAGCGCTTGGCACGGCACCACCCTTCAGAGCTGCTACCCATGCGAAACTGGCAATGCTGCGTACGACATGGAACCCCGAAGTCACGAGGACATAGTTCGAAGAGAGTAGCGGCATGGAATAGAGCGCATTCTCCAGCGTCGACAAGCTACGCCCCTCGACGATGAGGAGCGCTGGATCCGCTCCGGTCGCTAGGGCCTGCTCTCGCATTGCCTCGCCCAAGGAAATGGTCGGGTTGGCCACATAGCCGCCGCTCAGCACCAACCGTCCGACCACACCGCGAGCCATCAGATCTAGCCCGGCTCGCACCCGCCGGGCCGTATCCCCCCCAGGCTTACCTGTCGCGGCTTTCTGGCCGGCCGACAGCACAACCGCGTCCATATGCGTCGGCCAGGCCGGCAGGGTTGTGCAGCGAGGAAAAAGGTAACCCGCCAAGGACATTCCCATGAAGCAGCAGAAACAGGCGGCGCCCACCAGCCCGAGGCGCCAGACGATCCGTAGTCCCCTCCTCATGCAGCACCCACCTTACGGCGCACGAAACCCAGGAAGGCGCTGGAAGCCGAGCGCAGCCGTGGCCGGCCCGAGGCCGCCCAGAAGCCGCGCCACTCGGCCTCAAGCGCATAGACGTCAGCGCCCGGCATCAGGGCCCGCGCCGCCTCGAGCGTGGCGCTGGAGAGCGGCGGCGCATCGGCCCCCGGATCGGCCAGAACCCCGCGGCGGGCGAAACGGATGATGTCGCCCTCTTCCTCGCTCATCTGGTAATCGGGCAGGGTGTCGCCCTCGATCATGTCGCGGATCATCTTGCGGAACACCCGCCGCGGCGAGGCGCTGCCCGATTTTTTCAGCAGCAGCTCGACCGAGATCCGCCAGCTTTCCTGCTTGCCGCAGTGCTTGCGCGCCAGTTCGTAGATCCGCCGCTCCAGCGGCTTGCGCAGCCGGAAGTAATCGCGCGACAGCGTCAGCACCGATTTCGACAGCACCGCCCGGAACAGCCAGTCCGACAGGGTGACCGTGACGCTGACCATCCGGCCGCCGCGGGTCTTCTTCACGATCTCCCATTTCTCGATCAGGCCGAAACCCGTCGTGACCTCCTCGTCGCCGGTGACGATGTTGGTGGTGATCCTTGTGCCCGCCAGCCGCTCGAAGCTTTCGCGCAGCCGGCGGTAGGCATCGCCGCTGGTCTCGCGGTTGGTGGCCACCAGCAGGTCGTGGGCGCGCAGGGTGATCGTGCGGCTGACCGCGCGCCCCGCGTTCAGCCCCGCCATCAGCTGGCTGATGCAGAAGATCAGGATGTCCTTGTCGTGGATCGTCGCCAGCCCCTTCATCGAGGGCGTCACCTCGATCGTGGCACCGCGATGTTCATAGCGCAGGATGCGCCGGTCGGGCCGGGTCGACAGGCTGAAGACCGGATGCTCCATCGTCGCCATGTCATCCTTGGGGATGGCATCGAAGATGTCGCACAGGAAGAAATCCACCTGCTGTGACTGCGGCAGCAGGGATGCCCCCTGCCCCGCCGTGATCGCTCCGGCCATTGCCCGTACCCGCCTTGCCTGCTCGTCCACGCGCCCCTGATCGCGGCCTCGCCGCCCCCGGGATCTTTCGTGGTTTCATTGACACCCAACCTAGAGCGCCCCCCTGCCCCGGTCCAGCCTTCAGATCGGGGGTTCGGAATCGCCTCAACGTGGGTTCAGAGTCACTGCAACGTGGGTTCAGATTCACCCTGCATCGAAAATCATCCCCCAGAGCCTTGTTTCAAAAGGAGATCTGTAAGGGGGTGACATCCCTTAACACTATTAATAACACATATCTAACACTTGAAGAAATATGCACAGCCCCCCGAAGCGCCCTTTGGACAGGCTGGAAAGCCTTTATTTTTCAGAGAAAATACCGCCTGAATGCCGATATTTGTTCCATGTGCTGGCTTTCGTGGTATGTTTCGTGAAACACAGCACATGAGGGTGAAATGAGCGAGGCACTGCCCCCCTATTTCAATATCGACCCCGACCGGGCCCTGAAGGATCTCGGGCCCGCCTTCTCCACCGCCCGCTTCTCCGAGATCGCCGAGGCCTGCGCCCGCGGTCGCAGCGACCTCGCCTCGCGCGGCCTGGACGAGACCGGCCGCAAGAGCCTGCGGCTCTTCTCGACCTGGGAAATCACCCGCTACCTGATCCCCGTCGCCACGCCGCATTTCCGCCGCGTGCTGCGCGCCAATCCCGACCTGCCCCAGGGCCGCTCCGAGACCGAGGGCGGCGCCAAGTGGTTCACCCTCGACGAGGTGCTGCGCCTGCGGGCCCACTTCGCCGCCGAAGGGGCAAAGAACAAGGAATACCTGCCCTACCGACCCGAGGGGCTGCCGGCCAAGATGGTGGCGGTGGCGAACTTCAAGGGCGGCGTCGGCAAGACCTCGACCGCGGCGCATCTGGCGATGTCGGCGGCCCTCGACGGCTACAGGGTGCTGGTCCTCGACCTCGACAGCCAGGGCTCGATGACCTCGATCTTCGGCGGCGCGGTGGAGGATGAATTCGAGACCGTCTTCCCCCTGCTGGCGCGCCACTACGCCCGCCATCTGCGCCAGGAGAACCAGCGGCGCCTCGATCGCGGCGACCCGCCGATCCCGCTCGACGACACGCTGAGCGAGGCGCTGGAGGTGAAAGCCGCGGACCTGATCCAGAAGACCCACTGGCCCAACATCGACCTGATCGGCGCGCAGCTGAACCTCTACTGGTCCGAGTTCCAGATCCCGGTCTGGCGGATGCAAGCGCGCAGCTGGAAGCTGTGGGAAGCGCTGACCGAAAGCCTGGAGGCCGACGGGGTGCTGGACCAGTACGACGTGATCTTCCTCGATACGCCCCCCGCGCTTGGCTACCTGACGATCAACGGGCTGTCGGCGGCCGACATCCTGCTGGTGCCGATGGGGGCCTCCTTCCTGGAGTTCGACAGCACGGGACGGTTCTTCGACATGCTGCACTCGACCTTCGCCTCGATCGAGGAGGGCGAGAACATCGCCGCCCGCGCGTTGGGCCGCGAGGAACTGGCGTTCGAATGGGACGCGGTGCGCGCGGTCATCACCCGCTACGACGGCGCCCAGCAGGGCGAGCTGTCCTCGCTGATGCAGGCCTATCTGGGCCAGGTCCTGGTGCCCGAGCGGCAAGATTTCACGGCCCTGATCGGCCAGGCTGGAGAGCAGGTCTCGGGCATCTACGAGGCCGATTACCGCGACTTCAACCGCGAGACCTATGCCCGCGGCCGCGCCACCTTCGACGAGACCTACGCAGCCTTCAAGCGGCTGCTGATCGGCACCTGGCGGCGCGATGAATTGGCGGCCCGGGAGGCTGCGGAATGAGACCGGGAAGGGGGCTCTGCCCCCGTCCCCTCCGGGGACTCCCCCGGAGTATTTCCGGTCAGATGACAGGGAACAGGTGGTTCTTTCATCTGGCCGGAAATACCCCCGCCGGCGGCACGGCCCAGCGGGCCGTTTCGCGCGCGAAACATTTGCCGCATCCCGGGGATGCGCTGCTCAAGGAGGACCCCGCATGGCCAAGCGCAGGCGCCTGACCCCCGCCAACCCGACCTTCCTGGGAGGCCCCGAGGAGGAGGAGGCCCTGGAAACGAAATCCGTTTTCCCGGCACCTGCCGGTCCGGCCAAGGCCCGTTCCCGCGCGCCCATTGCGGAGGTCGCGGGCGAGGCCTCGGCCGCGGCCGCGCTGAGCGAGCTTTCCGATGCCCTGCAGCAGGCCCGGGACGAGGGTCGGCTGGTGCAGGTGCTGAAACTGTCGGAGATCGACACGGGCCACCTGGTGCGCGACCGCATCCTGGCGGACGAGGAAGAGCTGCAGGCGCTGGTCGCAAGCCTGCGCGCTCGGGGCCAGCAGACCCCTATCGAGGTGGTGGATCGGGGTGCCGGTGCAGCCCCCCGCTACGGCCTGATCTCGGGCTGGCGGCGTCTTGCGGCGCTGACGCGGCTTGTGCAGGAGGATCCGCGCTTTGACCGGGTGCTGGCCCTGGTGAGGGCTCCGAAAAGCGCGGCAGAATCCTATGTGGCTATGGTCGAGGAAAACGAAATCCGGGTGGGTCTGAGCTACTACGAGCGTGCCCGCATCGCGCTGAAGGCAGTCGAGCAGGGCGTCTACCCGGAGATCGGCGAGGCGCTGCGCAGTCTTTTTGGGAATGTTTCGCGCGCGAAGCGCTCGAAGATCCGCAGCTTCACCGTGGTGGTCGAACAGCTGGACGGGGTGCTGCAGTTCCCGACCTCCATCGGCGAACGCCTGGGGCTGGAACTGGCCAAGCGCCTGACCGAGGAGAGGGGCGCGGCGGCCCGGTTGCGCAAGGCGCTTGGCGCCGCGGCGCCAGAGACGGCCGAGGCCGAGCAGGCCTTGCTGCTGCACCGGCCGGCCACGGCACGTGCAGCAGCAAGGCCTGTGGAGCCGCCTGCGGTGGACCTGTCGTTCGATCCCGCAAAGGGGTGCCTGGTGCTGACCGGACCCGGGGTCGATGACGCGTTGGTCCGGAATCTGAAGGCCTGGCTGAAGAAACGCTGAGGCCGCTCGCGGCAGTGTGGCTGGCCTTGCCATCTGTCCGGTCATAGCTCCGGGGGCAATGTTCCGGGAGGCCCAGCTGTCAGTTCCGGGAGGGCGCCTGATCGGCGCCCTATGCATGATCGGCATGGCGTCTTTGAGGAGAACGGACAGTCGTTTTCGATCTGCTGCGTGTATCTCCTGAACTTCTGGTTCTCCGGTTTCGGCCCCAAGACGTGTCATCTCTTGCCGTAGTTCATGCACGGACGGAGGGCCGTCGGCCGCCCTCATGGGCGGGGATGTCAACGCGGTGCAATGGAGTGCATCCCTTCAGGATCTGCTGCGTCAGACCGGCTTTCGGGCAGAATGCAAGCTGACACCGACCTGGCGGCCGCGGGCGGGTGTGCAGGACGTTCCCTTCGACCATGCCCTCTGGTGCGGGGCGGGCTGCGGCTTGTCCCTGTCATGCCAGTGGGCCAGAGCATGGGGTCAAACCATCTGGGGTTTCTGGTGACGGCGCGGGGCCAGAGGGAATGTTTCGCGCGCGAAACGTAGAAGAGGGGGCTCTGCCCCCGTCCCCTTCGGGGCCTCCCCCGAGGTATTTGAGACAAGAAAATGAACAGGGGGCGGTGCGGATCCGGCGCGCGCCTTGTTTCATCTTTCCCCAAATATGCATGGCAACGCGGGTCGCGGGCGGGCGGCCTGGTTTCATCTTTCCATAAATACGGACTGTCGGGCGGCGGGGGCCGGGCGGGACTGTTGGGCGGGGCGGGAACGGAAAACGCCCCGGCCTTGCGGTCGGGGCGTCTTTGGGCGTGTCTTCGGGGGGCGCGGCCTCAGTGGGCGGCGATCAGGCCCATCGATTCCAGCTTGAGGATCACCTGGTGGGCGCAGTTGTCCACGTCGGTGCCCTCGGTCTCGATGCGCAGCTCGGGGTTGGCGGGCACGTCATAGGGGTCCGAGATGCCGGTGAACTCCTTGATCTTGCCTTCGCGGGCCAGCTTGTAGAGACCCTTGCGGTCGCGCTTTTCGCATTCCTCGATCGTCGTGGCGACGTGCACTTCGACGAAGGCGCCGTATTGCTCGATGTTGTCGCGCACGATGCGGCGGGTGGCGGCATAGGGTGCGATGGGCGCGCAGATCGCGATGCCACCGTTCTTGGTGATCTCGGAGGCCACGTAGCCGATGCGCTGGATGTTCAGGTCACGGTGCTCTTTCGAGAAGCCCAGCTCCGAAGACAGGTTCTTGCGCACGATGTCGCCGTCCAGCAGCGTCACCGGGCGGCCGCCCATCTCCATCAGCTTGACCATGAGGGCGTTGGCGATCGTCGACTTGCCCGAGCCCGAGAAGCCGGTGAAGAACACCGTGAAGCCCTGCTTGCCGCGCGGCGGCTTGGTCTTGCGCAGCTCGGCCACGACTTCGGGGAACGAGAACCACTCGGGGATCTCCAGGCCTTCCTGCAGGCGGCGGCGCAGTTCCGTGCCCGAGATGTTCAGGATGGTGACCTTGTCCTTGTCGGCGATCTCGTCGTTGGGCTCGTACTGGGCGCGCTCCTGGACGTAGACCATGTGTTTGAAGTCGACCATCTTGATGCCCATCTCGTCCTCGTGGGCGCGGAACAGGTCCTGGGCGTCGTAGGGGCCGTAGAAGTCTTCCCCGGCCGAGTTCTTGCCCGGGCCCGCGTGGTCGCGGCCGACGATGAAGTGGGTGACGCCGTGGTTCTTGCGGATCAGGCCGTGCCAGACCGCTTCACGGGGGCCGGCCATGCGCATGGCGAGCGGCAGCAGCGACATCGCCGTGGTCGAGGCCGGGTACTTGCCCAGCACCGCCTCGTAGCAGCGCACGCGGGTGAAGTGGTCGACGTCACCGGGCTTGGTCATGCCGACGACGGGGTGGATCAGCAGGTTGGCCTCGGCTTCGCGGGCGGCGCGGAAGGTCAGTTCCTGGTGCGCGCGGTGCAGCGGGTTGCGGGTCTGGAAGGCCACGACCTTGCGCCAGCCCATCTTGCGGAAATAGGCGCGCAGTTCGTTGGGCGTGTCGCGGCGGGCGCGGAAGTCATAGTGCACGGGCTGCTGGATGCCGGTGACCGGGCCGCCCAGATAGACCTTGCCCGCGACATTGTGCAGGTAATGCACCGCCGGGTGGGCCTGGTCATCGGCGCCGAAGACCTTTTCCGCTTCCAGGGCCTTGTTGGGCACCCAGTTGTCGGTGACGGTCATGGTGGCGAGGATCACGCCTTCCTGGTCGCGCAGCGCGATGTCCTGGCCTGCGGTCAGCTTCTCGGCGAAGGCTTCGGACACATCGAGGGTGATCGGCATCGGCCACAGCGCGCCATCGGCCAGGCGCATGTCGGCGACCACGCCGTTGTAGTCGGCCTCGGTCAGGAAGCCCTTCAGCGGGTTGAAGCCGCCGTTCATCAGCAGTTCCAGGTCGCAGATCTGGCGCGGCGTCAGGTCCCAGCTGACAAGGTCGGCGGCCTCGACCTTCAGCTTCTGCGCAGACTCGTGGGAAACGTAAAGTTCTGGAATGGGAGAAAGATCATTCGTGGGCATTATAAAACCTTGCTGCTTAGAATGGCGGACGGGCCGCTTTAAAGGATATCGCAACCGTGAACTAGACGGTCCTGCAAAGGGAGTGCAAGTCTTGCCGGAGCAGGGCACGGGAAAAAAGTCCCGGCGTCGTGAAAAGGGGTCTCAACCGCTCAGGAGACAGCCATGGCGTGTTCCGCGGGCAGCCTGTCGGAAGCTGAGCAAAATGTGGCCATTCGGGCGCGTTGCAGAGGGCACAGCGGCGGAGAATTTCCGCTCTCCGCAGGTGGGAGGATGGGCGCCGGGTGTCAGCTGTGAGATGTCCTGGGTGATCTGCATGCTGTCATTTGAAAGGAGCCTATTTTGGATTACGAAAAACTGACCGTCGTCATGCGCACCCTTGCCCTGGAAGCGGGCGCGAAGATCATGGAAATCTACAATTCGGACGATTTCGAGGTGAAGACCAAGTCCGACGAAAGCCCGGTGACGGCGGCGGACGAAGCGGCGGATGCGCTGATCTCGGCCGGGCTGAAGGCAGCCTTCCCCGATATCCTGCTGGTGACCGAGGAACAGTCGGCGACCCACAGCGAACAGGCGGCGACCTTCCTGATCGTCGACCCGCTGGACGGCACCAAGGAATTCGTCAACCGCCGCGGCGATTTCACCGTCAACATCGCGCTGGTCGAGAACGGCACCCCCACCCGCGGCGTGGTCTACGCCCCGGCGCGCGAGCGGATGTTCTTCACCATGGCGGATGGTTCGACCGTCGAGGAAATCGGCCCCTTCGGTGACAAGCCGTCCGAGATGAAGGCGATCAAGGTCTCGACCCCCGACAATGACGCGCTGATGGTCGTGGCCTCGAAAAGCCACCGCGACCAGGCGACCGACGACTACATCGCCAAGTACAAGGTCAAGGACATGACCAGCGCGGGCTCTTCGCTGAAGTTCTGCCTGGTGGCGACGGGCGAGGCCGACATCTATCCGCGTGTCGGGCGCACCATGGAATGGGACACGGCCGCCGGTCACGCGGTGCTGAAGGGCGCCGGTGGCGAGGTCGTGCGTTTCGACGACCATACCCCGCTGGCCTACGGCAAGGACGGCTATGCCAACTGCTTCTTCATCGCCTACGCCCCCGGCGTCGAGCTGAAGAGCGCCTGAGGTTTCGCGCGCGAAACATGGAACCGGATTGTAAAGGGCCGCACCGAGGGGCGGCCCTTTGTCCTGTGTCGTTCCTGCTCGGCCGTACCCTACATCCAGATGATGCGGATGGCGGCCGAGACGATGAGGCCCATCGAGAGGTTCAGCGGGATGCCGATCCTGAGGAAGTCGGCAAAGCGGTAGCCGCCCGGTCCGTAGACCAGCGTGTTGGTCTGGTAGCCGATCGGGGTCGCGAAGCTGGCCGAGGCCGCGATCATCACCGCGATCACCAGGGGCCGCGGGTCGATCCCCATGGCGCCCGCCAGACCCACCGCGATTGGCGTCATCACCACCGCCACCGCGTTGTTGGACACCAGCTCTGTCAGCACCGAGGTCAGCAGGTAGATCGACCAGATCACCAGGAAGGGCGGCAGATGCGACATCGCGGGCGCGATCGCATCGACGATCAGCGTCACCGCGCCGGTGTGCTGCAGCGCCACCCCGATCGCCAGCATCGAGAAGATCAGCGCCAGCAGCCGGCCGTCGACCATCTCGAAGGCCTCGTCGCTGTCGATGCAGCGCGTCAGCAGCACTACCGCCACCGCCAGCACCGACAGCAGCAGCACCGGCGCCACCCCGATCCCCGCCAGACCCACGATCGACAGGATCGCCAGGATCGCGATCGGCGCATGCGAGCGGCGGTAGGCGCGTTCCGAGGGCGCGCTGACCTCGACCAGCTCCATCTCTTCGGCCAGGCGCTTGATGTCGCCGGGCGCGCCCTCCAGCAGCAGCGTGTCGCCCACCTTGACCACCAGCTCGTCTATCTGGCGGCCGATGTTCTGGTTGCGCCGGTGCACCGCCAGCGGATAGACCCCGAAGCGCCGCCGCAGCCGCATCGCGCCGATGCTGCGCCCGTCCATCTTGCAGCCCGGGGTGATCAGCACCTCGACGGTGGTGGTCTCGACCGCGCTGACCTGATCGACGCGCTTCAGGCTCTTGTCGCGCTGCAGGCTCAGCAGTTCCGAGATCTCCGAGCGCAGCACCACCCGGTCGCCCACCTGCAGCGTGACGCCCTTCAGCTCGCGGCGCAGGCTTTCGTCGCCGCGGATCACGTCGATCAGCCGCACCCCCTCGCGGCGGAACAGCTGCACGCCGGTCACCTCGCGGCCGATCAGGTTGCTGTCGGGGGGGATGACGGCCTCGGTGAAGAACTTCATCTTCGAACGCGCCCCCAGCATCGAGGCCATGGAATCGCGTTTGGGCAGCAGAAAGCGCGAGGTCAGCCGCAGGTACAGCATCCCCCACAGCACGACGATGATGCCGATGGGGGTGACCTCGAAGATGCCGAAGGGCTGGAGGCCCTGCGCCCGCGCCACGCCATCCACCAGCAGGTTGGTCGAGGTCCCGATCAGCGTCAGCGTGCCGCCCATGATCGCCGCATAAGACAGCGGGATCAGCAGTTTCGACGGCGCCTTGCCAAGCGCCTTGGCCATCTGGATGAAGACCGGGATCATGACGACGACGACGGGCGTGTTGGACACGATGGCCGAGGACCCCAGCACGAAGGCGAACAGCCCGGCCAGTGCCAGCCGCGGCCGCCGGCTGGCCTGGGCGGTGGCCAGGCGGGTAAAGCTTTCCAGGGCGCCGGTGCGCACCAGGGCGGCCATGACGATGAACATCGCCCCGATGGTCCAGGGCGCGGGGTTCGCCAGCACCTTCAGCGCGTCGTCATAGGGCAGAAGCCCCGTCGCCAGCATCAGCGCCACGCCCCCGATGGCCACCACCTCGGTCGGAAAGATCTCGCGCACGAAAAGCACGAACATCCCGAGCACGACGACAAGCGAAAATACCGCCTGCCAGGTCTCGGGAAGCGGAAGAATGGAGGTCATCTGAACCCTCGCCGGATTTCAGAACGGGGAAGGAGACGCAGGTGCCGCGAACTGTTGCGGGGGAAGGGGGCAGGGACAGGGGAGAGATCGGACTTGCTGTGGTGCACGGGGATGATCATGAGCCCGCATGGGGCGTCTGGACGGTCCTGCGCGGAACAGGGAGATCGGGGATGAGGGCGCTGAAATATATGCCCTCTGATCTGATAATTCATCTTTAGTTCCTTAAGGGGAAATCTATAATTCGGTGCACGATGATCCACCGTGCCTATCGTTTCAAGCTGGCTCCGACGCCGGATCAGGACGCCCTGATACGCCAGTTTTCCGGCGTGGTCAGGCTGGTCTACAATCTGGCCCTGGAACAGCGGCGATACTGGTGGCGGCACTACCGGCGGGAAACCGGTAAAACGCTGAACTATGTTGCGCAAGCCAGAGAACTGACCTGTCTGCGGGCAGAGTGCGACTGGATCAGGGCGGTGCATGTGACGCCGCAGCAGCAGGCGTTGCGCGATCTTGGCGGGGCCTATGGCCAGTATTTTGCCGGTCGCGCCGGATATCCGAAGCCACGCAGAAAAGGCCTCAATGAGGCGTTCCGCTTTCAGGGCCGAGACGTTTCGACCCGCAAGCTGAATGGCAAGTGGGCCGCCGTGCGCCTGCCGAAGATCGGATGGGTGAAGTTTCGCAGCACACGCCCGCTGCAGGGCCGCACCTTGAATGCCACCGTCCGTCAATCCGTGGATGGATGGTACATTTCCTTTGCCTGCGAACTGGAGCACGAGGTCACGCCATCCGGTTTGCCATCGGTGGGGATCGACCGTGGCGTGGTGAATACGCTGACGCTGTCGACGGGGACGCAGATGCGCTTGCCCGTGCGGCTGAGGGATCTGGATCACCGGGCGCGGAAGGCGCAGCGGGTTCTGGCCCGACGCAAACGCGGTTCGGCCCGTCATGCCAAGGCGCGCCGGAGAGTTGCGGCGTTGCATGCAAGGGCCGCGCGGATCCGGCGGGACTGGCAGCACAGGGCCAGCCTGGAGATTGCCCGCACCTTCTCGACGGTCGTCCTGGAGGATCTTGATATCCGCAGCATGACGCGCAGTGCCCGTGGGACAGTTGAATTCCCCGGGACACATGTCCGCCAGAAGGCCGGGCTGAACCGGGTGATCCTTGGCCAGGGGTGGTCTGGGTTCGAAACCTTGCTGGCCTACAAGCTGGAGGAGCGGGGCGGATATCTGGCCAGGATAGATCCGCGACTGACCTCCCAGACGTGCTCGGCTTGCGGAGCCGTGGACAGAAAGAGCCGCGAAAGCCAAGCGGTCTTTTACTGTCGACAGTGCGGTTTCCGTGCCAATGCCGATCATAATGCAGCAATCAATATCGAACGGCGGTGGAACACACCGTTGCTGTCCGTGGAGGCTTGCGGTTGCGCGGCCCATGAAGCGGAAACTCTCCCGGTCTTTGCCTGAATGACCTTTGGGAAGTCCCCAGCCGTTCGGACGGGGAGGATGTTAATCAAAGCCCCTTCAATCAATAGGTTCATCTATTCGGCCGATGGAGGTCTTGCAAGCGACGGGGCAGGGAACCCCTGCCTCGCATGGTGCGGTGCCTTTCCGGCGGGCGATGAAGCTGCGTTTAATTTAAAATATGGCCACAGCCTGTGCGGTGCCCTGATGCATGTTTCGTCCGCGAAGCGCTACTCTCAGCATCTCAGAACAGGAAGTCGCCGGCATCGAGATCCGCCATCCGCACCCCGCGCAGCAGGATCTGGTTGCCCTCGCCCGCATCGATCAGCGCGCCCGCGTCGGTCTGGGTCAGGTGGTGGGCGGCCAGATCGGCGAAATCGGTGATCGCGGCGACGCCCGACAGGTCGATCTTCTCATGCGGGTTCAGCGCCTCGAAATCCCAGATCTGGTCCTGGCCGAAACTGCCCGAGAAGACGAAGGTATCGGCATTGAAGGCGCCGATCAGGATGTCGTTGCCCGATCCGCCGTCCAGCCGGTCGAACCCCGCATGGCCCACCAGGATGTCGTCGCCCGATCCGCCCAGCAGCAGGTCGTCGCCATTGCCGCCGAAGACCCCGTCGCGCCCGGCGCCGCCGATCAGCACGTCGTTGCCGTCCTCTCCGAACAGCCGGTCCAGGCCCGCGCCCCCCAGCAGCGTGTCGTCGCCCGATCCGCCCAGCAGGTTGTCGGCCTGGGCCCCGCCATCGGCATAATCGTTGCCCGCGCCGCCGCGGATCAGGTCGAAGCCCGCCTCGCCCGCCAGCACGTCATCGCCCGAGCCGCCGTGGATCACGTCTTCCTGCAGGCCGCCGCGCAGCCAGTCGCGGCCCGCGCCGCCCACCATCAGGTCATTGCCGGATCCGCCCGCAGCATAGTCATCGCCGTCATGCAGGCTGATGGTGTCATTGCCGGTGCCGCCCAGAACGGTGTCGGATCCGGCGGTGCCGAGGATGGAATCCGCGCCGCCCCCCCCATCCACCGCAAAGCCTGGCAGCACCTGGAAGGCATGGCCCCCCTCGTCGTCGCGCAAAAGCGTGTCGGTGGCCGATCCCTCCAGCGCGCTCTCGGGCAGTTGGCCTGCGACTTCGTTCAGGTGGGCAAACGACAGCGTCGCCCCCGCCGAGGCCGGCAGGTTGCCCGCGACGCCCCCCGTGGCCGCGGCGCGCGCCTCGTCGATCGAGACCACGGCCGTCTCCCAGGGGGCCAGCGTCAGCGTGACCGAGGTCTTCGCCCAGGCCAGCGCCTGGCTGGTACCTATCTTCAGCACCGGGTTGTCGTCGGCGGTCGACAGGGTCGCCACATGGGCCTGGGTCTGGTCGGCATCCAGCCCGTAGCCCGCGAAATCCAGCGACACCGACATGGCCCGCGCGGCGGTGACGAAGCTGGTGACGCTGTTGCCCTGCGAGAAGCTGTAGACGAAAAGATCCGCCGTGCCGTCGCCATCCATGTCGCGGGCGTTGACCTCGGTGCCGGCGGCCAGGCCCGGGGTCAGGGTGCGCAGCAGCGCGAAGGCCGCACCGCCCAGCTGCATGTCCGTCACCTCGCCATCATGCGAGACGAGGGTGTTGCGGGTGTTCTGCAGGACCGGCCAGATCTGGGCCTCGTCGATGCCCTGGGCGACCAACTGGTGAAACAGCGACACGATGCCGAGGCCGGCCTGCAGGGGGCTGACCAGCTCCTGCACGTAGGCGGCGTTGCGCACGTTCCATTCGGTGGCCATGGCCTGCAGCGGCCGGGCGTCCTGGCCGGTGGCGGCGGCATAGGCGTCGAAGGCCAGCTGCCAGTCGGCGATCAGGCCGATGTCCTCGGTGACGCTGCCGCTGCCGCTGCTGCCCTCGGCCCAGGGTTGCCAGGGGTAGAAGTGGGAACTGACCGCATCGACCGCGTCGAAGAAATCCGCGACGCTTTCGACATGGGCGTAGTCCTGGTCCAGGCTGTCGTCGAACAGGCGTTTCAGCAGCGGGTTGTTGCCCTTGTCGCCGTATTTGACGAAGGCGGTATGGGCGATGATCTGGACATCCCCGGCATTGGCGTCCTCCAGCGCCTCGTCGACCCAGACGGCCATATTGCGCATCAATGCGGCGGCATCGGCTGTGCTGTCCAGGAAGCTGCCGTTGTGGCCGCCCATCCAGGAAGGGAATTCGTTGCCGATCTCGAAGCCCGCGATGGTGTCGCCCGAACGGTATGCGAGGGCATGGGTGACAAAGGCCTTCACCTCGGCCTCAAGGGCTGCGATCTCCTCGGGGGTGCCGGAGCGGATGGTCTCCAGGTAGCGGATCATCGGCAGCACCACGGTGACCTCGGCCGACTGGGCGGCGGCGAAATCCAGGAAGCTGCCCAGCCGGGTCAGCCCGGTGGTGTCGGAGGCATCGGCAAAGTGGTGGGCGTCGATCTCGCTTGTGGCGCCTTCCTCGAAGTGGCGCAGGTCCGAAAGGTCCAGGTAGCTTTCGGCGATGGTGCCGCCGGGGTAGCGGAAGCAGGTGACGCCCAGCCAGTTGGCGGCATCGGCATAGGCGCCGGAATTCCCGAGGGTCTCGCCCTGACCCTGGCGGTTGGCCAGGTAGTTGGTGCCGAAGTGGTGTTCGCTCACCGTCTGGGGGTCGATCCCCGGGGTCAGGGTGATCTGGTATGTCATGCGCAGCCTCCGATCGGGAAGGGTCGCGGGCAGGGCGGGCGGGCCGGGGGCGGAAATACGGCCATTCGGGGGCATGTCCGGAAAATTCCGGTTAATTCCGGGGCTCTTTTAGCCTGGCCGATAATGGAAGTTTATTGGACGTGATACGTTCCGACAAGAAACGGCGGTTTTGGAGTTGAATTATGAACAAAAGCGCCGAGCTTCTATAAGCTACGGCCATGACATTTGCCTGGCTGGATCCCCTCAGCGACCTTGGCACCCCGTCTGGGACACCATCCTGGATCCCCTCGATACACGCGGAAACCCCTGAAGATGTTGCGTTCTTTCAGGAGCGGCGCCAAGCCACCTGCATCTTGTCTTAGAGCGTGACGAGGTGCCCGACGCCTTGCTGCGGGACAGGCTGGCGTTGCGTTTTCCGGGCGTCCGAAGCGGTCAGCGGAGCTGCACGCCTTCTGCGCCCGGGCGACCTTCCTGGACCCGCCGGCGAAACCTGCTTGGCCTGGCGGCGCGCGGTGGAGCGGCCGGTGTCGGTCAAGGGGCTGACCCGCGCGCTGCCGAGTGCTGAGCCGGGGCCGCGCGCCACATGGCTCGACGCGGGGCGCGGAACGGCGGTGACCTGCGGACACCGAGCTGCGAGAGAGGCTGAACGAGCAGTCCAGCGAACGGCGTCGCTTCGGAGGCGGGGCAGGGGGAACGTGCCGCGTGAGGCAGGAATCCATTGCGCCTGTGACCCCTGGAGTAAAGTGAAAGGAGGCCTTGGGTCTGGTGGTATCAACCCATCCGGAAAGGACAGACCCATGAGCCATCCCGAACCCGCCGCGTTCACCCCGCCCGACGTGGCTGCCATTGCCGCACAGAACGACGCCTTTCGCAAACTTGCCTGTCTCGGGGAGCCACCGGACCGGCCCGTCCAGGGCCGGATGCATGTGACCCGGTCATTGATGGAGGCCGGCGAGGGCTTCATGGCCGAGGCCGTGAAGGCGACGGGGGAGTTCGAGACCTTCGAGCCTGAGAACGACCCCGATGGCTGGCATGATTTCGGGGTGGCTACAATCCGCGGGGAGACCGTGTTCTGGAAGCTCGACCTCTACGAAGCGGACTCCGACTTCCGCTATGGCGCTGAGGATCCCGGCAACCCCGAGACCACCACGCGTGTTCTGACCATCATGATGGCGCACGACTGGTAGGGGGCGCCGCACCTCCTTCACCAACTCCGAGAGGCCCGCTGACCCTTCGAAAGGGAAAGTGGGCCTTTTGTCCTTTTGGTTCCCGGATCCGGGGATCGGTCAGGCCGCTCGGGATGTCCGGGTGGCGCAGAACCCAGACAAGGACATCTCATGACCCAAGCGTTCGAACCCATCTCCGTCGCCATCGGCGATCTCGTCGCCCATCCCGCGAATGTGCGAGCTCAGTCCCCTGAGGCCTACACCTCCGACAACATCGCGCATCTGAAGGCCAGCATCGCAGTGCTGGGCCTCCTCCAGCCGCTGCTCGTCCAGAAGGTCGATGGCAAGTTCGGCGTCCTCGCAGGCGGCCGGCGCCATGCGGCCCTCATGGAGCTGGTCGCGGACAAGGAGGCCAAGGGGGTCACCAATCGCACCAAGATCGACTGCCGGCTGGTCCCGGACGATTGCGACGTGACCACCGCGCTGTCGCTCGCCGAGAACATCACCCAAGCGCCGATGAATGCCATCGACGAGTTCGAGGCCTTCGCGCGGATGATGGATGTCGATGACCAGACGCCAGAGACCATCGCGAAGACATTCGGCACCACGGTTGCAGCGGTCAAGGGCAGGCTGCGCTATGGGCTCATCCATCCGGAGATCCGTGCGGCGGCACGTGCAAAGGCGATCACGCTCGACGTGATGAAGGCCTTCGCAGATCACCCAAGCCAGGAAGTGCAGAAAGATGTTTTCGAGGCGCTTACCAAGGAGGGCAATTACCTGCAGGCCTATATGGTCCGGAATGCGTTGAAGTCCCGCGGCGTGCAGGTCAGTGACGACATCGGGGCCTTTGTGCGGAAGGACTACGAGGCGCGTGGCGGCGCCATCGCGGCGGACCTCCTGGACGAGCATTCCGTGCTCGAGGATTCCGCGCTGGTCGAGACCATTCTCCTCGAGAAACTCACCGCCGCGGCCGAAGAGGTGCGCGCGGAGGTGGGCTTCGCTTGGGCCGATGCGGTGATCCGGTACGATTACGCTGCCGTGGCGGAATTCGGTCGGGTCTATCCGGGCCCGGTCGAGCCCGATGAAAGCGGCCAGCAACGTGTCGATGAGATCACCGCCGAGCTCGAAAAACTCGAGCGCGAGATGGAGAACAAAGACCTCGCGGACGAGGCGTACAACGATCTCTACAAACGTGTGGATGAGTTGGAGGCCGAGGCACGGGATCTGCAGGAGGCCTACAGCGCCGAGGATCTTGCGCGCTCCGGTGTGATCGCCACCTGGGCGCAGGGCAGGATCTCTCTGCATGTCGGGCTGGTGCGTCCCGAAGACCAGCCGGAGAGGTCCGGCAAAGCGCCCAGTACGTCGTCGGATGAGGGCGCGACGGACAGCGACGAGATCACATACCCCGCCTCGTTGACCGAAGATCTGAAGACCGAGCGGGCGATGGCGCTCGGCGCCGCCATGGTGATGCATCCGGAGGCCACGCTGGATCTCACGCTGTTCAAACTGGTCACTGATGTGCTGGGCCACGGCATGGGCGTCACCCAGGCGATCAAACTCGATGCGCGCCAGGAGTACCGCACCCACGCCAAGATGGACGAGATCGATGGCACCTCGCTCGAACAGGTGACTGCCGCGCATGACGCGCTCGATCTCTCCTGGGCGGATGATGCGAGATCCCCCGCCGATCAGTTCGCTTTGTTCCGAACCCTCGATGCAGGCGAGAAGGCCAAGCTCGTGGCCTACGCCACGGCGGCAACCACGCAGTCCTGTTTGGCGCGGGACCGGCAGCGCGACAGCCTGATGCATGATTTCGAGATCGAGGTGATGCCGGACATCCGCGCGCACTGGACGCCGAATGCGGCGCTTTTCAACCGGTTCAAGAAGGCGTGGCTCCTCAAGATCCTCGGCGAAGAGCTGGGGCTCGCGCAGGAGGCAGTGACCTTGGCGTCCTCGACCAAGAAAGAGGTCGTTGCCTTCTGCGACAAGCTCTTCGCCGAGCCCTTCGCCACTTTGACGGAGGCGCAGCGTGCCGCGGTTGCGGCCTGGTGCCCGCCGATGATGCAGACCTCGGGCACCGAACCGCTCGAAGTCCCCGACGTCGAGCTGTCCGAAGGCGAAACCGAGGTCTCTGAGGCGGCCTGACCCTGCAGCCGACCCGCACCGCATCGCCGGTGCGGGCTGCACCTCTCTCAAACAAACAGGTAAATTCCATGGCACTTCTCAGCTTCACCGCCGCGGACGTCGCGGCCCAGATCGCGCATGCGCGCGGCTGCTCCAACTTTCTGCCGAACTGGAATGGACCGGTCGGCAACCCCGCCCTGATCCTGATCGTCGGCAATGGTGTCCATCTGCGCTCGAACGGGATTGATGGCTCCACCACGCGGATCGTCACGACGGAACGCGCCGACCCCTCCTATGCATTCGCCGCAGGCATCAACCCGTTTCGGGACCCCGATTGGATGGCGGCCCGGCAAGCGGCGTTTCGTGATCTGACGGGCCAGTTCTACACTGACATTCTCAATGACGTGCAGATGCTCATTGATCGCGGACACGACACCATTCGGTTGGCGACCGATGGCCACACGATCCGGGTCTTTGCGCGCCGTGCGGCCGACTATCTGATCGGCGGCACCTATGATGTCCCCTCCGGTCTCGGCGGCACGTTCCGGGTGATCCTCATGGATGCCACCGATACCCAGGCGCTCGTGCAGAACCGCGGCAACTGCGAGGATTTCGACGAGATGCTGCCCTACCGGGTGCCGCTCGACGCGCTGATCGAGGTCGATGACCGGCGGGCGGCATAATGGGCTGGCTCTTCTACACCGACCGCCGCGTGAAGACCTACGCGGATGAGAAGGCGGAGATCGCCCGGCTCTGTAGTTTCGAGACCGATACCCGCAAGACAGTCCTGCTCAAGGCCTGCAAGGTGGGCTCGACCTGGTATGCCGCGGCCAGGATCACGACACCCGATGGCGCGCCGGTCGAGGATGCGACCTACGTGACCGATGCCGACGGGTCGATCACCTTCGGGGCCGTCTTCCTGACGCGCTATGACGATGGCTGCTGGGGCTACAAGGATATGGAGGAGGCTGCGGGCCCGGTGGAGTCGCGCGCGCCCGTCAGCCTTCTGGCCCTGCTCTCCGAGCTGAAGGATCCCGACAGCTACGCTCATGCCTGGCGCCAGCGCTGCCGGGACTGGGCGGCGATCCCGGATTACGACGAGGGTGACAGGATCAGGCTCGCCGCGCCGGTCACGCTGACCGACGGCAGCACTTGCCAGATCGTGACCGCGACCCATTACCGGCGCGGAGGAAAAAAGCGGCGATGCTACCGCATCGAGGAAACCGGCGGTCTCGTGCGTTTGTCGAAGGCCTCTCTGGTTGGATCGGAATGCCTCAGCTCGGCGAAGGGTACGGCGAGCCCGGTCCTGGCGGAGTTCTTTTCCGGGCGGGGATCTGACGATGCACCCCCTTGAGGGGGAGGCCTTTCAACCTGTATCTTGCAGAATATTAGGAAATTCTGTATACTCCTATTAAGTCTGAGAATGCGTGGAGAGCCAGGATGAAACAGTTCGCAGCGGGGGATTTGACCCGAAATACGGGCGATCTCTTCGAGGCGGCGACCGTTGCCCCGGTCGCCATCACGAAACACCGTAAGCCGCGCTTCGTGGTCATGTCGATGGAGCGGTTCCAAGCCCTGACGGCCGGACGCGGGTCGCAGGTGGCACTCGATGTGGCTGATATGCCAGAGGACCTCGGGAACCTTCTCGACCAGGGCATTGAAGAGCATTTCCGTGACCGCTGACTTCCCGGCCGCGGGGCAGGTCTTCGACTATCATTATCTCTGGAAATGGCAGGCGGATCGAGGAGAGACGGAGGGTCGCAAGAAGAGGCCGTCCTGCGTGGTGATCGTCGTCACCAATCAAGCCGGTCAGCATGTCATGTTCATCGCGCCGATCACCAGCAAAGCTCCAGGCCCGGGGCGGTCGGCGCTGGAGATACCCCAGACCGAGGCCCGGCGTGCGGGCCTCGATATCGACGTCTCGCTTTGGGTGATCCTGGACGAGTTGAACGCCGATATTCTCGAGACCTCTTATACTCTGGAAGAGCGGACGCCGCGCGGATCATTCAGCGCCGCCTTTACCGACGTGGTCCTGCGCGAGGTGCAGCGCCTCCGCGCCGCCGGCGGGCTGAAGCTGTCGAACCGGTCCTGACCCCCAACTACTCGCAATATTGACACCCGCTCTCGCCGCCTTCCAGGGCGGCCGGGGCGCTTTGCCTCTTTGATCTGCCAAGCTTCCGAATCTTGAGCTGCCGCCGCGCTGCCGAAAGTGGAAAGGCGGCTTTCTGTCCTGTCAGACCCGTAACCTGACTGGAAGGACAGACCCCATGGTCGATCGTAGGCTGAACACCGACCCCGTTATCCCATCACATGCTCGGCTCAGGCAGGCTCTGCCTCTGATCGGCAGCGCGCTCGCCGAAGGACCGCTCAGAAGCTCGTCTCTGGCACGGCTCATGCGTGAGACCTTCGGCGGCAGCGATGCCGCGGGCGCCTGGTCCTGGCGCATGGCCTATGACGCGATGCAGGCCGCTGCGGTCCAGCAGGTCGTGCAGGGGACTGGCCGAGACGCGTCGGCCTCAGCCGGACTGCTGGCATCGCGGCTCTTGACCGAGACGCGGCGTTCTGAGCAGCAGATCCGCCTGCAGCAATTCAGCACCCCTTTGCCCTATGCCGCGCTGGTGGCGCGTGCTGCGGCCCTCCGTGCTGGCGAGACCTTCCTCGAACCTTCGGCCGGCACCGGCGCGCTGGCCGGTTTTGCCCTGCGCGCGGGCGGCAAGCCGATGCTTAACGAGATCGATCCCTTCCGCCGCGCCCTTCTCGAGGCGATCTTTGCGGTCGAGGTGACCGGCCATGACGCTGAGCATATCGACGACCTCCTGGGCGCGCCTGATCTTCCGGGCGTCATCGTTATGAACCCGCCCTTCGCCTCCTCGGTCGATCGGTCGCGCGACAGGCATGTCGCGGCAAAGCATCTGATCGGCGCCGCCAAGCGGCTCGCCCCCGGCGGCAGGCTGGTGGCGATCATGCCGCCGGGATTTTCGCCGGAGCGGGATGCGGCCCATTGGGCGCGGGCCTCGGCCATCGCAAAGCCGCGTCTGGCTCTCACGATCCCGGGTTATGTCTACCGCAAGCTCGGCACCACGGTTGAGACCCAGCTCATGGTGTTCGACAAGGTGCAGGAAAAGGTCGCGTTCCTCCGCGCGGTTGCGGGCGAGCTGGAGGCGGCGCAGCATATTGTCGATGACATCGCCGCGACCCGATCTGACGTTCCGCTTCAGTTGGGTGCACAGGTCCGGGCCACCCCGGGTCAGGGCAGCGTACCTGCTGCGCGCAATCGACGGGTTGTCGCAAGCTCTACCTCCAAACCCAAAGCCCAGGCAGCCGTCCCGCTGGCTTTCATCACCCTCGACACCCCCCGTGAAAACACCCCGGTTTCGGACATCTATGCACGCTACCGCCCTCAGCGGATCGAGATTGCGGGCGCGCAGGAGCATCCCACGCCGCTGGTCGAGAGTATCGCCATGGCGTCGGTGGCACCGCCGGTGCCGTCGAACGACGCCGCTGCTGATCTGCGGCTGCCCGGCCGCCTGATCGAGGGGGGGTATCTCTCCGAGGCCCAACTCGAGACCATCGTCATGGCAAACGACGCGCATGAACGCGATCTGCCGGGCAGGTTCACGATCGACGAAGACCAGACCCGGATGACCCGTGCCGACGATGACAGGCAAGCCCGGGCTTATCGCCTCGGATACTTCCTGGGCGACGGGACGGGGTGTGGCAAGGGCCGGGAATGCGCCGGGCTCATCCTGGTCAACTGGCTCGCGGGACGGCGCAAGGCGGTCTGGATCTCCAAATCCGCCACGCTCATCGAGGATGCGATCCGCGACTGGACCGATCTCGGCGGTTCGCCCGCGGATATCCAGCCACTCTCGAAATGGAAGCCCGACCAGCCGATCTCCATGGGCGACGGCATCCTCTTCGTCACCTATGCGACGCTGCGCTCGGCGGGCAAATGTGGGACGACGCGCCTCGGCCAGATCCTTGACTGGATGGGCGAGGGGTTCGACGGCGTGCTGGCCTTCGACGAGGCACATGCGATGCAGAACGCCGCCGGGTCGGAGGCGGGCAGGGGCGTCAAACCCTCCCAGCAGGGTCTCGCCGGGCTGCGCTTGCAGTTGGCAGTGCCCCGGGCACGGGTCTTCTACGTCTCGGCGACCGGGGCCACGAGCGTGCACAATCTGGCCTATGCCTCCCGTCTCGGTCTCTGGGGCCAGGGGCCTGAATATCCTTTCCCGAGCCGGGAGAGCTTTGTCTCCGCGATGGAGGCCGGCGGGGTCGCGGCGATGGAGGTGGTGGCGCGCGATCTCAAGACACTCGGTTTCTACACGGCGCGGGCGCTCAGCTTCGACGGCGTGGAATATGACGTGCTCGAACATGCGCTGACGCCCTCCCAGATCGAGATTTACGACGCCTATGCCGGTGCCTTCCGGACAATCCATCACAATCTAGAGGCGGCGTTGACCGCGACCGGCGTCAACGATGCGTTCGGTCAGACGAACGCCTCTGCGGCGAGGTCCGCTGCGAAATCACGGTTCGAGAGCACCAAGCAGCGCTTCTTCAACCACCTGCTCCTCGGCATGAAAGCCCCGACCATCATTCGCGCCATCGGCGAGGATCTGGCGGAGGGATATGCCTGCGTCATCCAGGTCGTTTCCACCGGCGAGAGCCTCCTGAAACGGCGTCTGGAGGCAATGGACCCGGAGGATGAGTTGACGCAGGGCGCGCTGACCCCGCGCGACTATGTTTTGGGTTACCTCGAACAGGCTTTTCCGATCCACGACCAGAAGCTCGTCGAGATCGACGGGAACATGGTGGCAGAGCCGCTTCGCGACCCAGATGGCGCTCTGGTCGTCTCGCGCGAGGCCGAAGCCCTGCGCGATGCGGCGATGATGGAGTTGATGGCCCTGGCACCGATCCCTTCGGCGCTCGATCAGATCCTCTGGGCCTTCGGAGACGAGGCGGTGGCCGAGGTGACGGGGCGTTCGGTCCGACCGCTGAAATCCCGGGACGGGGCGCTCTTCATCGAGAAGCGATCCGCCAGCAGCAATTCCTCGGAAACCCGGGCCTTCATGGAGGGCGAGAAGGACGTCCTGATCTTCTCGGACGCCGGTGGCACGGGCCGGTCCTATCATGCGGCGAGATCGGCGACGAACCAGAAGCGGCGGCGGCACTACCTGCTGGAGCCCGGCTGGCGGGCCGATGCGGCGATCCAGGGTCTCGGCCGCACGCATCGCTCGGCCCAGGTCAGCGCACCTTTCTTCCGGGTCTGCACCTCGGATGTCCATGGCGAGAAGCGCTTTACCTCGACGATCGCCCGGCGGCTCGACCAATTGGGGGCGCTCACCAAGGGGCAGCGCGAGACCGGCTCGCAGGGTATGTTCCGCGAGGAGGACAATCTCGAAAGCCCGATCGCGCGGGCCGCTCTGCGCGGCTATTACGCCGATCTGGCCGCCGGACGTGCCGGGGCGATGAGCTATGAGTGTTTCGCGGACTGGACCGCGCTTCGGCTGATTGATCAGGACGGGGTCCTGCTGGAAGAGTTGCCGCCTATCCAGCGCTTCCTGAACCGGGTGCTGGCGCTGCCGATCCATATGCAGAACGCGCTCTTCGCCGAGTTCATGACCCGGATCGCCGATCAGACCGAACGGGCGCGGGCCGCGGGCACGCTCGATCTCGGGGTCGAGACCCTGCGCGGCGAAAGGATCGAGCAGGTCTCGGCTGAGGACCTTTGGACCTGCCCTCGCTCCGGGGCGGTGACGCGGATCATCGGGCTCGAGGTGACGGACCCCGTTCATGTCCTCGCGGGGGATGACGCGATGGACCGAAACCACGACAAGCTGCCGATGGTCAATCGCGCCTCGGGGCGCGCGGCGCTGATCTCGTCGCGGCCCATGCAGATCTATGACGAGGAGATCGTCACGCTGATGCGCAAGGTCACGCGGCCGACCGGATCGACCTATGTCGAGGAGGGGAAGTACCAGGCTTCGGCCTGGGAGGAGATCGCGCGTCCTGAGTTCCTGCGTCTCTGGGACGCGGAGGCCGACAGCCTGCCGAAAACCACCACGACGAAGCTCTATCTCCTCACCGGGCTCCTGCTGCCGATCTGGAAGGATATCCCCTCGGGCAACGAGCGCATCTACCGGGTCACGCCGGAAGGGCAGTGCAGCATGATCGGCAGGACCGTCAGCGAAGACGGTGCGGCCGCGCTGCGTGCCCGGTTCATGGTGGGCACACCGAAGACCCCGCAGGAGATGCTGACGGCGGCGCTCGGCTCCACCGCGCCGGTCGACCTGGGCCGGGGCCTCACGCTCACCCGCCGCCGGGTCGCGGGCGCGGCCCGTCTCGAGATCGACGGGGCCGACCGGAGTGCGATCGATGGGCTGAAAGCTCTGGGCTGTTTTACCGAGATCATCGCCTACCAGCTCCGGGTCTTCGTTCCGCACGGGGAGGGTGTCGAGACCGCCGCGATCCTCGGCCGGATCGTGGGGGCGGGCGCTCCCAAGGCGACAGATCGCGCCGCCTGAGCGGTTGAGCGGTGTCGGTTAATCGAACGTGGACGGCGGCTTCACCGCGCGCGCGCCGCGACGGGTTGTTGTCCCGGGCGCCTCGCCCCGGCCTGGAGGCGAGGCGCCGTCACATCACCGATGCCGGGCCAGCGTTGCGGGCATGATGCCGACGTAGCGGGCTGAGCACGCCGCGATGCCAAGGTCAAAACTGGAACTGGAGATCAAAATGAACGTCACGCAGATCAAGGCCGCCGTGGATGCCGGCAAATCCGTCCATTGGGCGAACGAAGGCTACCGGGTGCATCGCGATAGTCTCGGCCAATACCTCATCACCTATGTGCCGAACGGCAGCACGATCGGTCTGACCGACCGGAGTGGCCGTCGTCTGAACGGGGCCGAGGGCGACTTCTTCATATCGGTGTCCACGCGTGGAGCGGACGAGGAGCAGGGAAGAGAGGTGCGAGGGGCCACGTCGGAGGGCCGTCCTGACGTCGGGACGGGCTGACGGGCAGGAGAGAAAGGAAAGGAGGCTTTGGGTTTTTGCGATCCCATGAGGGGTCGGAAAAGCAATCCCGCGCGCTCAGGCAGGAAGCCGGGCAGCGGCAATCTCAAGGAGAAGACCCATGTTCGCAGGAACCCTGACCAAAACCGCCGACACCGCAGCCGCAGCCTTTACCGGCATGATCCACTCCACCCGGTTCGACATCGCGATCCAGCTTGAGGTCCGGACCAAGATGTCCGAGCGGAGCCCGGATTTCGACGTGACGGCCATCAACAAGTCCGGGCGCAAGGTGCGCATCGGCACGGCCTGGAACGAGATCGGAAATACCACCGGCAATCCCTACCTCTCGATGCAGATCGACGTGGGCCTCGGCCCGTTCCGCGTCAATGCGGTGCAGAGCAAGGAGGCGCGGGAGGCGCAGAGCGACGACTACGAGATTATCCCGCTGGTCTCGAACGGGACCATGAAATCCGGATCCATCTCGGGCGAGCTGACGGCGATGGATGCGGACAACGCCTTCGCCGGTTACGTCGCCAACATGATGTTCGATCTCGACTTCATGCTGATCGAGAACGCGTTCAAGACTGAGGAGACCCATCCCGACTACCGTATCGAGGTCAGCTCGCCGCGCGGCCAGCCGATCCGCGTGGGATCGGCCTGGATGGCGAAGAGCAATCGCACCGGGAACGACTACGTCTCACTCCTCATCAACACGCCCGATGGTGATTTGCGGGTGAACGCGGTGCAGAATGAGGAGCAGCGCGGTGGCCAGACCTTCTCGATCATTCCCTTCGTCGAGAGCGCCGGCCAGGAGCGGTCGGACAACACCGGCCTCGCCCTGGTGAGCTGACAAACAGCATTACCGCAGCGAGAGGGCTCCCCAAGGAACCGGGGCGCCTTTCACCCGAGCAGGCCTGATCCTTCTCCCTAGAAACTGGCCTGATGGGCCGTGTCCCCTGTCCGCAAGAGACAGGTCCCGTGAGGGGAGCCGCGGCAGCGTGGCTCCCCTCTTTTCGTTTCATCCCATCAAAGGAATAGACACATGTTCAATCTATCCGGTCCCAAGCTGGTCACGCTCGCCGAGACCGAAGGCTATGCCGAGGTCGCGGACTTCCTGGAAGACCATGCGCTCGGCAGCATCGTGCCCGCGATCTGCATGGCGCCCGATTGCGATCACACCGCCGATCTCGAACCGGATCAGCGCGCCGGTTCTCGCGAGGCCTGCGGCCGCGCTTCCATGAAATCCGGCCTCGTCATCGCCGGCATGATCTGAACGCCGTCCGTCGCGCTCCTCTCAAACCATTGGAAACGATATGATACGACATGACCCGATCGACATCACCAATCCGCCCGCGCCCGGTTTCTCGGAGGTCGACATCGCGACCATCGACGCCGCGCGATATCCTGCGCAAGCATGCCCGGGCCACGACCGTCCTGCAATCCTGGTCGATGCTGACCGACTACCTGGCTCTGAACGCCGTCCGCGAACGGGTCGAGGTGTTTCGGGTGCTGATATTGGACCGGAGGAACAAGCTGATCCGTGACAGGATCATGTCACGCGGCAGCATCGATCACGTCCCGGTCTATGTCAGCGAGGTCCTGCGTTCGGCTCTCGTGCTTGATGCCCCTGCTCTCATCCTCTGTCACAATCACCCCTCCGGCGATCCGCAGCCAAGCCAGGCTGACATCGACATGACACAGAAGATCGTTGGTGCGTGCAGGGTGATGGGCATCACCGTCCACGATCACATCATCGTCGGCTTCGGACGGGAGCAGGCCGCGTTCAGCATGCGCGCGGCGGGGATGTTGGACGATTAGGGTCGCGGGCGTTTCAGGCCTTGATTGGCGGGTTGCACAGGGGAGCGGAAGCTCGACTCCGCGCCGAGATTGTCTCGTGAGCGCCGAAGCCGCCGTTCAGGCAGCCTGCGGCGAAGGCCGGGCCCGAGCCCCAAACTGACCGCGTTTGTTGCAGGAGGCTTAGCAGTTGCAGCATGGGCGCTCCTGTCGCGCCCGGCCTAACCTGCCGTTCTGTCCCTGGCCGACCGCCGCGGTGCATCCGCACCAGACCGGCCATTCATCCCCGCCGCAGCAATTCCAACGACCCAAGGCCCGCAGTGCGGGACCTTGCAGCCGTTCGCCGCACATGTGTATTCTCGATTTACGCCGCGCCCGCGAAGTCACGAGGGAGGAAAGGCGGGAAGCAGCCTGAGTTGTTGCGGAGTGGTATCTGAGGAAATCGGCGATTTCGGTCGTTCGCGTTTTTCTCAGCGGGCGAAGCGACGCGCGGGTTGCGACCATTGCGCAGATTTTAGGTGCGATTATGCGCGTACGGTCGGACCATGCCCTCAAAGATCGGCCAAGTCCTTCCATAGTCGGCCAATTGAGGAGCCGAGCAAACCACGGTGATGTAGCTACCGCGTACATCACGCTTCAACCGCGTAATCGCCGCATAGGCCCCAGCCAGATCCTCAGATCGGATGGCCTTGTTCAGATGCAGGACCAACATGCGGCTTTCCCACCCCTTGAAGCTGTGAATGGTGGCGGCCTTGACGCGCGGCTGTCCAAGAAAGAAAGCCATCTTCCGACGATCCTGCTCGCGCTTGTCTTCTGCAAAGATATGCGTGCATGAAACCCCATAGGGCTCTCGATCCAGCTCTTCAACGATTTGTCGCCCCACTTCATGGCTATCGGTCAGCAGGACTATGTCTGAGTTAGACAGACCAGAGGCCAAGCCGGTCTTCTTCATCAAACTCAGAACAGAATTGACGCAGGTGTTTGCCGCCTCCTGCTCATCACACTGTATCCAGCGCAACTCGCAAGGATAGTAATCAAGCTCGTGATTCTCCGGCTCCGGAACTATGCGCGTCGCTTCGGGTAGGAACCTCCTTGCAAAGTCTTGGCTGTGCTTCAAAAGCTTCGGGGGGAGACGATAGCTGACCTCTAGTGTCGCCCACTGGCCCTCGAACCCCGCCCCCGTCATCGCGGCCTCTGTCCAGCTTTGCGCAGATCCGTAAAGGTCTTGAGAGTTGTCGGCGACAAGCAGCGCCTCGCCTCCCGGTCGTAACCCAGCACGTAGCGCATTCCACCAAAGGGGAAGGTAGTCCTGTCCTTCATCCACCAAAACGGCGTCGTATTTATCTTCAAGCACGAGGGTCGCCGCAGCTCTTTGCGCAAGTGCAGGAACTTTGTCATTCAAGATCGGCGGCAAAATGGGTCGCAAACGTCTTTGTTCTTCCCGCGCGGGCAAATTTAAATTTTTTATCTCAGCAACTGGCCGCATGATCGCAGCGTATTCATCGCCGAACGCTTCATTGATCTGGCAGACATCCCGACACCAATGATGAAAGTGCGTGAAGGTCAAAGTGCCGTCGCGCC
Source organism: Pseudooceanicola sp. NS-SX9 (assembly GCF_057380705.1). NCBI lineage: Bacteria > Pseudomonadati > Pseudomonadota > Alphaproteobacteria > Rhodobacterales > Paracoccaceae > Pseudooceanicola > Pseudooceanicola sp. NS-SX9. The sequence goes on along the minus strand of NZ_JBXXRN010000009.1, from coordinate 1,676 downwards.
GCCCTCCCTTGCGGGCCCGCACCACCAGATCGCGCAAGTAGTGCCAAAGCGTCATGTTGAAAGTGACAACCAGCACATCCTTGCCTTCATCCACCAGCTTTGCGGCCTTTGCAGCAAGAACTAGGGACTTGCCCGAACCGGCGGCCCCCTTCAGGCGCCGATAGCCGCTTTTGGTCCGAGTTTGCGCCATTTCTCTCTGTTTTCGATTCATTTCCAGCGGCATTCTCTGGGCCTGAGAGAAGTCCGGCTCGACCAGCCATCCGCGCAAATCATCCGCCAGATCGGGGCGCATATAGGGTTTTCCCTTGCGGGTCAGAAGGGGAAGCAGCGTTTCAACGCACCCTTCATCTAGCTCACGGCGGCCGATGACGGGCCAGTACTCATGGCGCCTGTCGTGCTCTCTCGAGCGCAGGAACGGTTCTTGCAGTAGCAGAACCCTTTCCCGGTTTGCCGCGGTGAAAGCCAAAGCTCCATTGATTGCCCCAAAGCCATATTTCTCTGCCAAACGCGGGCAATAGACCGAGTAGATCGCTTCCTTGTAGCGCCTGATTTTATCGAAGGGGTTTTCTACGCGAAAATCACGCCCATCCGCATCAGTCGCATAAAGCTCTTTCCGCCCACTTTCGTATTTTTTGACAAAATAGGGCATCGCATCAAGGTTCCAGTCTTTCACCTCGATGACACCGATCCCCACATTCGGCTCAAGCAGAACGAAATCAGGTTTCAGCCCGTTGAAATGCGGCTGAAGATAAATTTCCCACTCTGGAGGTAACTTATCATCCAGCATGTCAAGGACCCGCAGTTCGCCAGCCGTCAACGGTTGGCGCAAGTCGGGGTGCTGATCACGAGGAGGTTCGATAATGCGCATAGATACTCTCTTAAATCGCGATTCGTCAGAAATGTGCTGCGAAAAACCAGTGAAATAGGCGCCGCCGACGCTCAAGTCGCGGCGACAAGGGCACCGTTCGCGCAAGCAAGCCGTCCAGAGGCGGAATTCAGTCGCGCTGGTCGGCTCAGAATGTCTGCCATCTCGGTCGCGACAAGTGTAGCGCCTTCAAAGAAGTCGTTCAGGCTTGCCGTGGCGGTAAACTGCAGAAACTGCCTTCCTTTTGCATCCTCATCCAACCAAAGATCCACATGCGGACCTAGCAAATTTATGAAGCTGTCTCCCATGGCGACAATGAGGTGCGCAGGATCCGGAAAGACGGGGCTTCCCCGACCGTCCCCTGCCGTTGCTGTTTTCAAGGCGCCACCCGTTTGGCCATAGGTCAGGCGCATCAGTGTGTATCGGCCTGATTCAATGCGCCATTGCCGCTTTGCGTGGTGAAACTTGGTCGTTTCAAGAATGCGAACATCTTGGGCCATTCTGAAAGCTCCAGGCTAGGGAATGTCATTGATATTTGTACGAGGGGCGGCGGCGGCTGCTGACGAGACGGCGGTCGCTGGCATGGTAGCAGGTCAGCACAACGCCCTCGTCGCTCACCACCGCTTGGAGCCGTGCAAGGCTGCGCAAGATTCCCTCTGGTGCGCCTTCTTTTGCCAGATTCCAAAAGTCCTTTTTCGACATTTGAACATAGAAACAGCCTTGGCCTGCATCGTAGGTCCGGCCATGTTCCAGAAGAATACGTATGGCTTCTGCCGAAACTCCGCGCTGTGCGAGACGGCAGATGGCATGC
>NZ_JBXXRN010000008.1:0-176102 GCF_057380705.1 Pseudooceanicola sp. NS-SX9 | reverse complement strand
AGCGATTGCTGGGTCAGCACCACGCCGTCGATATGTTCCGCGCCCGGCACGTAGACATCGCTCAGCAGGATGATGAAGGCCGTGCACGAGCAGATGACGATCGTGTCGATGAAGACCGAGAACGACTGCGTGATGCCCTGGCTGATCGGGTGGCGCACCTCGGCGGTGGCCGCGACGTTCGGTGCCGACCCCAGGCCCGCCTCGTTCGAGAAGAGGCCGCGGCGCAGACCCTGCGCCAGGGCCGCACCCATGCCGCCGCCCACGGCCTGCTCGACCCCGAAGGCGTTGTTGACGATGGTCATGAAGACATGCGGCAGCTGGCCCAGATGCATCACGATGACCAGCAGCGCCAGCGCCAGATAGCCCACGGCCATCACCGGCACGATCACGTCGGATGCCTTGGCGATGCGGTGGATGCCGCCGAAGATGATCACGCCCGAGGCGATCGCCAGCCCGATGCCGGACCACAGGCGGTCGATGCCCAGGCTATCCTGCAGCGCGCCCGCAACGGTGTTGCCCTGGAAGGCGTTGAAGCCCAGGCCGAAGGCTGCGATCAGGCAGATCGCATAGACCACCGCCAGCCAGCGGAACTGCGGGCCAAGGCCGTGCAGGATGGCATGTGCCGGGCCGCCGCGGAAGGCGTGCTCGCCGGTCTTGCGCTTGTAAAGCTGCGCGATCGAGCATTCGACCAGGCTGGTCGCCATGCCGACCAGCGCCACCGCCCACATCCAGAAGACCGCGCCCGGGCCGCCCAGGGTGATCGCCACGGCAACGCCCGCGATGTTGCCGCCGCCGACGCGGCCACCCACCGATACCAGCAGCGCCTCGCGCGCCGAGATCCGGTTCGGATCGCCCGAATTCTGCGTGCTGCGCAGGACCCGGAACATCCGCCCGAAAAAGCGGAACTGCACGAAGCCGGTCGCCAGGGTGATGAAGCAGCCGAAAATCACCAGGATCGGGATCAGCGACCAGCCCCAGGTTAGGTCTCCGATCTTGCCGAAGATCATCTCAAGAAAGTCCATGCAGCCTCCAGGTTGAATGCGGTCACGCCCGCGCGAGTTTGCGCGCACACTAGGCACGAATGTCGGGAACACCATTTCACTAGCTTGCACTCCCCTGATGCGAGTTGATACGGGGCAGCGTCAACCAGCGAAGGAAAGTGGCATGTCGCGCGAATTGCACAGGAACCTCAGGCTGCTGTGCAGCTACCACAAGTCGATTGCAGAAGTATGTCGGCAACTTGGGGTGAACCGCTCGCAGTTCAACCGCTATCTGAACGCCGAGACCTACCCCTCGCTGCGGCTCATGCAGAAGATGTGCGATTTCTTCGGCGTCGAGGAGAGCGAGCTGCTGCTGCCCCATGCCCAGTTCGCCGAAATGGTCCGCCTGCGCCCCGACCGCCCCGGCGCCACGGTCGAGCGCGACGTGGTGGCGGGACTGGCAAGCGAGCTGCGCCTGGCCTCGCACCGGGCCCTGCTGGCCTATACCGGCTACTACCTGATCTATTACAATTCGATGTCGCATCCGGGGCAGATCCTGGTGTCGCTGGGCAAGATCTATGCCACCCCCTTCGGCATGAACCTCAAGACGATCGAGAACGTCGGCCCCCCCGGACGCAGCAAGTTCACCTGCAAGTACCAGGGCGCCTGTTTCGTGCTGGGCGACCGGATCTTCATGACCGTGATGGAGATGCTGACCCGCAACGAGGTCATGCAGATCATCCTTTATCCCAGCTACAACAACCGCATCCGGCTGCTGACCGGGGTAGTTTCGGGGGTGGCGGCGCGGGCGCCCAGGCCGCCAGCCGCCAGCCAGGTGATCTTTGAATATCTGGGCGAGACGACGGATGTGCGCCGCCAGCTGCGCCGCAGTGCCCTCTATGCCCCCGACAGCCCCGAGATCCCCGAGGAAATCCGCGCGATGCTGACCTCGGGTGCGCAACGGCGGGGCGCCCTGATCGAGGCCCCGCTGGCCTGAGCGCGCCGGGCCTCAGACCGCCAGGGCCGCGCTGCGGGCCGCATCCGCCAGGATCGCCGCCACCATGTCGTCTGCGACGCGGGTGGTGGGCAGGTTCTGGGCGCGGCTGGTCTCGACGATGCGGGCCAGGCGCCCGGCGACCTCGGCCAGGCGGTCGGTGCGGTAGGCGGGACCGGCGCGGTGGATTTCCCCCGCAACGCTGATGATACCACCCGCATTGACCACGTAATCAGGCAGGTAAAGGATGCCGCGCGCCAGCAGCGCCTCGGCCACGGCGGGGTCCGACAGCTGGTTGTTGGCGGCGCCGCAGATCAGACGGGCCTGCAGCCGGGCGGTGGTGGCGGGGGTCAGGATGCCGCCCAGGGCGCAGGGGGCGAAGATGTCCATCGGCTGATCGAAGATCGCATCGGGGGCGCAGACCCCGGCGCCGAAGCTGTCGCGGGCAGCCTGTACCGCAGTGTCGTTCACATCGGCCACGATCAGCCGAGCGCCTGCGGCGTGCAGCCGGGCGGCCAGGCCCTGTCCCACATGGCCCAGACCCTGCACCAGCACCCGGCGCCCGGTCAGGTCCGGGGTGCCGAAGACCGCGCGGGCGCCGACCTTCAGGCATTGAAAGACCCCCTCGGCGGTAAAGGGCGAGGGATCGCCGCTGCCATGGGCGCCGTGATCCAGCCCCGCGACATAGGCCGTTTCGGTGGCGATCACCGCCATGTCCGCGGGCGAGACGCCGACATCCTCGGCGGTGTAGTAGCGCCCCGCAAAGGTTTCGATGGCGCGGCCGAAGGCGCGCAGCAGGGCCTCGGTCTTGTCGGTGCGGGCATTGCCCAGGATCACCGCCTTGCCGCCGCCCAGGCCCAGCCCCGCCATGGCGTTCTTGTGGGTCATCCCCGCCGCCAGGCGCAGCACGTCGGTGCGCGCGGCCTCGATCGTGGGGTAATCCCACATCCGGCAGCCGCCCACCGCCGGGCCGCAGACCGTGGAATGCAGGCAGACGAAGGCGCGCAGACCGGCCTCGGCATCCTCGATGTAGACCAGGCGTTCATAGCCTGCGGGGGCCTGCTCTTCGACAAGTTTCAGTGTCATATGGTCCTCTCGGATCCGGCTGTTGAGATGCCGCCAGTTTGCCAGACCTGGCCCGGAAGGTGTCGCCAAACTGCGATCCGTTTCGCTGATTTTCAGCTTGGTTCCCCTATGATTTTGGCCAATGATAGCGGAATTCACTACAGATCAGATTGCTGATTATCCCCACCCGCCGATCCGGCGGACGCGCCCGAAGGAGGCCCCATGACCCAGCCCCTGGACGAGATCGACCGCCGCATCCTGCGGGTCCTTCAGGGCGACGGGCGGGTGTCGGTGGTGGATCTGGCCGAGCGCGTCGGCCTGTCCGCGACCCCCTGCAAGCGGCGGGTGCAGCGGCTGGAAGAGGCCGGGCTGATCGCGGGCTACGGCGCGCGGATCGGCCGCCGGGCGGCGGGTTTCGGCGTCACCGCCTTCGTCGCGGTGGAACTGGACCGCCAGGACGGCACGGATATCGAGAAATTCCAGACCCATGTCGCCGCCCTGGAAGAGGTCGTCACGGGCATGCTGATGACCGGCTCGCAGGATTTCCTGCTGGAGGTCACGGTCCGCGATCTGGAGGAATACGAGGACTTTCTGCAGCGCAAGCTGATGAAGGTCCCCGGGATCCGCAGCCTGCGCACGCAATTCGCCCTGCGCAAGTTCATCGAGCGCTCGCGGATCCCCTGATGGCAGGGCGCGGCCCGGCGTAGCCTTCGGCCGGGGCCTTGCGGGCCCCGGGTCCGTGACAGGGCGCCCGCGGGCCGCTCAGCCGGTGATCACCCAGTATTTGCGCAGGGTCTCGAAGACTTCCCAGGTGCCGCCGAAATCGGGGTCCATGGTAAAAGTGCTGCCGGCGGCAATGTCGAAGGGCGCGCCGACATCGGGCACGATACGGGCGCGACCCGACAGGACATGGCAGAATTCGGCCTCGGCGGGGTTGTCGACGCGGATCTTGCCGGGCGACATCTCCCAGACGCCGGTGCCGAAGCGGCCGCCGAAGGCCTCGGCCTGGACCCAGGTGCGGGTCTCGGGGGCGCCGGCCAGGACGCGCTCGGCGGGGACGGGCTCGAACGGGATCTCGGGCAGGTCAGCCAGGGACTGGTCGGTCAGCATCGGGGTCTTCCTTCTTGCAGGCCCGGGGCGGGGCGGTGCGGGCGACGAAAGTACGCCCGCGCGCCCCACGTCAAGCACCAAGCGCCGCCGCAGCCCCGCCACCCGGCCCGACGCCCGGTTTTCCGGCAGGCGCAGGCGCCAGCCCAGGGCGACCTCGGGACTGTCGTAGAAGCGGGAATTCAGCCGCACCGCCAGATCGCGCGCCGCCCGCATCAGCGCGGGCACCATCTGGCCCAATCGCCGGGGCGCCAGGCGCGGCAACGGTCCCGACAGGCCAAACGCCCCGATCATCGGCCCCTTCATCCCGAAAGCCCGCCGATGCCGGGGCTGCCCTCCCCAAGCGAGCGGTAGGGAAGGCTGGACACCACCGCCACCGGCGCCGGCACATCGCCGCCAGACCGGTCAGGATGCGCCCCGCAGCCCGGTGCCCCCCGGGATCGCATCGCCCTCGGCCACGTGTTCGCGCAGCGATTGCCCGGTGGCCTCGCGGTCAAGGCACACCCGCATCCGCCCGTCGCGCCGAAAGATCGAGGCGCTTTCACCGGTCTCGCGCAGCTGCCATTTCCGCACCGGGGGCGGCGCAGCCTTCAGGCCAAGGACCTGCTGGCAGGCCCGGCCGATGCGGAAGGCCTCGGGGCAGACGACATAGCGTTTCTGCGCCGCCATCGCCACGTAGCCCGCCCCCCGCCGAGACATCAGCAGCCGCAGCACCGCGCCTTTGACCAGACCGCTGCGGCTGCTGATCTCGTCCGGCGACAGCTCGCTCTGGCTGCCTCCGAACCGGCTGAGGACGCGCCGCGCCTTGTCGGCGACCTCGCCCCCGCGGGTCTTCTGACGGGGGCGTCAATGTCCTGTCCCCTGCAGAGGCAGCCTTGCAGAGGACCCGCGTGCCCCCCCTTGCAGCTTCGGCAGAAGCCGCAATTTCGGGAATGTGCCAACCTCAGCGCGGGGGCCGCCGACACTTGCCGCAACGTCCTGTCCGGCGATCACGCAATTCGCACGTACTGTCACGTTTCTGTTAACGACGGCGCCTAGCAGGGGCGCATGGGCCCTGCCCGATGACATTCCTGTGAGAGACACGATGCGCACCCTTCTTTCCGCACTGGCGGCCTCGACCCTGCTGGTGGCCCCGGCCCTGGCCTCGACCACGATCATGCCGCTGGACCGGGCGACGATCCTTGCGGGCTCGCCCTTCGACTTCAAGGTCGAGCTGGACGCCGTGCACCCCGAAGCCGAGATCGCCGTGACCGTCAACGGCAAGCCCTTCGCCGAAGCCCTGGGCAAGGCGGCCTCCTACGTGGCCGAGGAAAAGGGCAAGGGCGATGCGTCGCTGGGCTCGGCGCTGCTGCTGCGCGATCTGGTGATCGCCACCCCCGGCGCCTACGAGGTCACCGTGACCGCCGGCGACGAGACCCACACCGTCCACTGGGAGGTCTACGGCACCCCCGCCCAGCCCAAGGCGAAGAACATCATCTTCTTCCTGGGCGACGGCCTGTCGGTGGCGCACCGCACCGCCGCGCGGATCATGTCGAAGGGCATGCATGACGGCAAGGCCGATGGTCGGCTGGCGATGGATGACCTGGACCACATGGCCTTTATCGGCACCTCCTCGACCCATTCGATCGCGACCGATTCCGCCAATACGATGTCGGCCTACATGACCGGCCACAAAAGCCGCGTGAACGCGCTTGGCGTCTATGCCGACCGCACCCCCGACAGCCAGGACGACCCCAAGGTCGAAACCATCGCCGAGGCGCTGCAGCGCACCACCGGCAAGGCCATCGGCGTCGTCGCCAAGGCCGAGCTGGAGGATGCCACCCCGGCGGCCGTCGTGTCCCACACCCGCCTGCGCGGCGACAAGGCCGATATCGTCGGCATGTTCTACGACGTGCAGCCCGACGTGATGCTGGGCGGTGGCTCGGCCTATTTCCTGAAGTCCGACGTGCCGGGATCCAAGCGCAAGGACGACAAGGACTATGTCCAGATGTTCCGCGACGCAGGCTATACCCTTGTCACCTCCGCGACCGAGCTGAAGGCCGCAGATGGCCAGGGCAACGGCAAGCTGCTGGGCCTCTTCCACACCGGCAACATGGATTACCAGCTGGACCGCGCCTTCCTGAAGAAGGGCACCGTGGCCAAGTTCCCCGACCAGCCGGGCCTGGTCGACATGACCAATGCCGCGCTGGACCGGCTGTCGCAAAACCCCGAAGGCTTCTTCCTGATGGTCGAGGGGTCGGACATCGACAAGGCCTCGCATCCGCTCGACTGGGACCGCGCCGTCGTCGACACGATCGAATTCGATCAGGCCGTGGCAGCGGGCATGGAATTTGCCAAGACCCATCCCGACACGCTGATCGTGGTGACGGGCGACCATACCCATGGCGTGTCGCTGGTGGGCACCTGGGATGACGAAAAGCAGGGCGATCTGCGCGACAAGCTGGGCACCTATGATGCCGCAGGCTTCCCGACCTATACCGATGCCAATGGCGACGGCTATCCCGACGACATCAACGCCTCGCGCCGGCTGGCGCTCTTTGCCAGCAACTTCCCCGACTATTACGAAACCGGCCGCCCGCATCTGGATGGCCCGTTCGAACCGGCGGTGAAATCCGGCGACGGCACCTATGTCGCGAACGAGGCCTACAAGGACGAACCCGGTGCCGTGCTGCGGGTGGGCAACCTGCCCCGCAATGCCGACACCGCCGTCCACGCGGTTGACGACGTGGTGCTGCAGGCCACCGGCCCCGGCGCCGAGGGCTTCCATGGCTACATGGAGCAATCCGACGTCTACCGCGTCCTGGCCGAAACCTTTGCCCTGGGTCAGGTGCAGAAGTAATCTGCCCTGACGGCCCCCCGCCTGCGTGCCCCTGAGGGTGCGCAGGCTTTTCCCTTTTCCGAAAGGACCGCCGCGATGTCCCTGCGTCTTTCCCCCGATCCCCTGCGCCGCCGCCTGCTGGCGGGTCTGGCCTGCGGCACCGGCCTGCTGGCCGCCCGCCCGGCGCTGGCCGCCACGCCCGCGATCGGCTTCGACGATCTCTATGCCTCGTTCGGGGTGCTGGGGCTGGAATTCTCGGACCGGGTCAAGGCGCTGACCGGCCAGAAGATCGAGATGGACGGTTTCATGGCCCCGCCGCTGAAGGCCGAGGCGCAGTTCTTCGTGCTGACCCAGATCCCGATGGCGCTCTGCCCGTTCTGCTCGACCGATGCGGACTGGCCCGACAACATCATGGTGGTCTATCTGCGCCGCCGCCAGACCTTCACCCAGCCGAACCAGACGATCCGCGTCACCGGCCGGCTGGAGCGCGGCCACTGGATCGACCCCGATACCGGTTTCGTCAGCCAGCTGCGGCTGCGCGACGCGGCCTTCCGCACCGCCTGAGCCGCCATGCTGTCGCTGACCCTGACGGGGCTTTCGATGCGCTTTGCGGGCCTTGATGCCCCGGTCCTGAGCGTGCCGTCGCTGCAAATCCCGGCCGGAACGCAGGTCGCGCTGACCGGGTCTTCGGGATCCGGGAAATCGACGCTGGCGAACCTGATCACCGGACTGATGCGGCCCTCTGCCGGGCAGGTGCTGTGGGATGGCACCGATCTGGCGCAGCTTTCGGAAGGGGCGCGGGATCGCTGGCGCGGCGCCCATGTCGGGCTGGTGATGCAGGATTTCCACCTGTTTCCGGGGCTTTCGGCGCGCGACAACGTGCTGCTGCCGGCGCGTCTGGCGGGGGTCAGGGACCGCAGCCTGCCCGCCCGCGCCTCGGATCTGCTGGCCCGCACCGGCCTGTCGCGCCCCGACCAGCCCGTCGAAACCCTGTCGCGCGGCGAGATGCAGCGCGTGGCCGTCGCCCGCGCCCTGTTGCGCCGACCGGCCATCCTGGTCGCGGATGAACCGACCGCCAGCCTGGATGCCGACCACGGCGCGGCGATCGGTGCCCTGTTGCTGGACCTTGCCCGCGACACCGGCGCCACGCTGATCGTCGTCACCCATGACCCGGGCCTGACCGCCCGCCTGCCCCGCCGCATCCGGCTGGAGCGCGGTCGCCTGACCGAAGACACGACCCGAGACCTGATTCCATGCTGAAATTCATCCTGGCCGACCTGCGCCGCCTCTGGCCGGGGGCGCTGATCGTGGTGCTGCTGGTCTCGCTTGCCGTTGCCATGGGCACGGCGATCACGCTGGGGGAACGGGCGCTTCGGCTGGGCTCGGCCCGGGCGTCGCAGGCCTTTGACCTGGTGATCGGCGCCCCGGGAAGCGAGACCCAGCTGGTGCTCTCCAGCGTGTTCCTGCAGGCGGCGGCGCTGCCGCTGATGCCGGGATCGGTGCTGGCGGATCTGCAGCGCGATCCGCGGGTTGCCTGGGCGGCGCCGGTGGGCTTTGGCGACTTTGCCGAAGGTTTCCCGGTCATCGGCACCACGACGCCGCTGCTGAACGGCCTGGCGCAAGGTCTGGCCGAGGGCCGCGCCTTCACGGCCGAAGGCGAGGCGGTGGTGGGATCCGCCGTCAACCTGCCCCTGGGCGCCGAAGTGCATCCGACCCATGGCGCGCTGGCACAGGGCGGCCATGCCCATGCGGGCGTGCACTACAGCGTCGTCGGCCGCCTGCCCGCCACCGGCACCCCCTGGGACCGCGCCATCCTGGTGCCGATCCAGGCAGTCTGGCATGTCCACGGGCTGCAGGATCACGACGCGGAAGACCACGCCGCAGGGCAGGACCACGACGCTCATGATCATGAAGCGCAGGACCACGCCGCCCAGGACCATCAGGCACAGGACCATGATGCGGCGGGCCATGCCCCGGGCGATCCTGCGATCGCGGCACGGGCAGGGCATGGGGCGGCCTCCGGCCCTGATGCCGCAGAAGACCATGACCACGACGCCGCCTTCGACCCCGATGCGCCCCTGCACGAGGGCCTGCTGCAGGCCGATGCCCCCGGCCTGCCCGCGATCCTGGTCAAGCCGGTCAGCTGGTCCGCCGCCTACCGCCTGCGACAGGACTACCGCGCCCGCCCCGACACGCTGGCCGTCTTCCCGGCCGAGGTGCTGACCGCGCTCTATGCGCTGATGGGGGATGCGCGGGTGCTTCTGGCGGCGGTGGCGGCGGCGGCGCAGGGGCTGGTGGCCGCGGCGCTGGTGCTGGTCGCGGTGATGCATGTCGGCCAGCGGCGGCGCCAGATCGGCGCGCTCAGGGCCTTTGGCGCCCCGCGTCCGGCGATCTTCGCCATCGTCTGGGGGGAACTGTTCCTGCTGGCCTGCCTCAGCATCGCGCTCGGCAGCGGGCTGGGGGTGCTGGCGGCGCGGGTCCTGGCCGGGGTCGTCGGCCGCCGCCAGGGCTTTGCCCTGCCGGTCGAGGCCGCGCCTTCGGACCTGCTGTCGCTGGGGCTGCTGCTGGCGCTTGCCGCGGTGATGCCGCTTCTGCCGGCAGCGCTGGCCTGGCGGCAATCCCCCGTCAGCGCCCTGCGCGGCTAGCCTGCCGTCTTTCCGATTGCCCGCGACGATTTTTTGAGACATATCTCAAAAGTATCTTCAGAGGAGGAGGACGACATGCATTACAGGGCGATCAGGGACGCTGAGCTGCACGGGATGGCGGCCAGCCGCGACGGGCGGGACTGGCACGCGCTGTTCGAGGGGGACGCGGGCTTTCCGGGAATGCTCGACGACATCCTGCGCGCGGGCGAGGGCGCGCTGCAGGCGGCGGGACAGGCGCTGCTGGCGGGGCCCGCGGTGCGCATCGAGGCCTATGACTGCCTGCCGCCGCTGACGCGCGCCGGCAAGATCCTGTGCGTCGGGCTAAACTATCGCGCCCATGCGGCCGAAAGCGGCGTGCCGGTGCCCGATTATCCGACTGTCTTTGCCCGCTTCAACACCGGTCTGGTGGGGCATGATCAGCCGCTGCTGCGGCCGGATTGCTCGGACCAGTTCGACTTCGAATCCGAGCTGGCGGTGGTGATCGGCCGGACCGCCCGCCATGTCGGCGCCGAGACCGCGCTGGATCACGTGGCGGGCTATTCGATCTTCAACGACGGCTCGATCCGCGATTACCAGCTGCGCACGCCGCAATGGACCATCGGCAAGAATTTCGACGCCACCGGCGGCTTCGGCCCCGATCTGGTCAGCGCCGATGCCCTGCCGCCGGGCTGCAAGGGCCTGACGATGACCGGCCGCCTGAACGGAGAGATCGTCCAGCAGACACCGCTGTCGGACATGGTGTTCGACGTCGCGCAGCTGGTGTCGCTGCTGTCGCAGGCCATGACGCTGGAACCGGGCGACGTGATCATCACCGGCACGCCCTCGGGGGTGGGCATGTCGTGGGCGCCGCCGAAGATGATGAAGGCCGGCGATGTCTTCGAGGTCGAGATCGACCGCATCGGCACCCTGCGCAACCCGGTGCGCGACGCGGCCTAGACCGCCAGCCGCGCCTGCGCCTGCAGCCAGCCCGCCCGGGCCAGGCTGCGGGCGCGTTCGGCCGGAACCCCCAGCAGCCGCAGCTGCTGTTCGGCGGCAAAGCGGCTCAGCCCGTCGTTGTCCGGCTCTGCGATCTGGTGGCGGATGGCCATGGCGTTGATGGCGCCGAACATCTCGAACAGCAGCGGGCCGGGGGTGATGTCGAACTGCCCCGCCGCGATGCCCTGCTCGATGTCCTGCGCCAGATGGGTAAAGAACCCCTCGCGCAGCGCCAGCGGGCCGGTCATCGTCTCGGCCACCAGAGCGCCGGTGGTGGGCTCGGCCCGGGCCTTCAGCACCAGCCATTGCACCCCGAAGGCGACGCGCGCCTCGGGGCTGCCGATGCGTTCGACCTCGGCATTCAGGGCGTCCAGAATGGAACGGGTCAGATAGGCGCGCACCGCCTCCAGCAGCGCGTCCTTGTTGGCGAAATGGTAGTAGAACGACCCGTTCGACACCTGCGCCGCCTCGGTGATCGCCAGGATCGAGGTCCCCTCCAGGCCGCGCTCGGCGATCAGCCGGATCGCCGTGTCCAGCAGCATGGCCCGGGTCCTGTCGCGTTTCGCCGGGGTCTTCGCCGCCGCGCCCCCTGCCGATCTGTCCCGCGCCATCTCTGCCCGCCATCCTGTCCGATCCGCGGCACCTTAGCCGCCAGGCCGGGGAAGGGCAAACATGGTTGACAGACTCATTTTTGAGAGTACTCTCATTTTTTGAGAGCGTTCCGGAAGGACCCGTGAGGAGACGGGTCCCGGACCGTCGGAGGAAATCATGACACCAGATGGACATCCGCCCCCCGCGGAGCGACCCGCCATGCCCGCATGGACGCAGGCCGAGGCCACGACCTGTGCCGGGCTGCTGACCGCGCTGGTCAACGGGCTGGACGCAGGCGACGTGGCGAAGGTTGCGGCGCTCTTTGCCGCCCAGGGCATATGGGCCCGCCATGGCCGCAGCCTGACCGGGCGCGCGGCGATCCTGGCCGATCTGACGGCCCATCCCCCCGCGCCCCGCCGCCGCCATGTCCTGAGCAATATCGAGGTCACCCCCGGCAGCCCCGGCACCGCCCGGGCCGAGGCCTGCGTGCTGCTGTATCACGGCACCGAAGGCGCGCCGCGCCTCGACGGCATCGGTGGCTATCGCAGCCTGTTCCTGCTCACCCCCGAGGGTTGGCGCATCGCCAGCCACGAGGCCGCCCGCATCCTCTGACCCGGCCCCGCGCGCCCCGCGGCCGGATGCCCCGCCCCGTGCCCCCGTTCCGGGCGGCGCGCCCATCCCTGCATTCCGACGAAAGGATCCCCATGACCCGCCATTCCGCCTTTCCCGATCCGCGCACGCCCCCCGTCGTCATTGTCGGCGCCGGCCCCTCGGGGGTGATCACGGCGCTGCTGCTGGCGCAGTTCGGCCTGCGCTCGGTGCTGCTGGAACGCGCCGAGGCGCCGATGCTGGCACCGCGCGCCCATGCGCTGAACCCCCGCAGCCTGGAAATCCTGCGCGCCATCGGCTTTGACATGCAGGGCCTTCTGGCCTCTGGCCTGACCCGCGCCGAAGGCGGCATGGTGCGCTACATGACCTCGCTGACCGGCCGAGAGCTGGGCGCGCTGCCCTATGAACGCCAGGACGATGCCGCCCGCGCCCTGACCCCGATGCCGCTGCTGAACATCGACCAGCCCCGCTTCGAGGCCCTGCTGTTCGAGGCCCTTGCCGCCGAACCCCTGGCCGAGCTGCGCCGCGGCCATGCCTTCCTGACCTTCCGCCAGGACGATCACCGCGTCGAGGTCCAGGTCCTGGGCCCCGACGGGCCCTACAGCCTGACCACCCCCTACGTGATCGGGGCCGACGGGGCGGCCAGCGCCGTGCGCAGCTGCGCCGGCATCGCGATGCAGGGCGAAGAGGCCGTGCAGGCGGCGCTCTCGATCATCGTCGAGGCCGATTTCAGCGATCTGGTCGCCGATCATCCGGCCATCCTCTACTGGCTGACGCGCTCGGACATCCGGGGCGGGTTCCTGGCCTATGATCCGAAACGCCTCTGGAGCTACGTGACCACCTATCCGGCAGGCTATATCGACATCGACACCTTCACCCCCGAACGCTGCGAGGCCATCGTGCGCAAGGCCCTGGGACCGCGCGGCGGGGCGGTGCCGCTGACGATCCGCACCGTGGTCCCCTGGACCATGCGCAACGAGGTCGCCGAGACCTATCGCTGCGGCCGGGTGCTGCTGGTGGGCGATGCCGCGCACCGCTTTCCGCCGACCGGCGGGCTGGGGCTGAACACCGGCCTGCAGGATGCCCACAACCTGGTCTGGAAACTGGCGATGGTGCTGGCGGGCACGGCATCGGATGCGCTCCTCGACAGCTATACCGCCGATCGCCGCCCCGTCGCCCTGCGCAATGCCGCCCAAAGCACCGGCAACGCCCGCCGCCTGCCCGCCCTGGCCGCGCTTGACTGTCCGCCCGAATTGGAGGGCGACGAGGCCGCCTTTGCCCTTTGGCTGGCCACCGCCGGACGCGCCGACAGGATCGCCGCCGCCATCGCCCTGCAACGGCAGCATTTCAACTCGATCGGGTTGCAGCTGGGGTTCTCCTACGATCCCGCCACCGCCCCGCCCGAGGTCGAACGCTATACCCCCCGCGCCCGACCCGGCGACCGGATGCCCCATGCCTGGCTGGACGGGGCCGAGGCGACCTCGACCCTGGATCTTCTGGATCCGCGGCAGTTCAGCGTGCTCTGCCCCGGCACGCCACCCCGGGGGCCCTGGCACGCGGTATCGCTGGCCGGGCGACAGGTGCCGCAGGACTGGCTGGCGCTGACCGGGCTGGATCAGGGCGGGGCGCTGGTGGTGCGGCCCGACGGCCATGTGCTGGCGCGCCTGCCCGATGCCACCCCCGGCCCCATCGCCACCGCCATCGCCGCGCTGACCGGCGCCCCCCAGACCGCCACCGCCTGACCGGAGTGCCCATGTTCACCCCCCTTCCCGAGGACCTGACCCCCGCCTTTCGCATCAGCCGCTCCGGGCACCTGCGCCTGCAGGTCCGCGACCTGGGCGCCGCGCGCGCCTTCTACGCCGATCTGCTGGGCTTTCTGGTGACCGCGGAAACCGCCGATACGCTCTACCTGCGCGGGCTGGAGGAAATCGCCCACCATTCCCTGGTGCTGGAACGCGCCGAGCAGCCCGCAGTCACCCGGCTGGGCTTTCGCTGCCTGACCGGCGACGACCTGCAGGGCTGTTTCGACCATTACGCCCGGCTGGGGCTGGCGCCCGAATGGATCGCCCTGCCCGGCCAGGGGCGCAGCTTCCGCGTCACCGATGCCAGCGGGGCGGCGCTGGAATATTGCGCCTCGATGGCGGTGCAGCCGCGCCGGATCGCCGATTTCGCCGCCTGGCGGGGGGCGGCGCCGCTGCGGCTGGATCACTTCCAACTGCTGCTGCCCGATGTCGCCGCCGCCTATCGCGCCTGGACCGCCATGGGGTTCCGCCTGTCCGACGCGATCGTGCGACAGGACCGGCTGATCGCCACCTTCCTGCAGCGCAAGGGCAATCCGCATGATCTGGTGCTGCTGCAGGGCCCCGGACCCCGGCTGCATCATGTGGCCTTCACCCTGCCCGACAGCGAAAGGCTGTTGGCGCTTGGCGATCTGCTGGCCCAGGCCGGGCATCATCACGCCATCGAATGGGGGCCGAACCGCCACTGGGGGCCGGGCTGGGCCCGCAGCCTGTACCTGCGCGACCCCGACGGCCACCGGATCGAATTCCTGGTCAACCATTACCAGTGCATCGACATCGACGAGACCGCCCGGATCTGGCAGCTGGACGATCTGATGGCCCGCCCCGGCTGGGGCGCCGCGCCGCCACGCAGCTGGATGGACGAGGCCACGGACTTTGCCGGCCAGCCCCCCCGCATCCCTGCCGCCAGCGCCTTTGCCGCGCTGGCCGATCCCCGCTGAAAGGACATCCCATGGATCTGCACCTGACAGGCCGCCATGCGCTGGTCTGCGCCGCCTCCTCCGGGCTGGGGCTGGCCTGCGCCACGGCCCTCGCCCGCGAGGGCTGTTCGCTGACCCTCAACAGCCGCAACCCCGAGCGCCTGGCTGCCGCCGCCGAGCACCTGCGCGACCAGACCGGCGCCCACATCACCGAACATCCCTGCGACCTGAATGACGCCGATGCCCGCGCCGGGCTGGCCCAGGCCGCAGGCGCCGCCGACATCCTGGTCAACAACAACGGCGGCCCGCCCCCCGGCCCCTTCGGCGACATCGCCCGGGACGACTGGCTGGCCGCCTTCGAGGCGAATTTCCTTTGTGCCGCCGACCTGATCGCGCGGCTGGCGCCGGGGATGCGCCAGCGCGGCTTTGGCCGGATCGTCAACATCACCTCGGCCATGGTGAAGACGCCGCATCCGATGATGACCCTGTCGACAGCCCCGCGTACCGCGCTGACGGCACTGACCCGGGCACTGGCGCGCGACATGGCGGCCGACAATGTCACCGTCAACACCCTGCTGCCCGAGCGCCTGGCCACCGACCGCCAGGTCTTCATGGTGGGCCGCATGGCCAGCGAACGCGGCATCCCGCCCGAGGAGATGCGGGCCGAGATCGCCCGCACCATCCCCGCCCGCCGCTTTGGCCGCCCCGAAGAGCTGGGCGATCTGTGCGCCTATCTGTGCAGCCCCCGGGCGGGCTTTGTCACCGGGCAGCACATCCAGATCGACGGCGGCGCCTATGCGGCGCTGATCTGATCGCGGCGGGGGCGGCCGGGACAGGAGGCCCGCCGCCCCCGTCATCGCAACGGGAGGAGACAACATGAAAATCCATCATCATCCGGCGCCAGGGCGCCGCAGTCCGGGCACGCTGCAGGGGCTTTTGCTGGTGTCGCTGGGCATCCTGTCGGTCATGGCGATCGTACTGCTGGCGCCCTCGGTGCCGCAGCTGGCGGCCGCCTTTCCCGACCGGCCCGAAGCCATGCAGCTGGCGACCTTCGCACTGACCTGCCCCGCGCTTTGCGTGGCGGTGCTGTCGCTGGTCGTCGGCCGCCTGCTGGACCGGTTCGGCCGCCGCGGCCCGCTGCTGGTGGCGCTGGCGGCCTACACGATTTGCGGCACCGCGCCCTTTTACCTGCAGGATCTGGGGCTGATCGTGCTCAGCCGGCTGGGGGTGGGCGCCAGCGAAAGCGTCATCCTGGCGGCCTCGCTCGCGCTGCTGGGAGACTATTTCGAAGGCCCCCGGCGGGAACGCTTCCTGGCGGCCAACACCGCCATCACCTCGGTCGCGGCGGTGCTGTTCTTCGCGCTTGGCGGCTATCTGGGCGGCTTCGGCTGGCGGGTGCCCTATCTGGTCTACCTGCTGGCACCGGTGATGCTGCTGGCGGTGCTGGTCCTGACATGGGAACCCGAGGCCACCCGCGTCCGTGGCGCCACCGGTTCGCTGGCCGCCCTGCCCTGGGCGGTGCTGGCGCGTGTCGCGGGGCTGACGCTGCTGGGGGCGGTGATGTTCATCCTGCCGCAGATCCTGATCGCGCCGATCGCTGCGGCGCATGGGTTTTCCGCCCCGCAACAGGCGGGCCTTGTCGGGGCGATCGGATCTGCCGCCATGCCTCTGGGTGCCTGGGGCTACATGCGGGCCCGGCAGACCGGGCGCCCGCAGCAAGCGCTGATCGTGCTGTCTTTCGTGCTGATGGGCGCGGGGTTGCTGGCGCTGGCGCTGGCCCCGGGTCTGGTGGCGCTGTCGGCGGCCATGGTGCTGCACGAATTCGGCGGCGGCATCCTGCTGTCGGGGCTGATGGCCTGGAGCCAGGGCCAGTTCACCGACACCGACCGCGGCATCGGCACCGGCTGCTACTTTTCCGCCTTCTTCCTGGCCCAGCCGATCTGCGGCGCGCTGTTCGGGCTGCTGGCCGATCACGTCACCGGATCGGTCCTGAGCACTCTTGCAGGCTTTGGCCTGGCCTGCCTGCTGGTGGCGCTGGTGCTGCCCGTTTCGGGCTTCCGCCGCCGCGCCCCGGCCTGAGGCAGGCGCCCCCCGGGCAGGAATTTGCCCGGGGGGTGGTCTTGCCGCGTCACCGCACTAATTTGCTGGAACAGCGCCCCAGGCTTTCCGTGTTGCCGACACGCCCTTGCACCCCTGGGCCTGTCATCTGCGGCCCGTTTGCGTCACACGGGCGCCCGATGACATTGGCAACCAACGTGGTGACATGAAAAAGACACGAACGTGGCTCTCCGTCTGGCTGATCCTGGCCGGGCTGGCGATGACGAGCCTGGCGCCCGCCCCCGGATGGGCCCAGACCACCGACACGACAACCGCACAGGGCGCCTCGACCGACACGGCCTCGGACGATGGCAGCACCACCGGCAGCGACCAGAACAGCCTGAAGCTGCTGCTGAACGTGATCCAGGACGACAAGAGCCGCGCGGCGCTGATCGATCAGCTGAAAGCGGCCGAAAAGACCGCGGACACGCCCGTCAGCGACAAGATCGTCGACGGGCTGGCCGAGGCGACGCCCTCCAAGCAGGCCCCGGCCGAGACGCTGTCCTTTGGCAAGCGCATCGCGCTGATCACCCAGGAGGTGGCGCAGAACGCCGCCGGCCAGCTGCAATCCGCCTGGAGCCAGATCGTCCTGGCCCCCCAGGTCTTTGACGGGCTGAGCGGCGACGAGGTATCAGTACTGCTGGAGGCCCTGAAGGAGCTGGCGCTGGTGATCGTCGTCACCGTCGCCGTCTTCCTGGTGCTGCGGCGGCTGGCCAAGGCGCTTTACGTGCGCATGGGCGCCCGGGCGCAGCGCAGCGGCCTGATCCGCACGCTGGCGCTGTTCGTCGTCTCGGTGGTGACGGATGCGCTGATCGTCGTGGTGTCCTGGGCGGTGGGCTATCTGATCGCCACCCTGCTGCTGGGCACCTTCGGCCAGATCGGCATCCGCCAGACCCTTTATCTGAACGCCTTCCTGCTGGTCGAGACGTCGAAGGTCGCGGTGCGCATGGTGCTGTCGCCCTCGGCGCGCAGCCTGCGGCCGCTGCCGGTTTCGGACCAGGCGGCGCGCTACCTGACGGGGCGGCTGAACTTCATGGTGGGGCTGGTGGGCTATGGTCAGCTGCTGATCGTGCCGATCATCAATTCCAACGCCAGCTATGCGGCCTCCAGGGCCGTGTCGGCGCTGATCGCGCTGATCGTGGTGGCGCTGGCGATCTGGATGGTGTTCCGCAACCGCCACGGCGTCGCCGGATGGCTGGAACGCGGCGGCCGCACCCGCGCCGAACAGGTGCAGGAACAGCGCTTTGCCGAAGCCGCCGAGGCCGAGGCCGAACTGCCCGATACCGACACCCCTGACGCCCCGGTTGACGAGATCCCCGAGGAATTCCCCATGGGCACCCCGGAAGAACCCGCGGGGCCGCGCGGCGCGATCAGCTTCCTGGTGCGGCACTGGCACTGGCCGGCGCTGGTCTACCTGCTGACCATGCTGGTGCTGGTGCTGGTGCAACCCGGCGACGTGGCCTTCCGTTCGCTGATGAATTCGGGGCAGGTGCTGGTTGTGGCGCTGCTGGGGGTCACGATTTCCGGGATGCTGACCCGCGTCATGGTGCGCGGCGTGCAGCTGCCGGAAAACGTCAACCTGCGCCTGCCGCTGCTGGAGCGCCGCCTGAACACCTTCGTGCCGAAGGCGCTGTTCGTGCTGCGTTTCGTGATCTTCGTGCTGGTGGTGGCCTTCGCGCTGAACGCCATCAGCCTGATCGACCTGAAGGCCTGGCTGGCCAGCCAGATCGGGGTGCAGCTGACCAGTCGGCTGTTCGCCGTGGCGGCCGTGCTGGTGGTGTCCTTCGTGATCTGGGTGGCGATGACATCCTGGGTAGATTACCGGCTGAACCCGGAATTCGGCAAGGTGCCGACGGCGCGCGAACGCACCCTGCTGACGCTGCTGCGGAACGCCGCCACCATCGCGCTGATCATCATCACGCTGATGTTCGTGCTGTCGGAAGTGGGCCTGGACATCGCGCCGCTGCTGGCTTCGGCCGGGGTGCTGGGCCTGGCGATCGGTTTTGGCGCCCAGAAGATGGTGCAGGACATCATCACCGGCATCTTCATCCAGTTCGAGAACGCGATGAACGTCGGCGACGTGGTGACGGTGGGCTCGACTACCGGCGTGGTCGAGCGGCTGACCATCCGCTCCGTCAGCCTGCGCGACTATACCGGCGCCTTCCATGTCATCCCGTTCTCGTCCGTCGACATGGTGACGAACTTCGTGCGCGAATTCGGCTATTCCGTCTGCGACATGGGCGTTGCCTACCGCGAGAACATCGACGACGTGAAACAGGCCATGCAGGATGCCTTCGAGGCGCTGCGCCGCGACCCGGCCCAATCCGCCAACATCATGGGCGATCTGGAATGGTTCGGCATCAACTCGTTCGGGGACAGTGCTGTGAACGTGCGCACGCGGATCAAATGCGTGCCGGGCGCCCAGTGGGGCGTGGGACGCGCCTATAACGGCCTGCTGAAGACGATCTTCGACGAACGCAACATCGAGATCCCCTTCCCCCACCAGACGATCTACCTGGGCGAGGCGAAGGACGGCAGCACCCAGCCCTTCCGCATCCGCGCCGAAGGCCCCGGCGCGGCCGAGGTCCTGCCGCCGACACCCTCGGGCACCGGCGGTCCCGAAACCGCCTGACCCCCGGATCCGGGCGCCCCAGCGGGCGCCCGGTTTCGTTTCAGAACAGCTCGACCAGGGGTTCGGCAGAGCCGTTCACCGCGGCCTGCCCCCCGCCCCCGTCATGGGCCTGCCGCTGCGACTCCATCACGTAGGATTGCGACAGCTCCTGCAGCAGGTCGCGCAGGCGGCCTTCCAGCGCGACCGCATCCGGATCCCCCCGGGAGACGTCGCGCAGCCGGGTCATGCAGGTGATGATGGTCTCGATCTGCTGTCGGATGATGTCGCCATATTGCGCCGAGGCCAGCGCCGAGCGGATCGACTGCTCGACATCCTCGCCGACGTGCTGGGCATGGCGAACGTTATCGCGATTGGCGCGGATCAGATCATCGTAATCCTCGCTCAGCCGGCCGATCTTGCCGCGCACCATTTCCAGCAGGCCCACCTGCTCGGCCAGGCGGCGGCCGATCTCGGTGGCATCATGGCTGACATCCTGGTCGCGGGATCCGTGGCTCATCACCGTGGCGCGGGCCTCCTGGATCAGCGGCTCCATGCGCGAGGTCAGCCCGTGGGTCTTGGTGGCAAGGTCCCGGATCGCCCCGGCAATGACGGCAAAGCCCGCGCCCGCCTCGCCCGCGCGGGCGGCGGTGATCGCGGCATTGATCGACAGGATGTTGATTTCGCGCGCGATGCGGCCGATGTCGCCCAGTTCCTCGTGCATGCGCAGGATCGTTTCATCCACCGCATGCAGGGCCCGGGTCGAGGCCGCATATTCCACCTGAACCGCCTCGTTGAAACCGATCGCCGCACCGATCGCATCGGCGATATGGGCGCTGTCGGCGGCGTGATCCTGGGCCATGTCGTCGATCCCCTGCAACGAGGCCGCCGCCGCATCATGGCGCAGGTTGGCGGAATTCACCCGCTGTTCGATATCGCCCAGCTGGCGGATGAAATCGAGGCTGGAGCGGTTGGTATCCGCGACCGCGTTCAGCGCCAGCCGTTCGAGGACCTGCAGAACATCGGGCAGATAGCGGCCCCAGGGGGTGCTGCCATCGCCGGTCGGGGCCTGCAGGGCGATCACCTCGGCCGGGTCCGGCGGCGGCGCGGCCTTAGGGGCAACGTCCCTGTCTGCGGGCGGCGGCAGGGCGCGGCGGCGCGGCCGGAGCAGATGCTGCGCGCCCAGCACCAGCAGCACCAGCCCCGCAGCCCCCGCAGGCCCCAGCACGAAGGCCCCCAGCCCGGCGGCAAGCACCGGGCCCAGCAGAGCAATCAGGCGGATCACGGTCGCTTTCATGGCCTAGCCGTTCGGCAGCAGCTTCTTCAGCACGCCTTCCAGCTGCGCCGGATCCACAGGTTTCACCAGCCAGCCCGTGGCGCCGGCAGATTTCGCCTCGTCCCGGCGTTCGCGCTGGCTTTCCGTGGTCAGCACCAGCATCGGCGTGAAGCGATGCGCCGCCATGCCACGCAGGGCGCGGATCAGCTCGGCCCCGTTGCGGCCGGGCATATTGAAATCCGTGATCACAAGGTTCGGACGCAGCCCGCCGTTGACGACCCGCAGCGCATCCTCGGCGCTGTTGGCCTTGCTGACCCCGTAGCCGAACCGCGACAGCAGCTGTTCCATGCTCATCAGCACGGTCGGACTGTCGTCGACGATGAGGATTGTACTCATTTTCTCACTCCACTTCTTGCGGCGCGGCCGCGGCCAGCAGCGCCCGCCAGTCTGTCTGGCCCGTCGCGCCCTGGATCTGCGGCCGGGTCGCCAGCAGCACCTGCAGCACCGCCATATGGGCCGAGCCACAGCCCGAGACATCGACACGCGGCGCCGTCTGTCCGCGCAGCCAGTCCAGCAGGGTCTCGGCCTCGGTGATCTCGGCATGGCCGGTCAGGACGGCCAGGGTTTCGTTCAGTTCCAACGGCATGACAGAACCTCCGCCAAGTTGAGCGCCAGCAGTACCGAGCCGTCGCCCAGAAGCGCCGTGCCCGCAAAACAGCCCACGCCGCCAAGGATGCCTTCCATGGGTTTCACCACCGCATCGACGCCGGCATGGAAGCGGTCCACCACCAGCCCGACCTCGTTGCCATCCACATTTACGACCATGACATTGATTTCCGGTTTCGGATCCTCGGGCGGGCAGCCGAACAGGCTGCGCAGCCGCAGCAGCGGGATCATCCGCTGGCGCAACAGGATCATCTCCTCGTGGCGGTGGCAGTGGATGCGTTCGGCCGCAAGGCGCTGGCTTTCCACCACCTGGTCCACCGGCACGCCGTAAAGACCGCCTGCGACCTCGACCATCATCAGCCGCTGCACGGCCATCGACAGCGGCAGAGAGATCCGCACCACGGTGCCCGCGCCGGGGGTGCTTTGCAGGCCGATCTGGCCGCCCACCCGGCGCACCATGCTGCCCACCACATCCATCCCGACGCCCCGCCCCGACAGGTCCGAGATCTGGTCGCGCGTCGACAG
Source organism: Pseudooceanicola sp. NS-SX9 (assembly GCF_057380705.1). Taxonomy (NCBI): domain Bacteria; kingdom Pseudomonadati; phylum Pseudomonadota; class Alphaproteobacteria; order Rhodobacterales; family Paracoccaceae; genus Pseudooceanicola; species Pseudooceanicola sp. NS-SX9. Next base: position 154,427 of record NZ_JBXXRN010000008.1, on the reverse strand, counting down.
CCCGGCCAGGAAGATCAGCTGCAGACGCTCTTCAGGGCCCATGGCCGCCAGGGTGTCGGCCTCGATCAGGCCCTTTTCCAGCGCCTTGGCGGCGACGCGCTCGGTGTCGATGCCACGGCCGTCGTCCGCGATTTCGATCACCACGCTGTCGTCGCGCTGATAGGCGGTCAGGCGGATCACGCCCTCCTCGGGCTTGCCGGCGGCGCGGCGATCGGCCGGGGTTTCCAGCCCGTGATCCAGCGCATTGCGGATCAGGTGCACCATCGGATCGGCCAGTTCCTCGACCACGGCCTTGTCGGCCTCGGTCTCCTCGCCCTCGATCTCCAGCCGGATGCGCTTGTCGAGCTTGCGCGACAGGTCCCGCACCAGCCGGTTGAACCGCCCCAGAACCGAGCCCACCGGCACCATGCGGATCTTCATCACCGCCGATTGCAGCTCATCGGCAATGCGGTTGATGACATCGTGCTGGGCCTTGATCTCGCGCGCAAGGATGCGGGGATCGGCGGCTTCCTCTGCCTTGCGGACCAGGAAGGGCATCGCGTTCTTGGCGACGATCAGCTCTCCGGCCAGGTTCATCAGCTGGTCGATGCGATCGGCATCGACGCGGATCGGCGCGGCCTTGCGGGGCCCCGAGGGCCCCGGGCCGGTGTCAACCGGATCGGGATCTTCGGGCAGCGGCGGCGGCGGGGCGGCCTGCGGCACCTCGGGCGGCACCGACAGCGCCTGGGCCAGGGTCTCCGCCAGCCGGTCCAGCTGCGCCGCCGCATCTGCAGCGCCAGGATCGAGCGCCGCGACCTGCAGCGCGACCTCCGGGTGATCAAGATGCCCGGCCAGGCGGCGCAGCACCTGCCGGGCGCTGGCCAGATGCGCCGGCTGCGGGGCCTCGGCCTGGATCTGCAGCAGCCGCCGCTGCGACGCCAGCAACCCGAGCGCCATGGACGTGGCCGGATCCGTCGGCGCGGCAGCAGCGGGCAGCGGCGCGATGCTGACCTGGTCCTCGACATAGAGGAAATGTGCCTGCAAGACCTCGGGCGGGGCATCGCTGACCAGTTGGAACCCCATCAGCGCGGTGAAGGGATCCATCTGCTCCAGCGGTGGCCAGGCGGCGGGCGGCAGGGCGATGCGCCAGCGCAGACCGGGGGTGGTGGTGACCGTCAGCAGCGGGTCGTCACCGGCGTAAAAGGCCTCGGGCTGGGGATGGTAGGTGACCAGATGGGCGGTGCCGCTGCGCAACGCGGGCGGCACCGCATCGGGCCAGGGGACGGTGGCCTGGGCCGTGGCCACGGGCGCCTCGGTGGCAGGGGTGCCCTCGACCAGGCGGGTGCGCAGGGCCTCGGACAACCGATCACCAATGGCACCGGCACCATCGGACAGGGTCTCGGTCTGCTCCAGCTCGTCCAGCCATTCCGAGACCTGGTCCAGCAGGTCCAGCAGCAGGTCCGCCAGATCCGCATCAAAGCGCACGTCGCCCGCGCGCACCGCATCCATCAGGTCCTCGCCTGCATGAACGGCGCGGGTGAAGGGGGCGATCTCGAACAGGCCCGAGCCGCCCTTGATCGTGTGCACCGCGCGGAACAGCCCGTCGAGATGGCCGGTATTGCCAGGCTCTGCCTCAAGCGCCAGCAGCGCCTTCGAGGCCTGTTCCAGCAGGTTTCGGCCCTCGCTCACGAACTGGGTCAGCAGCGCGTTCATGGCCGGTCCTCCGGGCTGAGCAGGTCGAGGATCGCGTGCAGATCCTGCGGCTGCGCGGGTTTCACCAGGTAATGGTTGGCGCCCGCCGCGAAGGCCCGGTCGCTGTCGAGCATCTGCGCCTCGGTCGAGATCATCACCGCAGGCACATCGGCCAGTGCCGCGCTGGCACGGGCGGCCTCGACAAAGCGGTAGCCGTCCATCACCGGCATGTTGACGTCGACGAACATCAGGTCGATGCGCATGTCCATGGCGCGCTCCAGCGCCTCCATGCCGTTCTCGGCCTCGACCACCTGCCAGCCGGCGGCCTCGACCAGGCTGCGATGGTACATGCGCACCGTGTTGGCATCGTCGACGACAAGGGCCACGGGGCGGCGGGGGGCGGATGCGGGATCGGTCATGACAGGGGCCTCTGGTAGACGATCGCCTCGGGGAACTTGCGCACGGCAAAGAGCGAGGACATGCGGCTCATGCTTTCGGAATGGCCAAGGAACAGGAAACCGCCGGGGTTCAGCGCGTCATAAAGCGCATCCGTCGCCGCCCGACGCGAGCTGTCGTCGAAATAGATCAGCATGTTGCGACAGAAGATGACGTCGTAATTGCGCAGGCCGCGGGCCTCGTCGGGGTTCGACAGGTTGATGCGGAAAAAATCTACCGAGCCGCGCAGGTCTTCACCGATGCGATAGCCCCGGTCCCCCTCGCGGGTGAACTGCGCCGACAGCACCTTGGGCGGCACGTTCTGCACCGACCGTGCGCTGAACAGCCCCTCGCGGGCGCGGCTCAGGACCTCGGTGTCGATGTCACAGCCCGCAAGCTCGACATCGTGATGCGCCAGCCCCGGCCAGTCGGCGATCAGCGACAGCGCGATCGAGAACGGTTCCTCGCCGGTCGAGCAGGGCAGCGACAGGATGCGGATCGGGCCCTTGCGGCGGCGGCGGATCTCGACCAGCTCGTCCAGCACATGGCCCGTCAGACAGCGGAACTGGTGTTCCTCGCGGAAGAAGTAGGTTTCGTTCACCGTCATCACGTTGACGATGTTCTGGAATTCCTTCTGGCTGGCCTCGAAGCGCAGCTTGACGAAATAGTCGCGAAAGGTCGCGGCGCCGGTGGCCTCCATGCGCTTGAGGATCCGCTTGTCGACGAAGTAGCGCTTGCTCTCGTCGAACTCGATCCCTGTCTTCTTGTAGAAATATTCCCGGAAAACGCTGAAATCCTCGGCGCTGAGGCTGGCGGTCATGCGCCGCCCTCCCCGGCCATGGCCTCGATGCGACGGATCACCAGATCAGTGGCAAAGCAGATATAGGGTTCGGCGGCAAAGCGATGGCGCACCGCTCGCAAGGCCGGCAGGTGGTCGGGGCTGCCGATCTCGGCCAGGCGATCGACGATGACGCCCACCACGTTCACATGGGTCTCGCGTTCCAGCAGATCGCCCAGCCAGTGCGGCGCCTCGGGGTGGGGTAGCAGGCGCAGCACGTCCACCGCCATGATGCGCATGTCGGGATCGGGGTCCTTCAGCAGCGCCGCCATGTGCTGCGCCACCGGCGCCGACAGGTGTTGCAAAGCGGTGACGGCCTCGTTGCGGCGCTCGGCATTCTCGACCCGAAGGGTCTCGATCAGCGCCGCCACCACCCGGTCCGACCCGATGGCCGCCAGCGCCTCCAGCAGGGCGGCACGCACCGCGGCCTCGGGCTCGGTGGCCAGCCGGGCGATCAGCGGTTCGGTCGCTTCCGCATCCCCGGAAAGGTCCAGCGCGGCCTGACGACGCGCGAAGGGGGTGCCCTCGGCCAGGGCCTTCAGGGCCGCGGCCCGGCCGGGCTTGCGACGCGGCACCGGCCGTTCGGCCGGAGACGAGATCAGCGGCATCGGACTTCCCTTTCGGCAGGGGCGGACTGGACCCAGCGTCGGATCTGGTCCGCAATGCGATAGGCAGGCAGGACCTTGGTGGCACCGCCATGGGCGATCAGCTTTTCCGGCATGCCGAAGACCGCGGCGGTTTCCTCGGATTCCGCGACGGTCCGGCCACCGCCGGTGTGGATGCGCGTCATCTCGGAAGCGCCGTCATCGCCCATCCCGGTCAGCATCACACCGATCATCCGGTCCGGTGTGACATGATCCAGTGCCGAGGCCACCATGCGTGCCACGCTCGGGTGCCAGGTAAAGGACGTATCCGACGCTGCGGTATCGGCCAGCAGGCCACGGCCGCGGCGCTTGACCACCACGTCGCTGCCGCCGGCTGCGATCAGCGCCGTGCCAGGCATCAGCGGGACGGGTCCGGTGACCTCGCGGACCTTCAGCGCGCAGGCCCCGTCAAGGCGGCTGGCGAAGATCCGGGTGAAACGTTCCGGCATGTGCTGGGCAACCAGGATCGGCACCGGGAAATCGGCGGGCAGCGCCTCCAGGATGGCGCCCACCGTCTTCGGACCACCGGTCGAACTGCCGATCAGCAGCAGTTCCGGCGCCCCCACGGGCAGAGGGCGGCCCGGCACGGCCGCGGCCTTGGCGGGACGCGGCGCGGCGCGCGGGGCCGGCCTGGGCGCCGCGCGGGCCATCGGCGCCGGGCGCCCCCGGGCCCGTCCTGCAGCACGCACCTTGGCGCGCAGCTCCTCGAAGACCATCTCAAGGTTCAGCGACACCGTGCCACCGGGCTTGGCGACAAAGTCCACCGCCCCCAGTTCCAGCGCCTCGAAAGTGGCCAGCGCGCCCTTCTCGGTCAGCGACGAGACCATGATCACCGCAGCATCGCTGATCTCGCTCAGATGGGCCAGGCAGGTCAGCCCGTCCATCTTCGGCATGTTGATGTCGAGCGTCACCACGTCGGGCCGGAATTCCTGGGCGACGCGCAGCGCATCTTCGCCATCGCGGGCAATGGCAATCTCGATGCCGTCCTCGCCCTCGAAGCATTGCTGCAGGACCCGGCGCATCAGGGCGGAATCATCGACGATCAGCAACTTCATCCCGGTCGCCCCCCGCGTCAGCCGCCAGCCATCAGGGCGTCAAGCCCCTCTTCATCGGCCACCAGTGCCTCGGCATCCAGAACCAGCACCATGCGGGCCCCATTCTGCAGGCTGGCCACCCGGCCGACCAGCCGGTCCGCCTCCTTCGACAGCCGCGGCGAAGCCTCGGTCGCCGAGGCCGGCACCCGCAGCACCTCGGACACGCTGTCGACGATGTAGCCCGTGCGCATGCCGCCGACGTTCAGCACCAGGATGCGCTGGCGGTCGTTGCGTTCCATCGGAGCCAGACCGAAACGGCGGCGCATCTCGACCACCGGCAAGACCATGCCGCGCAGGTTCAGGATCCCCTCGACCGTGTCGGGGGCCTTGGGCACGCGCGCCAGCTTTTCCGGCAGGCGGATGATTTCCTGCACCGAATGGATGTCCACCCCGAATTCCTGCGCCTCCAGCTGGTAGACCACCAGCTGGGTCTCGTCGGTCTCATCCCCGATCATGACGTCGTGGTCCTCTTCCTCGGTCTCTGCGGTGGCCAGCTGCGCCGCCTCGCGCAGCGCCGGCATCTCGAACAGCGCCGGACCCGACAGCACCGAGACCAGGCGGGCGCCGTCCTCCAGCTGGCAGACCGCCTCGATTTCGTGACGCTCGCCCCGGCGCAGCACCCCGGGCAGCCGGTCGCGGGCCGAGGCCGGCACCCGCAACACCTCGCGCACCTGATCGACCACGACGCCGACGCGCAGCGCCTCGCCGTCTTCCTCGCCCAGCCGCAGCACGACGACGCGGTTGCTGTCGCTACGCTCGGCCGCGGGCAGCTGGAAGATGCCGCGCAGGCAGACCAGCGGCAGCAGCCGGTGGCGCAGGTTGATCAGCCCCAGCACATGCGGCGCATTGCAGGGCACGACCGAGATCTTCTCGGGGACGCGGACGATTTCGTCGACAGTGTCGATCGGAAAGGCATATTCCTCGCCCGCGACAACCAGGCTGACCAGCTGGACGGTATCATCCTCGGCCTCCTCGGTGACGGCCGGCCGGGCGGCCGCCGACAATGCCGCCGCCATTGCCGTGCCGGGGCCGCCTTCCGGCGCCGGAAACTGCCGCGCGATCACCAGCGCCGGGTCGAGGATCTGCACCAGCTCGGCGTCGGAATGGTTCTTCACCACGCCGGTCAGAACCTCGACATCGACGGCGCGCTCGACACCATTGGCGGGCTCGATCTGGTCCTCGGAGACATTGGTGACGCGGGCCACCCGGTCCACCACCAGTCCGACGGACTGGCCCGCATGGACCACGATCACCCGGGACGCCTCGCCGTAATCGGCGGTTTCAATGTCCAGCGCGGCGCGCAGGTCCACCACCGGCAGCACCACGCCACGCAGGTTGGCCAGCCCGATCAGCGCCGGCGGCGTCATCGGCACCGCCACCGTATCGGGAACGCGGATGATCTCCTGCACCATGTCGATCGGGAAGGCAAAGCATTCGCCGCGCAGGTGGAAGGTCACGTACTGGCGCGTCAGCGCCTCCTCGGCCGTGCCGGGAGAGTCCTCTAGCAGATCGTCCGTCAGGGTCATGCAGGCATCCTCCTGGGTCCGGGCGCGCGCATCAGGCGCTCTGCAGCTCGTCGGCGATCGAGGCGATGGCGTCGATCGCATTGGCCAGCTCCTGGCCGCCTTCGCTTTGCTGGCGGGCGGCGGCACTGGCCTGCTCGGCGGCGGTGCGCGCCTGTTCGGCGGCGGCGGCGATCTGTTCCATGCCGCGCTTGGCATCGGCGACGGCCTTGGCGATCTCCTGGCTGGCGGTCTGGATCTCGCGGTTGCCCGAGATCACCTTGGTCATGTCACCGGCCACCGTGACCAGCTTCTGAGTGGTCAGCGCAGCGCGCTCGACCTCGGCCAGCGAGGCCTCGGCCGTGGCGATCAGGTCCAGGCGCACCACCCCGATCTGATCCTGGATGCCCTTGACCATGTCCTTGATCTGCTCGGCGTTCAGCGCCGCATCATTGGCCAGGTTCTGGATGTCGGTCGACACCACCGCGAAACCCTTGCCGTATTCGCCCGCCCGCGCCGCCTCGACCGCGCCGTTGACCGCCAGCATGCTGGTCTGGATCGCGACGTTGGAAATCGCATCGACAATCTTGTCGATCTTGCGGCTGATCAGCTCCAGCTCCTGAATCTCTTCCACCGATTTCTGTGCCGAATCCATGGCATCGGTGACGCCGGCGATGATCTCGTCGATGCTGGTCTTGTTGGTCTCCAGCAGGGCACTGATCGCATCGCCCTTCTCCAGAGCCTCGCCCGCCCGGGTTTCCGCCAGGTCCGAGTTCTTCTCGATCTGCGCGATGCCCGCGACGCCTTCCTCGACCGCGGCGGCCTGGGTGGCGGCGGTCTCGGCGATCTCGCGGATGGCGGCCATGATCTGGCTGCTGGCGCGGTTCAGTTCCTGGATGGTGGCCGAAAGCTCCTCGGCGGCGGCCGCGACCTCCTCGGAGGATTTCGCGATGTCGGTCGAGGTCTTCAGCTCGTCCGAGAGGTCATCAAGCTCGGCGGCGGCGCGCTCGGCCTCCGACAGGGCCTGGGCCTGCATGTCGACGGCCTTGCGGGCCTGAAGGGCCCCGGCAGACTGTTCCTCGGCGGCGGCGGCGACCTCTTCGGCGCCCTTCTGCGCCTGCTCGGCGGCGGCGCCCATCTCCAGCGCGGCATCGGCCAGCTGGCGCGCGCCGGTCATGATCAGCGCCATGTCATCCTTGATCTCGTCCAGCTGGGTGGTCACCACCTTGCCCTTCTCGACCTCGCGGCTCGCCGTCTCGGCCGAGCTGCGCACCCCGTCCGAGATCTCGCGCGCGCCGGTCTGGATCTGCCGGATCAGCACCTCGATGCTGGTGGCGTTCTTCTCCGAGGCCTCGGCCAGGGTGCGCACCGTGTCGGCCACCACCGCAAATCCCTTGCCATGCTTGCCCGCCCGTGCCGCCTCGATCGCCGCGTTCAGCGCCAGCAGGTTGGTCTGGTCGGCGATGCGGATGACCTGGTTCACCGCCTCGATGATGCCCTTGGCCTGGCTTTCCAGCTCTTCCATCTTGACCACCGAGGCCGACTGCCGCCGGGCCGCCCGGCCGACGTTCTCGATCAGAAGGGAAACGCCGGTGTTGGTCTCTTCCAGCAAGGCCTGCAGCTTCTGGGTGACGTCACGGGACTGGTCGGCGGCCTCGCGTTGCAGCCCCACCCGGCGGCTGATCTGGGTCATCGCCGCGGCGCTTTCCTCACTGGCCGAGGCCGCTTCCTCGGCGCCGCCAGAGATCTGGTTCATCGCCTTGGCCAGTTCCTCGGTCGCGGCACTGGCCTGCGACACGCCCGCGTTCAGCTCCAGCGAGGCCGAGGCAATGCGCTCTGCCGCCTGCTGCTGGCGCGCCAGGGTGCGGGCCCGCTGACGCTTCTGGTCCACCCCGGCCCCCGCCCGCGGCTTGCGCTCGCTCGCGGCGGACTGGAACTCGGCATCCAGCGCCTCTTCCGGGGCGGCCGAGGGGCTTGAGGATTGCTTCTTGATCAGGGCCATGTCGTCATCTCCCGCGGCGTTGATCGGGTGCTGTGGCCTTGCCTTCGGGATGCCCCGGCGCCCGGCCTGTCCTTTGGCGGGATACGGCAGCGGGTCTTAACCGGACGTTGATCCCGCAGCGGTTCCGCGCCCCGGTCGCCCACATTCCACGGCAGGACAGGGACTTGGGCCGTTTCACGCCGGAAAGGAAATTGCGCGGCATTTGCCTTAATTCTCCTCAAGCTGGCCAAAGACCGCCCGAGCCCCCAATTCCTGACTTTTTCACTTGAGTATTGCGCGACACTTTGTCATGCCCCGCTCAGGTAGCCAGACGATCCCCTGCGGGGCCGCAGCCCGCCCAATGATCCGCGTTCCGCCCCGGCGGAATCCCATCAAAGGAGGGTGCTATGACACGTCCGTTCCCGCAGATCCTGGCCGAGGCGACCGACCCGACCCCCGCTTTCGCATTCCTCGAGGCCTCTGGTCCGCGCGTTGCCGCAGGCCAGGTCACCGCCCTGCCGCGCGGCACGGCCGACACGCTGGCCACGCGCCTGGCAGCGGCAAAGCCGGGCCCCGACGGGCTGATCGCCGGCGCCCTGCCCTTCGATCGCACCCAGCCCGACTGCCTGTGGACCAGCACCGCGACCGCCGCACCGGCGCTGCCGCAGGCCGCGCCCGGCCCCTGCCGCCTGCGGGCCGAACCCGCCGCCGCCGCCTATGCCCGCGCCGTCGCCACCGCGCTGGATGCCATGGCCACCAGCACCCGGCTGGAAAAGGTCGTGCTGGCGCGCAGCCTGCGGCTGGAGGCCGAGGCGCCGATCGACCGCGCCGCGCTGCTGGCCCGCCTGGCCCGTGATCCCGCCGCGCTCGGCTTTTCGGTGCGCCTGCCCGATACGGCCGCAGGTCCCCGCCACCTGGTCGGCGCCACCCCCGAGCTGCTGCTGCGCAAGACCGGCGGACAGGTCTTCTCGCATCCGCTGGCGGGCTCGGCCCGGCGGCAGGCCGACCCGGTGCAGGACCGCGCCGCCGCCGAGGCGCTGCGCGGCTCGCCCAAGGACCGGCGCGAACATGCGCTGGTGGTCGAGGCGATCATGGACACGCTGGCGCCGCTGTGCCGTCAGCTGGCCGCGCCCGAGGGCACGACCGTCACCTCGACCGGCAGCATGTGGCACCTGGGCACCCGCATCGAGGGCCGGCTGAGCGACCCCGAGACCCCCGCCCCCGTGCTGGCCGCGCTGCTGCACCCGACGCCCGCCGTCTGTGGTGCCCCCCGCGCCGAGGCCGCAGCCCTGATCCGCCAGCTGGAACCCGTTGACCGTGATTTCTATGCCGGCGCCGTGGGATACAGCGATGCGCAGGGCGATGGCGCCTGGTACGTGGCGATCCGCTGCGCCGAAGTCGGCCAGCATCATGCCCGCCTTTATGCCGGGGCGGGGATCGTGCCCGGCTCGGATCCGCTGGCCGAAACCGCCGAGACCGGCGCCAAATTCGCCGCCATGCTGGAGGCCTTCGGCCTGCCGCGTGACGCCGCCCTGACCCTGACGGAGTAACCCATGGCCCTGCCCGGCATTGCCCCCTATCCGCTGCCCGAGGCAGCCAGCCTGCCCGCCCCCCGCGCGCCCTTCCACCCCGAAGCCCGCCGCCTGGCCCTGCTGGTCCACGACATGCAGCGCTATTTCTGCGCCCCCTATCCGCAGGACACGCCCCTGCTGCCCGTGGTCGCCAACATCGCCCGGCTGATCGCTGCGGCCCGGGCCGCGGGCGTGCCGGTCTTCTGGACCGCGCAGAAGGGCAACCAGTTCCGCCCCGACCGCGGCCTGCAGGCCGACCTCTGGGGGCCCGGCATGAAAGCCACCGCCGAGCATGAACAGATCCTGCCCGACCTCGCCCCCCTGGCCGAAGAGATCGTGCTGACCAAGCACCGCTACAGCGCCTTCCAGCGCACCAACCTGGAAACCCTGATGCGCGCGCGGGGCCGCGACCAGCTGATGATCACCGGGATCTATGCCCATATCGGCTGCCTGTGCACCGCCGCCGAGGCGTTCCAGCGCGACATCGAACCCTTCGCCGTGGCCGATGCCCAGGCCGATTTCGACCGTGCCCGCCACGACATGGCGATGGGCTGGGTGGCGGCGACCTGCGGCGGGGTCGTCTCGACCGAGGCGGCTCTGGCCACCCTCTCTCCGGCCGAGGTGCTGGCATGAAGCTGACCGGATTCGAAGGCCGCAATGCGCTGGTCACGGGTGCCGCGGGCGGCATCGGACAGGCGATGGTGGGGCTGCTTCTGGCCTCGGGGGCGCGGGTGACGGCGACGGACCACCCGGATGCGCTGGACCGGCTGGCGCCCGAGGACCGCGAGGGGCTGGCCTGGGTCGGCCTCGACGTGCGCGACACCGAGGGCGCCGAGGTCTGCGTGGCCGAGGCCGAGGCACGCTTTGGCCCCCTGGGGCTGGGCGTGCACGGCGCGGGCGTGCTGGCGATGGGCCCGCTGCTGGAGACCTCGGCCGAGGACTGGCAGCGCGTCATGGACATCAACGCCGGCGGCACCTTCGCGGTGACGCGCGCGATGGGCCGGGCGATGGCGCGGCACCGGGCGGGGGCGATCGTGGTGATCAGCTCGAACGCGGCGGGGATCCCGCGGGCGGGAATGGGCGCCTATGGCCCCTCGAAGGCCGCAGTCACCATGCTGACCCGCTGCCTGGGGCTGGAGCTGGCGCCCTATGGCGTGCGCTGCAACATCCTGGCGCCGGGCTCGACGCTGACACCGATGCAGACCGGCATGTGGGCGGACGAGAGCGGCGCCGAACGGATCATCGCCGGTGATCTTGCCAGCCACCGCACCGGCATCCCGCTGGGCAAGCTGGCCACCCCCGAGGACATTGCCCGCGCGGCGATGTTCCTTCTGTCGGAAGAGGCCGGGCATGTGACCATGGCGGATCTCTATGTCGACGGTGGCGCGACGCTCAGGGCCTAGGGGCCTGTCTGCAGGGCCGCACCCTAGGCCTCGCCGGTGATGAGGCTGGCGCCGCGATGCGCCAGCATCGTCACCGCCGCCCGCCCCGGCCCCGAGACCGGTTTCGGCAGCACCGAGGCGTCGATCACCCGCAGCCCCGCGATGCCGCGCACCCGCAGCCCCGGATCCACCACCGCGCCCGGATCGGCGCCCATCCGGCAGGTGCCGCAGGCATCACCCGTCAGCACCAGCCCCGCGGCCGGCAGCCCGGCCAGGGGCGTTTGCAACTGCGGCGCGAAGGGCCTCACTGGCGGCTGGTCCATCATGAGGCGCGCCAGCGACAGGCCGGCGGTCAGGGTGCTGCGGTCCTCGTCGCGGGTCAGCAGGCCCGCCACCAGCTGGGGCGGGCGGAAGGGATCGGGATCGACCGCATGGACACGGCCGCGCGACTGCGGCCGCAGCAGCCCCACCTGCAAGGTGACGTCCCCATCGCCCGGCCGCAGTTCCAGCTGCACATCGGCGCGCATCGCCCCCGGTCGCGCCCGCAAAAAGCCCCCTGCCACCGCCGCAGGCCGCAGCCGCCCGGCCAGGTGCTGCAGGATCCGCGCGCGCCATGGCAAAGCGCCGTCAGGCTGGCCCAGGTGCCAGTGCAGCGGCACCGCCTGGCCCAGCGACAGCCCCTCGCCCACGCCCGAGGCCGCCACCACCGGCCGCACCCCAAGCGCCACCAGCCGCATCGGGTCGCCGATCCCCGACAGCTCCAGAAGCTGCGGGCTCTGGACCGGCCCGGCGCACAGGATCACCTGGCCTGCCAGCACCTCGGCCCGCTCGGTCCCGCGCTGCAGCCGCAGGCCGGTGACGCGGCGGCCGTCCAGCAGGATCTGCAGGGCGCGGGTGCCGGTCAGGATCATCAGGTTCGCCCGGCCCCGCGCCGGGGCCAGCCAGACCTGCCGGGCCGAGCGCTGGCGCCCATGCCGCCGGGTCTGCTGCAACCAGCCGACGCCCTCGGGCAGCGCGCCGTTGCAATCTGGGGTAAAGCGCTGGCCCTGCTGGGTCGCGGCCTCCAGGAAGGCGCGGGCCAGCGGGGCACGCCAGCCCGCCGCCGTCACCGGCATCGCCCCGTCCCGCCCGCGCGAGGGGTCGGGATCGGGACCGGCCCAGGCCTCGATGGCGCGCAAATGCGGCAGCACGTCGGACCAGCCCCAGCCCGGGACCCGCCAGTCGTCGTAATCCTGCGGCAGGCCGCGCATCCAGGGCGCATCGTCGCGGCGTGTCAGCAGCAGCGCCCGGCGGCCGGTGGCCGCTTCGGGTTCGGCGGCGAAACCGGGCGGCGCTGTCCGCTGCCAGGGACGCGGCGCGGCCCGCGCCTCGATCAGCAGGACCCGGGCACGGCCCGAGCGCGACAGCGCCTCGGCCAGCAGGCAACCGGCGGTCCCGGCCCCGACGATCACGTGATCGAAGCGCGCGCCCGCCGGCAGGGTCATGGTCAGAGCGCCCCCATGTGCTGCGCCATCATGCGGATCTGCTGCTGCAGCATCGGCCGGCCCGGCTGGATCCGGGCGCCGGCCGCGCGGGCCGCGGCCAGCAGCGGCGTCTCGACCGGATCAAGTATCGCATCCGCCACCACCTGCCCGGGCCGGAACGCCAGATCCGCCAGCGGCAGCGGATCGCCCGCCCGCATCCCCAGCGGCGTCGCGTTGACCAGCAGATCCCGGCTGGCCGTCAACGGCAGCCCGGCATGGACATCGACACCCGGGTAGCGCCCAGCCACCCGCGCCGCCAGGTCCCGCGCCCGCAGCCCAGAGCGGTTGACGATCGTCAGCCGCGCCACCCCCGCGCCCGCCAGCGCGAAGGCGATGGCCGATCCCGCCCCGCCCGCCCCCAGCAGGCAGGCATCCATCCCCGCCAGCGCGATCCCCGCCGCCTGCAACCCGCCCACGAAGCCCGTGCCGTCCAGCATGGCGCCCACCAGCCGCCCGTCGGCCTCGCGGCGCAGGACGTTGACGGCCCCGATCAGTGCCGCGTCCCCCTCCAGCGCATCGCACAGAGCCAGCGCCGCCGCCTTGTGCGGCATCGTCACCACCGCGCCGCCGAAACTGCCGATGCCGCGCAGCCCCGCCAGCACCGGCCCCAGGCCCCCCGCAGGCACCTGCAGCGGCGCCAGCACCGCATCCACCCCCTCGCGCGCGAAAAGGGCGTTCATCTCTTCCGGGGTCTTCGCCTGAACGATCGGGTCGCCCAGGATGCCGAAAAGCCGCGTCCGGCCGGTGATCGGGGTCATGCCATGTCCTGCTTCGGGTTTGCCGCCATCCTGTCAGCCCGCGCCCGCCTGCGCCAGAGGGGCATCCTGTCCCGCCCCGCCCGATGCCCCCGGTGCAGGGCGATTGCGCATCCCCGCACCGCCAAGGCCCTTTCGCCCGGCGCCCCGCCGCCTTATCTGTCGCTCACGGAACAGAAAGGGCCCGCAGCATGTATACCGGCATCGTCCAGACCGTCGCCTCGGTCGCCTCGGTCACCGAACACCCCGGCTATCGCAGCCTTGTCATCGACATCGACCAGGGCCACCTGCAGGATCTGAAGATCGGCGGCAGCGTCGCCATCGAAGGCGTCTGCCTGTCCGCCACCGCCATCGCGGACAGCAAGGTATCCTTCGATGCCATGACCATGACGCTGGAACGCACCAACCTGGGCCGGCTGGAACCGGGCATGGCAGTGAATGTCGAACGCTCGGCCAGGATGTCGGACGAGAACGGCGGCCACCCGATTGCCGGCCATATCTCCTGCACGGCCGAGGTCGTGGCCCTGAAGACCGACGAGGACGGCGCCTTCCTGCGTTTCCGCGTGCCCGCCGACTGGGCCAAGTACATCTTCAACCGCGGCTTCATCGCGGTGAACGGCGCCAGCCTGACCGTCGCCGAGGCCGAGGGGGACGAATTCACCATCTACCTGATCCCCGAGACCCTGCGCCAGACCACCTTCCGCAACTACCGGCCTGGCGATCACGTCAACATCGAGGTCGATCACCAGACCAAGGTCACCGTCGATGTCATGGAACGCACCCTGGAACGGCTGCTGCCGCAATACCTGGGCGGACGCTGACCGGCGGCCGCAAGGCCACCAGGACGTGATTTGCCTCCGGCGGGGCAAAAGATCAGAACCGGCGCTCAGGGCGACGCGGCCCGGCGGCACGACGACGCAATAAAATCGCCTTCACGGTTTTGTGAGCGACGGAATGTGCCGCTGACTGCGTTGAACCCTGAAACAACACGGAACATTGTTAGGCCCATGAACAGAACGCTCGCGATTGCCCTGTCCGCCCTTCTCGCCTTCGGTCCCGCTGCCGGCGCCTTTGCGGAAACGCACACGCCCACCACGCAGGACTGCAGCGGCTCGAAGTCGGACTGCAGCACCAAGAAGAGCACCCAGGCCGCCCCACAGGCCAGCTCGAAGACCACCAGCAAGACCGAGGCCAAGACCCCCGAGAAGAAATCCTCGGTCTCGTCGAACACGAAATCGGCCACCAAGACCTCGGCTCCGAAGGTCGGGGAAAGCGGCAAGTCCGGCAGCAAGTTCACGCCCTCTTCCAAGAGCAAGCTGAGCAAAGCGCCCTCGGGCGAGGAATACCGCGTGGTCGGAAACTATCTGGTGCTGATCAAGACCAGCTCGCTGAAGATCTCGAAGGTGGTCGGCCCGGCGGCCAACTACCGCTGATCACACTGGCGGAAACCGGCGCCCCGCGTCGCACCGCCTTGCGGGGCCCCCATGCGGGGCCCCGTTGCCTGTCTGCAGGCAGGGCCTTGCCGGCTGCGGCCATTGGCTCGGCGTCTTTTCACCGATTCTCAGCTATTTTCCGGCTCCTGTAGCCGTCAGGGAACGGCTGCGGCCCCGGCCGCGTTCTTCCCGAACGGTTTCATCGTCCGGCTGCATGCCCCCGGGCGGCCCGTCCCGTGCGGATGCGGGGCCCGGCCCCTGCGGCAATACGGCGCCTATGGCGCGAAAATGCTTATTGAAGCGCCGCTACCACGACGATACGAGCCGGAATTTGTCCTGTCCGCACTCTGCGGGCAAGTCCCTGTCGAGGATCAACCCTTGGAAGCGAAACAGATAAAGCGTCATGACTACCTGGACGGGATGCGGGGCTTCTTCCTGCTGACCATGACCCTGTCGCATCTGGTGCTGCAGGGCGGCGTCTGGCTGACCGAGGTCCATTTCCGCCAGGTGATGTTCGTCGAAAGCGCCCAGGGCTTCGTGTTCCTGTCGGGTCTGATGATCGGGCTGGTGCAGGGCCGCAGGCTGCTGCGCGACGGCCCCACGGCGATGCACCGCTCGATCCGCGGCCGCATGGCCGAGCTGTGGCTGTGGAGCATCGGGCTGGTCTTCGCCGCACTTCTGGCACGCGACATCCTGCCCGGCGGCGTGGCGGCCTGGCACAACTGGGTCTCGACCGCGCGGATCGACGACCCGCTGCGGGTCTTCGCGATCCTGACGCTGCTGTTCCAGCCCACCTTCATGGACATCCTGCCGATGTACATCCTGTTCATGGCGGCCGCACCGCTGATGCTTCGCTGGGTGATGGCGGGGCGCTGGATGCTGGCGGCCGGGGTGGCCGGGCTGGTCTGGACGGCCTGCCAGATGCAGGTGATGCTGCCGATATCGGGCGCTGTGGACCGGGCGCTGGAAACCACCGACAGCCAGGGCCTGCGCATGGCCTTCGACCCGATGGGCTGGCAGCTACCGTTCATGGCGGGCGTCATCCTGGGCGGGCTGTGGGTTTCCGGCCGGCTGCGGTGGGAGGCCTTCCTGGGCCCGCGCACCCGCGATCTGGCACTGGTGGCGGCGCTGTTCATGGCGCTCTTCGCGCCGCTGCGCATCGCCTCGGCCAACGGGATGATGTCGCCCGAGCTGCTGAAGGTCTTTGCACCGCTGGAACTGCGGACCAATTTCGGCCCCGTCTACCTGCTGAACTTTGCCGCTGCGGCCTTCCTGTTCGCCTGGCTGGCCATCGGCGGGCGCGAGGCGCCGCAGGGCTGGATCCGGGGCCTGTCGGGGGCCATGCGGTGGCTGTTCACCCAGCCCGCGCTGTGCCTTCTGGGGCGTCATTCGCTGCATGTCTATGCCTGGCACGTCGTGCTGGTCTATGCGGCCTGCTACATCTCGGCCATGCACAGCGGGGGCGGGGCGCTGGTCAACACCACCATCGGGCTTTACGTCCTGGCCCTGCTGTGGCTGCCGGCGCTGTGGCGCGAACGCACCCGGCCGGTCACGGTGCCCGCACCGGCAAAGCCGCCGCACAGGCCGTGACGCAACAGGGGCGCCCCATCGGGACGCCCCTTTTCACTGACCCCGAGGGGCCCCGGATCACAGCCCGCCGAAGTGGAAGGCCTTGGTTTCCAGGTATTCCTCGATGCCTTCCTGGGCGCCTTCGCGACCCAGCCCCGAGGCCTTGACGCCACCGAAGGGGGCCTCGGCATGGGAGACGGCACCGGTGTTCAGCCCCACCAGGCCCACCTCGAGCGCCTCGCCAAAGCGGAAGGCGCGGGCCATGTCGGTGGTGTAGAAATAGGCCGCAAGACCAAAGGGCGTGCCGTTGGCGATCGCCAGCGCCTCTGCCTCGGTCTCGAACTTGAAGACCGGGGCGACGGGGCCGAAGGTTTCCTCGGAGGCCAGGCGCATCTCGGTGGTGGCGCCGGTCAGCACGACCGGATCGGCATACTGGCCCGCCACATCGCGCTGCGCGGTGGCGCGGGTGGCGCCCTTCGACAGCGCATCCGCGACATGGGCGTTGATCTTGGTGATCGCGGCGTCGTTGATCATCGGGCCGATGGTGGTTCCCGCGGCAATGCCCGACCCGACCTTCAGCGCATCGACCTTGGCCGCCAGAGCCGCCACGAAGGCGTCATGGATGCCCGACTGCACCAGGATCCGGTTGGCGCAGACGCAGGTCTGGCCGCCGTTGCGGAACTTCGACACCATCGCGCCCTCGACCGCCGCGTCCAGATCGGCGTCGTCGAAGACGATGAAGGGCGCGTTGCCCCCCAGCTCCAGCGACAGCTTCTTCAGCGTCGGCGCGCATTGTTCGGCCAAGAGGGCCCCCACGCGGGTCGAGCCGGTGAACGACAGCTTGCGCACCACGGGGCTTGCCGTCAGCGTCGCGCCGATCACCTCGGGGCGGCCGGTCAGCACGTTCAGAACGCCCGCGGGAATGCCCGCGCGTTCCGCCAGCACGCACAGCGCCAGCGCCGAATAGGGCGTGAAGTCCGAGGGCTTGATGACCATGGTGCAGCCCGCCGCCAGACCCGGTGCCACCTTGCGGGTGATCATCGCGTTGGGGAAGTTCCACGGCGTGATGATCGCGCAGACGCCCACGGGTTCCTTCATGGCAAAGATCTTCTTGCCGGGCACGGGGCTGGGGATGATCGCGCCGTTGATGCGGCGGGCTTCCTCGGCGAACCAGCGCACGAAGGAGGCGCCATACAGGATCTCGCCCCTGGCCTCGGCCAGCGGCTTGCCCTGTTCGGCCGTCAGGATCATCGCCAGATCATCGGCATGTTCCAGCATCAGATTGTACCAGACCATCAGGATGTCGGCACGTTCGGCATGGGTGCGGGCCTTCCAGGCCTTCATCGCCTCGGCGGCGGCGGCGATCGCGGCCGAGGTTTCCTCGGCCGTGCAATCGGGCATCTGGCCCAGGATGCCGCCCGTCGCCGGGTTGGTGACGCCCATGTCGTCCCGGGCGATCCACTGGCCATTGATCAGCGCGGCTTCGCGGAACAGATCCGCATCCTTCAGCGCAGCGCGGATGTCGGTGGGGAAGGTGTCGTGAACGGTCATGGATCAGGCCTCCAGCGCGGCAAGGATCGCCGCGGTGATCGCGGATGTGGAATGGCTGCCCGGGCGGGTGCCGATGCCCTGGGCGGTGGCGGCTTCGATGGCGGCAAGGATCTCGGCGGCGGTCTCGGTCTCGCCCAGGTGCTCCAGCATCATGGCGCCGGACCAGATCGCGGCGATCGGGTTGGCGATGTCCTTGCCGGCGATATCGGGGGCCGAGCCATGCACCGGTTCGAACATCGAGGGCACCGAAGGATCGGGGCAGATGTTGGCGGAGGCCGCAAAGCCCAGACCGCCCTGGATCGCGGCGCCCAGGTCCGTCAGGATGTCGCCGAAGAGGTTCGAGGCCACGATCACGTCCAGATCCTGCGGCGCCATCACCATCTTGGCCGCCATGGCGTCGATATGCATGTGGCTGACGGTCACGTCCGGGTATTCCTTGGCGACTTCCTTCGTCACCTCGTCCCAGAACACCATCGAGTATTTCTGGGCATTGGATTTGGTGACCGAGGTCAGGTGCTTGCGCCGGGCGCGTGCCTGTTCGAAACCAAAGCGGATGATGCGTTCGACGCCCTTGCGGGTAAAGACCGACACCTCGGTCGCGACTTCGTTGTCCTGGCCCTGATGGACGCGGCCACCGGCGCCGGCATATTCGCCCTCGGTGTTCTCGCGGATGCACAGGATGTCAAAGCCCTCGGCCTTCAGCGGCCCTTCGACACCTGCCAGCAGGCGGTGCGGACGGATGTTGGCATATTGGGTGAAGGCCTTGCGGATCGGCAGCAGCAGGCCGTGCAGCGACACGGCATCGGGCACGGTCGCGGGCCAGCCGACGGCGCCCAGGTAGATCGCGTCGAAGGCGCTCAGGGTCTTGATGCCGTCTTCGGGCATCATCTGGCCATGTTCCAGGTAATATTCGCAGGACCAGGGGAAGGTGGTGGTCTCCAGCGTGAAACGACCCTTGGCGGCGGCGCTCAGCACCTCCATCGTGGCGTCGGTCACGTCGACACCGATCCCGTCACCGGGGATCAGGGCAAGGCGGTGGTTGGTCATCGAAAGGCTCCCCTGGGGTCTTACAGGTCGATCAGAACGGATTTGGTGCGGCGGTTGGCAAGGTAGGCTTCGCGGCCCAGGTCCTTGCCCAGGCCGCTTGCCTTCCAGCCGCCGGTCGGCAGGATGTGGTCGCGCGAACGGCCGTAGCGGTTGACCCAGACGGTCCCGGCCTCGAGGCGGCGCGACAGGCGCAGCGCCCGGCTGAGATCGCGGGTGAACAGGCCCGCCGCCAGACCATAGGTCTGATGGGCGGCCAGCGCCATCGCCTCGTCCTCGCCTTTGAAGGTCTGGAAGGTGGCGACGGGGCCAAAGATTTCCTCGGTCACGGCGGGGTTGTCCTGGGTGACACCGCCAATCAGCGTCGGCTGGTAGAAGCTGCCTTCGCGGTCGAAGGCGGCGCCGCCGCACAGGATCTGGCCGCCCTGCCGGGCCGAGGCCTGCACGATGCTGTCGATCCGCGCCATCTGCCGCGCCGAGATGATCGGAGAGAACCCGGCCTCGGGCGCCAGCGTGTCGGCGGGCCGGTAGGCGGCAAAGCGTTCCTGCAGCCGTTCGGCCAGCGCGCCCGCGATGCTTTCCTCGACCAGGATGCGGGATCCGGCGACGCAGAACTGCCCGGCATTCGGCATGATGCCGCGATCAAGGCAGCTGGCGGCCAGGTCCAGGTCGGCATCGGCAAAGACGACCATCGGGCTCTTGCCGCCCAGTTCCAGCGTCATCGGCTTGATGCCGGTGCGGGCGATGTTCTCCATGATGGCGGATCCGGCGCGGGTCGAGCCGGTGAAGGACACCTTGTCGATCTGCGGATGGCCGGTGATCGCGGTGCCGGTGACGGGGCCGTCGCCCAGCACGATGTTGATCAGGCCCGCCGGGATGCCCGCCCGCACCGCCAGTTCCGCCATGTAGAGCGTGCTGTAGGGCGTCATTTCCGAAGGCTTCAGCACCACGGCATTGCCTGCCGCCAGCGCCGGGCCCAGTTTCCAGCCCGCCATCGAGATCGGGAAGTTCCAGGGCGTGATCGCCCCCACCACGCCGTAGGGTTCATCCGAGATATAGCCGAAGGCCGCGTCCGACGTGGGCACCAGCGCGCCGCCTTCCTTGTCGGCGAATTCGGCGAAGAAGCGGATCTGCTCGGCGGTGACACTGACGTCGCCCGCCTTGGCCTGCACCAGCGGGCGCGAGGAACAGATGGCCTCCAGATAGGCCAGCGTCTCGGCCTCGGCCTCGATCAGGTCGGCCCAGGCGTGCAGCGCCTTCAGCCGTTCGCGGGGGCTGATGCCCCCCCAGTTCGAGGTCCGCCGCGCCTCGATCGCGGCCTGCACGGCCATGTCGACCACGGCGGCATCGGCACAGGGGATGGCCCCGATGCGCTGCCCCGTCGAGGGCGAGATCACGTCGATGGCGTCCTCACCGGGGACATAGCGGCCACCGATGTAATGACCCGCGGGCAGCGGGATGTCGAAGCCGGGCATGGGCATCTCCTGTCGTTCCTTGAGTGCAGGCTGCCGTGAAACGCCCGGCGGAAGGTGCCGAATGCCGGACCGCGGCAGAATAACCTGCGGGATGCGGCGGGCTGGCAGATTATTCTGCCTTGCCCGCCGGGTCTTCGGGGGTCAGCCAGGCGCCGATCAGCGCCGGACGGGCCGGGGGCTGGGCGCGCAGGCGACCGGCACGGAGCACGGGAATCCCCTCGGCGGCGGCGATGATCTCGGCCCCGGCCAGCTGGCAGTAGCGGCCCTGACAGCGCCCCATGCCGACACGCGCCAGCGACTTGGCGCGGTTCGCCTCGGGGCCCGAAAGCGGCAGGGTGGCGCGCAGATCACCCGCCCGGATGCCTTCGCAGCGGCAGATGACGGCATCGTCGGGCAGCGCGCGGATGGCGTCTTCGGGCCAGGGGAAGGCGCGGGCCAGACCTTGCGCGAACCGCTGCATCCGGTGCAGCCGCGACAGCACGGGCTGCGGGTCGGGATGGGGCAGACCCAGATCCTTCAGGCAGGCGATGGCGGCGGCGCGCCCGGCGGCCTCGGCACCGTCGGCGCCCAGGATGCGCAGGCCGTCGCCCGCCAGATAAAGGCCCGGGGCGGCACGGCCCAGCGGATCGGTCTGCGGCAGCCACTGGCGGAAGTCGGGGCACCATTCAAAGGTCGCCCCCGCGATGTCGGGCAGGGTGCTGTCGGCGCGCAGGTGCCAGCCCAGCCCCACCATGTCGCAGGCGGTGCCATGGGCCTTGCCCTGCGCATCGCTCCAACGGATCGCGGTGGGCCCCGAAGCATCGGCCTCGATCTGCTGCAGGCGGACGCCCGCATGATAGATCCGGCCCAGCCCCGCGCGCATCCGCAGCCCGCGCAGGGTGACGAGGGGGCGCGCCAGCGCCATCCGCATCCCGCCCGCAATCTGGGTCTTCATCGGCGCGGTATCCAGCACCGCCGCGACGCTGGCGCCCGCCGCCAGCAGCTGCGTCGCCAGCAGCGTCAGCAGCGGACCCGAGCCCGCCAGCACGATCTGCCGTCCAAGCGCCACGCCCTGCGCCTTCAGCGCGATCTGCGCGGCGCCCAGCGAATAGACGCCCGGCGATTGCCAGCCGGGCACCGGCGCCAGCCGGTCGGTGGCCCCGGTCGCCAGGATCAGCCGGTCATGGGCAATCTCCTGCCGCTTGCCTTCGGGGCCATGGCCCAGCACATGCGCCACGCCATCGCGCAGCGCCATGACCGAGCGGTTCGGCAGATGCGTCACGCGGCCTTCCGCGACCAGCCGGTCAAAGGTGGCGTGCAGGGCACGGGCCTTGGCGGCCTCGGAACCATAGAGTTTCTCGGGCGGGCGGGTGAACCCTTCGGGGGGGCGGCGGTAGATCTGGCCACCGGCACGGGCGGCTTCATCCACGACGATGGGGTGCAGCCCCGCGGCGGCAAGGGTTTCGGCGGCGCGGATGCCCGCGGGGCCGGCGCCGACGATCAGGATACGGGTCATGCGGGCTCTCCGGGCCAGGTGGGCGTGGCGCCGGTCAGAAGGCGCATCCCCTCGGTCAGGGGCGTCGAGCACGCGCGCAGGCGCGGCCCCTCTTCCTGCCAGACCCAGCAGTCCTGGCAGGCGCCCATCAGGCAGAAACCAGCACGGGATTCGGGGCCGAACTCGGCGCTGCGCAGGGCCCGGCGCGACAGCAGGATCGCCGTCAGCACCGTGTCCCCGTCAAGCCCCGTCAGCTCCTCTCCATCCAGAGAGAAGCGGACGGGGGCGCGGGCCGTCTCGGCCAGGCGGACGAGACGACCCTGGCTCATTGTGCGGCCTCGGCGAAGGCTGCGGGGCGCGGCAGCTCGGGGAAGCGCGCGCAGGTGGCATCGAAGGCCGCGTCCACGGCCTGGGCACCGGTGCCCTCGATCCGGGCAAAGATCTCGGTCTTGGTGAAGAAGCGCCAGTGGATCGGCAGCGCCGCCAGGATTTCCGTCAGCCGGTCATAGGCATCCGAGGTCCAGCGCGCCTCGTAGCCGTCACGCTCGGGGCCATAATGGAAGAAGGCACCCGAGGGGCCGGGCATCGCGGCGCGGGCCTTGGCGGTTGCGTCCTCGTCCACCTCGCCATCCTTCAGGATGACGCCGTAGTCGCGTTCGGCAGCCTCGGCCGAGACATAGCCGCGGGCCACGTCGCGGGCCACCCGCCAGGGTTCGCGATCCAACGGATTGCCGCGGCCGCCACCCCCGGCCGAGCGCACTTCCAGCACGTCGCCCGGTTGCAGGATCGCCGTGTCCTTCGAGCCCATGCGGCGTTCGTCCGGCGTGCCGGGGTTCACCACCATGTCCGCCAGACCCGCCGCGCGGCCGCCATCCGTGCCCCAGGGCCGGAAGAAGCTGCGGTCGCGGTTGCGCGCGGTGATGCGGCTGTCGGGGGTGAAGACACGGAAGGCCATCTCGGTCGCCAGACCGCCGCGCCAACGCCCGGCACCGCCGGTGTCCTTGGCCAGACCGTATTTCACGAACTCGACCGGAACTTCGGTTTCGGTGATCTCGATCGGGGTGTTCTTCAGATAGGCCGCATCGGCGCCCGAACCGTTGGTGCCGTCGCGATGCGGCATCCCGCCGCCACCGCCCACCACCGGGTTCACGGCGGCAATCACGGTCTTCTGGCTGCGTTCGTCCCGGGTCATCACGTTGACGATGCAGTTGTTGCCGGCGGGGGCCGCGGGCATCCGGTCGGGGATCGCCTGGACGAAGGCGCCGAAGATCACCGAACGCAGACGCGCACAGGTCAGCGAGCGCATCCCCACGGCGGCGGGCGATACCGGGTTCAGCACCGTGCCTTCGGGCGTGATGCAGGTGAAGGGCCGGGTCAGGCCGGTGTTCAGCAGGATGCGCGGGTTCAGCGTGTAAAGCACGTAGTACACGCCCACCAGCAGCATCGTGTGCCGCGGATCACCGCCCGAGGGCACGTTGAGCGAGGACGCCAGCTGCGGATCCGAGCCGGTGAAGTCCAGGATCGCCTCGTCGCCCTTGATGGTCAGCGTCAGCTTCAGGCGGCAGGGGTTGGCCTGATCGCTGTCCTCGTCGGCGTAATCGGCAAAGACGTACTGGCCGTCGGGGATCTCCGACAGGATCGAGCGCGCCTGGGCCTCGGCCTGCTCCATCAGGGCGGCGACGCCCGACAGGAAGCCATGATGCCCGAAGCGGTCGATCATCGCATGGACCTTGCGCTCGCCGGTGTTCAGGGCGCCGACCAGCGCCTTGATGTCCCCGATGTTCAGCGACGGCTTGCGCACGTTCGTCGACATGATCTTCATGATCTGCTCGTCGAAGACGCCTTCGCGCACCAGCTTCATCGGCGGAAAGCGCAGGCCCTCCTGGTGGATCTCGGTCAGCGAGCGCGACAGCGAGGCGGGCACGGCGCCGCCCATGTCGGTGTTGTGGATGTGGCCGCCGGTCCAGGCGACGATCTCGCCCTCGGAGAACACCGGTTTCCACAGGTGGGTGTCGGGGGCGTGGGTCGCGACATGGCCCGAATAGGGATCGTTGGTGAAGGCCACGTCACCGGGGCGGTAGTCCTCGTCGACCATGTTTATGGCACGGCCATAGGTCAGGCCCGGGTACCAGGTCGCGCCCAGTTCCATCGGCACGGCGAAGGTGTCGCCGCGCTGGTCCATCAGCATGACGGTAAAGTCCTGCGTTTCCTTCACGAAGGCCGAATGCGCCGTGCGATGCAGGGTGTGGGCCATGTTCTCGGCCGCGGCGCGGGCGTGGTTCGCGAGCACCTGGAGGGTCATCTTGTCGAACATGGATCAGTCCTCGAAGCTGAGATGGATGTTGAGGTTCTCGTCCACACGGGCCTTCGAGCCCACGGGGATGGCAAAGGTGGTGTCTTCCTGCGCGACGATCGCAGGGCCATCGAAGGTGGTGCCCGCCGCCAGCGCCGCACGGGTGTGCAGCGGCACCGGACGCCAGCCGCCGATATGCACCTGCACATCGCGCGAGGTGCCGGCCTCGACCTGGGCCAGTTCGGCAAGGTCGGGCTTGGGACCGGCGCCGATGGCGGAAAGGCGCAGGTTGACCATCTCGATCCGGCCTTCGGGATCGTCGAAATCGTAGATCCGGCGGTGGGTCTCGTGGAAGGCCTGCGTCATCTTCGGCAGATCCGACAGCCAGTCGGGATCCAGCACGACCTCGATTTCATAGCTTTGACCGGCATAGCGCATGTCGGCCGACAGCTTCAGCTCGATCACGCCGTCGTGGCCCTGGGCCGCCAGCCAGTCCCGGCCTTCGGCCGCCAGCGCCTGGAAGTGGTCGCGCAGCAGCGGCAGGCGTGCCTCGTCCAGATCGGCAAAGACGGTGCGGATGAAGTCGCCCTTCAGATCCGCCACCAGACCGCCAAGCGCCGAAACCACGCCCGGACGGCGCGGTGCCATGACGCGCGGCATCCCCAGTTCCTTGGCCAGGAAGGCCCCCAGCATGGGGCCGCCGCCGCCGAAGGGCATCAGCGCAAAGTCCCGCAGATCGACACCGGCGCGCGACGACAGCTTCTCGACCTCGACGAACATTTCCGAGATCGCGATGTCGAGGATCGCCTGCGCGGTCTCTTCCAGGCCGCGGCCCAGTTGCGCGGCCAGCCTGCCCACGACCTCGCGCGCCAGATCGACATTCATGTCAAGCTGCCCATAGGCCATTTCGCTATGCCCCAGCCAGCCGCAGACGGCCATGGCATCGGTCACGGTGGCGCGTTCGCCGCCACGGCCATAGCAGGCGGGCCCGGGGGTGGACCCGGCGCTTTCGGGGCCGACGCGCAGCACGCCGTGGTCATCCACCGACGCAATCGAGCCACCGCCGATGCCGATCGAGCTGACCGAGACCGAGGGGATGTGCAGCGGGAATTCCCCCACCAGCTCGTCCGAGCCGAACTGAACCTCGCCGTCGATGATCAGCGCGAAATCGGCCGAGGTGCCGCCGATGTCCAGCGTCAGGATACGGCTTTCACCGGCCTGACGGGCCAGCCATGCGGCGCCGATGACGCCCGAAGCGGTGCCCGACAGCAGCATCGACACGCAGTCGCGGCGGCCTTCGGCGGCGGTCATCACGCCACCGTTGGATTTCGTCAGCATGGCACGCGCCGGAACGCCCTGGGCCTTCAGGCGGGCCTCCAGCGCCTCCAGATAGCCAGAGACGCGCGGGTAGACATAGCCGTTCAGGATCGCGGTCGAGGTGCGCTCGTACTCGCGGATCACCGGCCAGACCTCGGACGAGGTGAAGACGAACAGATCGGGGGCGATGGCCTCGATTTCCTTGCGGATCTCGGCCTCTTGCGCGCTGTCGCGCCAGGCATGCAGCAGCGCCACGATGACACCTTCGGCGCCCGCGGCGCGGGCCTTGGCGACGGCTTCGGCAACGGCGCCCTCGGGGGCGTCGGTGCGGCGGCCATCGGCGCGCATCCGCACCGGCAGGCCAAAGATCATGTCGCGCGTCACCAGCGGATCGGGACGCTGGCAGAACAGCGAATACATGTCGGGCATCCGCAGGCGGGCCAGCTCGATCACGTCCTCGAAGCCGGCATTGGTGAACATCGCCAGTTTCGCGCCCTTGCGCTGGATGATCGTGTTGATGCCCACCGTGGTGCCATGCACGAAGCGGCTGACCGCCTCGGGCGACAGGCCCTCGCGCTCGGCCAGCAGGTCGAGGCCGGTGCGCAGTTCGGCCCCCGGATCATTCGGCGTCGTCAGCACCTTGAGCGAGGCGATGCGCCCCGAGCGTGCTTCGAGCGCGCAGAAATCCATGAAGGTGCCGCCGATGTCGACACCGATCTTCCAGTCTTCGCCAGGGGTATGGCCGTCCATGGGTCATCGCCTTTCGTTCCGTTTGCCCCAATCGAACAGAGCCGGGGCGCGCGGTCCAAGTCGGATGACGGCCGAAGCCATAAGTTCAGCCTATGGGACGGCGAGTCCCTCGGGCAAAAGCGCCCGGACCTGACCGCGCATCAGCTCTTCGGCGCGTGACAGGCTGCGGCCGCGCAGGGTCAGCAGCGACAGCGGCAGGGCGGGGGAATCGGCCAGGGGGCGGATCTCGATGCCGGCGAACTGCTCCCATGGCAGCAGGGAATCGACCACCGCAATGCCCAGCCCCGCCTGCACGAAGCCCACGGCGGAAATCGAGGTGTCGATTTCCAGCCGCGGTTCGAACCGGCGGCCCGACCGGCGGGCGACCTTGTCCAGCTCTTCGTGGGGGCGGGTGGCGGCGCGGTAGGAAATCACGAATTCCTCGGCCAGCTGCGCCAGCGCGATACTGTCCTGCGCGGCCAGCCGGTGATCGGCGGGCAGCAGGCAGCAAAAGCCGGTGCGGCCCAGGACCTCGACCTCGATTTCCTCGGGCATCCGGTCGGTCAGGGCCAGCGCCATCGCGGCATCGCCCTCGCGCAGCATGGTGCGCAGCGATTGCACCGGGGCCACGTTGCAGCGCAGCGCGATGTCGGGGTGACGGGCGCGGAACGCCGCCATCACCCGGGGCAGCAGCGACATGGCGGGGGGCGTCGAACAGCCGATGCGCACCAGACCGGCGCGCCCCAGCTTCAGATCGGCGGTCTTGCGGCGCAGCCCCTCCAGTTCCCCGAACAGCCGTTCGGCCTCGGGGTACAGCTCCTGCGCCTCGGGGGTGGGTTTCAGCCGGCCCTTCTCGCGGTCGAACAGGGCAAAGCCCAGCTCGTCCTCGGTATGGCGCAGCACCTGGCTCAGCGCGGGCTGCGAGATGTTCAGCATCCGGGCGGCCTCGGTCACGGTTCCGGCACGCATCACGGCGGTAAAGACTTCCAGCTGGCGGGCCCGCATCCCGATACCCCATAGGTTATGCTTATGACATTCCCCGTTTCCCGTCTTTGACGCCACAGGTCAAGCCGGGCTTTGCTGGCGCAACCACGGAAAGGAGATCCAATGCAGGTGATCGTTCTGGGAGGCGGCCTGATGGGCACCTCGACCGCCTTTTTCCTGGCCCGTCGCGGCCTGCAGGTGCGGCTGATCGAACGCGGCTACATCGGCGCCGGGGCGACCGTGGCCTCCTTCGGCAATATCCGGCGCACCGGGCGCTACCTGCCGCAGCTGCCGCTGGCGCATCGTTCGCTGGCGCTGTGGAACCGCGCCGAAGGCTTGCTGGGCCGCGACGTGGAATTCCGTGCCACCGGCCATCTGCGACTGATCTTCGACGAGGCCTCGCGCGCCGACATGCGGCGCTTTGCCGAAGCCGCCAAGCCCTGGGGCCTTGCCATCGACGAGCTGACCCCCGAAGAGATCCGCCGCCGCTTCCCGGGCCTTGGGCCCGCAGCGATCGGGGCCAGTTTCTCTGCGATGGATGGCAGCGCCAATCCGCGGCTGGTGGGCCCGGCCTTTGCCGATGCCGCCGCCCGCGCCGGGGCCCGGATCGTCACCCAGGCCGGAGAACCGCAGATCGCCAGGACCGCGCAGGGCTTCCAGGTGACCACCGCCCGGGGCACCTTCGAAGCCGATGTGCTGGTCAACTGCGCCGGGGCCTGGGGCCGCGACATCGCCCGCCAGTTCGGCGAGGAAGTGCCGCTGACCATGCATGGCCCCCAGATGGCGGTGACCGAGCCCCTGCCCCACCGCATCCTGCCGGTGGTCGGCATGTGGTCGCAGGACAGCGGCGCCTATCTGCGGCAGGTGGAACGCGGCAACGTCGTCTTCGGCGGCGGCGTGCCGCGGATGCCGGTGGACGAGACGGGCTTTGCCAGGAACCACCCCGGCCGCCTTGCCGCGCAGCTGGCGAAGGTGGTGCAGCTGTGCCCGGCGCTGGCCCATGTCGCGATCATCCGCCAGTGGTCCGGCTGCGAGGGCTACGTGGCCGACAGCCTGCCGGTGATGGGCGCCTCGCAGACCACGCCGGGGCTGTTCCACGCCTTCGGCTTTTGCGGTCACGGCTTTCAGCTGGGGCCGGGGGTGGGCGATGCGATGGCGGAACTGGTGGCGACGGGGCGGTGCGAAACCCCCTTGGGGGATTTCGCCATTTCAAGGTTCGCGGCGTGACCTCAGAACTCCGAGACCTTGCCCCATTGCGACTGGTTGAACCGGGCCAGGCGGTACTGGCGGGTCTCGGTGATGGGATCGCGGCCCAGCATCAGATCGGCCACCAGATGGCCGACGCCCGGGCCGATGCCAAAGCCGTGACCCGACAGGCCCGCCGCCAGCGTCAGGCCCGGCAGGCCCACATCGGTGTCGATCACCGGCACGCCGTCGGGGGTGCTGTCGATGAAGCCCGCCCAGGTTGCCTGCACCGGCAGCGCCTTCAGCGCCGGCATCAGCGCATGGGCATTGCGCAGCGTCTCCTGGATCAGGCTGTCCGAGGGCTTGGGGTCGAGGATCCGCATCCGCTCCATCGGGGTCTCGCGATCCAGCGCCCAGCGTTTGCGGGTCTCGTGACCGGCGCGCCAGGCCTGCAGCCCACCCGGGGCCAGCGCCTTCCAGCGCTTTGCGGCCATCGGCAGGAAATGCTTGAACCCCATCAGCGCGCCCGGCGTCAGATCCAGGTTGGCCCGCCCCGAGATCGCCAGCGTCCAGGCGCCATCGCCGCGCGCGGTGACCGAGATATCCTTGGTGTGCAGCGCCGGCGGCAGCCCCGCAGCGCCCGGCCCCACCGACAGGATCGAGGACCGCACGGCGCTTTGCGGGAACCTGATGCCCAGCTGATACAGAAAGCTGCCCGCCCAGGCGCCGCCCGCCATGACAACCTGTTTCGTGCGGATCGTGCCGCGTTCGGTGACCACGCCACTGACCGCGCCGCCTTCGGTTTCCAGACCCCGCGCCGCGCAGTATTGCAGCACCGTGCCGCCGTGCTTCATCACGCCTCGGGCAATGATCGGCGCGGCCTTCGACGGGTCGGAAATGCCATCGGTCGGCGACCAGACGCCGCCCTTCCAGGGCTTGCCCGTGGCGGCGCCGCGCTCGGCCGCCTCGGCGGCGCTCAGCATCCGGGTGTCGATGCCCTCGCCGCGGGCAAAGCGGCCCCACTTGGCCCAGCCCTCGATCTCGGCCTCGTTGTTGGACAGGTACAGCAGCCCGCAGCGGCGGAACCCCATGTCCTCGCCGATGTCGCGGGTCATCTCTTGCCACAGGTCCAGGCTGCGGGTCGACAGCGGCAGTTCACGCGCATCGCGGTTCTGCTGGCGGCACCAGCCCCAGTTGCGGCTGGACTGTTCGGCACCCACCTTGCCCTTTTCCAGCAACACCACCTTCAGACCGGCGCGCGCCAGCCAGTAGGCCGCGCTGACGCCGACGATGCCCGCACCGATGACGACGCAATCGGCGCTTTCGGGCGGCGTTTCCTGGGTTACGATATGCAGAAGCGGGGCGGTCATGGCGTCTCTCTCCGGTATTTGTCTCAGGGGTATCACCGCCATGCCAGCGCCATCTGCCATTTCCCGGCCCGGTTCAGCATTTCCTTCCGAATGCGATTGACACGACGGCCCTGCTGGCCTTTTCACATGACAATGACCAAGACCTGGGGACCCCCCGCATGACCGCCCGATACAAGCTCGACCGGATCGATCTGAAGATTCTCGCCGAGTTGCAACGCAACGGGCGCATCACCAACGTAGAGCTTGCCGACAAGGTGGCGCTCTCGCCCTCGCCCTGCCTGATGCGGGTGAAAAAGCTGCAGCAGGCCGGTTACATCACCGGCTACGCGGCCCAGATCGACGTGCCGAAACTGGGGGAAACCCTGACGGTCTTTACGGAATTCACCCTGAAGAACCACCGCCAGATCGATTTCGCGCGCTTCCAGGAGGCGCTGGAAAAGGTCGACAGCTGCGTCGAATGCCATCTGGTGTCGGGCGGCTATGACTATCTGGCGAAATTCGTCTGCGGGTCGATCTCGGACTACCAGACCATCATCGAGGCGCTGATCGACCGCGATGACGTGGGCATCGACAAGTACTTCAGCTTCGTGGTGATGAAGACGCCCTTCGCCAAGACGCAGATCCCGCTCAGCCGGCTGTTCGGCGACCGGCTGTGAAAAGGGGGCGCCCGGCGCCCCCTTCGTCCTGTCCATCACCGGCCCCACGGACCATCAGCGATGGGCGAACCGCGCCACCAGTTCGGGGTCCTGTTCCAGCCCGGCCAGCCAGCCCGTATCCAGCTGCGGCACCGAGGAAATCAGCAGCCGGGAATAGGGATGCTGGGCATCGGTCGCCATCCGGGCCGCGGGCATCCGCTCGACCACTTCGCCCTTGTACATGACCAGCACGTCGTCGCAGATCGCCTCGACCGTCGACAGGTCGTGGCTGATGAACATGTACGACAGCTGCAGTTCGCGCTGCAGTTCCTTCAGCAGTTCGATGACGGCGGCCGCCACCACCGTATCCAGCGCCGAGGTGATCTCGTCGCACAGGATCAGCTGGGGTTCGGCAGCCAGCGCCCGCGCCAGGTTGATCCGCTGCTTCTGGCCCCCCGACAATTCCGAGGGCAGCCGGTGGCGCAGCGCCGCCGGCAGGCGCACCATGTCCAGCAGTTCGATCACCCGGTCCTCGCGCGCCTTGCCCTTCATGCCGTGGTAGAAGGTCAGCGGACGGCCCAGGATGGTCTCGATCGACTGGGCGGGGTTCAGCGCGGTATCGGCCAGCTGGAAGACGATCTGTGCATGACGCAGCTGTTCCTTCGACCGCTGCGCCAGGGCGGCGGGCTGCTCGAACCCGTCGACCAGAACGTCGCCCCGGTAGGGCGGCAGGATCCCCGCCACCGCGCGCGCCAGCGTCGACTTGCCCGAACCCGATTCCCCGATCACCCCCAGGTTGCGGCCGCGTTCCAGGGCAAAGTTGATATCCTTGAGCACCTTGGCCTGCGGCTCTCCGTTGCGGATCGCGCCGTAGCCGGCCCAGAGGTTGCGCACCTCCAGGATCGGCGGCTGGTTCTCGACGTTCTCGAAGACGACGGGCTGGTGCATCACCGGCTCGAAGGCGGCAAGCAGTTCGCGGGTATAGGGATGCGCGGGCGCGTCGAGGATCTGCTGGGTGGTGCCCTCTTCCTGGATCTCGCCGCCCTTCAGCACGATGATCCGGTCGGCGATCTGCGCCACCACGGCCAGGTCGTGGCTGACATAGACCCCCGCCATGCCGCCCTGTGCCATCACAGACCGGAAGGCGCGCAGCACCTCGATCTGGGTGGTCACGTCCAGCGCCGTGGTCGGTTCGTCGAAGATCACCAGCTTGGGCCCGCCGATCAGCGCCATCGCCGCCGACAGGCGCTGCAGCTGCCCGCCGGAAACCTGGTGCGGATAGCGGTGGCCGATGGTGTCGGCCTGGGGCAGCGCCAGGGCGCGGAACAGCTCGACCGCCTTCTTCTCGGCCGCCTCGCGCGACATCAGCTTGTGGATCGCGGTGACCTCGATCACCTGATCCATGATCCGCTTCGAGGGGTTGAAGGCCGCCGCCGCCGATTGCGGCACGTAGGACACCTCGGTGCCGCGGATGTCGGCGCGCTGGCGCTCGGACATGGCGGTGACGATATCCTGATCCAGGCGGATCTCTCCGCCTTCGATCCGGCAGCCGGTGCGGGTATGGCCCATCAGCGACAGCGCGATCGTGGTCTTGCCGGACCCGGATTCCCCGATCAGCGCGACGATCTCTCCGGCGGCAATGTCAAAGCTAACACCCTTGATGATCTCGACATGGCGGCCGCTGTCGGTGGTGGCACCGATCCGCAGGTCACGGACGGAAACGAGGCTTGCTTGGTTCGTCATGGCTCAGCTCCGGTCGCGGATCTTGGTGGGCAGGTTGTCGATGAACATGTTCACCGAGATGGTCAGCGAGGCGATGGCGATCGAGGGGAAGATGATCGCGGGGGCGCCCAGCGACAGGCCCTCGATGTTCTCGCGCACCAGCGCGCCCCAGTCGGCATTGGGGGGCTGCACGCCCAGGCCCAGGAACGACAGGCCCGACAGCACCAGCACGATGAAGACAAAGCGCAGGCCCAGGTCGGCCAGCACCGGGCCCAGGATGTTGGGGAAGATTTCCCGCAGGATCAGGTAGGGGGTCTTTTCGCCACGGGCGCGGGCGACGGTGACGAAATCCATCGTGTTGACATTGACCGCCAGGGCGCGGGCAAAGCGGTAGCTGCCCGGCAGGTAGATCGCCGCCAGCGTCAGCACCAGCACCGGGATCGAGGACCCCACCGCCGCCACGGTCACCAGGCCGAACAGC
This sequence comes from Pseudooceanicola sp. NS-SX9, assembly GCF_057380705.1. Taxonomy (NCBI): domain Bacteria; kingdom Pseudomonadati; phylum Pseudomonadota; class Alphaproteobacteria; order Rhodobacterales; family Paracoccaceae; genus Pseudooceanicola; species Pseudooceanicola sp. NS-SX9. Next base: position 121,769 of record NZ_JBXXRN010000008.1, on the reverse strand, counting down.
AGCGAGGGGATGCCGTTGAACGCGTCCAGCAGCCGCGACAGGATCATGTCGAACCAGCCGCCGACAACCGCCGCGACCATCCCCAGGATGACGCCGCCCGCACAGGCCAGGAAGACCGAGACCAGCGCGATGCCCACCGTGTAGCGCGCGCCCATCAGGATCCGCGAGAACACGTCGCGCCCCAGATAGTCGGTGCCCATGATGAACTTGTGGGACATCGCGGTGAAGTAGTCATAGTTGACGATCTCGCCCGGGGGATAGGGTTCGATCAGCGGACCGATGATGGCGATCAGCGCCCAGAACAGGATCACCGCAAGGCCAAGGCGGCCGACCCAGTTGAAGGAATAGCCCAGGTTGGCCGGCGTCGGCAGGCGGAAGGAGTTTGCCTTGGTGGTCATCAGCGGCGCAGCCTCGGGTTGGAAAGGATGGCAATCATGTCGGCGAGGGTGATCAGCGACAGGTAGCTGACGCAAAAGATCATGGCGCAGGACTGGATCAGCGGCAGGTCGCGGGTGGCGACCGCATCGACCATCAGCTTGGCGACGCCGGGATAGTTGAAAATCGTCTCGACGATGATCACGCCGCCCACCAGATACGACAGCGACAGCGCGATGGCATTGGCGATCGGGCCGATGGCATTGGGCAGCGCATGGCCCAGCACCATACGGGCGCGTCCGGCGCCCTTCAGCAGGGCCATCTCGACATAGGGGGTGTTGATCGTCTCGATCAGGGCGGCGCGGGTCATGCGGATCATCTGCGCGGACACCACGCAGGTCAGGGTGATGACCGGCATCGCATAGGCCTTCAGCATCGCCCCCCACGAGGTCATGTCGGCCCCGTAGGACAGTGCCGGCAGCCAGCCCAGCCAGACCGCGAAGATCAGCACCGAGATCGTGGCGACCATGAATTCCGGCACCGAAATGACCGAGATGGTGACCATCGACACGATGCGGTCCAGCAGCGATCCGCGCCACATGGCGGCCGAGATCCCCAGCCCCAGCGACAGCGGCACCGACACCAGCGTCGTCACGCCCGCCAGTTTCAGCGAATTGACCAGACGGTCGCCGATCAGCTGCGCCACCGGCATGTTGTTGGCATAAGAGGTGCCGAGATCGCCGTGAAGAAGGCCCCACAGCCAGCTGAGGAAGCGCAGGATCGCCGGTTCATCAAGGCCCATCGCCTTGCGCAGACCGGCCACCGCCTCGGGTGTGGCGGCCTGGCCAAGCAGGATCTGGGCCACATCACCGGGAAGAAGCTCGGTTGCGAAGAAGACGGCAAAGGAAACGATGACCAGTGTCAGCAGCGCGATCAGAAGGCGCTGGCCGACAAGCATCCATGTGGCGAGAGATTGGAGCAAGGGCGACCTCGGCAGGTTCTTGTCGTTGAAAGGCTCGGGCGGGCCCGGCGGACCCGCCCGGGGGGGATCAGGCGTTCAGCCAGACGTATTCGGCGAAGGCATAGCCCATCATGCCACCCAGCGGGTTCGGCCGCAGGCCACCCACTTTCGACGACAGCGCATCGACGTTGGAAATGTAGACCGGGATCGCCGTGCCCGCCTCGTTGGCGACCATTTCCTGCATCTCCCAGTAGATTTCCTTGCGCTTGGCATCGTCCAGGGCGCCGCGGGCCTCGACCAGCATCTTGTCGAACTTCGGCGACTTGTACTGGCTTTCGTTCCAGGGCGCGTCCGATGCGTAAAGCAGCGAGAACAGGATGTCCGGCGTCGGGCGCGGGTTGATGTTGCCGAAGTGCACGGGCGCCTTCAGCCAGTAGTTCGACCAGTAGCCATCCGAGGGGACGCGATCGACCTTGAACTTCATGCCGATCTGATCGCCCGCCTGCTGCACGATGGTCGCCATGTCGACCGATGCGGTGGCGGCGTCCGACGCGGTGATGCCGATCTCGGTGCCCAGAAGGCCGGCCTTCTGGAACAGCGCCTTGGCCTTTTCGGGGTCGAAGTCGCGCGGCTTGAGGTTCGGGTTGTGGTACTTGTTCGCCTGCGAGATCGGCTGATCGTTGGCGATCTCGGCCAGGCCGCGGAACACCGACTTCTGGATGGCTTCGCGGTTGATCAGGTATTTCATGCCCTCGACAAAGCCCGCCTTGTCGCCGGGGTTCAGGTCAAGACGCATGTTGAGGTTGGTGTAGTTGCCCGAGGTCGTGACCGAAGTACCGACGGCCTTGTTGCCTTCCAGCAGGCGCATCGAACGCGGGTTGATCGAGGCGGCGAACTGGATGTCGTTCGACATCAGCGCGTTGACGCGGGCGTTGTTGTCCGAGATCGCGAAGAACTCGAAGCTGTCCAGATACGGCCCCTGCTCTTTCCAGTAGTTGGGGTTCTTCTTGACGATCGACTTGACGCCCGGCTCGAAGGCTTCCAGCACGAAGGCGCCGGTGCCGTTGCCCTTGCTGAAATCGGTGGTGCCGTCGGCGACGATCATGAAGTGGTGCAGCGACAGGATGGTCGGCAGGTCGGCATTGGCCGCGGCCAGGCCGATCTTGACGGTGTTGTCGTCGACCTTGGCGATCTCGGTCATCTGCTTGGCGATCGAGTTCACCTTGGAGCCCACGGCCGGATCCAGGTGCCGCTTGAGCGAATAGACCACGTCGTCGGCGGTCATCGTCTTGCCGTCGTGGAACTGCACGCCCTTGCGCAGCTTGATTTCCCAGGTCTGCGCGTCGTCGGTGTTGATCGCCTCGGCCAGCTCCAGCTGGGTTTCGCCATGTTCGTCGAGGAAGGTCAGACGGTTATAGAGCGAGCAGCAGCGCACATAGTCGGTCGACAGCGACGCCTTTGCCGGATCCAGCGTGTCGGCGGTCGAAGACGACCAGCCGGCGGCACGCATATGGCCGCCCGAGACCGGAGTGGCCGCGACGGCCGCGGTGGCGCGCATGAACAGCGAGCCGCCCGCGGCGACACCCACGCCCGAGGCCATCAGCATCTTCAGCAAGTCGCGGCGCGAGGCACCGCGGCGGATCATGTCCTCGACCCGCGCATCATCGCGACGGGTCCAGTTGGTGGGGGTCTTCGTCATGGTCTACTCCTCGTTGGAACGTCTGTCCGTTGTGGCCCCGGCGATCTTCAGGCCGCCTGGGTGTGGCTCACGCCTTGACGGCGAAGGCCTCGTCCGCCGCCACGGCCAGCTCGGCCAGGGCGTGGAAGTGGTAATCGGGCTCGGTGTATTCCTTCGGCTCGATCGTGCCGCCATAGCCCTTCTGGGCGTGACGGCGCTGGATCCAGGCGTTGGTCATGCCAAGCGCGCGGGAAATCCCGATGTCGTGGTACTGGCTTTGCGCGGTGTGCAGGATGTCATCCTTGCTGCCGCCGTCCTTTTCCACGAAGGCGAAGACCTGGTGGAAATAGTCGGGGTTGGGCTTTTCGCAGCCGGTGTCATCGGTGGTGAAGCCTGCCCAGAACGGCTGGCCCAGCTTCTCGGCATATTTCTCGAAGGCCCAGCGACGCGCGTTGGTCATCGCGATCAGCTTGTAATGGCCTTTCAGCTTTGCCATTGCCTCGGCGCTGTCGGGGAAGGGTTTCGCCTCGCCGACGGTCTCGATCATGAAGGCGCGGTTTTCCTCGGTATCGGGCAGGCCAAGCTTGGCCGCGATGCGGGAATAGCAGCGCCCCAGATCATCGGGGAAGCGCAGCGCATCGGGCTCATAGCGCGCATCGCGATAGATCGAGAGGGCCTCTTCGCCGTCGACCTCGACACCCGCCTTTGCGGCGATGGCGGCCAGGCCATCCTTGATGGCCCCCTCGAAGTCGATCAGGGTTCCGACCACGTCGAAGGTGACGTAGGCAAAGTCGGTAAGGGGTTTCGCAGTCTTCGTCGCGTCCATTGCGACAGTCCTTTCCTGGGGCGGCCAGAGCCTGGTCCGCCATCTTCTGGAAACCGCATCTGCGTGCGCGGCCGTGGTGATGCGGGAGGGTCCCCGCGCTGTCAGCCTTGCCCATCCGGGCCATCCCATGATGTCATCATCCATGGGCAAGGCGGCATTTTCTTCTCTATTCGGGCCGCGCACAGCAGATCCGGCGGTATGCTGCGGCCTCCTCAGTATCCGCGGGCCTGGTCCACCAGACCGGGGATCGCGGTGCCGTCGCGGCTGGCGCGCACCACCGCAAGCCCGTGCAGCGCGCCCTCTTCGTGATCGGTGAGCGAGCCCACGTGCGGCGTCACCACGACGCGCGGATCGGCCCAGGCCCAGTGGTCCGCGGGCAGCGGTTCGGGGTCGGTGACATCCATCATCGCAGCCCGGATCTGCCCGGCCTCAAGGGCGTCACGCAGGTCATCCAGCCGCAGCTGCGCGCCGCGTCCCGCATGGACCAGCGCCGCGCCCTGCGGCAGTTTCGCCAGGAAGGCCGCATCCATCAGGCCGCGGGTCTCGGGCGTCAGCGGCAGCAGGCAGACCAGCAGGTCGCTTTGCCCCAGGAAGGCGTCCAGGTGATCGGCACCGCAGACCTGCATCCCCGCGACATCCCGCCCGGACCGGGAATATCCCGTCACCGGGAAGCCCATGCCCGACAGCGTTTCCGCCACCTTCTGGCCGATCCGGCCGGTGCCCATGATCCCCACGCGGCAGCGCCGCGCCAGGCGGGTGGGATGTTCCTGCCATTCCCCGCGTGTGGCCTGGTCCAGATAGACCGGCATGTCGCGGTGCAGCATCAGGCAGGCCATGACCACCCAGTCGCGGACCATTTCCTCGATCCCGGGGGCGATGGTACGCGACAGCGCCACGCCTTCGGGCATGGGCGGAAGGTGATCCACGCCGGCTCCGGCGCAGATCACCACTTTCAGGTTCGGGTAGACCGACAGGTCCTCGGGCGGGGTCCAGCACAGGATATGGGTGATGGCTGCGGCATCCGTGACCGCCGCAGCCCCCATGACGATGTCCTCTCCGGCCGCGTCGAAGACCCGTTTCCAGACGGCACCCCTGGCAGGCGTGGAGAGGAACAGCAGCGCCATCAGGCCAGTGCCGCCCGCACGTCCGCGTCTTCCAGCGTCTCGTCCAGCACGGCCTTGGTGCGGGCGACGATCTGGTCGATCTCGTCCATGGTGCAGCACAGCGGCGGCGCGTAGCCGAAGATGCCCTGCGCGAAGGACCGGATGATCAGGCCCTTTTCCCAGGCCCGGTCAAAGAGCCGCGTCGCGGGCTGCACCGAGGCGGGCAGCGGCGTCTTCTTGTCCTTGTCGGTGACCAGCTCGATCGCGGCCAGCATGCCACGGCCGCGCACGTCGCCCACCAGCGGGTGGTCCTTCAGGCCGTTCAGGCCCTCCATCAGGCGCGCACCGGCCTTGCGGCCGTTCTCCAGCAGGCCGCCCTCGTAAAGCGCCAGCACTTCCAGGGCGACCGCCGCCGACACCGGGTGGGCCGAGTAGGTGAAGCCGTGGCCAACCGCCTTGGCGCCCGCACCTTCGGCGATGGTTTCATAGACGTGATCGCGCATGAAGACCGCACCCATCGGCACATAGCCCGAGGTCAGGCCCTTGGCGCAGGTCATCAGGTCGGGGACGATACCTTCGTCTTCGCAGGCAAACAGCGGGCCGGTGCGGCCAAAGCCGGTGATCACTTCATCGGCGATGAACAGCACGCCGTATTCCGCGCAAAGTGCGCGCATCGCCTTGACCCAGCCCTTCGGCGGAACCAGCACGCCGCCCGAACCCTGGATCGGCTCCAGGTAGAAGGCTGCGACCTTTTCGGGGCCGATGGCCTCGATCTTGGCCTTCAGCTCGGCCACCGAGGCGTCGATGATCGCCTGATCGCCCTGGATCGGGTTGCGATAGGTGTAGTGCGACGAAATCTTATGCTGCCACTGGTAGGGCACGCCGAAACCGTCGTGGAAGCCCGGCAGCGCGGTCAGACCGGCCCCCATGGTGGTCGAACCGTGGTAGCCCTGCTCGACCGAGATGAACTGATCGCGGTTCGGCTGGCCCTTGGCGTGCCAGTAGTAGCGCACGAAGCGGATGGTGCTGTCGACCGAATCCGAGCCGCCAAGCGCGAAGTAGACGTGGTTCAGGTCGCCCGGCGCGCGTTCGGCAAGGGCTGCGGCCAGCTTGATCGGGGCTTCGGCGCCCAGATCGAAATAGCCGGTCGCGTAGGGCAGCTTGCGCATCTGCTCGGCCGCGGCCTCGACGATGCTTTCATGGCCGTAGCCGGCGTTGACGCACCACAGGCCGGCAAAGCCGTCCAGCAGTTCGCGGCCTTCGGCATCGATGACGGTGGCGCCCTTGGCGCCGGTCAGGATGCGGACGCCGCGGGCTTCATGGCCGCGGAACGAGGAAACGGGATGGACGAGGTGCTGGCGGTCCAGCTCGACCAGGGAATTTGTCAGCATGATATGCTCCACTCAGCCCAGTGCCTGCGAGACAAGGGCGTAGGTTGTGAATTCTGCGTCGGTGCGGGGCTTGCCGTCGCGCACCATGGAGACACCGCCACCGGCATGGGCGAGGCCGAGGCTTTCGGCGAAATCCGAAAGGCCTGCGGTCTCGGGCAGGTCGATGCGCAGGAAACGGCCCTCGCATTTCGTGGCCGCCGCGGCGATCAGCGCGCGGGCGGCGGCAGGGTCGCGGGCCACCACCGGGCCCACCACCTGACCGCGACCGAAGGGGCGCAGCATGGCAAAGCCGCCCTCGGTCACAAGCATCTCTCCCTCGGCCTCGATCCGGGCCAGAAGGCTGGCGCGGTCCAGCCCCGAGGCCGCCAGATCGGCAGCGGCAAAGGCCTCCAGATCGGCGACAGAGCCCGCGCGCACCTCGCGGCGGGGATCCATGGCGCGGGCGATGCCCTGATGCTGCAGGATCTGGCCGGTGGCGACAAAGCCCAGCTTTTCATAAAGCGGCAGACCGTCCGCAGTGGCCACCAGGCGCAGTTCATGGCCCGCGCCCAGGTTCAGCACCGCCTGCATCAGCCGGCGCCCCAGGCCGCAGCCGCGCATCCGTTCCGACACGATGATCATGTTGATCGTCGCCACAGTGCCAAAGGCCGAACAGATCGCCGTGCCGACGACCGTCTCGCCTTCCAGCGCCACCACCCCGCGCGAGACCGACAGCGTCAGCGCCCAGTCCTCGGCCCGGTGGGGCCAGACGCATTCCTGCGACAGGCGCAGGGCGCCCGGGATATGGGCGGGGGTGAACGGCTGGATCGCGATCTCGGGCTGGGCGGCCGCGAGGGGAGAGGCTGCGGTCATCGGGGGGCTCTCTTCTTGTGTCTTTCGGGGTCAGCCTAGCCTGCGCGAAGCGGCAGTTTCGGCCTGATCTGTCGGCCGCGCAGCAGTTTGCCCTGCGGCGGCGCGCGACCGCCGCAGGATATGCCGTGGTCAGCTCAGCCTGCGGCCAAGCGCCAGAACCATCTCGACGGCACCGGCCAGTTCGGCCGTGGTCAGGTACTCTTCGGGCTTGTGGGCACGGGCAATGTCGCCCGGTCCGCAGATCACCGAAGGCACCCCGGCCTGCTGGAAAAGGCCCGCCTCGGTGCCGTAGGACACCGCCTGCAGCGCCGCATGGCCCGAAATCGCCTCGGCCAGGGTGGCCAGCGGATGGTCGGCGGCCAGCGCCAGCGCCGGGTAGCTCGACATCCATTCGGCCTCGATGCCGGGGATCTCCAGCAGCGGCGACAGAATCTGCTGCGGATCGACACCGGCGATGGCGCGGGCCTCGATGCAGGCCTCGGCCCGCTCGGGAATGATGTTGATCGCCTGGCCGCCCGCCACCGTCCCCACCTGCAGCGAGGACCACGGCGGCGCAAAGCGCGCATCCTGCGGGCCGTCCTTCAGCGCCTCGGCCTGGGCCACCGCGGCAGAAAGTGCCGTGGTCAGCGCATGGATGGCATTGACCCCCAGATCGGGCCTCGAGGAATGCCCCGAGACGCCGCGCGCCGTCAGCCGCAGCGCCGCCTTGCCCTTGTGCGCCAGCACCGGCACCAGCCCCGAGGGCTCGCCCACGATGCAGCCCAGCGGCGGCGCGCACAGTTCGGGCAGCCGTGCCAGCAGATGTGGCACGCCGCGACAGCCGGCCTCTTCGTCATAAGAGAAGGCGATGTGCACCGGCGCCGTCAGCGCCATCTGCGCCAGCTGCGGCACCGCCGCCAGCACCGCCGCGTCAAAGCCCTTCATGTCGCAGGCGCCGCGCCCGATCAGACGCTCGCCATCGCGGCGCAGCGCGAAAGGATCGGCCTGCCACTCGGGCTCTCCGGCGGGGACAACATCGACATGGCCCGACAGGATATAGCCCGGCACGTTCGGATCGCCCAGCGTTGCGAACAGGTTCACCCGGTCCCCCTCGGGGCCCGGCAGCACGGTGACCCGTGCGCCGAAACCCTGAAGGTAATCCGAGACATAGCGCATCAGCGCCTCGTTCGAGGTGCCGACGACGCTGGGAAAGGCGACAAGCCTTTCCAGGATCTCGGCGGCCAGCATCAGGATGCGGTCACGTAGATCTTGCGGACGGTCTCGATCGTGTTCCAGGTGCCGACGAAACCGGGCTTCATGACAAAGCTGTCGCCTGCGGTGAAGGTAAAGGTGTCGCCGCCGTCTTCGGTGATCTCGATCTTGCCGGCCAGGATGTGGCAGAATTCGAAGGTCTCGCCCTTCATCGAGATGGTCTTGCCCGGGGTGGCTTCCCAGATGCCGGTGCGGATCTGGCCCCATTTGGCGGCTTCGGCCAGCGCCGAATCCAGCGCCCAGGTCTTGTAGGAAGGGGTGCCCTCCAGCAGGCGGTCGGCGGCGGCAGTGCCTTCGACGGGGGCAAAGGCGGGGGCGGTTTCAACGGGAACGAGCAGGCTCATCGGGGTCTCCGGATGTGGTCTTTTGCAATGACGCCACAATGCCCTGCCCTGCCCGGCCGCTGGCACCGAATGCGCCCGCGGCACGGCAGGCCCTGCCGCGTCCCGTGCGACAAACGCAATTTCCTGCGCTGAAAGCGGCAAACGCGGCAGGCGCTGTGGCGCCGGACGGGCCAACATGGGATCACCAAGGACCCCCGGAGACTGACATGACCTTCCGCCCCAAATTCATCACCTTCGACTGCCACGGCACCATGATCTATTTCGACATGGCGGGCGCTGCGCGCGACTTCTACGGCGAACAGCTTGGCCCGGAGAAGATCGAGGTCTTCATCCGTGACTTCGCCGCCTACCGCCTGGACGAGGTCCTGGGCGCCTGGAAACCCTATGCCGAGGTCGTCCACAATTCGCTGGAACGCACCTGCAAGCGCAACGGCGTCGCCTTCGACCCCGAAATCGCCAAGAAGGTCTATGAGCGCGTGCCGACCTGGGGCCCGAACCCCGACGTGCCCGCGGGCCTCGCCAAGATCGCGCCGCACATCCCGCTGGTGGCGCTGACCAACTCGATGAACAGCCAGATCCCGCACAACATCGCCAAGCTGGGCGCGCCGATCGAACATGTCTTCACCGCCGAAAGCGCCCAGGCCTACAAGCCGCAGATGCGCGCCTTCGAATACATGTTCGACATGCTGGGCTGCGGCCCCGAAGACGTGCTGCACGTGTCGTCCTCGTTCCGCTACGACCTGATGACCGCGCATGACATTGGCATCAAGAACAAGGTCTGGGTGAACCGTGGCCACGAGCCGGCGAACCCGTTCTACGGCTATACCGAGATCAAGGATATCTCCGGCCTGCCCGGCGTCGTCGGCCTGTAAGGAGTAGCACCGCGATGCAATTCAAGTCCTATTGGCACGCCACCTCGACCCCCTTCGGTGCCGCTGAACGCGGCCCCGTCGAGGGCAAGGTCGACGTCGTCGTGATCGGGGCCGGTTTCACCGGTCTCAATGCCGCACGCAAGCTGGCCCGGGAAGGCGTGAGCGTCGCGGTGCTGGAAGCCCGCCATGTGGGCTTTGGCGGCTCGGGCCGCAACGGCGGCCATCTCAACAACGGCATGGCCCATGGCTATGGCGAGGCGAAGGCCCATCTTGGCGCGGAACGTGCCAAGCGTCTGTGGGATGCCTATGACCATTCGATCGACATGATCGAGCAGGTCATCGCCGAGGAAGGCATCGACTGCGACTTTCGCCGGGCGGGCAAGCTGAAGCTGGCCTCGAAACCCAGCCATGTCGCCGGCCTGCGCGCCAATTTCGAGCTGATCAACCGCGAGGTCGACCCCGACACGCGCTTCCTTGAAAAGCACGAGCTGGGCGCCGAGATCGCCAGCGACCAGTTCCACGGCGCGATGCTGTATGGCAAGTCGGCGATGATGCACATGGGCCGTTACGTCAACGGCCTGGCCGAGGCGGCGCAGCGCCGGGGCGCGAAGATCTGGGAAGACGCCCCCGTCACCGCCCGCACCCGCGAGGGCAGCGGCTGGCTGATCCAGACCCCCAAGGGATCGATCCGTGCAGATCGCGTGATCGCCGCGACGGGCGCCTATTCGAACAGTGTCGAGGGCGCGCCGCTGACCTATTTCCGCAGCCGCATCATCGCGGTCGGCTCGTTCATCGTGGCCACCCGGCCGCTGTCGGATGCCGAGGTGGCAGCGACGCTTCCGGGCAACCGGACCTATGTCAACACGATGAATATCGGCAACTATTTCCGCCTGTCGCCCGACAACCGGATCATCTTCGGCGGCCGCGCGCGCTTTTCGGCCACCTCGGACCAGAGCTCGGACGAGAAATCCGGCCGGGTGCTGCGCGCCGGTCTGGCGAAGATGTTCCCGCATATGGCGGATGTCGAGCTCGACTATTGCTGGGGCGGTCTGGTGGGCATGACCAAGGACCGCTACCCCCGCGCGGGCGAGGCCGATGGCATGATCTACGGCATGGGCTATTCCGGCCACGGGGCGCAGATGTCGACGCTGCTGGGTCAGATTCTGGCGGATCAGGCGATGGGCCGCACCGACACCAACCCGCTGCAGGGCCTGTCGTGGCCGACCGTGCCGCTGCATTCCGGCAAGCCGTGGTTCCTGCCGCTGGTGGGGCTGTATTTTGGCCTGAAGGACAAGATCTCCTGACGCGAAAGGGGGCCGCAAGGCCCCCTTTTTCATCGCGCGCATGCAGGGCGTCAGCCCAGCGACTGCATGGCCAGGCCATAGGTCACCGGGCCGCTCTGGGCGCGGCGCAGCCGACCATAGCGCATGTCGGTCACTGTGTCGAAGATGCCCATACCGGCCGCCGACAGGAAGGCCTCGAAGCGTTCGCTTTCGACGGTGGTGTCCAGGCGCAGGAACGTGCCCTCATGGGCCATGATGAACTGCGCGGCCAGCTGCATCGCCACGCCGTCCTGTTCCGCCACCAGCGGCCCGATCACCATGCCCTTGCCAAAGTTGCGCATCATGGCAAAGCCCTCGATGGCGCCACCGCGTTCGGCGACGATCACCTCGGACACCCCCAGCAGCGCATCCAGGATCGCCTGGCGCACGGCGCCGAAGGCATGCGCATCAAGCGCCCGCATCGCCCCAAGGTCGCGGGCCTCCATCGGGCGCAGGCTGACGCCCGGCACCGGTTCGGGCGGGCGGATGGCCCGGGCGACGCCCTGGTGCTGATAGACCAGACCGACCGGAATGAACCCGGCGCTTTCGTACAGCCGGTAGCCCTCGCGGGTGGCCGACAGGCGCAGGTCGCGGCCCGCACAATCGGCGATCACCCGGCGCAGCAGCCGCCCGCCGGTGCCCTGGGCCTGCAGCCGGGGCGTCGTGACCATCATCCCCAGCATGGCGAAATCCTCGCCGCTGCGGAACCCCATGGCCGAGCTCAGCGGCCGGCCGATCTCGTCCAGGGCGACATAGCCACTGCCCAGCTCGATCACCAGCGCGATATCGGGGGCGCGGTGCGGCCAGAACACGCTGACCGTCAGCTCGTGCAGGCGGTTGACCATCGTGGCATCCAGCGGCTCGATGCTGGCCTTGTAGATATCGACCTGCATCCAGTCGCTTTCGACCTTCGGCGCCTGGCGGCGCATGAAGGCGCTGTGGCGCGCAAGGGCCTCTTTCGGCATATGGGCCGCGCTGCCTGGGGGCAGTGCGTCATCCGTCCGGTCTTGCTCGACGCTCATGCTGAGTACTTTCCGTTCCTGGCCAATGGCCCTCTCACGGACCTGTCATCCTGGGTTATCCGACGGATCGCGTGAAAAGTTCTGCCGTATCACGCCCCGTTCCCGAAGTTTCTGCCGTTCCGGGCGACCGGGGACAAGCACAGGTGGAACACCCGGGCCTTGGGGCGCCCCGGTTTTCAGGCCCCACGGCCGCCGGTGATCACCCCGCAGGCAGGGGATGGCGCTGCAGATCGGCCTGGGCCTGTTCCAGCAGGGCGATGGTGCGGTCGTAGCTGTCCAACGCCTTCGGGAACTGGCTGCGCTGCGCGCGGTAGAACGCCAGCCAGCGGTCCAGCTCGGTCACCGGATAGGTGTTGAACCAGGTGCCCAGCGACAGGGTGAAGGTGCCTGCCGCGCGGTCGATGGTACAGCTTGCTTCGGTCTTTTCTGCCATGCCCCCCTCTTGCCCCGGGCGCGCGGCGGGGGCAAGCGGTCAGATCTCGCCCAGCAGCTTCCACCACAGGAAATCCAGCGGCACCAGCACCAGGAAACCGATCACGAACAGCGACAGGGTGATCTTCAGCAGCGGCCGGGTGGATTCCCCCGCCATCCCCATGGCGACGATCAGCGGCCCCACCTGATAGGGAAAGATCACGGTGGAAAAGCCGATGACCTGGGTCATCAGCACCGTCTGCACCGGCCAGCCGGTGGCCCGCGCCAGTTCGGGCGCCAGCGGCGTCAGCACGGCGGGCATCCCGGGGTTGGTGGTGAAGACGCCGGTCGCGGTGCCAAGGGCGCTCAGCGACAGGAAGTTCACAAAGTCATGGCCGGGCCGGAACGGCAGCACCGAAAGTGCCTCGCGGGCGATCACATCGCCCAGGCCCGACTGGCTGACCACCGCACCAAGCGCCAGCGCCCCCGAGACGAACAGCAGCGTGCTGACATCGACGGCGCCGCGAAAGGCGGCAGGCGGCAGAAAGCCGAACTGCGGCACCATCAGCACCAGCGCCGCCGTCAGCCCGACCCAGGCGGCGTTGATGCCGTGGATCTGGTCGGTGGCCCAGAAGCCCAGCGTCAGCAGCAGGATCAGCACCAGCAGCCCCTGCTGGCGGCCGTTGGCCTCGGGGTGCGGCACATGGGTCTGGCCGGGTTCCAGCCGGGCCGGGAAGAAGGCCAGCACCAGCCCGACGATGATCGCCGATTTCAGCAGCCCCAGCACCGGGTAGTGCAGCAGCAGGTAATGCGCATAGCCCAGATGGACGCCCAGCACGCGCTCGGCCAGGCCCGACATCACCACGTTGGGGATGTTCGAGGGCAGGATGGCAAAGCTGGGCATGTTGGTGCCGATGGCGATGATCACCGCCACGCCCGTGCGCCCCGGGTTGCCCTTCTGCAGGCCCATCGCATCGGCCAGCGCCAGCCCCACCGGCACCAGCACCGCCGCCCGCCCCAGCGACGAGGGCATGAAGAAGCCAAGCGCCATCCCCAGCCCCATCAGCCCCGCGATCAGCCCCGGATAGCTGCGCGACAGCCAGGGCCAGGCCAGCGCCCCCAGCCTCTGCCCCAGCCCCGAGCGGGTGATCGCCGCGCCGATGACGAAGCCCGACACGATCAGCCACATGGCGCTGGAGGCAAAGCCCGAGAACACCGTGTCCGGCGCCGCCAGCCCCCCCAGCAGCAGCGCCACGAAGAAGAAGACCGATGTCACATAGCCCGGCACCAGCCCCGTCGCCCACAGGCTGAGCGTCACCAGCACCACCGCAAAGGTCCGCCCCTGCGCCGCATCCAGCCCCAGCGGCAGGGCGATCGCGCTCCAGGCCGCCAGCAGCACCGCCACCGCCACGGTGGCCTCCCTTGCTCGGGTCATCTCGGGTCCTTTCCTGCATCCGGGCTGCAGGCTAGACCCCGGGGGCGGGCCGTGTAAGAACGACAACATGACACAGGATGTCGATTTTCCGCCAGATCCCGCCCGGCTGGGCGATCCCGACGCAGGCCCCCCCGTGGCGGTCTGGTCCGGCACGCTGACGGCCCCCCTGCGGCTGGCGCATCCCGGCCACGGCCGGGCGCTGCTGGTCTTCGGCTTCGAGGGGCTGGGCCGGGCCGAGGCCGCCGCCGCCACCTGGGTTCTGCCCGACCGCCACGGGCTGTGGCTGCCCGCTGGCCTGGGCTATGCGCTCGACAGCGGGTCGCTGCGCGAGGTGCAGACCTTCTTCATTCATCCCCGCCTTGCCGCCCGCCTGCCCCTGCCCCCGCATCCGGTGGTGCTGCGCGCCTCGCCTTTGATGCGCGGCATCGCGCGTCGGCTGGGGTCCGACACGGCGGTGACAGAGGCCGCCCCGCGCCGGCGCCTCTCGATCGTGGCCCTGGACGAGATCACCCGGCTGGAACACGCCGACCTGCGCCTGCCCGGCGGGCGCTCGGCCCGGCTGCGGGCGGTGATGGCAGATCTGCTGGCCCACCCGGCCGAGGCCGCCAACCTCGCGCGCCTCGCGCAGCGCCACGGCACCAGCGCGCGGACCCTGGCGCGTCTCTTCCAGGCGGAAACCGGGCTGGGCTGGCGCGACTGGCGCGACCGGATGCGCTTTCTGCTGGCCCTCGAAGGCGTCCAGACGGGCGAGGCCAGCGCCGCGCTGGCGGCAAGGCTGGGCTATTCCTCGGCCAGCGCCTTCGTCGCGGCCTTCCGGCGGCATTTCGGCCTGACGCCCTCGGCCTGGCGGCAGCGGCGCTGAGATCAAAGGCCCGGCGGATGCCTGCCGGCCTCACCGCCGGGCAGGCCCTGCCACACCTGCCAAAGGTCTAGTCGGCCGCCTCCAGGTCGTCGAAGGCGCCGGGCGACAGCTCGGCCCAGAAGGCCTCGATCGCGCGGACGTTCAGCGGCGACATCCAGCCGTGGCGTTCGAAATCATCGCGCGCGGCCCCCGAGAGTTTCGACAGGAACAGCCGCCGGTCGGCATCGCGCTGCGTCGGCGTGCGCGCGGCCGCCAGCGCCCGCACCCGCGCCAGCCGCAGGGCGCGCGGGCTGACGGCGGCCGGCGCCTCGGGGGCAGCGGGCACGGCACCGAAATCCTGCCGCAGCGCGGCGCTGAGGTAGCCCACCGCATTGCGCACCCCCCCCTGCCCCGCCATGTAGTCCAGCTTGCCGCGCACATAGCCCTCGCCATGTTCGCCGATCCACTGCCGCGCCAGCCGGTCGCTGACGCCAAGCGCGCGCAGCCGCCCGTAGACCTCGGAACTGCGCAGCCCCTCGCCATCATCCAGATCCAGGATCGCCAGCTGCGGGTTCTCGGCAATGCGAAAGCGTATGTCGGTGACGGTCCGGCCCATCTTGCGCACCTCGGGCGTGACCACGATGTTCGAGGACTTGTTGACCTCGGCCACGGCGGGCTTGATGATCTTGGCGTTCAGATGCTTGTAGGTTTCGTAATAGGGGCTGTCGGCGACGCCCATCAGGCGGCGGAACAGCTCCAGGTCCCACCAGCCGGTGGACCCGGTGCGCACGAAACGATAGCAGTTTTCATAAAGCGCCAGCGCATGGCCGCTGGTGAAGCGGCGCTGGATGTTCAGGTTGATCAGCGCAAAGACCTTGGGGTCATGCAGCTTTTCCGCCAGCGCCGGGGAATAGGCATATTCGCAGATCCCGCCCTTCAGCTTGGCATAGCTCAGCAGGCTGGACACGCCCCATTCCTGCTGGCCCTCGGCATCCAGCATGTCCCATTCGGCAACGGTTTCCGCCAGCCCCCGCAACGAGGCCTTCAGCGTATCCATATCGTTCGAATTGTAGCCGATCATCAGGCACAGGGTGCGCGCGTCGATGCGGTGCACCTGCTGGCTGACCAGCGTGTCATAGGCATTCAGCAGCAGCACATTCGACAGCTTGCGTTGCAGCAGCGACAGCTTGCCCGAGACATGGATCGCCGCCACGTGCTTTTTGACCGAACCGCGGCGCAGCGCGCCCGACAGCGTGTCGCGGGGAATGTCGTCCATCGGTCTCTCCTGGCGCCCCGGGGGTTGCATGCTCTGGCGGCAGCCGCCACGGGGGCGACTCTGGGGTCGCGGGCAGTATCCTCCATCAGGTACCCACCGGCAAGGCTGACGCTGGCACCTTCAGGGCCTCCCGTAAACGGGTACCCATGGGATTCCGGGCCCTGCAAAAGGTTCCCGTTTCCGGGATGGCCCGGGGCAGAGCCGGGGTGGTCTGTGTCATTTTGCATCCCCGCCCCCCCGATTTCGGGTCAATTTCGGAGGCTTTCCCCCGGCTTCCCGCGAATCGGAGCCCCTTCTCCTGCAAATGGGTGCCCAAGGACCTGCATCCGGCGCCCCTTGATCCCGCAGACGGGTACCTGACATGGGTTAAGCCATTACAGAGCAAACGGAAAATGGACTCTAAAGATCTTAAAAGAGTCTCAAAGAACCTAAACGATCCTGGTTCTGTGTGGAAAATTCGGTATTTTCAGGGGGCTGGGACCCCGAGATGATTCCCATCTGCCCCCCCGTGTGACATAGTTCATCGCATATCGCCGAAAACTGCGGACATGCGGAGAGTTCATGAGCACGAAGCAAGGAAATGGCACTTCCGCCGACCTTCCTCCCTATTTCAACATAGATCCTGCGACGGCGGCCGGGAACCTGTCGGACCCGATCGACACCACCCGCTTTGCGAAGGCCGCGGCCTTCGCGGCCCGTGGCCGGGCGGACCTCGCCAAGCGCGGCTATGCGCCCGACGGGCAGAAGCGGCTGCGCAAGTTCTCGACCTGGGAGGTCTGCCGCTACCTGATCCCCGTGGCCACGGCCCACCTGCGGCGGGTGCTGCGCAACAATCCCGACCTGCCCCAGGGGACCGGCGACGGGAACTCCAAGTGGTTCACCCTGGACGAGGTGCTGGTGCTGCGCGACCACTTTGCCGAGGAAGGTGCGGCCAACCGCGAATACCGCGCCTGGCGCCCCGAGGGCCTGCCCGCCAAGGTCGTGGCGGTGGCGAATTTCAAAGGCGGCGTCGGCAAGACTTCCACCGCGGCGCATCTGGCGATGTCGGCGGCGCTCGACGGCTACAAGGTGCTGGTGATCGACCTCGACAGCCAGGGCTCGATGACCTCGATCATGGGCGGCAAGGTCGAGGACGAATGGCAGACCGCCTTCCCGCTGCTGGCCCGCGACTATGCCCGCCACCTGCAGGAAGAGAACGCGGTGCGCGAGGCCGCTGGCCAGCCGACCATCCCCTTCGACGAAACCCTTAATGAAGCCTTGACGGTTTCGCCGCGAAACCTCGTGCAGAAGACGCACTGGCCGAATATCGACCTGATCGGGGCGCAGCTGAACCTCTACTGGGCCGAGTTCCAGGTGCCGGTCTGGCGGATGCAGGCGCGCAGCTGGGCGCTGTGGGATTCGCTGGCCAATGCGCTGGAGGACGGCGGCCTGCTGGACGACTACGATGTCATTTTCCTCGATACCCCCCCTGCCCTCGGCTACCTGACGATCAACGCGCTTTCCGCCGCCGACATCCTGCTGGTGCCGCTCGGGGCCTCGTTCCTGGAGTTCGACAGCACGGGGCGGTTCTTCGACATGATCTACTCGACCTTCGCCTCGATCGAGGAGGGCGAGAACCGGATCCGCCGCGCCGACGGCCTGCCCGAGATGCGCTTCGAATGGGATGCCGTGCGGGCGCTGATCACCCGCTTCGACGCCGCCCAGCAGACCGATCTGGCGAATGTCATCCAGGCCTATTTCGGCGACTTCATGACCACCTACCGGCAGGAGCTGACGGCCATGGTCGGTCAGGCCGGAGAGCAGGTTTCGGGCATTTACGAAACCGATTACCGTGACTTCAACCGCGACACCTATGTCCGGGGCCGCGAGACCTTCGACCGCACCTGGGCTGAGGTCAAGCAGGTCATCCTGGGCACCTGGTGGCGCGACCAGCAGATGGCGAAGGCCGAGCAGGCGGAGGGCTGACGAATGGCAAAGCGCAGGAAACTGGAGGCCCCCTCGGTCGAGGACCTGAGCCGGATCGAGGATGAGTTTCGTCGCGAAACCGGCCTGAGCCGTTCGCCCCTTGCCGCCCCCATCGCCCAGGTCGCCGCCGAGACCGCCGGCGCCTACCAGAGCCGCTCGGCCGAGGAACGGGCCCGCGCCGCGAAGGACGCCACCGATGCCGAGCGGCTGCGCGCCGCCGAGGACCGCGGGCTGGTGATGCTGGAGATCCCGCTGGACGAGATCGACGCCGATGCGCTGGTCCGCGACCGGGTGGCGCTGGATGCCGAGGAGATGGTCGAGCTGCAGCAGTCGATCGCTGCCAACGGCCTCCGCCTGCCGATCGAGGTCTTCACGCTGGCCGAGACCGATCCGTCGGGCTGCCGCTACGGGCTCCTGTCGGGCTACCGGCGGTTCCGGGCAGTGCAGGCGCTGCGCGGCAGCCACCGCCGGGGCGGCTTCGACACCATCCGCGCCGTGCTGCGCGACCCCGAGGCCCTGGGCGGCACCTTCGCCGCCATGGTCGAGGAGAACGAGATCCGCTCGGCCCTGAGCCATTTCGAACGCGGCCGGATCGCCGTGATCGCCAGCCAGCAGGGCGCCTTCGTCAATGTCGAGGCCGCGGTTGAGGCGCTTTTCCCGCAGGCCTCGAAGGCCAAGCGCTCGAAGATCCGCAGCTTCGCCCTGGTCTTCGAGGAGCTGGGCGACATGCTCAGTTTCCCGGATCTGATCAAGGAGAAAGAGGGGCTGCAACTGGCGGCGGCGCTGCGCAACGGCTGCGAGGGCCAGCTGCGCGATGCCCTGGCCGTGAAGGTCGCCGGCACCCCGGAGGAGGAGGCCGAGATGATAAGCCACGCGCTGGAGGATCTTGACGCCCCGGCCCCCGATCCCCGCCGTGGTGGCCGCCCGCGCAAGACCCCGGCGCCTGCCCGCGAGGTGCGGCTCGACACCGGGGTGGCGCTCAGCTGCGCCCAGGATGGCAAGGACTGGGTGATCCGCCTGCGCGGCCGAAGGGTCGACCGGGAGCTGGTCGAGGTCGCCATGCAGGAGCTCTCAAGGCTCTTGGGACCGGACTAGGTTTCGCCGCGAAACCGGTTTCGCAAGATCGGAAGAGGGCGCCGGGATTTCCTTCCGGCGCCCTTTTCTTGTCGAGAGGTTAAGGCAGAGATCGCTCAGGCGGCGCGGGCAGTGGACGTCATCCCAGGCAGATCGGCGATGGCCGCTGCCAGCGCCTCCTCGGGTGGGGTTGGGCGGAAGTCGGGCAGCAGGGCCGTAAACGCCTCTGCCGAGAGGCTGTGCGGGGTCTGCCAGAGATAGCGCATTTCCAGCAGCCTGCGGCCCATCGGCCAGGCGGGGGCGGCCAGCCGCATCAGCCCCCAGGACATCGGCTTCAGCCGGATCTGACGGTCGAGGATCCGGCCCAGATGCGCCGCCATCTGCTGGCCCGAGAGCGTGTAGCCGGGGAAGGGAATGTCGGCAAAACGGGGCAGGGGGATGCGGCCTTCGGCCAGCTGGACGGCCGCGCGGGCCATGTCGGGCAGGTAGGCCCAGGCATGGGGGATGTCGATGGGCCCGGGCCAGGTCAGTACGCCCCGCGACAGCCGCCGCGCCAGCACCGCGTCGAACCAGTTGCCCGAGGCGCGGGTGTCGAGGAAATCACCCCCCCGCAGCACGATCACCGGCAGGCCCGACCGGCGGTAGGGCTCTTCCAGGTCGATGCGGATCCGGCCCATCGGGTTCACCGCCGCATGGGGCGATGCGGCGGACCAGGGCGCGGGGGTCTGGGGCCCGAAGACATAGACATTGCCCGGCAGCAGAACGGTGGCGCCGCTGGCGCGGGCGGCCTCGATGGTGCGGGCGTGCAGGCCGGGCACGGTGGCGGCCCAGGCGGTGTAGGGCGGGTTCCAGGCGGCGACGATCAGCTGCACGCCCCGGGCGGCGCGCGTCAGCTCGTCGTGCTGGCGGTCAAAGCGGCGGACCTGCCAGCCGGCCTCGGCCAGGGCAAGGGCGCTGGCGCGGCCAAAGCGGCCATGGGCGCCAAGGATCAGGGCAGTTCGGGTCATGGGGGTCTCCTGTCTGGGGCCTACAGTCTCCGCCAAGTCACCCATGCATGGATATTGACCAATTTTGGCGATCTGGCATTCATAGGTGAATGGATAAGATCGACTGGACCCTTCTGCAAAGCTTCCTGGCCGTGGCCGAGACCGGATCCCTGTCCGCCGCTGCCCGCCGCCTGGGGCAAAGCCAGCCGACGCTGGGGCGTCATGTCCAGGCGCTGGAGGCACAGACCGGGCTGACCCTCTTCGCCCGCCACCCCCGCGGCCTGGGACTGACCGAGGCCGGCCACCGGATGCTGCCGCTGGCGCAGCAGATGCAGGCGCAGATGCGCGCCGTGGCGCTGCTGGCGGCGGGGCAGGGGGATGCGCTGGCGGGCACGGTGCGGCTGACCGCCAGCATGGTGGTGGCGCAGTACCTGCTGCCGCCGATCCTGGCGCGGATCCGCGCCGCCGAACCCGCGATTGAGCTGGAGCTGGTGCCCTCCGACAGTTCCGAGAACTTGCTGTTCCGTGCCGCCGACATTGCCGTGCGAATGTACCGGCCGACCCAGCAGGAGGTCGTGGCCCGCCATGTCACGGATCTGGAGCTGCAGGCCTTTGCCGCGCGCAGCTATCTGGCGCGGCGCGGGCGGCCGGGATCGGTCGCGGATCTGCGCGGCCACGACCTGGTGGGCTATGACCGAAGCGACCTGATGCGCCGCGCCCTGGGCGCCATGGGGCTGGACCCCGACAGCCTGCATTTCGCCACCCGCTGCGACAACCAGGCGACCTACTGGGCGCTGGTGCGGGCGGGCTGCGGGGTGGGCTTTGCGCAGCGCCGGCTGGGGCAGGACGACCCCCAGGTCGAGGCGCTGGATCTGGGCCTGGCGCTGCCGCAGCTGCCGGTCTGGCTGGCCGCGCAGGAGCGCATCCGCCGCACCCCGCGCGTCGCCCGCATCTGGGATCTGCTGGTGGCCGAGCTGTCGCAGCTGCATTAGCCCTGCCCGTTGCCGGGGCGCTTTGCCGCAAAACGGGGCATTGCGGGAATTTTGGTGAAGATTCACGCAAATTCCCCGATCCGGCGCTTTGGCGATGGCCGTATCGGGTGTCTTCTGGGGCCATTCCGACCCGGAGCGTCGCCATGCAGGACGGTATTGCCCATCACCACTTCCCCCATCTGGAGGCCTTCCGGGCCGGGATCCGCGGCATTTGCGGCGCCTATGAGGTCGAGCCGGGGCAGGGCGGGTTCCGCGCCCGTGCCGGGCTGGCGCGGCGCGGCGGGCTGGAGATCGCCTCGGTCGGGCTGGTGGCGCAACGGGTGTCGCGCGACGCAAGGGCGATCCGGCGCGACGGGGCGGATCATTTCGTGCTGGTGGTGCAGCAGGCGGGGCAGGCGGTGATGCGGCAGGGGGATGCGGCGCAGCGGCTGCGCCCGGGCGACATGTTCCTGTCGGATGCCGCACGGCCCTCGGTCTTTGATTTCGGCGGTGGCTACGGGGCGCAGCTGTCGGTGCATCTGCCGCGGGCCGCGGTGCTGGACCGCTTCGGGGCCCGGGCGCAGGGCGGGCTGGCGATCCGGCGCGAGGAACGCCTGGCGGTGGCGATGACGGCGCTGCTGCAGCGTGCCGCCGAAGACGACCCGCCCGAGATCGCCGAGGCTTTCCTGGCGCTGCTGGGCGCCTGGCTGCAGGATGCCGCCCGCGGCACCCCCGCCGATCCCCGCGCCGAGGGGTTGCTGGGCCAGGCCCTGAGCCTGATCGCCCGCCACGCCCGCGACCCCGAATTTGGCCCCGGCACCCTGGCCGCCCGGCTGGGGGTGGCGCCGCGCCGCCTGCAGCGCGCCTTCGCCCCCCTGGGCGAGACCCCGCGCGAACGCATCCTGGCCACCCGCCTGGCCCGCGCCCATCAGGCCCTGGAACAGCGCGGCCCCCGCACCGTGGCCCAGATCGCCTATGACCAGGGCTTTGGCGACCTGTCGCATTTCTACCATGTCTTCCGGGCCCGCTACGGCCATGCCCCCGGCACCACCGGTGACGCCTGAGGCCAAGCCGGCGCGACGCATCCGCCCAAGACCGCCCCTCGGGCCGCGCCTAGCCTGCGGCAAACACAGAGGGAAACCGCCATGTCGCTCGACCGCACCGACCTTCACAGCTACCCGATGATCATCGGCGGCCAGCCGGTCATGGCCGCCGCACAGTTCGCCGTCACCAACCCCGCCACGGGCGCCGTGGTGGGCCATGCGCCCCAGGGCACTGCCGCCGATCTGCAGGCCGCCATCGCCGCCGCCGGGGCCGCCTTCCCCGGCTGGGCCGCCACCCCCGATGCCGAACGCGCCGCCGCCTGCCATGCCATCGCCGCCAAGATGGAAACCCATGCCGAAGAGCTGGCCCGCCTGATCACCCTCGAACAGGGCAAGCCGCTGGGCGGTGTCGGATCGCGCTTCGAAATGGGCGGCGTCGCCGCCTGGTGCCATTACACCGCGACCCTCTCGACACCGGTGCAGGTGCTTTCGGATGACGACAAGGGCCGGGTCGAGCTGCATCGCAGGCCGCTCGGGGTGGTGGGCTCGATCACGCCCTGGAACTGGCCGGTGATGATCGCCACCTGGCACATCCTGCCGGCGATCCGCACCGGCAACACGGTGGTGGCGAAACCCTCGCCGCACACGCCCCTCTCGACGCTGCGCTATATCGCCCTGATGAACGAGGTCCTGCCGCCCGGCGTCGTCAACGTCGTCTGCTCGGATGAACGCCAGGACAATCTGGGCGCGCTGATGGCGGCGGATCCGGCGATCCGCAAGATCGTCTTCACCGGCTCGACCGCCACGGGGGCGAAGGTCGCCGCCGCCGCCGCCCCCCTGATGACCCGGCTGACGCTGGAACTGGGCGGCAATGACGCGGGCATCGTGCTGCCCGATGCCGATCCCGCCGCCATCGCGGAAGGCCTCTTCTGGAGCGCCTTCATCAACATGGGCCAGACCTGCGCCGCGCTGAAACGGCTCTACGTGCCCGACAGCCTGCATGACGCGGTGATCGAGGCGCTCTCGGCGGTGATCGCCTCCATTCCCATGGGCAACGGCCTGGACGAGGGGGTGATCATGGGCCCGCTCTGCAACAGGATGCAGTTCGACACCGTCTGCCGCCTGACGGAAGCCGCCCGCGAAAGCGGCGCCACCTTCCACACCGGCGGCACCCCGGGCGAGGGGCTGTTCTTCCCGCTGACACTGGTCAGTGGCCTGACCAATGGCCACCCGCTGGTCGACCAGGAACAGTTCGGCCCCGTCCTGCCCGTCATACGCTACCGTACGGTGGACGAGGCCGTGGCGCTGGCGAACGACGGCCCCGCGGGCCTTGGCGGCTCGGTCTGGTCGCCGGACATCGCGGCGGCGCGGGCGGTGGCGGCGCGGCTTGACTGCGGGTCTGTCTGGATCAACCAGCACGGCATGGTCCGCCCCGACGCCCCCTTCGGCGGGCGCAAGCAATCGGGCCTGGGCGTCGAATTCGGCCAGGAGGGGCTGAACGCCTATACCGACATCCAGACGATCATCGCCTGACCCCCTGCCTTTCATCTTTCCACAAATATGCACGTCGCCCGGTCGCCACCGGGCCGACGCCCGATCACAGGGACCTGCCCATGACATCTGCCCCCACCCCGCCCGCCGCCACGATCACCAGCGAAACCGGCACCCCCGGCGCCCGGATGAACCCCGCGAACGGCCGCGACGCCAGCTATGACTACATCGTCGTCGGCGCCGGATCCGCCGGCTGCGTGATGGCGGCGCGGCTTTCCGAAGACGGCGCCTCGGTGCTGCTGCTCGAGGCCGGCGGGCCCGACGACACCGACATGATCTGGACCCCCATGCGGGTGATCGAGCTGTGGAATTCCCCCTATGACTGGGCCTACTGGACGGTGCCGCAGCGCCATGCGCAGGACCGCACGCTGTTCTGGCCGCGCGGGCGCACGCTCGGGGGGTCGTCCTCGCTCAACGGGATGATCTACGTGCGCGGCGCCCCCAGCGATTATGACGGCTGGGCGGCGCTCGGCAATACCGGCTGGGACTGGGACAGCGTGCTGCCCTATTTCCTGAAATCCGAGGATTACTCGGGCGATGCCTCGGCCATGCACGCCAAGGGCGGGCCGCTGCATGTCACGGCGAACCCGGTGCCCCATGTGGTCAACAAGGCCATGGTCGAGGCCGCGGTGCAGGCCGGCCATCCGCTGAACCTCGACTGCAATTCCGGCGACCAGATCGGCGTGGGCTTTTGCAACCTCAACACGCGGGACGGCAAGCGGCAGTCGACGGCGGTGGCTTTCCTGCAACCGGCGCTGGCGCGCGCGAACCTGACGCTGATCACCCATGCCCGCGTCCACCGGGTCGAGATCGAGGACGGCCGCGCCACCGGTGTCACCTATGCCCAGTCGGGCCAGCTGCACACCGTCCATGCCCGGCGCGAGGTCGTGGTCTGCGGCGGTGCCATCGAAAGCCCGCGCATCCTGATGCTGTCGGGGATCGGCCCGCGCGACCATCTGGAAACCCTCGGGATTGCGGTGCGGCATGACCTGCCCGGGGTGGGGCAGAACCTGCATGACCATACGCTGCTGCCCGTCACCTGGGAGGCCTCGCGCCCCGTGCCGCCGCCGCCGCATACCGGCATGACGCCGCTGCACACGCATCTCTTTGCCAAATCCTCGCCTGATCGGGCCGAACCCGACATGCAGCCGCTGGGCCTTTTCGCGCCCTATTACGCCCCCGAGCAGGATGCGGGCATCGCCAATGCCTTCACCTTCAACGCCGGCGGCGTCAAACCCACCTCGCGCGGCGAGGTGCGGCTGACCTCGGCCGATCCGGAGGCGCCGATTGCCCTCGATCCGAATTTCCTGGCGACCCAGTACGATGTCGAGACACTGGTCACCTGCGTCAAGATGATCCGCCAGATCGCCGCCCAGCCCGCCCTGGCGGACTGGATCGCCCGCGAGATCTACCCCGGCCCCGAAGTCCAGAGCGATGCCGCGCTGGCAGACTACGCGCGTTCGGCGGTGATGAGCTATCACCACCAGTGCGGCAGCTGCCGGATGGGCGTGGACGAGATGGCCGTGGTCGACCCGGAGCTGCGGGTGCATGGGGTGGCGGGCCTCAGGGTGGTCGATGCCTCGGTCATGCCCTTCGTGACCACCGGCAACACCAATGCCCCCACGATCATGATCGCCGAGAAGGCCGCCGACATGATCCGTGCCGCCTGACAGGCCCCTGGCCGCGCCCCGGGCCCTTGCCAGCGCCGCCCGCCCCGGCGACAACGGGGCGGGCAGCAGGGCAGGGGGCCGCGATGAACCAGAAACAGCTGACGGCCTTTCGCATGGTGATGCGCCACGGCACCATCACCGAGGCGGCGCGGGCGCTGAATGTCTCTCAGCCTGCGGTCAGCCGGCTGATCGCGGATCTGGAGGCGGACATCGGTTTCCCGCTGCTGCACCGGCCCGGCGGCAAGGCCCTGCCCACCCGCGAGGCCTATGAATTCTTCCAGGAGGTCGAGCGGATGTTCTACGGCCTGGAGCGCCTGGGCCAGGTCGCCGAGGAGATCCGCCTGCTGAACCGCGCCGTCTGCCGGGTGGCCTCGATGCCGATGGTCTCGTTCGAGATCCTGCCGCAGGCGCTGCATCGCCTGGTCAGCCGCCATCCCGGCATCGACATCAGCCATGACGTGCATACCTCGCCGCGGATCCTGGATCTGCTGGCCTCGAGGCAGATCGACCTCGGCATCGCGCAGACCGATCCGGGGCGTCAGGATGTCGAGGTGCTGGCCGCCTATCGCACCGACTGCGTCTGCGTCATGGCCCCCGAACATCCGCTGGCCGCGCGCGAGGTGGTGACGGTGGCCGATCTGCACGGCACGCCGATGGTGGCGCTGAACTTTCGCACCCTGACCTACAGCTACCTGATGCGCTGCTGCGCCGAGGCGGGCGTCACCCCCCGCATCGTCGCCGAGACCCAGCCCAGCTATTCCGCCTGCAGCCTGGCTGCCCTGAACGTGGGCATCGCCATCGTCGATCCGATCACGCCCGGGGTCTTTGCCGAACGGCTGTGCGTGCGGCCCTTCCGGCCCGACCTGCCCTTTGACTACCAGGTGATCAAGCCCGCGGGCCTGCCAATGTCCCGCGCCGCAATGGCTTTCTTCCAGGCGTTGCAGGACACCATCGCGGCACAGGCGCATTACGGGCGGCGGGTTCATAACATTCCCGCATGAACCCAGCCGATCTTTGTATTTGAAATTATCTTCCTGTCACGGAACGGTCGGCCACAGAAAAGACGGCAACCAATCCAGCGACAGGGTGAAAAGATCATGACCATTTCCAGACGTGACGTTCTTGCCATGGGATCGGGCCTTGCGGCGCTGGCCGTGGCGGGCCCGGCGATGGCTGCGGCGAAATATACGCTGCGCATCCATACGCTGGTGAAGTCTCCGCATCCCTACAACGACATGGCCGCCGCCATGAAGGCCGAGATCGAGGAAAAATCCGCCGGCCGGATCGAGGTCAAGATCTTCGACAGCGGCCAGCTGGGCCAGGATCCGGCGGTGATCGGAGAGATGGCCTTTGGCACCATCGACATGATGGTCTCGACCACCTCGAACGCGGTGCAGCAGATCCCGGAATTCGGCATCTTCACCATGCCCTACCTGTTCAAGGGCATGGATGCGGCGCTGGCCAAGATCGGCCCCGGCACCCCGGTGCAGGATCACTTCGAGGCGGTCTATGAAAAGCGCGGGCTGGGCATGAAGCTGCTGGCGCTTGGCGTGTCGGGCACGCGCAACATGTCCTTCGCCAAGGTCGATGTGAACGGGCCGTCGGATCTGAAGGGGCTGAAGATGCGCACGCCCTCGTCGCCGATGGATGCCAAGACCTGGGCCGCCTTCGGGATGCTGCCCGTCACCGTCGCCTGGGGAGAGCTGTATGCCGCCATCCAGACCGGCGTGGCCGAGGCGCTGGAAAGCTCTCTGCCGGGCTATTCGGGATCGAAGCTCTATGAGGTGGCGCCGCATGTGGCGATGACCGAGCACACGCTGCAGGTCAACCATACCTCGATTTCCGACATCACCTGGAAGAAGCTGCCGAAGGATCTGCAGCAGGTGGTGGCGACGGCTGCCGTCAATGCCAATGCCCTGGGGGTCGAGAAGGCCAAGGGATATGATGCCCAGATGGTCGAGGATCTGCAGAAGTCCCATGGCGTCACCGTCACCCGCCCCGACAAGGCCGCCTTCATGGAGGTCCTGGCGCCGATGCAGGGCGATCTGGCCAAGTCGCTGTCGCTGTCGGATGAATATGCGCTGCTGACGGCGTGAGCTGCGGACGGCCGCCCGCTGCCCCCCCGGGGCATCGCGGCGGCCCCTATGAAAGTCTTCCCATGTACCACCGTCTGTGCGACGGGCTGGCGGCGGGGATCCGGGTGCTGTCCTGGATCGCCTTCGCGGCCATGATCGCCGCCGTTGCCCTGCAGGTGCTGGCCCGCAACGTGCTGGACCTGCCGATGATCTGGACCAGCGACGTGGCCCAGCTGCTGTTCACCTGGCTGATCTTCCTGGGCGCCGCCGCGGGGCTGCGCAAGGGCGCCCATTACGTCGTCGACGTGCTGCCCACCCACCGCCCGCGCGTGGCGCTGATGGCCGAGGGGATCTCGTTGATCGCGGGGGCCTTCGTGGCCTGGATCCTGACGCTGCACGGCTGGACGCTGGCCCAGCTGCGCGCCAGCGGCGAGATCCAGTCGCTGGGGATCTCGCAATTCTGGATGTACCTGCCGCTGCCGGTCTCGGGCGCGCTGATGGCGCTTTTCCTGGTCGAGCAGCTGCTGGAGCTGATCCGCAACCCCCTGCCGGAGCACCCCGCATGAGCCCCCTTGTCCTGCTGCTGGGCAGCTTCTTCGTGCTGATCGCCCTGCGGGTGAACATCGGCTTCGCGCTGATCCTGTCCTCGGCCATCGTCATCAAGACCCAAGGCCTGCCGCTGGTGTCGGTGGTGAACCAGATGTTCGCCGGGATCGACAGCTTTACCCTGCTGGCGGTGCCCTTCTTCATGCTGCTGGGGCGGATCCTGAATGCGGGCTCGATCACCGACCGGCTGCTGGGCGTCGCCGATGCCACGGTGGGCCATGTGAAGGGCGGGCTGGGCCATGTGAACGTCTTCGTCTCGATGGTGTTCGCCAGCCTCTCGGGGTCGGCGGCGGCGGATACGGCCTCGGTCGGGTCGATCCTGATCCCGGCGATGAAGAAGGCGGGCTATCCGGCGCCCTTCGCGGCGGCGCTGACGGCGGCCTCGTCGACGCTGGGGGTGATCATCCCGCCCTCGATCATCCTGATCGTCTACGGCGCCTTCGGCAATGTCTCGATCGGGGCGCTGTTCGTGGGCGGCGTGGTGCCGGGGGTGCTGATCGGCCTGTTCATGATGGTCTATACCTACCTGCTGGCGGTAAAGCACGGCTATCCGGCCAACCCCTTCCCGGGGATTGCGAAATACCGCCGCATCCTGGTCCGGGGCGCGGCGCCGCTGATGATCCCGGTGATCGTGCTGGGCGGCATCGTGGGCGGCGTCTTCACCCCGACCGAGGGCGCCATCGCGGCGGTCCTTTGGGCACTGTTCCTGTCGGTCGTGGTCTACCGCGACATCGCGCTGCGCGACCTGCCCGGGCTTTTGTCGGAGGCGGTGGTCGATTTCGCCATCCCGATGTTCACCGTCGCGGGTGCCGGCATCTTCGGCTGGCTGATCGCCTATCTTGGCGCCGCGCAGATGGTGGTGGATTTCATCCTTGGGATGACCCATCAGCCCTTCCTGATCATCCTGATGCTGATCATCTTCCTGCTGCTGATCGGCATGGTGCTGAACCCGATCTCGGCCACGCTGATCTTTCTGCCGATCATCCAGGCGCTTGGCGATGCGGCGCATGTGAACCCGATCCACATGGGCGTGCTGTCGACCATCATCCTGTCGGTCGGGCTGATCACGCCACCCTACGGCATCTGCCTGCTGATCGCCTCGCAGATCGCCGGCGCCTCGCTGGGGTGCTGCATGCTGGCGGCGGCTCCGATCTGCCTGCTGACCATCGGCGTGGCGATCCTGTCCTATTTCGTTCCCGATCTTGTCCTGGGCCTGCCCAAGCTGCTGGTCCCGCAACTTTTCAACGGAGGTTGATCCCGATGTCCCATCCCAAGCCCAAGGGGTCCTTCGTGGCCCTGGTCACGCCCATGAACGACGACGGTTCCGTCGATTACGAGGGCTTCCGCACGCTGCTGAACTGGCACCATGAAAACGGCACCTCGGCGGTGCTGATCATGGGATCGACCGGCGAGGTGTCGATGCTGTCGCCCGAGGAGCGCCGCAAGATCATCGCCGAGACGGCGAAGATGAAGCCGGGCAACATGCTGATGTACTACGGCGTCACCGGCAACAACACCGCCACCACGATCGAGTACACCCGCTTCGCCAAGGAGAGCGGCGCCGATGGCGTGATCATGGCCGCCCCCGCCTATATCTGCGCCGACAACGACGCGATTACCGATTACGCGATGGAAGTGCTGGACAGCACCGATATCGCCATGGGCTTTTACAACAACCCGCCGCGGGTCAAGACCGACCTGCACTGGGATGACATCCTGAAGCTGGCAAGGCACGACAACATGGTGGTCCTGAAGGAAAGCACGACCCGGGTGGGGCAGGTGGCGCAGGTCTGCGCGGCGAAGCCCGACATGTCGATCATGTGCTGCTGCTCGCCCAATCTGGGGCTGGTGATCCCGACCATGGCGCTTGGCGGGCATGGCACGGCGAACATGACCGGCAACATCATCCCGCAGGAAATGGCCGTGATCTCGACCCCGTGGGAGACGGGCGAGGATGCCTTTGCCTGCCGCGAGGCCTGGCTGGAAAACCTGCCGATGCTGCATTTCGCCTATTCGACGATCAACCCGGTGTCGATGAAGACGCTGATGCGGGCGGTGGGGCTGCCTTCGGGGCCGCTGCGGGCGCCGCTGAAACCGGCGAAGCCCGAGGTGCTGCAGAAGGGCATCGACGCCTTCGCTCGGCTGGGGCTGGCGCAGAAATACGGCCTGTCCGTGCCCAAGCTGGCGGCCGAGTGATGCCCGGGGCCCTGCCGCACGATCCCCCGGGGCCCGTGGGGCTGGGCCATTGGGGCGCCTTCCGCGCCGAGGTGGCAGGCGGCCGGCTGGTCGCCGCCCATCCGCTGGGGGGCGCCGATCCGCAGATGATCGGCGCTTGGCCCGAGCTGGTGCATTCGCCCCTGCGCATCGATCGCCCGCACATCCGCCGCGGCTGGCTGGAACAGGGCCCCGGCCCCACCGATGCCCGCGGCCGCGACGAGATGGTGCCCGTCGACTGGGACACCGCCCTAGACCTGGCGGCGGCCGAACTGGCGCGGATCTACCGCGACCACGGGCCGACGGCGATCCTGGGGGGCTCTTACGGGTGGTCCTCGGCCGGGCGGCTGCACCATGCGCGCAGCCAGCTGCGGCGCTTTCTGGCGGCGGCGGGGGGCTATACCGACCAGGTGACGAATTACAGCTGGGGCGCGGCGGCGGTGATCCTGCCGCATGTGCTGGGCTCGACCGCGACGGTGGCCCATGCGGCGACCAGCTGGCAAAGCATCATCGAGCACAGCGACCAGGTGGTGGCCTTCGGCGGGCTGAACCCGAAGAACTGGCGGCTGACCTCGGGCGGGTCGGTCGACCATCCGCTGCCGGATCTGGTGGCGCGGGCACAGGCGGCGGGCTGCGGCTTTACCGTGCTGTCGCCGCTGGCGCAGGACATCCCCGAGGGGCTGCAGGCGACGCTGATCCAGCCGCGTCCCGGGTCCGATACCGCGATCATGCTGGCCCTGGCGCACGAGGCCTGGATCAGCGGCCGCGCCGATCTGGACTTTCTGCGCCGCCACACCACCGGCCATGCGGCGCTGGTGGCCTATCTGACCGGCGCCACCGACGGCCAGCCCAAGACGCTGGCCTGGGCGGCGGCGCTGGCCGATATCCCCGAGGCCGAGCTGCGCGCGCTGTGGGAACGGATCCGCACGGGGCGCATCATGCTGACTGCCGCCTGGGCGCTGCAACGGGCCGAACATGGCGAACAAAGCTTCTGGGCGCTGATCGCGCTGGCGGCGATGCTGGGGCAGGTGGGGCTGCCGGGGGGCGGGTTCTGCTTTGGCTATGGCTCTATGGGGTCGGTGGGGGATCAGGCGCGGCGCGGCTATGTGCCGACCTTTCCGGGGCTGGCGAACCGCGGCATGGCGATCCCCTGCGCGGCCTTTGCCGATGCGCTGCTGCACCCGGGATCCGATCTGGCCTTTGACGGCGGCCGGATCACCCTGCCGGACCTGCGGCTGGTCTATTGGGCGGGCGGCAATCCGTTCCATCACGCCCAGGACCTGACAAAGGTCGAGGCCGCCTGGGGGCGCGCCGAAACCGTCATCGTGCACGAGCCCTGGTGGACCCCCACAGCGCGGCGCGCCGATATCGTCTTTCCCGCCACCACCGCGGCCGAGCGCGCCGACATCGGCGGCACCTCGCGCGATCCGCATGTGGTCTACATGGTGCCGCTGGTGCCGCCGCAGCACCAGGCGCGCAACGACCGCGATATCCTCTGTGCGCTGGCGGACCGGCTGGGCTGCCGCGCCGCCTTCGACGAGGGCCTGGACGAGGACGGCTGGCTGCGCCGCATGTGGGACGAGACCCGCGCCCGTGGCCGGGCCGAGGGGATCGCGGTGCCCGATTACGACAGCTTCCGCGCCATGGGCATCTGGCGGGTCCCCGCGCCCGAGCGCCCCGAGGTGCTGCTGGAGGCGTTCCGCGCCGATCCCGTGGCGCATCCGCTGCCGACGCCCTCGGGGCGGATCGAGCTATTTTCCGAACGGATCGCGGGCTTTGGCCTGGCGGATCAGCCGGGCCATCCGGTGTTCCATGCGCCGGTCGAATGGCTGGGCGCTGCCGCCGGGGACGAATTCCACCTGGTCACCCACCAGCCCGAGCGGCAGCTGCACAGCCAGCTGTGGCAGACCGGCGCGGGCATGTCGGGGGGGCCTGCCGCGATGCGGATCCACCCCGCGGATGCGGCGGCGCAGGGGCTGCGGGACGGGGCGCTGGCGCGGGTCTGGAACCGGCGCGGCGCCTGCCTGGCCCGAGTGCTGGCCGATGCGGGGGTCAGGCGCGGCGTCGTGGTGATGCCGACCGGCGCCTGGTTCGCCCCCGAAGCCGGGCTGGAGCGCAACGGCAATCCGAACGTGCTGACCTCGGACCGGCGGACATCGACACTGGGGCAGGCCTGCGCGGCACTGTCGGCGCTGGTGCGCGTGGCACCGGCGGATTTGCAAGACTGAAGGAGACGACGATGGATCTGGGCATCAGGGGGCGCCGGGCGCTGCTGACGGGGGCCAGCCGGGGCATGGGGCGTGCCTGTGCCATGGCGATCGCGGCCGAGGGCGCCGAAATCACCATCGCCGCGCGCGATCCCGGGCAGCTGGAGCGCACCGCCGAAGAGATCCGCGCCGCGACCGGTGCCACGGTCCATTGCGTCGCAGCCGACGTCACGACCGAGGACGGCCGCGCGGCGATCCTGGCGGCCTGTCCCGATCCCGACATTTTGCTGAACAATGCCGGCGGCATGTTGCCCGGCGATTTCCGCGACTGGTCCCGTGACGACTGGATCGCCGCGGTCGACCTGATGATGCTGCCGCCGATCCTGATGATCCGCGACGTGGTCGACGGGATGATGGAGCGGGGCTGGGGCCGGATCGTCAACATCGTCTCGCGCAGCGTCAAGATCCCGCAGGCGGAACTGGGGCTGTCGAACGGGGCGCGCTCGGGGTTGGTGGGGTTCACTGCGGGGCTGGCGCGGCAGACCGTGGGGCAGGGGGTCACGATCAACAACCTGTTGCCCGGCGCCTTCGACACCGATGCGCAGCGCGAACATGTGGCGGGGATGGTGGTGCCGGGGGGGCCCTCGGCCGAAGATCTGTACGCCCGGCGCGCGGCCGCAAACCCCGCCGGCCGGATGGGCCGCCCGGAAGAGATCGGCGCCTATTTCGCCTTCCTCGTGTCGCAGCATGCGGGCTATGTGACGGGGCAGAACCTGCTGGTGGATGGCGGCGGCTATCCCGGCACCTACTGAGGGGCATCCCATGAAGATCACCGTGATCGGCGCTGGCGTGGTGGGGGTGACCTCGGCCTGGTATCTGGCGCGCGACGGCCATGAGGTCACCGTGCTGGAGGCGCGCGAGGGCGTGGCGCTGGAGACCTCCTTCGGCAATGCGGGCGGGGTCTGTCCCGGCGTCGCGGGGCCCTGGGCTGCGCCCGGAATGCCGTGGAAGGCCGCGAAATGGATGTTCCAGCCCTCGGCGCCGCTGAAGGTGCGGCCGCGGGCGTCGGTGGCGCAATGGCGCTGGCTGGCGCAGTTCGTCGCCAATTGCACCGAGGCGCGCTTTGCCGCCAACAAGGCGAAGATGCAGAAGGTGGCGCATTTCTCCAAGGCCTGCCTGGTGGGGCTGCGGGGGGAAACCGGCATCAGCTATGACCACGGCACCGGCGGCGTGCTGCAGGTCTTCCAGAAGGATTACGAGCTGGAGGGCGGGCGCCGGTCGGCGGCCGTGCTGCAAAACCTTGGCATCGCGCATCGCCTGCTGGGCCCCGAAGAGGTGCTGGAGACCGAGCCGGGCCTGGCCAATGCGGGGCTGACATTCGCGGGCGGGCTGCTGCTGTCGGGCGACGAGACCGGCGATTGCCACCTGTTCTGCAAGGCCCTGGCCAAGCTGGCCGAGGGGCGGGGCGCGAGGTTCCGCTTCGACACCCGCGTCACCGGGGTCCGGCTGGAGGGCGACGCGATCGCCGCCGTCCGGGTGGGCGAGGAAGAGATCCGCACCGAGGCCGTGGTGATCGCCACCGGGCCGCAGACCGGGCTGCTGAAAACCCTCGGGATCCGGGTGCCGGTCTATCCGGTCAAGGGCTATTCGATGACTGCGCAGATCACCGACATGGCCGCCGCGCCGCGCTCTTCGGTGCTGGACGAGCATTCCAAGGTGATGATCACCCGGCTGGGCAACCGGCTGCGGGCGGCGGGGATCGCGGAACTGGCGGGGTTCGACCGCTCGATGCCCGCCCCCGTGCTTGAGGGCATGAAGGCGCGCGTGGCCGAGCTGTTCCCGGGGGCCGCGGATTACGAGGGCGCGAGCCTCTGGCATGGGTTCCGCCCGATGACGCCTGCCGGGCCCAGCATGGTCGAGCGGCGCAAGTACGCGAACCTGTACCTGAACCTTGGCCATGGCTCGAACGGGTGGACGCAGGCCTGCGGCACGGGGCGGATGATGGCGAACCTGGTGGCCGGGCGCGACACCTTCGCCGCGCCCTGAGCCCCTCAGCCATACAGCAGGTGCGGGATGATCAACGAGATCTGCGGCACGTAGGTGATCAGCAGCAGCACGATCAGGTTCACGACGACAAAGGGCCAGACCCCGCGGATGATCTGCGCCACCGGCTTGTTCAGCGTCGAGGAGGCGACGAAGATGTCCAGCCCGAAGGGCGGCGTGATCATCCCCAGGCAGACGTTCAGCGTCACCACCATGCCGAAATGCACCGGGTCGATGCCGAAGCTCTGCGCCACCGGGAAGAGCGGCGGCACCAGCACCAGCAGGGTCGAGTTCGGGTCGATGAACATCCCCGCGATGAAGAAGCAGAGATTGACCGCGATCATGAAGACGACCCAGTTGGCGTCGATCATGTGCAGCAGGTCGATGATCTCGGTCGGGATGCGGGCGAGGGTGACGAAGAAGCTGATCAGCCCGCCCATCGCCAGCAGCACGAAGATGACGGCGGTGTTGATGGCGCTGGCCTCGGTGATGCGGGCAAGGCCCTTCAGGTCGAGGCTGCGGAACACCGCCATTTCCACCACGATGGCGTAGACGACGCTGATGGCGGCGGCCTCGGTCGGGGTGAAGAGGCCCGAATAGATGCCGCCCAGGATGATGACCGGCATCCCCAGGGCCCATTTCGCATCCCGGATGGCGCGCAGGCGGGCGGACCAGGGCAGGCGGGGGGCATGGGTGACATTGTCGCGCGCGGCCTGGATGCGGACATAGACCGCAAAGGCCAGGCCCAGCACCACGCCCACCGCAAGCCCCCCCGCGAAGAGTTGCGAGATCGACGTGCCGGTGATCCAGCCATAGACGATCAGCGTGATCGAGGGCGGGATCAGCAGAGAGGTCTCTGCCGCCGCCACCAGCAGCCCCAGGGCGAAGCGGTCGGAATAGCCCGCGGCGCGCATCTCGGGGTAGACCATGCGGCCCATGGCGGCGACGGTGGCGGGCGCCGATCCCGACACTGCCCCGAAGGCCATCGAGCCGCCCACCACCACATGGCCGATGCCGCCGCGGGTATGGCCCACCAGCGCGGTGACGACGCCGATCAGCTGCCGCGCGATCTGCCCCGAGCCCATCAGGTTCGCCGCTAGGATGAAGAAGGGAATGGCCAGCAGCGTCGAATGGTCGATGCCGCCCACCATCTTCTGCACCACCGCCGCATCGGGCAGGCGGGCATAGAAGGCTTCCTTGTAGGCCAGCGCCGGAACCCCCAGCACCAGCAGCATCTCAAAGCCCAGCCCCAGAAGGGCCACGGCCAGGATCAGGATCAGCAGGATCATTCGGGCGCCCCCTGGTAACGGTCGATCAGCCCCGCAAGGCTCAGGCCATAGCGCAGCCCCATCAGCACGAAGCCCGCGACGGGCGCCGTGTAGATCAGCCCCATCGGAATGCCCAGCGTCGGAGAGGTCTGGCCCGATTTCAGCACGAATTGCACCAGCCCCACCGCCAGCCAGGCGACGTAGAAGCTGAACAGCATCCCCACCAGGTCGATCAGCTTCAGCAACAGGCGCATGGCGCCGGGCGGCAGGCGTTCGCGCAGGTTGGTGATGCCCACGTGCTTGCCCCGTTCCAGCGCCAGCCCCAGGGCCAGGAACACCAGGAACAGGTTCATGATCCGCACCGCTTCCTCGATCCAGGAGAACTGCGTGGCGATGTCGCCGCCGATTTCCCGGGTGATGACCGACAGGGTGAACAGCGCCACCATGGCCAGGAAGAGGGTGACGAGAAGACCGCGCTCGATCTTCCTGAGTAGGTCAAGGACAGGCATGGCGGCCTCCGGTCAGGGCGGGGGGCGCGGGGGGCGCCCCCCGGGGCAGGGGTTACTTCAGCTTGGCGTATTCGGCATCGTAGATGTCGAGCAGCTTCTGGCCCGCATCACCGGTCTTTTCCAGATAGGCCTTGGAGGCCGGGCCGAACATCGCCTCGCGGAAGGCGGCGCGTTCCTCGGGGGGGGCGACACGGACGTTGATGCCCGAGGCCTTGATGTCGGCCAGCGCCGCATCGACGGCCTTCTGCTTGCCGGCGGTCAGATCGGGGACGACCTCTTGGAAGGCTTCGGTGATGATCTGCTGGTCCTTGGCGGGCAGGCTTTCCCAGAACATCGGGTTGAACAGCACCACGTCTTCCATCGCGCCATGGTCCGAAACCACGAGGTATTTCTGCACCTCGTTGTATTTCATCGCCTTGATCGTATCGAGGGGGTTTTCCTCGCCATCCACGACGCCGGTCTGCAGCGAGGTGTAAAGTTCGCCGAAGGGCAGGGCGATGGCCGAGGCGCCAAGCGCCTTGAACTGTTCGATCAGGATCGAGCTGTCCATGACGCGGAACTTCTGGCCCTTGAAATCGGCGATGTTGTCGAGGGGCTTGTTCGAGGTGAACTGCTTTTTTCCGTTGGGCCACAGGGCGATCGCCACCATGCCCTTGTCATCGAAGGATTTCAGCAGTGCCTGGCCGAAGGGGCCTTCGCGCAGCGCCTCGGCCTTCTGGGCGTCGTCGGGCAGCAGGTAGGGAATGTCGAGGATCGACACCAGCGGGTTGAAGCCGCCCAGGAAGGCGGCGGGCGCCACGGTGGCCTCGATGGTGCCCAGCTGGACGCCTTCGTTCATCTGGCGCTGGTCGCCCAGCTGGCCTTGCGGGAAGATCTGGAATTCGACCTCGCCGTTGGTGCGTTCCTTGACCAGGGCCGCGACCTTTTCCAGGTAGATGTTGCGGTTCTGCTGGGCGCTTTCCAGATGGCCGATCTTGGCCACGTAGGTTTCGGCCATGGCCGGCGCCGACAGCCCCAGCCCCAGCAGGGCAAGGGCGGGATAAAGAATGGATTTCGCGAGCATGTGGTTCCCCTTGGACTGTCCCGGATGTCTGACCGAACCGTCATACCGGCCCCGATTGCAGGTCAACCGGCAAGGCGGGGGCGCCGGGTCCCGGGCAGGGGCCGCTTAGCCGTTCACGGCTCCGAGATCAAGAAACAGGCACCGGCCCGGGGCGCATGCCGTGGCGATGGCGCCGCGCCGGGCTGCCCATCAAAGCGGCAGGGAGGGGGGGCGGACGGATTTGGCGGCCGTCCGGCGCCGACAGGGTTGCGCGCCGCCTGCCGCAGGGGGTCAGCTGGCCGGGCATAACAACGATAAACGACGAGACCGCCATGACGACCAGCGACACGGGCTTTGGGCCCGTCCTTTCGGTGCGCAACCTTTCCGTCGCGCTGCCCGGCAACCACGACCGGCCCTATGCGGTGCACGACATCAGCTTTGATCTGAACCCGGCCGAGATCCTGTGCATCATCGGCGAGAGCGGATCGGGAAAATCGGTGACCGCCAATACCGTGATGGGCCTCTTGCCCGAGGTGATGACCGTTTCCCAGGGCGAGGTCGATTTTCGCGGCCAGCCCCTGCTGAGCCTGCCCGAAGCCGAAAAGCGCCGCCTGCGTGGGCGGGCGGTGTCGATCATCTTTCAGGATCCTCTGTCGGCGCTCAATCCGCTGATGACGGTGGGCGCGCAGATCCGCGAGGTTCTGGATGCCCATCACGAAGGCACGCCGGAAAGCCGCGCCGACCGGGTGGTCGAGATGCTGACCGAGGTCGGCCTGCCGGATCCGGCGCTGATCCAGCACCAGTATCCGTTCCGCCTGTCGGGCGGGCAGCGCCAGCGGGTGATGATCGCCATGGCGCTGGCGCTGGATCCCGATATCCTGATCGCCGATGAACCCACCACCGCGCTGGATGTCACCACCCAGGCCCAGATCCTTGAGCTGATCCGCCGCATCCAGCAGCGCAAGGGCATGAGCGTGATGTTCATCACCCATGACTTCGGCGTCGTGGCGCAGATCGCCGACCGGGTGATCGTGATGGAACAGGGCCGGTTGGTCGAGCAGGGCGAGGCATCCGCGGTGCTGCAGGCGCCGCGCCATCCCTATACCGCCAAGCTGATCGCCGCCGTCCCCCAGATGCGAGAGACCGACCGGACCCGTGCCGAAACCCGCCCCGTGGCGCTGCAGGTGAAGGGCCTGCAAAAGACCTACCGGACGCGCTCGGGCTTTCTGGGGCGGATGAGAGAGGTCCATGCGGTCAATGACATCAGCTTTACCCTGCACAAGGGCGAGACCATCGGCATCGTCGGCGAGAGCGGCTCGGGCAAGTCGTCGATGGGCAAGGTGCTGATGAAGCTGATCCCCGCCGATGGCGGCCAGATCCTGTTCCAGGGCGAGGACACGCTGGCATTGGACGAGGACGCCTTCCGCCCGCTGCGCCCGCGCATCCAGATGATCTTTCAGGATCCCTATGCCTCGCTGAACCCGCGGTTCACCATCGGGCAGGCGCTGACGGTGGGGCCCATCGCGCATCGGTTGCTGACGCCACGCGACGCGCGCCGCAAGGCCGAAGGCATCCTGCAGCAGGTCGGGCTGGATCCGCAGGCCTTCGAGCGCTATCCGCACGAGTTCTCGGGCGGGCAGCGCCAGCGGGTGGGCATCGCCCGGGCGCTGATGTTCGACCCCGAGGTGATCGTCGCGGACGAGGCGGTTTCGGCGCTGGACGTGTCGATCCAGGCCCAGGTGCTGGAACTGCTGGACCAGATCCGCCGAGAGCGCCGGCTGGCGATGATCTTCATCACCCATGACCTGCGGGTGGCCAGCCAGATCAGCGACGAGATCCTGGTGATGCACCGGGGCCGGATGGTCGAATACGGGCCGCCCTCGCAGATCTTCCACGCGCCGCAGCATGACTACACGCGGTCGCTGGTGGCGGCGATTCCGGGGGCGAAGGTCGCCTGACCCCCGATCAGGGTGCCGCTGGGGCAGTCCGGGGCCCCGGCGGTTGCGCGATTTTTGCCCATCCGCCGCTTTCGCCGGGCAGGTGGTTGTGATTTACAACTTAATGCTTGCCTGCCGGGGGCCGGGCCGGGTGTCATGGCGACAGTTCCGCCCCCAGGACCCCGCAATGCCCGACATTCCCGCCATAGCCCTTCTGGACGACCCCGAGGTCGAGATCGACGGTCTGCGGATCGACGTCCTGGAAGGCGCGTTCAGCTGGTACATCCGCTCGATCGAGGTGATGGTCTCGCGCGATCTGGATGCCCGCATGGCCGCGCTGGAGGTCGCGCGCGGCAAGGGCAAGATCACCACGCTTCTGCTGGTGGACGACTATCCGGGCATCCGCCCCTCGCAGATCGCCGGGGTGCTGATGCGTGACCGGCCCTCGACGGGGCGGGTCATCGACCGGATGGTCGAAGCCGGGCTGATCCGGCGCGAGACGGCAGAGGACGACCAGCGTGCCCATGCCCTTTTCATCACCGACAGGGGCCATGCCCTGTCGCAGCAGGTGCGCGACATCATCCGCACCCAGGAAGAGGAATTCTTCGACTTCATCGAGCCGGAGGACCGGGCGCAGTTCATGTGCCTGCTCAAGCGCGCCTACCTGAAACTGAGGACGAAATGGTAACCCGACCCGGGCGCGTGGCGCCCCTTTCCCCGGCGCGCATCCGCGCCTTCTCCCTTCCCCGATCCGCGCAAGGAGCCCTCTGATGCCCGGTCCCTTTGTCAATCCGTTCCATGGCGATACCGACCTGCCCAGGAAGGTCGACGTGGTGGTCATCGGCGGCGGCATCATCGGCACCACGACAGCGCTGGAGCTGGTCGAGCGCGGCTTCAGCGTGGCGCTGTGCGAAAAGGGCGGTATCGGTCACGAACAGTCCAGCCGCAACTGGGGCTGGGTGCGCATCACCCGTCGCGACCCGCGCGAGGTGCCGCTGATGGCCGAGGCGCTGCGGATCTGGCCGGGCATGGCCGAACGCTGTGGCCGCGACCTGGGCTACAGGCGCGCGGGCATCGCCTTTGCCTGCACCACCGAAAAGGACTTTGCCCAGCACGAGACATGGCTGGAGAACCTGCGCGATTATCAGATCGAAAGCCGGATGGTGACCGGCCAGGAGCTGGAAGAGCTGTTCCCCGGCAACCGGATGCAGATCAAGGGCGCCCTTTACACCGCCGCTGACGGCCGGGCCGAACCGCAATGGGCCGCCCCCGCCGTGGCCGAGGCCGTGCGGGCCCGTGGCGGCCATGTGATGACCGAATGCGCGGTGCGCGGCATCGAGACCCAGGCCGGCCAGGTCTGCGGCGTGGTCACCGAACGCGGCGCCATCGCCTGCGAGCAGGTGGTGCTTGCCGGTGGCGCCTGGTCCAGCCTGTTTGCCCGCAACACCGGGCTGCGGTTGCCGCAGCTGAAGGTGAAGAACTCGGTCATCCGCACCAAGCCGCTGGAGGGCGGGCCGGAATGTGCGCTGTGGAACGAGGGGTTCTCGATCCGCAAGCGGGCGGATGGCGGCTATACGATTGCCGACGGCTTCCGCAACGAGGTCGACATCGTGCCCGACAGCTTCCGCTTTCTGCGCGATTTCATGCCCGCGCTCGGCGCTGAATGGAAATCGCTGCTGCTGCGGGCGGGGGGGCGTTTCTTCGACGAGGCGCGCATCCCCAACCGCTGGAAGATGGACGAGGCCAGCCCCTTCGAATACTGCCGCGTGCTGGATCCGAAACCGGCGTTTTCGTTGCAGGACAAGGCTTTCGACAACCTGCGCAAGGCCTTCCCGGTCTTCGAAAAGGCCGAGGTCGCGCAACGCTGGGCCGGTGCCATCGACGTCACCCCCGATGCGGTGCCGGTGATTTCCGGCATCGACAGCGTGCCGGGCTTCTTCATCGCCACGGGCTTTTCGGGGCATGGTTTCGGCATCGGACCTGCGGCGGGGCGGCTGGCGGCGGACCTGGTCAGCGCCCGCACGCCGGTCGTCGACCCCACGCCCTTCCGCTTCGGCCGCTTCAGCGACGGCTCGAAGATCGAGATCATCAGCGGCTTCTGACGCGGTGGCTGATTTCGGGGCCTTCCCTTCGGGGGCGGCCTCTCCCCGGTGGGCGAGCGGGCGAGCGCCGGGGGCCAATCAACCCGCACAGCAACAGGGAAAGCGACCATGACTGACAAGACGAAAGCGACGTTCATGAACCGCCGTCAGGCGATCTCGCTGCTGGGGGCGGCGGGGCTGATGGCGCCGGCGATGCTGGGCCGCGACAAGGCCTTTGCCGCGGTGGCCGATCCGACGGGCAAGCTGACACTGGCCTTCTCGCAGGAGCCCACGGTCTTCAACCCGCTGATGCCGCATATCGAGGTCGACGAGGGCGTCTATTATGCGATCTACGACCCGCTGTTCGACTTCGATCCCGACGGCAACCTGTTCCCGATCCTGGTGACCGAGGTCCCGAGCGTCGCCAATGGCGGCATTTCCGAGGACGGGCTGAGCTGGAAGGTGACGCTGAAGCCGGGCACCACCTGGCATGACGGCACGCCCTTCACTGCCGAGGACGTGAAATTCTCGCTCGAACTGACGATGGATCCCGATTTCCGCTCGTTCCGCTCGACCGGTTACAAGTTCATGAAGAACATCACCGTCGTCTCGGACACCGTGCTGACCTGGGAGATGAGCGAACCCTTCGCGCCGATGGCGGCGATCCTGGCCTCGACCTACATCATCCCGAAACATGCCTTCGACGGGGTGGCCGACAAGAACACCGCGCCGTTCAACAATGCGCCGATCGGCACCGGGCCCTTCAAGTTCAAGCAACGCATGGCCGGCGATCACATCGAATTCGAGGCCAACACCGCCTATCACATGGACGGCCCCTATCTGAAGACGCTGATCATCAAATACGTGCCCGACCTGAACGTCATGTACACCCAGTTCAAATCCGGCGACATCGACGTCATCGGCCTGCAGTACATCAGCCCCGACCACCTGGGCGAGGCCGAGAAGCTGCCGGGCAAGGTGGTCAAACTGGCCGGGGCCTCGACCTTCGAATCCATCGGGCTGAACATGACCCGGCCGCAGTTCAAGGATCCGGCGGTGCGTCAGGCGATGTACATGGCGCTCGACAAGGCCTCGATCATCGACGCGCTTTATTACGGCGTGCCGAAACCCACCGAGACCTACATGCCGCAGCAGTCCTTCTACTACAATCCCGACCTGCCCAAGCATGAATTCAGCATCGAAAAGGCCAATGCCCTGCTGGACGAGGCAGGCTGGGCCAAGGGCGCCGACGGCATCCGCGCCAAGGACGGCGTGAAGCTGGAGTTCACCAACTCGACCACCGCCGGCAACCACCTGCGGGAACAGGCGCAGCAGTTCTTCCAGCAGACCTTCCAGCAGATCGGCATCAAGATCACGATCAAGAACTTCCCCCCGGCCGTCATGTGGGGCGACTACTGGATGAAGTCCGAGTTCGATTCCGTCGTCGTCGGCCTGAACTGCCTGGCCGGTGCCGACCCGGATTCCTCGGATTACTTCATGTCCACCATGTCGCCGGTGCTGGGCGGGGCGGGGCAGAACACCTTCGCCTATCAAAACCCCAAGGTCGATGAGCTGCTGGTCAAGGGCGCCGCCAGCTTTGTCCCCGAAGAGCGCAAGCCGATCTACCAGGAGATCCAGAAGGTCATCCGCGACGACCTGCCGTTCCTGCCGGTGTTCCAGTATGCGCTGATCAAGGGCTACAAGGACGATGTCTCGGGGGTTGAGCCGAACGTCAACAACCGCATCGACACCTGGAACGTGCGCGACTGGAAGCGGACCTGACACCGCCCGGCAGGGCGGCCGGTCCGCCCGGCCTCCGGGGGCGCCGTTTCCGCGCGGCGCCCCGCCTTTCCCCCCACTGAGAAAGGGCGCCCGGCATGTTGCGCTACATCGGATCCCGGCTTGGTCAGAGCCTCGTTCTGCTGCTTATCGTTTCGTTCATCGGCTTCGCGGTGCTGACGCTGGCCCCCGGCGGGCCGCTGTCGCAATTCGCGCTCAGTCCGGGGATGACGCAGGAACAGATCGCCAAGATCGCCGCCCAGATGGGCCTGGACCGGCCCGTGCCGCTGCAATATGTCGACTGGCT
Source organism: Pseudooceanicola sp. NS-SX9 (assembly GCF_057380705.1). NCBI lineage: Bacteria > Pseudomonadati > Pseudomonadota > Alphaproteobacteria > Rhodobacterales > Paracoccaceae > Pseudooceanicola > Pseudooceanicola sp. NS-SX9. The sequence continues at coordinate 78,481 of NZ_JBXXRN010000008.1, read as the reverse complement.
GGGGCATCTGGTGATCGGCGACTGGGGGACGTCGTATCGCGACGGCCAGCCGGTCCTGCGGGTGATCGGCAGCCACCTGTTCGCGACGCTGCTGCTGATGGGCACGGCCACCGTGATCTCGGTCAGCCTGGGCAGTGCCATCGGCATCGCCAGCGCGCTGAAACGCGGCACCGCCTTTGACTATGCGATGGCGGTCTTTGCCATGGTCGCCCTGTCGATCCCCACCTTCTGGTTCGGCCTGATCGCCATCTACGTCTTTTCGCTGCACCTGGGCTGGCTGCCTGCGGGCAACATGTATTCGGTCGAGGACGGGTCGGTGCTGGATTACCTGCGCCACCTGATCCTGCCGGCGCTGGTGCTGGCCCTGGTCGATATCGCGGTCTGGAGCCGCTACATGCGCACCGCCACGCTGACGGTGATCAGCCAGGATTTCGTGCGCACCGCCCGGGCCAAGGGGCTGACGCGCCGCCGGGTGCTGTTCAAGCATGTGGTCGGCAATGCGCTGGTGCCGATGATCACCCTGGCCGGGTTGCAGCTGCCGACCATCCTGGGCGGCGCGCTGGTCACCGAAACCGTCTTTACCTGGCCCGGCATGGGGCGGCTGTTCCTCGATAGCCTGGGCTATTCCGACTATCCGGTGGTGATGGGCCTGCTGATGTTCTCGGCCATGCTGGTTTTGGTGGGAAACCTGGCCGCCGACCTGATCGTTGCGCTGATCGATCCGCGCATCCGCCTGGACTGAGGAGAGCCCGAGATGACCGCCCTGAGCCCCGATCCCGCCGCCCTGCCTCGGCGTCTGAAATCCCGCGCGCTGCGGCGCTTTGTGAAACACCGGCTGGCGCTGGTGGGCCTTTTCATGGTGCTGGCGCTGACCGCCGCCTGTTTCCTGGGGCCGCTGGTGCTGCCTTATGACGAGCTGTCGATCGACCTGCGCGCCCGCTTTGCGCCGCCGCTGACGGGGGCGCATATCCTTGGCACCGATCCGCTGGGCCGCGACCTGGCGGCGCGGCTGTTCCACGCCGGGCAGATCTCGATGGCGGTGGGCTTTTCGGTGATGCTGATCGCCACCTGCGTCGGCTCGGTCATCGGGGTGGTGTCGGGCTATTACGGCGGCAAGGTCAGCGCCACGCTGATGCGGCTGGTCGATGCCTTCCTGTCCTTTCCGGCGGTCTTCCTGCTGCTGACGCTGGCGGCGTTCATCCAGCCCGGCCCGGTGATGATCGCGCTGATCATCTCGGCCACCGGCTGGATGGAGGTCGCCCGCATCGTCGAGGCCGAGGTCAAGTCGCTGCGCAGCCAGGATTTCGTCCAGGCGGCACATATGCTGGGCCTGTCGCGCCGCTGGATCATGTTCCGAGAGTTGCTGCCAAATGCCATCGGCCCGATCATCGTCGCGGCCACCCTGACCGTTGCGCGCGCCATCCTGCTGGAGGCCTACATCAGCTTTCTGGGCTATGGCATCCAGCCGCCGCTGCCCAGCTGGGGCAACATGCTGAACGGCGCCCAGCAGTACCTGCAGTCGGCGCCCTGGCTGGCCATCGTGCCGGGGCTGGCGATCACCATCGCGGTCACCGGGTTCAACTTTATCGGCGACGGGCTGCGCGATGCCTTCGACAGCCGCACCCAGGAGGGCTGACATGGCCAGACGCTTTTCCCCCTTCCGCGAGACGCTGTGGTACGCCACCGCCCCCGAGGCCCCCGAAACGCCCGTGCTGCAGGGCGAGCAGCGCGCCGATGTCTGCATCGTCGGCGCCGGCTATTCCGGCCTGACCACGGCGCTGGAACTGGCCCGCAAGGGCGCTTCGGTCGTGGTGCTGGAGCGCGAGGAAATCGGCTTTGGCGGCTCGGGGCGCAATGCCGGGCACTGCACGCCGACCTTCACCCATTATTCCCTGCCGGCGCTGCGCCAGGTGCTGGGCGCGCCCTGGGCGGACCGGCTGATCACCCGCCAGACCCGCGCCAACGACCGGGTGGGCTGCATGGTGCGCGACTATGCCATCGACTGCGAATGGGAGCAGAACGGCTATGTGCAGGGGGCGCTGTTCCCCTCGCATCTGAAGACGCTGCAGGGGCACCGCGATGCCTATAATGCCGTTGGCGCCAGGACCCGGATGCTGGACCGGGACGAGGTGGCCGCGATCACCGGTTCGCCACGGTTCTATGGCGGCTGGCTGCACGAGGAGGCGGGCGGGCTGAACGCGCTGGCCTATGCCCGGGGTCTGGGCCGCGCGGTGCTGCGCGAGGGCGGGCGGATCTTCACCGGATCGGGCGTCACCGGCTGCAGCCGTGCGGATGGCGCCTGGAAGGTGACGACGCCGCAGGGGGCCGTGCGCGCCGAGAAGGTCATCTATACCACCGGTGCCTATACGGTCGCGGGCTGGCCGAAGCTGGAACAGACCTTCCGCATCATGCGCGTCTTCGTCGCCGCGACCCAGCCGCTTTCGCCGGAAAGCCAGGCGGTGGTGTTGCCCCGGCGCACCACCATCCAGGACGGCCGCGGCGACATCTATGTCTACAAGTACAACCGCGAGAACCGCATCGTCGCCTCGATGTTCCCGATGGGCGCCCGGGGTCGCGATCCGGCCTATACCCGGCAGGTGCTGTCGGACCGGCTGCGCTGGTTGCATCCCGATCTGAAGGAAACCCCGCGATGGGACTTCTTCTGGTACGGAGAGCTAGACATGCAGCGCCGCACCGTGCCCCGCCTTTACGGGCTGGCGCCGGGGGTGGTGGCGATGACAGGCCTGTCGGGCCGTGGCGTGCCGACCGGATCCATGCTGGGCGGCATCCTGTCGGACTGGGCCCTGGGCACCCCCGAGGACCAGCTGGACCTGCGGCTGGAGCCCCTGTCGCGCCAGCCCCTTTACATGAGCATCGCGCCCCAGGCGGCTTTGCGCGGCTACAGGCTGCGCGATGGCCTGCGGGCCTGGCGCCAGAAGGCTGCCTTGCCGCCACACGCATGAAACGTGCTGGTGACTGCCCAAAAACTCATCCTGAAGGTATTTGCAATCGTTTGCACTTCGAGTATTACCTAAGCCTATGACAGGCTGTCAAAAACCGCCCGGATATTGATCCAAGTAATAGTCGGGATCAGTCCTTTCTATTGGGCCCGGCGGTGTCCCTGCCGCAGGTTTCGGGACACAGACGGCGGGACCTTGGACAGGGACCCGTTTCACCACAGGGCCGGGCCCCGTTCGGGCAGGGTGCCGCGCTTTGGCGCGGGCCGGTCCTGCCTGGCCCCTCAGTGGGGCCTTGCATCAGGCCAGGTCCCCGGCGGGGACAGGGCGGAACGTGGTCCGGGCAACGGACCCGCCATGAAGACCAACAGGGAAACCAACCATGAAATCCTTCCTTACCGCGCTTTGCATGACCACGGCGCTGGCCTTTCCGGCCCTCGCGCAGGAGACGCCGCAACCGGGCGGCACGCTGGATGTCGTCGTTCAGCCCGAACCCCCGGGGCTGGTGATCGGCATTGTCGCGAACGGCCCTGCGGGGCTGGTGGGCGGCTCGATCTACGAAAGCCTGCTGCGCTATGACGACAACCTGCAGCCGCACCCGAGCCTGGCCAAAAGCTGGGAGGTCTCGGCCGATGGCCTGACCTATACCTTCCACCTGCAGGAGGGCGTGAAATGGCATGACGGCCAGCCGTTCTCGGCCGATGACGTGCTGTTCTCGTACCAGACGATGCTGCCGAAGACGCTGGTCAAGGCCCGCCTGACGATGGAACATGTCGAAAGCATCACCGAGCCCGACAAGAACACTGTCGTCTTCAAGCTGAAAGCCCCCTACGAACCCTTCATCCGGGCCTTCAACTACGGCTCTCTGCCGGTGATGCCCAAGCATATCTACGAAGGCGTGACCGATTACGCACAGGCGCCCGCCAACGACACGCCGATCGGCACCGGCCCGTTCAAGTTCGTCGAGTGGAAAAAGGGCAGCTACATCAAGCTGGTGAAGAACCCCGACTATTACATCAAGGGCAAGCCCTATCTGGACGAGGTGGTCTATCACATCATCCCCGATGCCTCCTCCCGCGCCGTTGCCTTCGAGACCGGCCAGGTCGACGTGCTGCCCGGCGGCTCGGTCGAGAATTTCGACGTGCCGCGCCTGACCAAGCTTGAGGGCAGCTGCAACACCACCAAGGGCTGGGAATTCTATTCGCCACTCAGCTGGATCTGGGTGAACGAGGCCAACCCGACGCTGGCCAAGGTCAAGGTGCGCCAGGCGATGATGTATGCGCTGAACCGCGAATTCATGGTCAAGGTGCTGTGGAACGGCATGGGGCAGCCCGCCGACGGTCCGATCACCTCGACCACGCCGTTCTATACGAAGCCCGACCAGCCCTTCTATCCCTACGATCCGAAGAAGGCGAAGGAGCTGCTGAAGGAAGCGGGCTATGACGGCACGCCGATCCGCCTGCTGCCGCTGCCCTATGGCGAGACCTGGCAACGCTGGGCCGAGGTGGTGCGCCAGAACCTGGAGGCCGTGGGTTTCAAGGTCGAGATGCAGAGCACCGATGTCGCCGGATGGAACCAGAAGCTGGCGCAGCGCGACTATGATCTGGCGTTCACCTACCTCTACCAGAACGGCGACCCGGATCTGGGGGTGGCACGCAACTACCTGTCGAACAACCGCGACGCCGGCAGCCCCTGGAACAACGTCGAGGGCTATGCCAACCCCGAGGTCGACCAGCTGTTCACCGAGGCCTCGACCGCCTTCCCGGCCGCAAAGCGTCAGGAGCTTTACGGCAAGGTCCAGGCCATCCTGCGCCAGGACGTGCCGGTGCTGTGGCTGACCGAGATGAGCTTTCCCACCATCTACAAGTGCAACGTGCATGACCTGGTGAACACCGGCAGCGGCGTCAACAACAGTCTGCGCGACACCTGGATTTCCAAGTAGGGGAGATCTTCAGGTAGGCAGGATTGCCAGATGGCGCCCCCCGGCTTCCCGGACCTGTCGCGCAGCCGCCCTGGCGGTTGGCAAGGCGGCCGGGGGGCGCGCGAATGACGGGTGACACCGCCGCCGGGGTCCCTGGCGGCGGGTCTTGCAATTGCGGGTGGGGCCGGGTCCTTCTGGCGGGGACCCGCCCCTGCTGTTCCGAGGCCCCGATGACCGATCCCAGATCCGCCGATGACGGCCCCGTGGCTGGCCATTCGCCACGTCTTGCCCCCGACCGCGACGGCGACGGACCGGCGGTGCGGCTGGCGCGCGATCTGGACTGGAACCTGCTGCGCACCTTCGTGGTGCTGGCGCAAAGCAGCTCGGTTTCCGATGCGGCGCACCGGTTGCGGCTGGCGCAGCCCACCGTCTCGATGGCGCTGAAGCGGCTCGAGGACCGGCTGGGCCGGCAGCTGATCGACCGCCGCCCGGGCCATTTCACCCTGACCGATGCCGGCCGCCTGCTGCGCGACGAGGCGGTCGAGATCGAGGGCGCCGTGCGCCGCCTGGGCGTGCTGCTGCGCGAAACCCGCGAAGAGGTGCAGGGCCATGTGACGCTGGTGCTGGCCAGCCATGTGGTGACGCCGATCCTGGACCGGGCGCTGGCGCGGTTCCATGCGGAAAACCCCCGCGCGACCAGCACGCTCGAGGTCGTGCCCTCGCGCGATGCGGTGGCGCTGGTGGCGGCGCGGCGGGCGACGGCGGCGGTCTGCCTGCTGCGAGAGCCAGTGACCAAGCTGGCCTCCGAAGTGGTCTACCGGGAATTCTTCGGCCTGTTCTGCGGGCCCGCGCATCCGCTCTTTGCCCGCCCCGAGGTGGCCCTGCAGGCGCTGGCAGGCCGCCCCGCCGTCGCCCACATGAGCGACACCCACGCGGTCGAGATGCTGATGATGGCGGCGCGTCTGCACGGGTCCGTGGTGGCGCGGTCCTCGAATACCGAGGAATTGCGGCGGCTGATCGGCGCCGGGGTGGGCATCGGGCCACTGCCGGTGCATGTCGCGGCCGAGGATGTCGCCCTTGGCCGCCTGCGCCGCCTGCCGCCCGAGGATTTCGAGGCCGCCGTTGATGTCCATCTGATCTGGCATCCTCAGGCCCGGCTGAACCGCGCCGAAGAGGCCTTTCTGGCGCTGCTGCGGGCCGAGATCGCCGCCCGGCCGCTGGCCGAGCGGACTTATCGCTAGCCTGCGATCCGCAGCAGGCGGCGGCGGAACTCGGGCTCGGACAGCACCACCTCTCCGGCGCCCAGGTCGCGGGCATGCGACAGGGCGCGGGCCGTCAGGTCCTGCGCGGTCCCGACGGCGCGGGACAGGGGGTGGCCATGGGCCAGATGCGCCACGACCAGCCCGGCGAACAGATCACCCGTGCCCGGCAGCGCGATGGGCAGATGCGGGGTGGGGTGGCGGCTGGGGCCTTCGGGGGCCAGGATGACGCTTTCGATATGGCCGGGGGGGCTGTCGTCCAGCGCGCAGCCGGTGACGATCAGCCGGGCGCCAAGAGGCAGCGACAGCGCGGCGCGCGCCGCCTGCAGATCGGCCAGCGTCGCGGTGGGGCGGCCGGTCAGCCAGGCCAGTTCGAACGGGTTGGGGGTGGCGATGTCGGCCAGCGGCAGCAGCTCTTCGCGCATCACCCGGGCGATCGTCTCGGGGACATAGAGGCCGGGGCCGGCATCGCCCATCACCGGGTCGCAGACATAAAGCAGCGCAGGGTTGGCGCGTTTCGCCTCGGCGATGAAGGCGGCGGTCATCTGCGCCACCTCGAGCGATCCGATGTAGCCCGTCAGCAGGATCTGCGCGCGCTCTGGCAGGCCGCGTTCGCGGGCCCCCTGCAGCAGATCCGAGAACATCTCGGGCGGCAGGGCCCGGCCGCGCAGCGTCGGGTAGTCGGGCGTGTTCGAGAACACCACCGTCGGGATCGCCGCGACCTCGAGCCCCGCGGCCTGCATGGGAAACAGCGCGGCGGAATTGCCGACATGGCCAAAGACCACCTGGCTCTGGATCGAGATTACGAAGGGGGGGCGGGTCATGGCGTGCCGTCCGTTCTGCTGGGTCCTGCGGCGTCGGGGCGCCGATGGGCCCGACCAGATAGACCCGGCCGGGCCCCGCTGGCAAGCGCGGCTAGCGCGCCGACCAGGTGGCAAAGAGGATGATCGCCAGCGCCAGACCCCCAAGCGCGGTGGCCATCGGGCGGGTCAGGCGGGCCCGGGATGCAGGGCCGGGGCCCGTCGGCCTTGCCCGGGCGGCCACGGTGATCAGCAGCAGTCCCAGCAGCGTGCCGAAGCCCTCAAGCCAGGTCAGCAGCGCCGACATCGGCTGGCTGGCGACCGGGAAGACCCGCCCGAGGTCCAGCAGGTAGACCGCGACAAAGCCGATCCCCGCCAGCAGCGCCGGAAGGCGCGCCGGGGCGCCGCGCAGGATCTGCCAGGCCAGGCCCAGGCTGGCCAGCCCCAGCCCGGTCAGGAACAGGTTGAAGCTGGCCAGCACGGCCAAGCCATAGCTGGGAAAGGTGCGGGTCTCGACCAGGCCGCCGGGGATCATCAGCGCCAGGTTCAGCGCGCTCAGGGTCAGCAGCGCGGCCAGCAGGCGGGGGCGGGTCATGGGCGGACCTCATCGGCGGGACGCAGGGCCGCCACCAGCAGCGCGAAGGCCTGCCGTGACAGCCGCGCCTCTTCGGCGGCGGGCAGGCTGGCGCCGTGGCGGGCGAACCAGCCGTCAAGCGTTGCGAGCAGGGTCAGGGCGACCTCGGCCAGCAGGTCCAGGGGCAGGTCGTGGCGCACGGCACCCAGGGTCTGTCCGGCCGCCAGCAGGGTCTGCACCCGGCTCTGCAGCTGGGCCAGCGGTCCGGCGCAGGCGCTGCGTGCGGCCGCCTCCTGGTGCAGGCAGCGCAACAGGGCCGCCAGGCAGGGGTCGGCCTGCAGGGCCAGGGTCAGTCGCGCACAGTCCTGGGCCAGCAGGGCCCAGAAGGTGTCGTGGTCGGGGGCGTCTTCGGGCCGGGCCATCGGGCCCAGGGCATCCAGCCGGCGTTCCAGGGTGGCGCGGAACAGTTCGGCCTTGTCGGCGAAGTAGTGGTAGGTGCGGCCCTTGCTTTCGCCCGCCCGGGCCAGAATGCGGTTCATCGAGGCGCCCTCGAAGCCATGGGCGGCGAATTCGGCTTCGGCCGGGTCCAGCCAGACGCGCCGCCCCTCGGGGGGCAGGGCGGCCAGCCGCAACCGGGTCGGGGTGTCGGAAAGTGGCATGGGGCCTCCTGGACCAGTGGTCTACCGCTATTCTTGAATTAGACCTTTGGTCTAATTTCGTCAACCGGGCTCGGATCGGGTCATTTGATCTTTACAAGATGCTCATATGGTCCATATCTGACGCAAGGAGACCCGCATGCAGATCACCGCCCAGACCCGGGACCCGGCCGATATCCGGGCGATTGCCCTGAAGGCCTATGTCCGTGTGGTCACGGTCTGGGGCCTGTCGGTCCGCGAGGCGGCGGGGCTGGCCGACATGTCCGAAAGCACCTGGAAGCGCGCCCGCAAGCCCGGCTATGGCGGAGAGCTGACCCGCGACCAGCTGCTGCGGCTGTCGGCGGTGATCGGCATCTACAAGTCGCTGGAGCTGTATTTCGCGGCCCCCCTGGCGCAGGACTGGATGCGCCGAACCAATGCCGGGCCGCTGTTTGCCGGTGCCCGTCCGGTGGATACGGCGATCGAGGGCGGCCTGCCGCAGATCCTGAACATCCGCACCTACCTGGACGCGCTGCGGGGGGGCGCATGAAGACCACCAGCCTGTCGGATCGCGGCCTGATCCGCCTGCTGCCCGCGACTTATCACAAGGCGCCGGTGCTGCGTGGCCTGGTCGATACCGACGAAGAGGCCGAAATCCTGGCCGAGATCGAGGGCCTGACCAGCGCCCGGCTGATGGCCGAACGCGGCCGCAGCCCGCATCTGGATTCCCGCGAACTGGCGTGGCAGCGCCGCAAGGCCGACCTGCGGGTCTACGGCAACAGTCATGTCAACGCGGCCTTCACCTATACCCGCACCGGTGGCAACCGCTTCAATCCCGGGACACGCGGCGCCTGGTATTGCGCCTGGGACGTGCTGGTCAGCGTCGCCGAGGTCGCCTTTCACCGGACCAGAGAGCTGGCCTATGTCGGCCATTTCCACGACAGCGCCCGCTATGTCGAGCTGCATGCGGATTTCATCGGTGATTTCGCCGATCTGACGGATCAGCCCGGCCATCCGGCGCTGCACCCCGATCCTGCCATCGGCTATCCCGAGGGGCAGGCCCTGGCCGAGGGGTTGCGGCGTGGCGGGGCCCGTGGGCTGGTCTATCCTTCGGTGCGTGCGCCCGAGGGCAACTGCCTGGTGTGCTTTGATCCGCAGGCGATTCAGAATGTCCGTCCCGGGGCTGCCTGGACACTGGCCTGGCGCGGCACGCCCGATTATGAACTGACCCAGGTGGCCTGAGGCCGGGCGGAGATCTCGGACAGCAGGACGGACGGCGATGCGAAGGGACCATGGCGATCCCATCGGGGGTTGCGGACCCTTGCGGCCGGGCTTGAGGCAAGTTGCGCGGTGGCGGGGTATGACCGTCGCGCCGGGCAAGGCGTTTGCCACGGAAACCGGCATTCCGGCGACCTTTGCAGGCGCAGAGAGGATGCCGGTCCGCGGGATCACCGCTGCGGGCACGTCGGCAACAGTCGCAGAAGGTGCTTTGCCGCAGCAGGATGGGCCCGACGGTCTTCGGCCTTTGGGCTCGGGCGCAGGGTCCGGGAAACGGATGTTGGATTAACATAAGCGCAATTATCAGATCAATTGGGCCGCCGGGTGCATCCTGTGCGGGTGTGCAAGGCTGCCATGGGTCCTGGCAGGCTATTGCATCGGGGTCGGGTTCCACTAAAACAGGATAATCTGTTCGTAAAATTGGGCTTCGCAACCGACCATGACCGCCTCCTCCGACAATGCCGCGGCGCCCCGCAAGCGGCGGACCCAGGCCGAACGCTCGCAGGAGACCCGCACCCGGGTCTGCGAGGCCACCCTGCAGGCGCTGGTCGAGGTCGGCTATGACAGGATCTCGACCACGCTGATCGCCGAGCGCGCCGAAGTCTCGCGCGGGGCGCTGACGCATCAGTTCCCGATGCGCAACGACATGCTGATCGCCGCCTTCGAATATCTGGTCAGCGAATGGCGCGACGGCTACCCCTTCGGTCTGGACCCCGACACCACCCAGTTGACCATGGACGGGCTGATCGACGCGCTTTGGGATAACATTTTCTCGAACGAGCGCTACATCGCCGCGATGGAGCTGATGCTGGCGGCGCGGCAGAACACCGAGCTGGGCCACAGCCTGCGCGACATCATGGTCAGCTGGGTGCAGCAGCGCGACAAGGTGACGGTGCAGCTGATGGGCGCCGATGCCCAGGATGCCGAGGCCGATCTGATGGTGCAGCTGCAGCTGTCGGTGCTGCGCGGCATCGCCATGCACCGCAGTTTCGATTCCGATCCCGACACCGCCGGGCGGCTGGTGGCGCTGTGGAAGCAGATCGCGCGGTCCCATTTCGGTCAGGATCCGGCGCCCCTGCGGCCGCGCTGATCCCCAAAACGACCGGAAAACCGGATCAAGCCCCTCGAATGCCTAAATTTTAGGCTGTTTAATTATTTTTATTTGCAATGGCTTAAACGATTTCCCCGTCAGGCTGCGCCTGTTCGGCTGGCTCAGGCCGCATCGCGCTTGATTTACGGACAGTTCTGCTCGCAATATACGAACAGAATTGTTCGCAAGTGGCGTCGCGGTTTGCTCCGCTGCCCGAGAACCGCAATGACAGGGACATCGACATGCTTATCCGTACATTGACTGCGGCTGCCGCTCTGAGCTGCGCGGCACTGCCCGCGCTGGCCGAGAACTGGGACCTCACGAACGAGTATCCCGGTGGCTCTCTGCAGGGGAAGACGGCGGATTTCTTTGCCCAGGCGGTGGCCGAGAAGACCGGCGGCGCGCTGACCATCACGGTGCATCACGGCGCTTCGCTGGGCTACAAGAGCGTCGACAACTTCGATGCAGTCAGCAGCGGCGCGGTGCAGGCGGCGTCTTCGGCGATGGTGGCCTGGCCGGGGATCGATCCGATCTTCCAGCTGTCCTCGCTGCCCTTCGTCGCGCCCACCAGCGATGATGCGCACCGCCTCTACGAGCTGGCCAAGCCGGAATACGAGAAGGTGATGGAGGACAACGACCAGATCCTGCTGCTGGCAACGCCCTGGCCGTCCTCGGGGCTGTGGGGCAACAAGGCCTTCACCACCATCGGCGATCTGAAGGGCGTCAAGGTGCGCACCTATGACGTGGCCTCGACCCAGACGATGAAGAACGCCGGTGCCTTCCCGATGCAGATCTCCTGGGCGGATGTTCCGGCGCAGCTGTCGACCCATTCGATTGACGCGGTGCTGACCTCGTCGAACGGTGGTGTGGGTGTGCAGATGTGGGAACAGCAATCCAATTTCACCAACGTCAACTATGCCTCGTCGCTGCAGGTGATCCATGTCAACCGCGACGCCTTCGACGATCTGAGCGCGGATGAACGGGCCGAGGTGCGCGCCGCCGCCCAGGAGGCCGAGGACTATGGCTGGAAGCTGCTGGCGCAATCCAATGCCGCCGATTTCGCGACCATGCGCGCCCATGGCATGACCGTGACCGAAACCGTCCCGGCCGAGCTGTCGGTGGCGCTGAAGGCAGCCGCCCAGCCCTTCATCGACGACTGGATCAAGGCCACCGGTGCACGCGCCAGCAAGATCATGGCGGCCTACGCGGCGGAATGACCCCTCCCCGACTGCGGGCCGGCTGTCCGGGCTGGCCCGCCCCTTTTCTTCCGGCAGGAGCCCCCCGATGACCCGCTTCTATTCCCTGGTCTATGCGATCTCGCGGCTGGCCGCTGTCGTCGCCGCGCTGGCGGTGGTCTACATGGTCGGCCATATCGCGCTGGAGATCCTGCTGCGGACGGTCTTCCAGACCTCGACCTTCGTGCTGTCGGAATTCGTGGGCTATGCGGTCTCGGTCTGCGTACTGTGGTCGCTGGGCTATGTGCTGGAGCACGAGGACCTGATCCGCGTGTCGCTGCTGCTGGACCGGCTGCCCCCGCGCGCGCAGGAACTGCTGACGGCGCTGGCCGCCTTCGTCACCTGCCTGGGCAGCGCGGGTCTGGCGTGGATGATGTGGCTGCGCGTCGCCAAGGCGGTGCAGCGGCACACGCTGTCGGCCTCGATCGCGCAGGTGCCGACCTGGATCCCGCTGGCCGCCGTGGCCCTGGGCTTTGCGCTGTTCGCGCTGCAATGCCTGGCCTACGGGCTGCGCCATGTCACCCGCCATCCCTCGCCGGCCGGCGCAATCCAGGCCGCCACCCCGGTCGAATGACCCCCCGCCACGATCTTTGACCGGAGTACGCTTTGGAAACGCTTTTCATTGCCGGGATCACCCTGCTTTTCCTGCTGATGTTCCTGGGCCTGGGGATCTGGGTCTGCGCCAGCCTCGGCCTGGTTGCGACCGCCGCCCTGTTCTTCCTGCACGGCATGAGCCTGGAACGCATCGGCAGCATCGCCGCCACGACGATCTACCGCTATGCCTCCAGCTGGGAGCTGTCGGCGATCCCGATGTTCGTCTGGATGGGAGAGATCATCTTTCGCACCGACATTTCCGCACGGCTGTTCCGGGGGCTGGCGCCCTTCGTCGATTACATCCCGGGGCGGCTGCTGCATACCAACGTGCTGGGCTGCACGCTGTTTGCCGCAGTGTCGGGGTCGTCGCCTGCAACCACCGCCACCGTCGGACGCATCACCACGCAGGAGCTGTCGGCGCGCGGCTATGACGAGCGGCTGTCGCTGGGCTCGCTTGCCGGTGCGGGCAGCCTGGGGCTGCTGATCCCGCCGTCGATCGTGATGATCGTCTACGGCATCCTGGCCGAACAGTCGATTTCGCGGCTCTTTGCCGCCGGTGTCGTGCCGGGGCTGATGATCGCGGGGCTGTACTGCGGCTATATCGTGGTGCGGGCGCGGCTGAATCCGTCCATCGCGCCCACTGATCCGCCGCGCCACGGGCCGCGCGACTTTGCCCGCGCGCTGGTCAATCTGGCGCCGCTGCTGACGCTGATGGTGATCGTGCTGGGCTCGATCTACACCGGCATCGCGACCCCCAGCGAAGCCGCCGCCGTCGGTGTCATCGCCGCCATCGTGATCACCGCGCTGATGGGCCAGCTAAGCCTGGGCCTGCTGCGCGACACGCTGATGGGATCGCTGCGGACCTCGACCATGGTGTGTTCGATCCTGATCACCGCGGCCTTCATGTCGACGGCCATCGGCTATCTGCACATCCCCGCGGATGTCGCCAAGGCCATCGGCGCCATGCACCTGCCGCCCTGGGGGCTGCTGATCGTGCTGTCGCTGTTCTACCTGGGGCTGGGGTTCTTCCTGGACGGCAATTCGATCGTGGTGATGAGCCTGCCGATCGCACTGCCGCTGGTCCAGCAGGCGGGCTTTGATCCGGTGTGGTTCGGCATCTATCTGGTCCTGATGGTGGAGATGGCGCAGGTGACGCCGCCGGTGGGCTTCAACCTCTTCGTGCTGCAGGGCATTTCCGGGCGCTCGATCGGCTATGTCGCGCGCGCCGCCCTGCCCTTCTTCCTGCTGATGCTTTTGGGCGTGGTGCTGCTGGCGCTGTTCCCGGGCATTGCGCTGTGGCTTCCCAACGTTCTTTACGGCTGATCCGACATGACCCTTTCCGACACCACCCTGTCCCCGCTCTTGATGACCCAGGCAGCGGCAGGCCAGCCCCTTGCCCTGTTCGAGGCCGTCACCCGGACCTGCCGCGACCGCTTCGGCTTTACCTTCCTGACCATCCTGAAGAACCTGCCGGGCACCGGCAACGTGATGCGGATGCACAGCTCCGAGGCCGACTATCCGGTGGGCGCGCTGAAACCGATGGGGCGCACGGAATGGGGCAAGGTCGTGCTGGACGCCGGCCGCCCCTGGCTGGGCAACAGTGCCGAAGAGGTCCTGTGGGCCTTTCCCGATGCGCAGCTGATCCTGTCGAAGGGCTGCGAAGCCTGCGCCTGCGCCCCGGTGATCTGGGATGGGCGCGTGCTGGGGGTGCTGTCGCTGAACGCCCCCCGCGACAGCTATGCCCAGGCCGACATGGCACCGATGACCGCGCTGGCACAGACCCTGGCGCCGGCGCTGCTGTGACCTTTGTGCGGGGGGCGGGCGCTGTTCCGGCGCCCCCCTCTGCCCCGCCCGGCCGCTGTGCGGCCGCGACGGCCCCCCCCTTGAACGACCCCCGAAAGGACCAGCCATGAGCACCCTGCTGATCAAGAACGCCCGCATCGTGGACGGGACGCAGACCACCCCCACCGACCCGATGCAGATCGCCATCGAGGACGGCATCATCCAGGAGGTGGCCCCCCGGATCACGCTGCAGGCGGACGAGGAACTGGACATGGCCGGGCTGATCACCATGCCCGGCCTGACCGACTGCCACGTCCACACCATCGCCAGCACGGCGAACCTGGGGCTGAACGCGGCGCTGCCGTCGTCGCTGGTGGCGGCGCGGGCCTCGACGCTGATGCGCGACATGCTGATGCGCGGCTTCACCACCGTGCGCGACCTGGGAGGTGCTGATCGCGGGCTGCAGCAGGCCGTGGAAGAGGGCCATTTTGTCGCCCCGCGCCTGGTGATCTGCGGCAAGGCGCTGTCGCAGACCGGCGGCCATACCGATTACCGCGGGCCCTACGACAATCGCGATGTCAGCTGGTACGCCAGCCAGCTGGGCACGCTGGGCCGGATCTGCGACGGCCTGCCCGAACTGCAGCGCGCCGCGCGGCAGGAACTGAAGGGCGGCGCCCAGTTCCTGAAGGTGATGGCCGATGGCGGCGTGTCCTCGCCCTCGGATCCGGTGGGCTATCTGGTCTTCTCGGTCGACGAGCTGAAGGCCCTGGTCGAGATCGCCAATGGCTTTGGCACCTATGTCGCCGCCCACCTTTATGCAGACGAAGCGATCGTGCGGGCGCTCGACTGCGGCATCACCTGCATCGAGCACGGCAACCTGATCGGCGATGCCACCATCGCCCGGGTCGCCCGCGAGGGCGCGGTGGTGGTGCCCACCAACATCACCTATGACCTGCTGGCGCGGCGCGGTGCCGAATTCGGCCTGCCGCCGGAATCCGTGGCCAAGGTCGCCGATGTCCGCGAAGCCGGGCTGGAGCGCGTCGTCAAGCTGCACGAGGCCGGCGTCACCATGGGCTATGGCTCGGACCTGCTGGGCGGGATGCAAAGCGAACAGTCCGGCGAATTCCCCCTGCGCGGGCGCTACATTCCCGCCGATGCGGTGATCCGTTCGGCCACGGTGGATGCGGCCAAGGTGCTGCGGATGGAGGGCAAGATCGGCCAGATCGTCCCCGGCGCCCATGCCGATATCCTCGGGGTCGAGGGCAATCCGCTGCAGGACCTCGATCTGCTGACCCGCCAGGGTGCCCATATGCCGCTGATCATGAAGGACGGTCGTGCGGTCAAGAAGGCCGCCAGCCTCTGACGGCGGCCCGCCCCTGGGCGTGACGCCAGCGCCACGCCCCCCCAACACGGAGAAACCCCATGAAGACGACGCTTCTCGCGGCCGCCCTGGCCGCGGCTGCCCTGGTGCAGCCTGCGCTGGCCAAGACCAGCTTCATTGCCGACTCGTTCTACGACGGCGCCCATCCGCTGACGAAATACGGCTATACCGACTGGGCCGAGATGGTGAAACAGCTGTCGAAGGGCACGCTGGATCCGCAGGTTTATACCGGCACCGTGCTGCTGGCGCCGCGCGCCGTGCTGCAGGGGATCCGCGACAATGTCGTGCAGGTCGGCAACCATGCCGCCATCTACACCCCCGCCGATCTGCCCGTGGCCAATGCCGTGCAGGAACTGGGCTTTAACTATGCCGATCCGCTGGTGGCGATCTTCGCGGTGGCGGATTTCTCGACCCATGATGCGGCACAGCTGGCGGAATGGCACAAGGCGGGCATCGTCTATCTCGGCGCCTATGCGACGCCGCCCTATATCCTGATGTGCTCGAAACCGGTGAAGACGCTGGCGGATCTGAAGGGCAAGCGCATCCGTACCGCGGGCTCGGCCGTGTCCAGCTGGGTGCAGCAGGCCGGTGGCATCCCGGTCAATGTCGCCTCTTCCGAGATGTACACCGGGATCGAGCGCGGCACGCTTGATTGTGCCACCAATGCCGCCAACGACCTGGTAGACCGCTCGCTGATGGAGGTGGCGAAATACACCACGCTGCTGCCCACCGGCATGTACTGGTCGGGGCCGGAATGGGGCTTTAACCCGAAGTTCTGGAAGGGCCTGAGCCCCGATCAGCGCGCCGTCTTCATGCAGGCCAGCGCCCGGTCGATGGCACGGATGACGATCCGCTACATCGCCGCCGCCGACAGCGCGCTTGAGGCCTCGAAGGCCAAGGGCGGCGAGGTGTTCGAGCCCTCGGCAGATCTGCAGGCCTCGGTTGATGCGTTCCGCGCGGCCTCGCTGGCGAAGGTCTATGACACCGCCCGTGACAAGTACGGCCTGAGCGACGGCAAGGCGGTGATCGACGATTTCCGCGCCACCATGGAGAAATGGGACGGGCTGCTGAAGGGTGTCGACCGCACCGACGAGGAGGCGCTGACCAAGCTGGCGATGACGCATATCTACGGCGACCTCGACCCCGCGGTTTACGGCGTCAAGTGATGGCGTGGGGTCCGTCGCGGCCCCGCCCCTGTCCCTGCCGGACCCGTCTACGCGCGTTGGCTGGCCTGTACTGATGGCCCCCCGTCCGGTCGCCTTGCCGTGGCGACTCTGCCCCCATGCGTCCTGACGGGCACACTGCCCGCCGGCCCGCGTTCCGATCCTGCCCCGCTGCGGCATTGCGAAGACGCCCTGCCCGGGTGGTCCCGAGGCCGCAGCCCCGGGGCCGCCCCGCCCCAAAGCCTGCCCCCGGAGACCCCGATGACCCTGCTGATCCTCTGGCTGAACCGCGCCACCATGGCGCTGGCCTGTGCCTTCATGCTGCTGATGATGGCCCATATCACCCTCGACGTGGCGCTGCGGGCGCTTTTCAACGGCCGCCTCGTCGGCACGCTGGAGGTCGTGTCCTACTACTATATGGTCGCGCTGGTCTTCCTCAGCCTGGGGCTGGTCGAGCTGCGCGGTGAACATATTCGCGTCGACCTCTTTGCCCAGATGCTGCCGCGCCGCGTGCAGCTGGGGCTTTACGTGCTGGCCTGCGCCGCCGGGCTGGTCTTTTTCGGCCTGCTGTTCTGGCAGACACTGAAGGATGCCCTCGACGCCACCGCCAGCGGCGAACAGGCGATGAGCAACTTCACCTTCTACATCTGGCCCGCCCGCTGGGCGCTGCCGCTGGGCTTTGCCGGGATCGTGCTGGCGACGCTCTCGAACCTGCTGCGTGCGCTGCGCACCGGCCGCGCCCTCTGACCTGCGAAGGATCCCCACATGAGCAACCTCGACATCGGCATCCTCGGCACCGTTGCCGCGCTGGTCCTGATCGCCCTGCGCGTGCCCATCGGGCTGACGCTGGGGCTGACCTCGATCCTGGGCATCGCGGCGATGTTCAACATGAACGTCGCATGGGGGATGATTTCGGCCACCCCCTTCGACTATGTCGGCCAGTGGGAGCTGTCGGCGGCGCCGATGTTCCTGCTGATGGGCTTCCTGTGCTCGGCTACCGACATGACGCGCGGGCTGTTCCTGTCGCTGCGCCTGTACCTGGCGCGGCTGCCGGGCGGTCTGGCGATCACCTCGGTGGGGGCCTGTGCCTTTTTCGCGGCGGCCTCCGGGTCGTCGGTCGCGACCGCCTCGGCGATGTCGCGCATGGCAGTGCCCGAGATGCTGAAATCGGGCTATGACCGGGGGCTTGCCACCGGCACCATCGCCTCGGCCGGCACGCTGGGCTCGCTGATCCCGCCCTCGGTGCTGCTGATCCTTTACGGTGTCTATGCGCAGGTCTCGGTCGGGCAGCTGTTCATGGCGGGCTTCCTGCCGGGGATCCTGTCGGCACTTGTCTACATCGCGATGATCGTCGTGCGGGTCAGGCTGAACCCGGCGCTGGCGGGCACCGCGCCGCCGCCGCCCACCCCCGCGGAACGCCGCGAGGCGCTGCGCGACATCTGGCCCCTGCCGGTGCTGATCCTGCTGGTGCTGGGCGGCATCTTCAGCGGCATCTTCTCTCCGACCGAGGCAGGCGCGCTCGGGGCGTTCTTCGCCGCCGTCATCGCCCTGCTGCGCGGCAAGCTGACCCGCAAGGCCCTGACCGAGGCGGTGGTGCAGGCGGTGTCCTCGACCGCCTCGATCTTCATCATCCTGATCGGCTCGCTGTTCTTTACCCGCTTCCTGGCGCTGTCGGGCCTGCCCACCGCCTTCTCGAACGCCATCCTCGAGGTCAGCTCGCAGACCTGGTGGATCATGCTGGCGGTGGCGGTCATCTACCTGGTGCTGGGCATGCTGATCGATTCCATCGGCCTGCTGCTGCTGACCCTGCCGATCCTGGTGCCGCTGGTGCAGGAAACCGGGATCAACCCGATCTGGTTCGGCATCATCGTGGTCAAGCTTCTGGAAATCGGCCTGGTGACGCCGCCGATCGGGCTGAACGTCTACATGATCAACGGGGCGCTGAACAATTCCGTCACTCTGCCCGAGATCTTCCGCGGCGTGACCTGGTTCATCATCATGGATCTGTGCACGCTGCTGGTGCTGATCCTGTTCCCGGCGATCAGCCTCTGGCTGCCGTCCCTGGCCTTCTGAGCCCCTCCGCAAGCGAAAGGATCCTTTCATGACCGACAGACCCGTAATGATGCTGACCGGTGGCAGCCGCGGCATCGGCGCCGAGATCGCCCGCCAGGCCCAGGCCGCCGGCTGGCATGTCTGCCTGGGGCTGCGCGATCCCGCACTGCTGCCCCCGGGGCTTGATCGCGCCGCCTGCGACAGCTTTGCCTATGACGCCACCGACCGCGCCGCCGAGGCGCCCTGGGCGGCCGATGTCCTGGCCCGCCACGGCCGCATCGACGCCCTGGTCGCCAGTGCCGGGATCTTTACCGCGACCGGCATCGTCGAGGCCTCCGAGGCCGAGGTCGACCAGCTGCTGGAAATCAACCTGCGTGCGCCCCGGCGTCTGGCGCAGGCCTGCTGGCCGGCGCTGAAGGCCGCCGGACGGGGCCGGGTGATCATCCTGGGCTCGCTGTCGGGCAAGCGCGTGGCCTCGGCCGGATCGGCGCTTTATTCCGTCAGCAAATTCGCCGCCGTGGGGCTGGCCCATGCGCTGCGCTACGAGGGCTGGGACGACGGCATTCGCGCCACGGCGATCTGCCCCGGTCTGGTCGCCACCGACATGGGCGAAACCGCCGCCGGTGGCAGCCGCGCCGCCGCCGAGATGACCCAGCCCGAAGAGGTCGCCCAACTGGTGATGCAGGCGATCGGGCTGTCGAACACCGCCTCGGTGTCGGAGATGCACATCAATTGCCGCCCCGACGGGATCTTCTGATCCCGCCGCAGGCGATGGCGGGGGGCCTGCACCGGTCCCCCGCGCGCGCTCAGGCGGCCAGGTCCAGCTCGGCCTCGTGGGTGGTCGTGGGCACGAAGGGCAGGTACGAGATCCGCAGCCGTTCGGCCAGTTTCACCCGGTGGCGGCCTGCAGCCAGCCCGCCCGGCAGGCGGATCTCGATCAGCGCCCGCTCGCCAAAGTTCCAGCGGTCGTCATAGCAGGTCTCCAGCGCGTCGAGCGTCCAGCTGCGGCCACGCAGCGTCAGGCGGATGTCGGCGCGCGGGATCTGGGTGCCGTCGATGGTGACGGCCAGATCCTCGACCATCGACAGGCCAAGGCCGCGGTAATAGGGCAGCCGGGCCTCGAAGGCGAAACCGGTGACGGTGCCGTCGCGGGTCAGGTTGCGCAGGCCGTCCGGGCAGATGATGTGGTGATCGAACATGGGCAGGGTTCCTTTCAGGCCACGAGCGTTGCGGGCACGGTTTCGCCAAGAAGGGTGCAGAACATGCGCTGCTGACGGCGGACCTGCTCGACGCTCTCGACCTCCTGGGCGTCTTCGACCCAGCGGTTGCCTTCGTATTCCGAGCAGATGTAGCCCTTGAAACCGCCGGTCTTCAGCACCTCGATGATTTCGGCATAGGGGATGGAATATTCCTCCAGATCCTCGGTCATCTCGTAGAACTTGGCGTGGATGCTGTGGATGCGCGGCATGAAGTCCAGCATCCGCTTCGGGCTGAAGGCGGCGTTGTGGCGCAGCGTTTCGACCATGCCCATCTGCGGCCCGGGGCCCCATTTCTGCAGCACGTCATTGACGACATATTCGGCCAGCCGCCGGTCGTTGAAGGACTGTTCGATGAAATCGGCGGCCTCGGGCGGGACGCCATTGCGGATGAAGCGCTGTTTCCAGACGCGCGGGTAGCGGTAGAGAAAGACGCCCATGTCCGGCAGGAAGCCAAGCGCCGGGCTGCCGGCCTTGTCATAGGCCTCGGCGTGGCGCAGCACCCAAGGATGGTCGAAATGCAGCGGTGCGTGGACCTCCAGCAGGATGGTGATGCCATGCGCTTCGGCATGGGGGGCGGCGGCCACCAGCACCTCGGGGTCGATCGAGACCAGCGCCCGGATAAAGCGCATGCCCAGACGGGCGCCAAATTCGATGTCCCTGCGGACGCTGGCCACCTGTTCGTCAAAGGGCATCGGGCGGCCCTTGTAGCGTTTGTAGTCCAGCATGAAGTCATGGCAGACCGGCACGGTGCCGTATTTCGCCATCAGCGCGTGCCATTCGTCGATCTTGGCATCGGCCACGCCGACCTCGGGCCAGCCCCAGAAGGTCTGCTCGCCCACGACCTCGATACCGAGGGCGCCCATGCCGGCGCAGGTGCGGATGCAGTCCTCCAGGGTCATGTGGCCCAGGTAGGTGTCGTTCTGGAAGCTGTAGAGGCTGACGCCTCGTCGGATGTCGTGGGTCATCGGGGTCTCCGGATTGGGGGTCGGGCGGGCGGTGGTGCCGCCCTGTCGGTCACAGGCCGGTCGCAGCGCGCGCCGCCCTGAGCGATGCCGTGGCAGGCAGCGTCGGCCGGTATTCCAGCCCCACTGCCCCCTGGTAGCCCAGCCGCGCCAGCCGCTGCAGCCGGCCGGGCCAGTCGATCGTGCCGGTGCCGGGTTCGTTGCGCCCGGGCAGGTCGGCGATCTGGACATGGTGCACCAGGTGGATGCGGCCCCGCAGGACCGTTTCCAGGTCTTCCTCCATCACCGCCGAATGGTAGAGGTCGAACAGCAGCCGCAGCCGCGGGCTGTCGACGGCCTCGATGATGTCGAGCGCCTCGGAGGTGTCGGACAGGAACATGCCCGGGTGCTCGACCCGGGTATTGAGCGGCTCCAGCAGCAGGGTCACCTCGGCGGCCTCGGCCAGGGTTGCAGCCTGGCGCAGCACCTTGACGGCCTGGGCGGTCTGCTCGGCGCGGGGGATCCCGGGGCGGGCAAAGCCCGAGGCCAGGACCAGCGGCGGCCGGCCCAGCCCCTGCGCCGCAACGAGGGTTTCCCGTACCGCCTGCAGGACTTCGGCATGCTGATCGGGATCGACCAGGCTGCGGCGCGGTTCGACCACGAAGCTGGTCAGCTGCACGCCGGTTTCCTGCAGGGCATGGGCCAGCTCGGCCAGGGGCTTGTCGCGCCAGAGGTGGAATTCGACATGGCGCAGCCCGTCGGCATGGGCCGCACGGACGCGGTCGGCCAGGCTGGCGTGGCTGTCCTGATAAAGCCATTCGATGCAGGCGGATGGGAACATGGGGGTCTCCGGTGGAATGCGGTCCGGGAGGGTGGGCACATGATCCCCCGGGACCGCGGCCGCCCTCCCCTGCGTCCGAAGCCTCTTGATGTGGGATCAAAATCAGAATACTAATTCTTGTTAAGGCAAGGCTTCACCCCCTGTCAAGGGGCCGGGCCAGCCGCTTCAATCGGAAAATGGTGAGAAGATGAAACGCTTGCAGGGGCAGCCGGTGACGGACCGGGACAGGACGCTGGCGGTGGCCGTGGTCGCGGTGGCACTGATGCTAGAGATCATCGACGGATCGGTGGTGAACGTGGCGATCCCGCATCTGCGCCGCGATCTGGGGGCCAGCACGGCGCAGATCGAATGGGTGGCAGCGAGCTATGCCTTCGTGTTTGCGGTGCTGCTGATCCCGGGTGGGCGGCTGGGCGACATCTTCGGCTACCGGCGGATGTTCCTGCTGGGGATGGGCGGCTTTGCGCTGGCCTCGGCCGGGTGCGGGCTGGCGCCGGATCCGGGGCCGCTGATCGCGATGCGGCTGCTGCAAGGGGGGGCGGCGGCACTGATGGGGCCGCAGATCTTGTCGCTGGTGCAGGTCCTCTATGCCCCGCACGAGCGGTTTCGGGTGATGGGCATCTTCGGGCTGCTGGGGGGCGCGGCCGGGGTGCTGGGGCCGATCCTGGGGGGCGTGCTGCTGCGCGCCGATCTGTTCGGCCTGGGCTGGCGGCCGATCTTCCTGATCAACCTGCCGGTGGTTGCTGTGGCGCTGGTGGCGGCGCGGCGGGTGCTGCCGCCGGGCGGATCGGCGCGCAGCCGGCGGTTCGACCTGGGCGGCGCAGTGCTGATCGTGCCGGGTTTCGCGGCCTTCCTGCTGCCGCTGATCGAGGGCCCGGCCCAGGGCTGGCCACTGTGGCTGGGGCTGATGCCGCTGGCGGGGCTGATCCTGCTGGGCGCGGTCTGGTGTCACCTGCGCCGGTCCGAGGCGCGGGACCGCGCGGCGCTGGTGCCAACGGCGCTGTTCCGGGATGGGATCTATGGCGCGGGGCTGGCGATCACGCTGATCTACCAGATGGTCACCGGGCCGCTGCTGATCGCGGCGCCGGTCATGCTGCAATCGCATCTGGGCTTTGACCCGTTGCAGACGGCGCTGCTGCATGTGCCCTTTGCCCTGGGGGCGGCGCTGTCGATCGCGGTGCTGGGGCGGCGGCTGCTGCCGGTGCTGGGACGGCGGATGCCGCTGATCGGGGTGGCGGGCCAGATGCTGGGGCTGGTGCTGATGGCGCAGGGTCTGGGCGATTGGCGGGGGGGCGCGGATATGGCGCGGCTGATGGCGGGTTTCGCGCTTTGCGGGGGCGGCATGGGGCTGATTTCGGCGCCGCTGCCGGCCTTTGCGCTGGCACGGATCGACCCCGGCCATGCCGGGGCGGCGTCGGGGGTGTTCCGGGCGGCGCAGCAGCTGGGCATGGCGCTTGGGGTGGCCTCGCTTGGTGGGCTGTTCCTTGCGCTGAGCGCCAAGGATGCCCATGCCGCCATCTGGCTGCTGGTGCGCTGGCAGATCGTTCTGCTGCTGGTGATCGCGGGGCTGAGCCGTCTGCTGCCCGCCGATGCCCACCGCCCGGCGGTGGCGTCGGGCGCGCGGGGCTGAACGCAAATGGGCCCCTTGCGGGGCCCATGTCTGCTGTTGCCGGTGTCGTCAGTCGCCGATCGGTCCGCGGGCCAGGGCATCGGCCAGCGACAGCCCGGCAAAGAGCGCCTCGGGCGCTGGCCTGTGCCAGCCCCCCGCCCGCCAGCGCCGCAGCGGCCTGAGATCGAGCGGCACCACCAGCGGGGCCGCCGGCCCCGGATCCAGCCAGGGCGCGGCATAGCCCACCAGCGCCACGTCGGCCTCGCCAGGCAGGCGGGCATAGACCTGAACGACGGCCTTGCCGGCGCGGGGGGCGGCATTCAGCAGCTGCACCTCGATCTGCTCGGGCCCCAGGCGGCGGGCGCCGGTCAGCGCGGGGGCGGCATAGCCCTGCCCCTCGCCCAGGCCGAAACGCGGTGTCAGCCCCCGGGCAACAAGGCCGCGATAGCCGATCTGGCGCCCCTCGGCATAGTCGAGCCGCCCGTCCGGCCCCGGATCAAGCGCAAAGGCCGGATAGTCGGCCTGACGCTGGGCCAGGCTGAAGGCCAGCCGGCCGCCCGGTTCGCGCGCCCCCGTCAGCACCTCGGCCAGGGCCGGGCCGAAGGCCTGCCCGGGATAGAGCGCCAGCATCACCCCCGGCAGGTTCTCGGCAAAGGCCAGATCGACCGCGTGGCCCACATTGACGATGACGACGGTGGCAGGGTTCGCCGCCGCCACCCGCGCTGCAAGCTGCCGCTGGCGTTCGGACAAAAGCGTGTCGGGCCGATCTTTCGATTCCACGCTGGCATCCGAGGTCTCGCCCAGCATCAGCAGCACCAGATCGGCGCGGGCGGCGGTGGCCTCGGCCTCGGCCATCAGGGCCTCGGTGCGGTCGGGGCCGGACAGGCCGTACCACAGGCCCTGCACATGGGCGGGGGCATGGCGCAGCTCGATCCGGATGTGGCGCGGCGCGCGGTCCGGCAGATCCAGCGCGACGGCCTGCGCCTCGCCGGACTTGAGCCGCCCCATGATGTCGGCGGGGGCATAGAGGGCCTCGTCCCGCAGCACCTCCCTGCCATCGACCAGCACCCGCAGGGCACCGGTGCCGCCCACGTGCAGCAGGTGGCGGCCGGGATGGTCGGGGGTCAGGATCCCCTCGGCGCAGACGCCCCCGGCCCGGTCCACCGCCGCCGCCACCCCGGTGCGCGCAAACCAGGTGAGCGAGTTGGTATCGCGGATCTCTTGCGCCAGCGGCGGGGTGTCGAAATCGTGGCTGTCGTAGTAGCGGATCCGCAGGCCGCGCGTGCCGGGGGCGGCATCGGGCGGGCAAAGCGGCATCGGCGGCAGCACGGGTTCGGGCAGGCAGCCTTCGGCAAAGTCCAGCGTCACCAGATCCGCCAGCGCCGCCTCGGCCGCCTGGCGGGGCGTGGGCAGGGCCGGGTCGATGGCGATCTTGGCGAAGGTGCCGCCCTGGTAGCAGGGCGCCTGCCAGTTCGGACCGATCAGCGCCACCCTGGGGTGGCGCGCGGGGGCCAGCGGCAGCAGGCCGTCGCGGTTGCGCAGCAGCACCAGGCCCGCGGCCGCAGCCTCGCGCAGCGTCGCCTGATCGAGGGGCACCGCCTGCCCCTGCCCGGCAAAGCGCCGCGCGGCCTGCGCCACCCGATCTGCCGCATCGCGCAGCCGTCCGGCCCCGATCTGGCCCTCGGCCAGCATCTGCAGGCAGCGGGCCCCCATCTGGCGGCCGGGGCCCGGCATCTCCAGGTCCAGCCCCGCCTGCATCGCGGCAAGGCCGTCCTGCACGCCGAACCAGTCCGAGACCAGGAAGCCGCCGAACTGCCATTCGGTCTTGATGATCTGGTGCATCAGCAGCGCATGTTCCGAGCAATAGCTGCCGTTGACCCGGTTGTAGGCCATCAGGAACCCCGCCGGGCGGGCCTGCAACGCCATTTCGAAGGGCAGCAGGTAGACCTCGCGCAGGGCGTTTTCGGGGATGCGGATGTCGACGGCGTGGCGGTCGGTCTCGCTGTCGTTGCAGACGAGGTGCTTGGGGATGGCGCCGGTGCCGCGCGATTGCAGGCCCTCGCTCCAGGCGCGGCCCAGGGCGCCGGTCAGCAAGGGATCCTCGGAGAAATATTCGAAGGCCCGCCCCGCAAGGGGCGAGCGCGGCAGGTTCAGGTTCGGCGCCAGCAGCGCATCGACCCCGGCGCGGGCGGCTTCGGCGCCGACGATGGCGCCGACGCGGCGCACCAGCGCATCGTCCCAGCTGGCGCCCAGGGCCACGGGGGCGGGCGTCAGCACGGCGACGTCGCGTTCATCGACCCGGCCGCTGGCCACGCCCATCGGACCATCGGCCATGTGCAGCGGCGCCAGCCCGCCGGGGGTGGCGGTGTGCCACATCGCGCCGCCTGCGGTCAGCAGCGCCTGGTCCTGCGGCGACAGCGGGGACGCCATATCGGTCTGATCGCGCATCACGCCACCCCCTTTCGGGCCGGATCCTGCCGGAAGGCCGTGGCAAAACGGGTGATCTGGCGCGCCTGGGCGGTGATGCCCGCCGCCAGCTGCGGATCGGCCACCGCCCCTTCGGCATCAAAGAGCGGCGCCGACAGCGCATTGACCGAGATCCCGATCGGCGTCGGCCAGCCGCGCATCGCATGGACCATGTCGCGCAGCGCCGACAGGGTGATGCCGGTGCCCTGCCAGCCCGCCGCCGACACCACCAGCCCCACCGGCCGGTCGTCGAAATAGACCCGCGCCCCGGCGCGCAGGTCCTCCAGCAGGTCGAGCGCGTTCTTCACCAGCCCCGAAACCCCGGCATGATAGGCCGGGGTGCCGATGACCAGCCCGTCGCAGTCGCGGACGGCCTCGACGAAGCTGCGCTGTTCGGGGGTGCGGCCGGGCAATTCGGGGGCGTAATGCGGCAGGCTGGCCAGGAAGCGGCCGTCAAAGAGGCGCGTCTGCGCCCCTTCGGCCGCGTAGGCCTGCAGTACGGCCCGCACCAGCCGTTCGCTGGACGATCCTGCCCTCGTCGTGCCGCCGAAGCCTATGATCCGGGGGCCGCTCATGCTGCGGCCCGGCGGCGGCTGGCGAAATGCGGGATCACGTGGCGGCCCATCAGATCGACGCTTTGTTCGGCCAGGGCCAGGCGGGCCTCGGTCAGCGGGCCGGTGGTGGTGCCGCACAGCACGTTGCCGATGCCTAGGGCCGCGTAGGGTTCCAGATGCTCGATCACCTGTTCGGGCGTGCCGTAGAGGCACCAGGTGGCGATCCACTCGTCGGTCAGCGCCTCCAGGTTGATGTCCTGCTTCCTGTTGGCGTCATCGGCCTCGGCCTTGGCGGCAAAGGCGTTTTCGCGGTTCACCGCGTCCTGGTAGGCGCGCAGGATGGTCTCCAGCTCGTCCCGGGCCTGGTCGGCCGAGGGCGCCAGGTGGACACATTGGTAGGTATGCGTCGTCCAGCCGAGCGCATGGTCCAGCGTCGCCTGGTCATGGCCGGCGGCCAGCAGCAGGTCGCGGTACTTGCCGAAATGCCGGGTGACATGGGCCAGCGGTTCCAGGTTGTTGATCACCGGCGGGCTGAAGGCGGGGATGAAGGCGGGCCAGCCGTGATCGGCGGCGCGGCGCACCGAGGCCTCCTTGAAGGCCACCGGCATCAGCGGCGCATGGCCCGGGGTGAAGGGCGCGGGCGCGATGCGCTGCACCACCCGGCCGGACCAGGGGCCGTTTTCGAAACTGACGGGCGGATCCTCGGGGGCCTTGGCCCAGAGCTGTTCGGCGATTTCGAGGTTGCGGTCGGAGATCGCCGAGGCCTCGCGGTAGTTGACGCCGAAGCCGATCATCTCTTCGGGCGTGGTGCCCGACCCCACCCCGATCAGCACCCGGCCGTCGTTGATCTGGTCCAGCAGGTTGATCCGCTCGGCCAGGCGCACGGGGCTATGCAGCGGCACCGATGTCACCGAGAACCCCAGCGTGGTCTTCTTGCGCAGTTGCGGCGCCAGCCAGGCCGCGAACATCATCGGATCGGATGCCCAGGGCGCATAGCCGGTGAAATGGTGGTCGGGCGTGAAGATCGCCTCAAAGCCTGCGTCTTCGGCCATCAGGGCATGGCGCAGCATCGACTGCATCACGAAGCGATCCTGCCCGGGTGCGGTGGCGCGGGCATTCAGGAACAAGGAAAAGCGCATCTGGTCCTCCCATGGATGATTCGAATTAAAATTAGAATAACAATTCTATATTTGAGCCGGATCACTCCTGTCAACCCGCAGGGCGGCGAGGAATGAATTTAACATATTGATATATATTGAATAAATGGAATGGACCGGCCAGGGAGGGATCCTGGCCGGTGTCGGGACGCATCAGGTTCCGGGCCCCGAGGAGCGCCCGGTCCCGCCGCGTCAGAACAGCTTTTCGATCCGCAGGCTGGCCTGCAGCGCGTCCTCGCCGTCGCGGTAGTCGCGGCTGTCGTTATAGGACAGGTAGGTGATCTCGGGGATGATCGAGAAGGTGGGGATCGGCTGGTAGGTGACGTTGGCCGAGACCGCCAGGGTGCGGGCCTGATCGTAGCTGACCTGGAAATTGGTGCTGGTGCGTGCGCCCAGCCCCAGGGTGGCGCCGCCCCAGACCGCGCCATGGCCGCCCCAGGTGCCGTAGAAGCTGCTGACCTCGCGCTTCATGCCGCTGTCGGTGGCGGCATAGACGTCATCAAAGCTCTTGTAGCCCACCTGCCCCCACAGGGCGCTGCCGCCGGCCAGCTTGTAATCCATGCGCAGCTTGGCGACGCCGCCGTCATTGGGGCTGTCGTAGGCCAGCGCGCCCTTCAGGCTGACGCCGCTGGCCCAGTCCTTGTGCAGGCCCAGCACCATGTTGGGCAGCTCGTCCTCGATCTGGCCATTGACGTCGGCATAGTCATCGCTGCCCTGTTCCAGCGATACCACCCCGCCGAAGCTGGACGAGGGGTCGAACCGGTACGACAGCTGCGCCGTGGTATAGCCGCCCGCCGGGATCAGCGCGTTGTTGACCACCGCCCCAAGGTCGCCGGTGGCACCGATAAAGGCGGATTCGTCGGCCCCCAGCAGCAGGCCGCCGATACTGACATAGGCCCGGTACAGCCGCATCCCCAGCGTGCCGCCGTCGACATAGCTGAATCGCGCCTCGGCCATGGTCTGCACCGGGCCGCTGTCGCTGTCGCTGGTCGAGCCCACCCGCAGCGTGAACCGCGAGGTCGACTGGTAGGTGTCCAGCTGCTGCAGGCTGTCGAGCGAGTCGCCGGTGGCGGGCTCGAAGCGGATCAGGCCCTGGATGCGCAGGCAACTGTCGGTGCCGGGCACGTAGAAATAGCCGATCCCCTTGGCGGCACAGCTGCGCACATAGACCGGCTGGCCGTCGGGAATTGCGGTGGTGTCGTCGGCCCGGGCCACGGCTGCGCAGGCGCAGGCCAAGGCCACGGCAGAAACTGCCGTTCTGAACATTGAGGTCTCCTCCCTGAGATCCGTTCTGGTCGCGGCCTCCCCCCTCCCCGGGGACAGGCGGCGGATCCGGCCCGGTGACACCGCCGTCGTGCGTTGCGCGGCAGGCCCGCCGGGGCCGATGCTTAACTGCTAGCGAAAGATAGGCCCGCGATCAATAATAAGAATTCTAATTCGTATATTTCACGGATGAATGTCTGAAGGGGCCGGCGACCGGGGTCGCCGGCCAGGGGGTCAGGCGGCAGCGCGCGCGGCCACGTCATCGGCCGCCAGCACCGCCAGCGCCACCGCGGTCAGCGTCGGATTGCAGGCGGTGGGGGTCGGGATGGCACCGTTGCCGCCCAGGTAGAGGTTCTGCATCCCCCAGACCCGCGATTGCGGATCGCAGACGCTGGTGCCGTCGTCACTGGGCCCGATCCGGTGCGTGCCCTGGTAGTGCAGAGAGGTCCCCGCGGGCAGCACGATCGGATCACCGATCACCCGGCCCAGGCTTTGCCCGACGCGGGCGACCACGTCGCCGGCCTGTTGCAGCCGGGCGCGGTCGGCTTCGGTCAGGCTGTAGTCCAGGCGCATCTTCGGCAGGCCCAGGGCGTCCTCGGCGGGTTCGAAGACGATGCGGTCCTCGGCGCGGATCTCCTTGGCGGCGAACAGCCCCAGCCCGACCACCGGGCGGCCGCTGCCATCGGCGCGCGGCTCCAGCGGGATCGGCGAGGTCCCCATCTGCATCAGCTGCGCATGGAAGGGGAAATCTTCGTCACGGAACGGGATCCAGGCCACCCCGGTGACGGCATCGCGCTGGTCGGCCGCAGCCGAAGTCCCGGTGTCGGCCCAGCTGCGCCCGGGATCAAGCTCGATCAGCGAGATCACCTGCGGCTGGTCGTTCAGGTAGCGCCCCAGGGCCTTGGGCCGCAGCCCCGAGGCATGCAGCAGCTGCGGCGTGCGCAGCGCATCCGCCGCCACAAAGACCACCCCGGCCGAGACCTGGCGGCGGACGCCGGTCTCCAGCTCTTCCAGCTCGACGCCGGTGGCACGCCCGCCCTCCAGCAGGATGCGCCGGCACAGCGTGCCCGTCAGCAGATCGCAGCCATGCGCCGCCCGCCCCTGCGCCGAGGCCAGCGGCCCCAGCACCACGTCGACGCCGCTCCAGAGCGGGCCGTCGGGGCCCGGACGACAGGCCAGCGGCATCGGCTGTGGCTGCCGTTCGGGGGCGCGGCCAGGACCGAAATCGCGGCGCAGGGCCTCGACCACGTAGCGCGCGGCGTCACTGGCGGGAAAGCCGTCCTGGATCACGTTCAGATAGTGTTCGGCGGTGTCGAAGGCAGCGTCCATCACCGGGGCGGGGATGAAGCCGATGCGCTCGCTGTCGCCGGGGCGTGGGCAGGCGCAGGTCCAGTGCGCGCCCATCCCCCCAAGGTTGCTGGACATGGCCGCGGCAGGCATCCCCAGGTCGTCGGGCTGGCCGGGCGCATCGGGGCGCAGCAGGAAGGTTCCGGGCCGCGCAATAAGCGCGCCTTCGGGCGCCTCGGCACGGGCCAGGGCGTAACCGCGGGCCTCGGCATAGGCGCGTTCGCGCGTCTCGGGTGGCAGGTTGCGGATGTTGGTGCCGCCGGTGCCGGCCAGATCGCGCCCCGCCTCGACGATCAGAAGCCGCATCCGGGCGGTCTCGGCCAGCCGGCGGGCAAAGGCTGATCCCACCGGGCCACTGCCCACGATCACCACGTCGTAGTGTTCCGACATCCTGGTCCTCCTCTTCGGATCTCAGTCCTGATGCATAGGGCGCGGCGCCCGAAAGGGATAATTGAAACCTGTCATGCAGCTATTCATCAGCTTGATAACACCGGGCTTTCCGCCCGACATTCAGGGCCTGAATAGCTGAATGCCGAATATCCATTTCAGCCTCCGGAACGGGCCTGTCTAGATAAAGGCCAAGGCCAGGGCGCCCGCCGCTGCCCAGCCGCGCCCGGACAGCATCGGCCTGCGCAAAAAATAGAATGAAAATTGCTGTTCTTATGTCGTAGAGGAACGGCATCAAGGCAAGAGGAGGAGAATGTCTTGAACACCCCGAATCCGTCCCCCCCGGGGACCAGGAAGGCTGGCGTCCCGCAGGGCGCCGTCATGGCCCTGACCGCGTTTCTGCCGATCATGGCGATCATTTCCCTGGTCCCGGCGGTCCCGACGCTGATCCAGCATTTCGCCGGGACCCCCCATGCCCAGACGCTGATCCCGCTGATGCTGACGGCGCCCGGGCTGATGATCGCGGTCGCCTCGCCCTTCGTCGGCTGGGCGGCGGATGCGATCGGGCGTCGCAAGCTGCTGCTGATCTCGACGCTGCTTTACGGGATCTGCGGGACGATGCCGCTGTATCTGGATCCGCTGGGGGCGATCTTTGCCAGCCGGCTGGGGGTGGGCCTGTCGGAAGCCATCGTGCTGACCATCGCCAACACCATGATGATGGACTATTTCGGCATGGCCGAGCGGCGCTTCTGGCTGACCGTGCAGGGCGTGGTGGGCCCGCTGGCGGCCAGCGCGGTGATGGCGGGATCAGGCTATCTGACCGGGCTGCACTGGAACGGCGCCTTCTGGATCTATGCCATCGCCTTTCCGCTGTTCCTGGCGATGCTGGTGTGGATGTACGAACCCCAGGTCCTGGCCCGGCATGCCGATGAACCCGAGATCGACGACACCACCTTCCCCTGGGCGCGCATCGCCACCATCGCGGGGACGACCTTCGTGCTGGCGATCCTTTACTACATCTACACGATCAACGGCGGCCAGGCGTTCCATGCCCTCAACAATGCAGCACCCGGGCGGATCGGGCTGATCCTGTCGGTGGTGTCGCTGGCGGTGCCGGTGGGGGCGCTGCTGTTCAGCTTCAGTGCCAAACGGCTGACCCCGGAACAAGTGCTGGGGCTGGTGATGGTGCTGATCGGGCTGGGAATGCTGGGCGTCGGCCACGCACGCAGCGAAATCAGCATGGGCGTTGCAGCCTTCGTACAGCAGATCGGTGCCGGCATGGCCGTCAGTGCGATGATCTTCTGGGTCTCGTCGCTGTTCGGGCCGGCGCATCGCGGCCGGGCGATGGGGGCCTGGTCCAGCGCCTTCTTCGCGGGCATGTTCGTCAGCCCGCTGGTCTTCAGCCTGCTGCGCGGCTTCGGCCAGGGGGATGTGCTTTACCCGTTCCGCATCATGGGCCCCTGCGCGCTGATCGTCGCGGCGCTGATGTTCGTCTTCGCCGCCTCGCCGCAGGGCCGGGCGCTGCGGCTGGCGCGCCTGTCCTGAGGCCAGCGGCCGGGACCTGCCGCACGCGGGTCCTGGTCTTTCCATACCTGCCGAACCGGATTAAAATGGCTGTTCGGATATGTGCCCCCCCGGGGGCAGCAGGACAGCAGGAAGGGCGCCATGGCAGAGACGACCGCAGGACTGAAGAACGAGCCAAAGCAGCGCCGCAGCCGCCTGAGCCAGGCCAAGGTCGTCGCCGCCGCCCGGGCGCTGATGGCCGAACATGGCTATGACGGCTTTACCCTTCAGCAGGTTTCCAGTACCTCGGGCGTCTCGATCGGGTCGATCTACGGGCGCTTCACCGGCAAGGACGAGCTGGTGCATTTCGTCCACCACACCCTGCTGCAGGAGATGGACGAGACCCACGCCGCCCTGATCGCCGACCCGAAATGGGCCGGGCTGGCGCTGCAGCAGATGGTGCCGCAGCTTTTCGATGCCATCGCCGAGGTGCTGCGCGCCAATGCCCCCCTGTTGCGCGCCTTCATGCTGCGTGCGATCAGCGATCCGGTGATCTCGGAGGCGGGCAGCACCTCTTACTGGCGGTTCGTCGATGCCATCGTTGGCCTGCTGATGACGCGCGCCGATCAGTTGACGACCGATGCCCCCGAGAAGGTGTTCCGCTACTGCCTGGTGTCCTCTTATTCGACCTATGGCAACGTGCTGGGGCTGGGCTCCAGCCGCGGCGAGATCAGCCATCTCGACTGGGCCTGGACCAAGGCCGAGACCAACCGCATGCTGCTGGCCTATCTCGGGGCGCATGGCATGCAAAAATAACAGAACTAGTATTCTAAATTTGTATTTGCTTCGGGCCACCGCTGCGCCTATCCCTGCCTTTGGGGAGGGTAACAGCATGACAGGTGTCACGATGAAGACCGTTTTTCCCGCCCTTCCCCACCACCGCGCCCCCGCCTTTGGCCTGCGGTCGCTTCTGCTGCGGGTCCTGCAGCTGGCCGGCCGGGGCTATGCCCCGCTGGTCGCCGATCCGAAACCCGGCCGGGTCGGCTATGGGCTGATGCTCTAGGCGGCCTCGCGGGCGCAGCGGGCGAACAGCTCGCGCAGCCAGGCCAGCCCCGGATCGCCCGCGCGGTGTCGGTGCCAGCGCATTGTCTGGCGCAGCGGCGGCAGGGGCACCGGCGGCGTCAGCATCCGAAACCGGCCGCTCTGCGCCACCCGCCGGGCCAGCCGTTCCTGCAGCAATGCCAGGTGGTTGGGCGCCTGCAGCAGATCCGCGATCGAATTGAAGGCGAAGGTGGTGATCGCCGTTCGGGGCTCCAGCCCGGCCTGGCGCATCGCGATGATGGCAAAGCTTTCCTGGCCGAAGAAGGGCTCCATCACCACCATATGGGCGCGGCCAAAGCGCTCGGCCTGCAGCTGGTCGGGCCCGGGAAAATCGCGCGGCGCCAGGATCACCAGCTGGTCCTCGAACAGCGGCGCGCTGTTATGGCTGTCCATGGCGATCGAGTCGGGCATGATCAGCAGGTCGATCTCTCCGCGTTCCATCAGCCGTTCGGGTGTGGCCATCTGTGGGCGGAAATGCAGCCGCACCCCCGGCGCCTCTTGCGCCAGACGGCGGGTCAGGCGTTCCCCCAGCACGGCCAGCGAATAATCCGACAGCACGACGCTGAAATCGCGCTGGCTGCGGGATGGGTCGAAGGCAGGGCAAGAAATGATCGCTCCGTCGATCTGCGCAATGATATCGCGCAGGGGATCGCGCAGCCGGTTGGCCAGCGGCGACAGCTCCATCTGGCGACCGACCTGGATCAGCAGCGGGTCAGAGAAATAGCTGCGCAGCCGTCCCAGGGCGTTGCTCATGGCGGATTGGGTGATGAACATCTCGTCCGCCGCCATCGAGACATTGCGCGTCCGCAGCAGCACATCCAGCGCCGCCAGCAGGTTCATGTCGAGTTTCTTGTAACGCACGCTCTCCCCTCCGTGCCAAGATATGAATTAGAATTCGTATTTGAAAATTTCTGAAATTGCTACCTCTATTTCCATGCTCTCTGGTTTTGTGGGGGAATTTGAAAAGGCCCGCAGCGGTCTGCGGGCCTTGGGACGTGGCATGGTGTGATCAGCCGGGCCGCCTGACGGGGCGCAGGCGCCGGATCAGCCGTGGTCCGGCCTGCACGATGCCGCCGCCCAGGGTGATCAGGACGACCGCCACCGCCAGCTGCCAGCCGGGCTGCCCCAGTCCCATTGCCAGCATCAGCAGGGTCGAGAGCACCGGCACCGCATAGCCCAGGATCCCCAGCAGCGCGGCATGACCCTGACGCATGCCGATATCCCAAAGGAAGAAGGCGCCTCCCGCCGGGCCCAGGCCCAGCAGCACGATGGCCAGCAGGTCCGGGCCCCGGAGCCCGGACAGGGGTTCCCCCGTGGCCAGGGCCAGCGTCAGGCAGACGCCCGAGGACAGGGCGCAGATCGTCGTCATGGCAGCGATGCCCTGGTCCTGCGCCCCGCGCCGCAGGTTGGAATAGCTGGCCCACAGCAGCGCCCCCAGGAAGGCCAGCGCATAGCCCAGGATGTCGGCCCGTGCAGGCATTCCGGCGCCGCTGCCGACCACAAACGCCACGCCCAGAAAGCCGCAGGCGGCGCCCAGGGTACCGCTCCAGCCGGCCTGCAGGCCGAAGAACAGGTTGCCGATCACGATCAGGCAGGCGGGCCACAGCGCGTTGATCAGCGACACCGGGATCGGGGCGGCGTGGTGGAAGGCTTCAAGGTAGCTCAGGTGATACAGGCTCAGCAATGCGGCGGCGGTCAGGATGCCGGGCGCGCGCGGTACCGCCGGACGCTGGCCGCGGGCCAGGGTCAGCCCCGCCCCCAGCAGGGCTGCAATGCCAAAGCACAGCCCCAGCACCAGATAGGGCGGCAGATGCGCCGCCGAGGCCCCGAGCGCCCCCAGCCCGCCCCAGGACAGGATCGCCAGGCCTCCCAGTCCGGTGGCCCGCGCCGGACCCATCAGAAGATTTCCGATCCCACCAGGGCTCCGGCGTCAGGGTGCAGCAGCATGGTGCGGCCTTCGGCATCGGGGGCGCCCATGATCAGGATCTCGGATTTGAAGCCTGCGATATTGCGCGGAGGCATGTTGACGACGCAGACCACCATCCGGTCGATCAGCGCCGCTTCGGCATAGTTGGTGATCTGGGCGCTGGACCAGCGGCGGCCCAGTTCGCCAAAATCGACCTCGACCTTGTAGGAGGGGTTGCGGGCGCGTGGGAAGGGCAAAACCGAGACGATCCGGCCGACCCGCATCTCGATCCGGGCAAAGTCATCGTACTGGATTTCAGGCTTGGTCATGGTATGCTCCCTCAGGGCCGGTCAGAATTGCGGCATCCTAAAGGTCGCCTGCGGCATTTGTGCGCGTTCTGAAGGGATTGCGGTCACAAAATGGCGGCGCAGGGCGATGTTGCGACAGAAAATCCCATGTCGCCCCCGCCTGGGCGGGACGGGGGCGAAAGGTGCCCTGTCAGTGGTTGCGCATGGCTCCGCGCGGCGGGACCAGCCCGTCCGATCCGGTGGCCCGGGCAAAGTAGTCGCGCCCCGCCAGCCGGGTGGTCAGCTCGGCCCGGGCGCGGGCGCGCAGCGCCTCGTCCTGCACCAGTTCCAGCGCGGTGGCCGCCATCACCTGGGCGGCGGTGACCATGGCCTTGTGCGCCGAAGGCAGCTTGCCCTGGGTCACTGTCTGCCAGGCGTGGAACGGCGTGCCGATGGCATGGGTCGCGGTCAGGCACTGGGCGGTCGGCACCACCCAGGACACATCCGCCACATCGGTCGAGCCCATCAGCAGCCCCGGCGCCGGCACCAGCGGCAGCACCGCGTCGTGGAAGGGCTGCGGGTGATCGGCCGGGCCACCATAGGCCTCGGCGCAGGCGGCGCGGTCTTCGGCGGTCAGGGCGGCCTCCTGCAGGGCGCGGCCAAAGGCCTGGTCGGCGGCATCGAAGGGCGGCGGGCCGATCTCCTCGAACTGGCGCTGCATGGTTTCCTCCAGCACCCGGTTCGGCAGCATTTCCGCCGTCATGCGATCCAGCGTGACCTCGATCGTGGTATCGGTCATCAGCGCGGCGCCTTCGGCGATGCGCAGCACCCGGGCGTAAAGCGCCTCGACCTCCTCCGTGCGCGGGGCCCGGATCAGGTACAGCCCCTCGGCCCGGCCCTGCACCACATTGGGAGAGATCCCGCCGCTGTCGGTGATGGCATAATGCACCCGCGCCTGGGCGGGCATGTGCTCGCGCAGGAAGTTGATGCCGATGTTCATCAGCTCCAGCGCATCCAGCGCCGAGCGCCCGACCTGCGGCGACATGGCGGCATGGGCGGGGCGGCCATGGAAGCGGACATAGGCCTGGATATTGGCCAGGGTGCCGGCCGACTGGACAAAGTTGTAGACGCAGGGGTGCCAGGTCAGCGCCGCCTCGACACCCTCGAAGGCACCGGCGCGCACCATGTAGGTCTTGCCCGATCCCCCCTCTTCGGCGGGACAGCCATAGTAGCGGATGCGGGCCGGGATGCCGGCGTCGCGCAGCGCGTCGCGCAGCCCCACCGCCGCCAGTGCCGAGGCCGCGCCCAGCAGGTTGTGGCCGCAGCCATGGCCGGGGGCGCCGGGGGTGTCGCTGTGCGGCGCCAGGGCGCCGGGTGTCTGCGCCAGCCCCGAGAGCGCGTCATATTCGCCCAGAAAGGCGATGCAGGGCCCCTCGGTGCCATCCTCGGCCAGAAAGGCGGTCGGCAGGCCGGCGATGTCGCGGGTGATGCGAAAACCCTCGGCCTGCATCGCCTCGATCTGTGCCGCGACCGAGCGGACTTCCTCGAAGCGCAGCTCCGGGGTGTCAAAGATGCGGTCCGCCAGGGCGGTGAAGGCGCCGGAGCGGGCCTCGATGGCGGCCTGAAGCGCGGCGCGGGGCAGTCTGTCGTTCTGCATGTCGCTCTCCTCGTCTCAGCCTGCCATTTCCCGGATCGGCGGGCAGGTGCCCTCGGGCAGCGGCGTGGCATAGCCCGCCGGGCCGACGCGCTCTTGCAGCTCGGCGCGGGCGCGGGCGATGATCTCGGGGGATTGCAGGGCGCGCAGGCCGGTGCGGGCCATCACCAGCCCGGCATGGACCATGCCCTTGTGCGCCATCGCCGACTGGCCCTGCGCCACCAGCTGCCAGCTGTGGAACGGCGTGCCGATGGCACAGGTCGCGCCATAGTACTGCACCAAGGGCACCACCCAGGACACATCGCCCAGATCCGTCGAGCCCGACATCGGCAGGCGCGGCGCATTGCGCGGCACCACGAAATCGCACAGCGGCCGGTCGTAATCGACGGGCAGGCCGTAGCGGCGATAGGTGTATTCGATGTCCTGGCGGGTGATGCTGGCCTGCATGGCGCGGGCAAAGTCGCGGTCGGCGTCGTCGAAACCGGGCGGGCCCAGGGCCTCCAGCTCGTCCCACATCACCGCCTCCAGGGTGCGGTTCGGCAGCAGGTTCGACACGGCGCTGATCGGGTGGATTTCAACCGAGGTGCCGGTCATCGTCGCCGCGCCCCGGGCCACCTGGGCCATCCGCTCATAGAGATCGCGCATCGTCGCCACGTCCGAGGCCCGCAGCGAATAGCGCACGCGGGTGTGGTCCTGCACGACGTTGGGGGCGATGCCGCCGGTCTCGATGATGGCATAGTGGATGCGGCAGTCGGGGGTCACATGCTCGCGCAGGTAGTTGGCGCCGACGCTGGTCAGCTCCATCGCATCCAGCGCCGAACGCCCCAGATGCGGGGCCACCGCCGCATGCGAGGACCGGCCGTGGAAGATGTAGTCGACGCGGGTGTTGGCCAGCGAATTGGCGTCCATCACCTCGCAGAAGTTCTCGGGGTGCCAGGAGATCGCGATATCGACATCGTCGAACAGCCCGTCGCGCACCATGAAGGCCTTGGCACCGCCGCCCTCTTCGGCCGGGCAGCCGTAGTAGCGCACGCGGCCGGGCAGCTTCTGTTCCTCCAGCCATTGCTTCAGCGTGGCTGCCGCCAGCATCGCGGCCGCCCCCAGCAGGTTGTGGCCGCAGCCATGGCCCGCGCCGCCCTGCTGCAGCGGGGCATGGGTCGGGCTGCCGGCGGTCTGGCTGAGCCCCGGAAGGGCGTCGAATTCGCCCAGGAAGGCGATCACCGGACCGCCCTCGCCCGCCTCGCCCAGCAGGGCGGTCGGGATGTCGGCCAGCCCGGTCTGCACCCGAAAGCCCGCCGCGCGCAGCTGTTCGGCATGGCTCGCGGCCGAGCGCGTCTCGGCGTAGCAGGTTTCGGGGGTTTCCCAGACGCGATCGCTCAGCGCCTCGTAGATCGGGGCCAGCCGGGCCAGGATATCGTCAAGCTCCAGGGTGTTCTTCATCTTGCATCCAGTCATGTCTGTCCCGGTCGCCGGCGGCGGGACCGCGGCGTCGGGGCGTGCGAAGGGGCGGCGAGGCCGCGGGAAAGGGGCGCCCGGGGGGGCGCGGATCAGGGCGGTGCGCCGCGGTCAGGCGACGCCGGGGTCAGGGGCGCGGGAACGCGGCCCCAGGCCTCAGGGGCCGTCCTGCAGCGGGGTCAGCAGACGCATCGGCACGCGCTCTTCGGCCTCGGGGTCGGGGGTGGTTTCCAGAAAGGCCATGTAGGCCTCGGCCGAACTGTCGAGCAGGCGGTGCATGTAGGCCTCGACCGCATCGGCATCGCCCCCGGCAAAGAGCGCGGCCTTGCGCAGGTTGCCCTGCGCCGAGGCTTCCCGCCATTGCGGCACCCGCAGCGTCGCGGCGCGAACCGATTGCACGAAGTCGTCGAACTGGCGGATGGTGTTCACCAGCACCAGGTTGCCGACCATCCCAAGGGTCCTTTCGCGGATGCGCACATGGGCCGCGACATAGCTGTCGTCATGGCCGTGACGGGCAACCTGGGCCTCGATGAAACCTGCCAGATCGGCCAGCGCCCCGGGGGTGTTGCCTTCGACCAGCATGCGCATGGCGAAGGGTTCCAGCCGGTGGCGGACCTGGGTCATCGCCCGGACTTCCTCGCGGGTGTAGCGGGGGAAGACGAAGCCGCGCCGGACCGGTACCACCAGCCCGTCATGCACCAGCATGGTCATCGCTTCACGCACCGGGGTGCGCGACACGCCCAGTTCCTCGGCCAGCTGGGCCTCGCGGAAGTGGTGGTCATGGGGGTAGGCGCCGTCGGCGATGCGGCGGCGCAGGGTTTCGTAGACCTGCGCGCGCAGGTCGGCCACGCGAACGATGCTCATGCGAAAGCTCCTGCCATTGTCGTCTCGCTCCGGTTGGCGGGCGGTCTGCCCGAGGGGGGGTGCCTCATGCATCCTCCCGCACCAGATGGCCGGGTGCAACCTCGTGCCAGCGGCGTTGCGGCGGCACATAGCCCCGCGGGCGCACCGGGCTGCGCAGCTCGTCGTTGCGGGTCGGGCGGCGCAGGCCGCGGCGGGCGGGATCGGGCACCGGTACCGCAGCGATAAGGCGCTGCGTGTAGGGATGGCGCGGGTTGCCGAAGATCTGCGCCCTTGGGCCGATCTCGACGATCTCGCCCAGATACATGACGGCGACGCGGTGCGACATCCGTTCGACCACCGCCATGTCGTGGCTGATGAACAGATAGGCCAGCCCGAGGCTGTCCTGCAGGTCCAGCAGCAGGTTGCAGACCTGCGCCTTGATCGAGACATCCAGCGCCGAAACTGCCTCGTCGGCGATGATCACCTTGGGGTCCAGCATCAGGCTGCGGGCAATGCAGATCCGCTGCCGCTGCCCGCCCGAGAATTCATGCGGATAGCGGGCCATCATGGCCGGCGACAGGCCCACCCGGTCCAGCAGCCCGGCGGCCTTCTCGCGCGCTTCGGCGCGGCTGCCGCGGCCGTGTTCAAGGTAGTATTCGCACAGCGCCGCACCGATGCTCATCCGTGGGTTCAGCGCCGCGAAAGGATCCTGGAACACCATCTGCACGCTGGCCCGCATCCGCCGCAGGTCCTGCGGGTTCAGCCGGCGCACGTCAAAGCCGTCGGCCACGATCTCTCCGGCGTCGGGTTCCACCAGCCGGGTCAGAGAGCGTCCGGTGGTCGACTTGCCACAGCCCGATTCCCCCACCAGGCTGAGGGTTTCGCCCTGCTGCAGATCGAACGAGACCCCCTCGACGGCATGGACCGCGCCGCTCTGACGGCCAAGCAGCCCGGAGCGTACGGGGAAGCGGGTCGCCAGGCCGCGGACCTCGATCACCGGGCGGCCTGGCTGCACTGTGTTGCCGACCGCGCGTTCGGGCAGCGGCTGGCCGGTCTGCGGGTTGACCACCGGAAAGCGCGCCGGGGTTTCGGTGCCCTCCATCGCGCCCAGCCGGGGCACCGCAGCCAGCAGAGCCCGGGTATAGGGATGGCGTCCGGCGGCGAAGACCTGCGCGGTCTCGCCCGCCTCGACGACCTCGCCGTGGTACATCACCAGGGTGCGGTGGGCGATCTCGGCCACCACGCCCATGTCATGGGTGATGAACAGCACCGCCATGCCGGTTTCCGCCTGCAGCTCCTTGATCAGGTCCAGAATCTCGCCCTGGATGGTGACATCAAGCGCGGTGGTCGGTTCGTCGGCGATCAGCACCTTCGGCCGGGCGGCCAGCGCCATGGCGATCATCACCCGCTGCCGCATCCCCCCCGAGAACTGGTGCGGGTAGTCGTCAAAGCGGTGTTCGGCATTGGGGATGCGGACGCGCTGCATCAGCTCCAGCGCGCGGGCGCGGGCCTGGGCGGCGGGCATGGCGGCATGGCAGGTCAGGGCCTCTGCAATCTGGCGACCGACCGGGAAGATCGGGTTCAGGCTGGTCATCGGCTCCTGGAAGATCATCGCGATCTCGGTGCCGCGCAGCTGGCGCATGGCCTCGGGGTCGAGGCCCAGTAATTCCTGGCCGTTCAGCTTGACCGAGCCGCCGATGCGGCTGCTGCGGCCGGGCAGAAGCTGCATGACCGACAGCGAGGTCACGCTTTTGCCCGAGCCGGATTCGCCGACGATCGCCAGGGTCTGCCCGGGATAAAGATCGAAGGACAGGCCCTTGACCACCTCGCGCCAGCCGGTCTGGGTGCGGAAGGCGGTGCGCAGGTCCCGGACCTGCAGGACCGGGCTGGGGGTAGGTTCGGCGTGGCTCATGGGGCGGGGCTTTCGGCAGGAAGATCGGAAAGGGCTGCGGCGATGGCAAGGGCCAGGCCGTCGGGGTTGTCGGCATGCATGTCATGGCCCGAAGCCGCGACGATCCGCACCGGCAGGCCGAGGCGGGCGAACAGGCCGGCATCGGGATGGTCCTGGTGCTGCGCGGACAGCAGGATCGCCCGGGGCAGGCCGAGCGCGGCCAGGCGCGCATGCCAGGGCGGCTGCACGCCCCGCGCCAGCGCCGAGGCCGCGGCATGCAGCGTGGCGGGATCGGCCCGGCGCCAGATCCGCATGTCGTGGCCGCGGGCCTCCAGGGTTGCGGCGATCTCGGCATGGGCTGCGGCATCGTAGGCGGCGGCGGGCCGGGCGGCGATGCGGGCGCTGATCAGCCCGCCGCCACCGCGCATGTTGGCCTCGGCCAGGATCAGCCCGCGGCAGGCGGGGGCGGCCTCGGCCAGTTCGATCGCGACCGCGCCGCCCATGGAATGGCCGAACAGCACAAAGGGTTGCCCGGGCAGGATCTGCCCGAGCAGATCTGCGGCCAGTCGGGCCTGCGCCCCGGTGGTGCCGTCGAAATCCGCCACCGGGGCGGCCCGGCCGAACCCCGGCATG
The DNA here is from genome assembly GCF_057380705.1 of Pseudooceanicola sp. NS-SX9. NCBI lineage: Bacteria > Pseudomonadati > Pseudomonadota > Alphaproteobacteria > Rhodobacterales > Paracoccaceae > Pseudooceanicola > Pseudooceanicola sp. NS-SX9. The sequence continues at coordinate 36,666 of NZ_JBXXRN010000008.1, read as the reverse complement.
TCGATCAGGATCACCGGGCGCGCGGCCAGCGCCGGATGGCGCACGACCGGGGCAAAACCTTCGATCGCGCTGCCGCCCAGCCCGTGCAGCAGGACCAGCGGCATCCTCTGCCCCGGCCGTTCGACCCAGGCCAGGGCGGCTTTGGCGGGCCCGGGGGGAAGGTGTCGGATCTGCATCTGCGCCGCCTCAGCCCTGGGCACTGCGCGGGTCCAGCGCATCGCGCAGCGCATCGCCGATGTAGTTGACCGACAGCACCGTCAGAGAGATCGCCAGCCCCGGCCAGATCACCCGCGCCGGGGTGATCAGCATGAAGTTCACCCCATCATAAAGCAGCCGGCCCCAGGTCGGAAAGTCCGAGGGAAAGCCCAGCCCCAGGAACGACAGCGCGCTTTCGGTGATGATCGCGGTGGCGATGCCCATCGTCGCCGACACCAGGATCGAGCTGACGACATTGGGCAGCAGGTGATGCAGCACGATGTTGCGTTCGCGCACGCCGCCGCTCTTGGCCGACAGGATGAACTCGCGCTGTTTCAGCGCCAGCACGTCGCCGCGCACGATCCGCGCCGTGTGCATCCACGAAGTGATGCCGATGACGAAGACGATCAGCACGAAGATGCCGCCTTCGGGGCCCAGAAGGGACCGCAGGGTATCGCGGAACAGCATCAGGATGACCAGCAGCAGCGGCAGCACCGGCAGTGCCAGAAACAGGTCGGTCAGCCGCATCAGCACCCCGTCGAGGCGGCGGAAATAGCCCGCCAGCAGGCCCACGACCGTGCCCAGCAGCAGCGACAGCAGCATCGCCGTCACCCCCACCGCCAGCGACACCCGTCCACCGGCCAGAACCTGGGCGAACAGGTCGTGGCCCAGGTTGTCGGTGCCCATCCAATGCGCCATGCTCGGGCCCTGGTTCTTGTCCAGGATGTTCAGCGCCCCCGGGTCGATCCCGTAGAGCGCGGGGCCCGCCAGGGTGCCCAGCACGATCACGGTGAAGGCGGCCAGCCCGGCGACCCCGCCCTTGTGGCGGGCGAAGCGGCGCCAGATTTCGGCGGCATAGCCGCGGCTGGCGGGCGTTTCGGGGGAAAAGGTCGCGTCAGTCATAGCGGATCCTCGGGTCGAGCAGGCCATAAAGGACATCCGCGACCAGGTTGAAGAGCACGATCAGGAAGGCGAAGATGAAGGTCAGCGATTGCACCAGGGGCAGGTCTCCGCCCTGGACGGCGGTGATCAGCAGCTGGCCCAGGCCGTTCACCCGAAAGATCTGTTCGGTGATGATGGCGCCCGAGAAGATCGACGGCACGCCAAGCGCGATCACCGTGACCACCGGGATCATCGAGTTGCGCAGCACATGGCGGAGCAGCACGACCCGTTCCCGGACCCCCTTGGCGCGGGCGGTGCGCACATAGTCCTGCGACAGGTTGTCCAGCACCGAGGCCCGCACGAACCGGCTGATCTGGCTGAGGTTCACCAGCGAGATCACCGCCACCGGCAGCACCATCTGATGCACCTGCGCCAGGAAGCTGGACCAGTCGGTGACCCGCAGCGTGGTGTCGTAGACCGAGGGGAACCAGTGCAGCCAGGACGAGAACACCACGATCAGCACCACCCCCGAAAAGAACGACGGCACCGAGAAGCCGACCATCGCCAGGAAGGTGCCGATCTGGTCGAAGACCGAATATTGCCGGTAGGCCGAGAGGACCCCGATGGGGATCGCCAGCAGGATCGAGACCAGATAGGACAGCCCGACCACCCACAGCGTCTGCGGCAGGCGCTGCGCGATCAGGTCGACGACCGGGCTTCGGGTGCTCCAGGACAGCACGCGCAGGCGGTCCGTGCTGTCGCCGATCTGCCAGCCGGTCATCTGTTCCAGCAGGTTCAGAGGCTCGTTGACGAAGAACTGCACCAGCCAGTGCAGGTAGCGCATCAGGAACGGGTCGTTCATGCCCAGCGAGGCGCGGATCTTCTCGCGGACCTCGGGGGGGATCGACAGCGGCAGGTCCGAGGTCGGATCCGACGGCGCCAGATCGAGCAGCGCAAACAGGATGAAGCTGATCACCAGCAGGGTCGGAATGGCGAACAGCAGGCGCCGCAGGGTATAGTTGAACATCGCGTCTTCCAGCTTGGGGAAGGCCGCCGCCGGGATCCCGGCAGCGGCACGGGGATCATTTTTCGCGGTACCAGTCGGCCACGTTCCAGGCCTCGGAATCCCAGGCGTTCATCTCGACCCCGCCCAGCGATTTGGCATGGGCGGCGATGCTGCCGCGATGCACCAGCGGGATGATGGCGCCTGCCTGCACGATCATGTCGTTCAGCTGCTTGGCAATCGCCGCGCGGGCGTCAAGATCGGCCGTGGCGTTCAGCTTGTCGACCAGCGCGTCATAGGCCGGGTTGCAGTAGCGGGCCATGTTCTCGCCCAGCCAGCCGTTCGCGGGGGTGGGAATGTTGGCGCAGGTCCAGCCGGCCAGGTAGCTGGCGGGATCGGTGCCGCTGAAGGGCTTGTTGAACATCTCGACATCGGCAAAGAACTTCTGCACCGTATCCGTGCTGGACACGTCGCCGCCGAAGAACACCGAAGAGGCGATGTTGCGCAGTTCGGTTTCGACGCCGATCTGCTTCCACCAGCTCTTGATCAGCTCCTGCGTGGCCTGGCGGACCGAATTGGTGCTGGTCTGGAACAGGATCGACAGGCGGACACCGTTCTTGACGCGGATGCCGTCCTTGCCGCGCAGCCAGCCGTCTTCGTCCAGCAGCTTGTTGGCGCCGTCGATGTCCTGGGTCAGGCAGGCGTCATTGGCCTGCGAGGCATAGACGGCGGGGGCCGCAAGGTTGTTGCAGGTGGGTTTGCCGGCCGCGCCATAGCCCGCCGCCACCAGCGTGGCGCGATCGATCGCCATCGACAGGGCGCGGGTCACGGCCGGATCGGTCAGGAAGGGATGCGGGCCGCCCTCGCGGGTCGAACGCTTGTCGCCCAGCTGCGGGTCGGGGTTGTACTGGTTCATCTCCATCCGCTCGACGCCCGAGCCGAAGGCGGTCACCAGAACGCCCTTGCCGGCCTGGGTCATCTGCTCCAGCACCTCGGGTTCGACCTGCAGGTTCCAGGCGTAATCGAATTCGCCGGTTTCCAGCACCGCCCGCGCCGCCGAGGCCGGATCGCCGCCGCCCTTCAGCACGACGCCGGCGAAAGCAGGCTTGGCAGGGTCGCGGTAATCGGGATTGGCGGCCAGGGTGGCGACATCATTGGGGCGGAATTCGGTCACCATGAAGGGGCCGGTGCCGACGGGGGCAAAGTTCTGCGCGGTGCAGCTGGCGGCCCGGGCGCCCAGGCAATCGGCGAACTGCCGCTTCTGCAGGATCGGAGAGCGTTCGCCGACGAAGGGCCCGTAGGGATAGGGCGTGGGCGCGTCGAAGCTGACCTTGACGGTGCGCGGGTCCAGCGCCTCGACCTTGCTGACACCCTTGAAGAAGCTGCTCTGGGCGCAGCCGCCGGCCTCGTCGGTGCAGTATTGCCAGGTGAAGACCACGTCATCGGCGGTCACGTCGCTGCCGTCGGACCATTTCAGCCCGGCCTTCAGCGTCCAGGTGACCGAGGTGTAATCCGCCGCCACACCGCCATTGGCAAGGGTGGGGATGGTCTCGGCCAGGTAGGGCACCATGTCGCCGTTCTGGTCGTAGCGCGCCAGGGGTTCCAGCACGAAGGAGGCCGCAAGAAGGTCCTTGGTGCCACCCGACAGATAGGGGTTCATGGTCGAGGGCGCCTGCCAGATCAGGACGTTCAGCTGCCCGTCGCTGCCGCGCTCGGCCATCGCGCCCTGGGGGCTCAGCGCCAGCAGCGCCAGTGCCGGCAGGACGGCTTTCTTCATTCGTTTCATGTGCACTCCCTGTGATGAGCCCCGGCATCGCGCCGGCGGGACCAGTCTGTTCGCTGGTTCGAATCCGAAGAGGCGGTGGCCTCTGTGGCTCTGGGTACGGCGGGATCCGGGGAGGGTGCCAGATTCGTATGTATAATACGGTATAATAGGATTAAAAAATAAGCTAAAAATTTTTACTGTGCATGTAATATAATCCAAATTGAAATTGATCGGTGTTCCGGCGCGGTGCCGTGGTGCCGGTCAGACATGAAAAAGGCCCCTGCCCCGATCGGGGCAGAGGCCGGAACCGGCGGTGGGCCGGGGTGCCTTACTGTTTCAGGGTCGGCGTCACGCCCCAGGTGTCGGACAGCATGTAGCCGTTCTGCCAGGGATCCTCGGGGTCCAGCAGGTAGGAATGCTGGCCGGTGATCCAGGCCCGTCCGGTGATCTGGGGGATGATCGTGGTGCGCCCGGCCGTCTGCTCGACCGAGAGGATCTTGCCGATGAAGCGCGAGCCGATGATCGAGGCATGGATCAGCTCGTCCCCGGCCTGCATCTGCCCCCGGGCCTGCAGCACCGCCATCCGCGCCGAGGTCCCGGTGCCCGTCGGCGAGCGGTCCGAACGCCCGGGCGCCACGATGCAGGTGTTGCGGGTGACCTGGCCGCTGCCCTCGTAGGGCATGGCGAACTGCACGATCGAGACGCCGCGCACATTGTCGAAATCGGGATGCACCACGTCGAATTGTTCGCGGGCGGCCTTGCGGATCTTCTCGCCCAGGATCGCCAGGTCGCGGGCCTCGTCGGGGCGCACCTGAAAGCCCAGGGCCTGGGCATCGACGATGCCGAAGAACATGCCGCCATAGGCGATGTCCAGCGGGATCGTGCCGTGGCCCTCGACCTCGAGCGCCCCGTCCAGCACGGCGGCAAAGGCCGGAGCGTTGCGGAAGGTGATGCTGCGGCAGCGGCCGTCTTCGCATTGCGCGGTCACCTCGATCACGCCGCCGGGCATGTCGAGCTTGAAGCGCGTGACCGGCTCTTGCATCGGGACCATGCCGGTTTCCAGCAGCACCGTGGCGATGCAGATCGTGTTCGAACCCGACATCGGCACGTATTCGGTGGGCTCCATCACGATAGCGCCCGCAGCGCAGCCGGGGGTGATCGGCGGCACGATCAGGTTGACATGGCGCGCCACGGATCCGCGGGGCTCGCAGATCAGCAGCTGGCGGATATGGTCGTGATCGCGCTCCATCGCGATCATGCGCTCCATCATGGTGTTGCCCTCGGGCGGCAGCACGCCGCCGATGATGACATCGCCGATTTCACCTTCGGCATGGCAGCCGACGACACTGATGTTCAGACGCGACCGCATGGTCAGTCCTCCGGGTTGGGGGTGGCATAGGGGTGCCCTGCGACCACCCAGTCGCAGGGGGATACTTCGGTGAAGATCACCGTCGTTGCCGCAGGGGCGATGCCGGCCGTGTCCTGCAGCAGGCGGGTGATGCCGGTCGCGATCTCCATCTTGGTGGCGTGATCGCGGCCGGGGAACAGCTCGATACGGATGATCGGCATGGCCGGGGCTCCTTTGTTCAGGCCAGATCGGCGGGCAGCAATGCCGCCGGCAGGTTCTGGTAGCTGACCGGGCGCAGGAAGCGGCGGATCGACATTGTGCCGACCGAGGTGGCGCCGAAATTGGTCGAGGCCGGATAGGGCCCGCCATGGACCATCGCGTCGCAGACCTCGACCCCGGTCGGGAAGCCGTTGACCAGCACGCGACCGGCCTTGCGCTCCAGGATCGGCAGCAGGGCGCGGGCCAGCGGCGTGTCGTCCTCCTCCATGTGCAGCGTGGCGGTCAGCTGGCCGGCAAAGCCCCGCGCCAGGGCGGGCATCTGTGCCGGATCGGCAATGCGGATCACCAGGCCCAGCGGGCCAAAGACCTCTTCTCCCAGGGTGTGGTCGTTCAGATAGCTTTCGACATCGGTCTGGTAAAGGTTGGGGCAGGCCAGGCGCCCGCTGCTGTCGCTGCGGCTGATCGGGGTCACGGCGGCATGGCCGTCAAAGCGCGCCTGGCCATCGCGATAGGCCCGGGCGATCCCTTCGGTCAGCATGCATTGCGCGGGTGCCGTCTGCAGGGCGGTGGCGGCTGCGGCCACGAAGGCATCGCCCTCGGGGCCCTCGGGGACCACGGCAATGCCGGGGTTGGTGCAGAACTGCCCCGCGCCCATGGTCAGCGAGGCCGCCCAGCCCGCCCCGATCGCCGCCGCGCGCGCCCCGAGCGCTGCAGGCAGCACGAACATCGGGTTGACGCTGCCCAGTTCGCCGAAGAAGGGGATGGGCGTCGGCCGCCGCGCGCAAAGATCAAAGAGCGCACGTCCCCCGACCAGAGAGCCGGTGAACCCTACGGCCGTGATCGCCGGATGCTGCACCAGCGCCTCGCCGACATCGCGCCGCCCGCCCTGCACCAGCGAGAACACGCCCCCGGGCATGCCGGTGGCCTCAATGGCGGCCAGGATCGCCTCGGCGATGATTTCGCCGGTGCCGGGATGGGCGGAATGGCCCTTGACCACGACCGGACAGCCCGCCGCCAGCGCCGCCGCCGTGTCGCCGCCCGCCACCGAGAAGGCCAGCGGGAAATTCGAGGCCCCGAAGACCGCGACCGGGCCGATGGGGCGCTGCATCAGACGGATGTCAGGGCGCGGCGGCTGGCGGTCGGGCAGTGCGGCGTCATGGCGCCGGTCCAGGTAGTCGCCCGCCAGAATGTGCTGCGCAAACAGCCGCAGCTGGCCGGTGGTTCGGCCGCGCTCGCCCTGCAGGCGCGCCTCGGGCAGGCCGGTTTCGCGGCTGCCGATCCAGGTGATCGCCTCGGCACGGGCCTCGATCTGGTCGGCAATGGCCTCCAGGAAGGCGGCGCGTTCGGCGCGGCTGGTGGCGGCATAGGCCTCGAAGGCGGCCTCGGCGGCCTGGCAGGCGGCATCGACCAGCGCCGGCGTGCCCACGGCAAAGTCAAAGCCCGGCCCCTCGGCAGGTTCGGAGGTGAAGCGGGAGTCGCCGTCCAGCCAGTGGCCTGCGATCAGGTGGCGGCCATGCGGGGTGAAGGTCATGCCTGGTCCTTTCTGGGACATCGCGCCGCCCGGGGGGGCTGGCGCCTGTCATATTCCCGAAGTCTTTTCAGTCGGTTGTGGAAATCTTCTCTTCTATAACAAAGTTTTTCTTCACGAGCTAGGATTTTTCATTTAAGAAAAGCTTTGTACGAAAAAATAAGTTCCCGGGGTCCCGCAGGGCCGCCAGGAACCTCGGCAGAGAGAGATTTTCCAGATGAAGACACTGACCCTGACCGCCGCCTTCCTGGCCGCGATGGCTGTTGCCGGCACCGCGCAGGCCGACAAGCTCGACAAGATCATCGCCTCGGGCAAGCTGCGCTGCGCCGTTGTGCTCGACTTCCCGCCGATGGGCATGCGCGACGCCAACAACGAGCCCGAAGGCTTTGACGTCGATTACTGCAAGGACCTCGCGGCCTCGCTGGGCGTCACCCCCGAGATCGTCGAGACCCCCTTCCCCGAGCGTATCCCCGCGCTGATGTCGGGCAAGGTCGATGTCGGTGTCGCCTCGACCTCGGACACGCTGGAACGGGCCAAGACGGTGGGCTTCTCGATCCCCTACTTCGCCTTTGAAATGGCCGTCACTGCCAAGGATGGCACCGGCATCAAGTCGTTTGACGACATGAAGGGCCACACTGTCGGCGCCGTCGCCGGCACCTTCGAGGCGATCGCGCTGCAAAAGCAGGTCGATGCCTGGGGCAGCGGCAGCTTCCGCCCTTACCAGACCCAGGCCGATGTCTTCCTGGCGCTGGCGCAGGGCCAGATCGATGCCACCGTGTCGACCTCGACCGTGGCGCAGGCCAATGTGAAATCCGGCAAATTCGACGGCATCGAAGTGGTCGGCAAGGCGCCCTTCGACACCGACTATGTGGCGCTGTTCGCCAAGCGTGACGAATACGGGCTGATCAACTACCTCAACAACTTCATCAACCACGAGGTCCGCACCGGCCGCTATGCCGAGCTTTACGGCAAGTGGGTCGGTGGCGACCTGCCCGACCTGACCGTGCCGGGCGTCTACCGCTGAGCCTGATCGGCTGAACCCGCGGCGCAGGCTTGACCTGCGCCGCCTTTATTAGCTTTATCAGGCGCTTATCACATGTTCGATTACACCTTCCAATGGGGGCAGGCGCTGGCCTACCTTCCGAAGATGCTGGATGGTGCCGTCGTCACGATGGAGGTCGCGATCCTGTCCATGGTGATCGGCATCGCGCTGGCTGTCGTGCTGACGCTGCTGCGGCTGTCGGGGTCCCGTCCCCTGTCGGCCATTGCCACCACCTGGGTCGAGGTCGCCCGCAACACCCCCGCGCTGTTCCAGATCTACATGGCGCATTTCGGCGTGGCGAGTTTCGGCATCCACTTCTCTCCCTTCGTGTCGCTGCTCATCGGCATCACCTTCAACAATGCCGGCTACCTGGCCGAGAACTTTCGCGGTGCGCTGAAGGCCATTCCCGACACCCAGACCCGCGCCGGGCGCTCTCTGGGGATGTCGCAGATGAAGGCCTTCCGCTACATCATCCTGCCGCAGATGCTGCGCATCGCCTTCCTGCCGATGACCAACCAGATGGTCTGGGCGATCCTGATGACCTCGCTCGGGGTGACGGTGGGCATGAACACCGACCTTTACGGCGTCACCCAGGATCTGAACGCGCTGACCTTCCGCACGTTCGAACTGTTCGCCATCGCCGCCGTGATCTTCTACGTGATCACCAAGATCATCACGCTGGGGGCCCGGCTGTTGGCCGCCCGCCTGTTCCGCTACTGAGGGGAAGACCGATGTTCGATACCGCCCTCTCGTTGAAAGACGTGATCTTCCTGGCCCAGGGTGCGGGCATGACCGTGCTGGTCACCGCGATCTCGGTCGCCATCGGCACCGTGCTGGGGATCGTGTGCGGCGTGCTGCGGGTCCAGCTGGGCGCCGTCTGGGCCGCGCCGATGACCTTCGTGCTGGACCTGTTCCGCTCGATCCCGCTGCTGATCCAGCTGGTGCTGGCCAATGCCTTCCTGGGCATGGTGCTGCAGCTCGACATTTCGGGCTTTGCCGTGGCCTGCGCAGTCCTGTCGCTTTACACCTGCGCCTATTGCTCTGAGATCGTGCGCGGCGGCATGGATGCCGTGCCCGCCACCACCCGCCGTGCCGCCCGTTCGCTCGGGATGAGCTGGGGCCAGGACATGCGCTATATCGTGCTGCCGCTGGCGACCCGCATCGCGCTGCCGTCCTGGATCGGGCTGGCGCTTGGCGTCATGAAGGATTCCGCGCTGGTCTATGTCGTCCAGGTGACCGAGCTGCTGAAATCCACCCAGATCCTCATCACCCGCCTGCAGGAGCCGCTGTTCCTGCTGCTTATCTGCGGCGCGTTCTACTTCATCATCAGCCTCCCGCTGGCACGTTTCGGCGGCTATCTCGAGAAAAGGTGGTCCCATGATTGAGATCCAGAATGTCCGCAAGTCCTTCGGCAAGATGGAGGTGCTGAAGGGCATCGACCTGACCGTCGCCAGGGGCGAGGTGCTGACGGTGATCGGCGGCTCGGGCTCGGGCAAGTCGACGCTGCTGACCTGCATCAACGGGCTGGAGCCCATCGACAGCGGCCGCATCCTGGTCGACGGCACCGAGGTGCATGCCAAGTCCACCAACCTGAACACGCTGCGCCAGAAGATCGGCATCGTGTTCCAGCAATGGAATGCCTTCCCGCATCTGACCGTGCTGGAGAACGTCACCCTGGCGCCGCGCAAGGTGCTGGGCCTGTCGAAGGCCGAGGCCGAGGCCATTGCCGAAAAGCAGCTGCGCCATGTGGGGCTGGGCGAAAAGCTCTCGACCTATCCGACCCGGCTGTCGGGGGGCCAGCAGCAGCGCATGGCGATTGCCCGGGCGCTGGCGATGTCGCCCGACTACATGCTGTTCGACGAGGTGACTTCGGCGCTGGACCCGCAGCTGGTGGGCGAGGTTCTGGAGACGCTGAAGATGCTGGCCGAAGAAGGCATGACGATGATCTGCGTCACGCATGAGATGGCCTTTGCCCGCGACGTGTCGCACCGCGTGGCCTATTTCCACAAAGGCATCATGGCCGAGATCGGCGCGCCCGAGCAGCTGTTCAACGACCCCCGCGAGGAGGTCACCAAGCAGTTCCTGGCCAGCGTGCGCTGATCCACCGCGCCTTTGGGCGCGGCCCCCTTGGGGGAAGGGAAACCCAAGGAAGAAAGAAAGGCGCGGGATCCCTCCCGCGCCTTTTTCGCTGTCCGAAGCGGGGCGATCAGGCGTCCAGCGCCGCCAGGCCCAGGGCCTCGAACCGGTCCAGCTGGGCCATTTCGGCATCGCTCAGCACGATCCCGTCCGACAGCGCGCGTGCCCGGGCGGCAAAGCGACGTTCGGAAGGCAGACGCGCGCCCTGGGCGTTGATCGCGGTCAGCAGCTTTTCGCCCTCGGCAATCGGATCGCGGCCGCTGCGCTTGGCGAAGCTTTGCGGATCCAGCGCCAGGATCAATGCGCCGTGGCGCGGCAGAAGGGCGGAATCCCCCATGAAATCCAGCGCTTCGCGGCTCATGAACTCGCCCAGCATGGCGCCCGCCAGCAGCTCGACCATGGTCGAGATGGCCGAACCCTTGTGCGCGCCGAAGGGCAGCATCGCCCCTGCCAGCGCCGCATCGGGATCGGTGGTGGGCTGGCCCTCGGCATCGATGGCCCAGCCTTCGGGGATCGGGGTGCCGGCGCGGCGGTGCAGCTCGATCTCGCCCCGGGCGGCGACGCTGGTGGCAAAGTCGAAGACATAGGGATGCGGGCCCGGACGCGGCCAGCCGAAGGCGATCGGGTTGGTGCCAAACAGCGGCGTCTTGCCACCGGCGGGCGCCACTACCGAATAGCTGGGGCACATCGAAAGGCCTGCCAGACCGCGCGCCGCCAGCGCCTCGACATCATGCCACAGCGCCGAGAAATGCAGGCAGTCGCGGATCACCAGCGCCGCCAGCCCGCTGTTGCGCGCGCGCGCCTCCAGCAGATCCAGCGCGGCATAGAAGGCCGGGTTCGAGAACCCGCCGCCGGCATCGACCTCGATCACCGCCGTGCCGCTGTCGTGCACCGCCGGCACCGCGTCGCCATGCACCTTGCCGGCCGCCAGAACCTGCAGGCAGCCCTCGATGCGGTAAAGGCCATGCGACTTGCAGGCATCACGCTCGCCGGCGACGATGACATGGGCCACGGCGCGGGCATTGTCGGGGCTCAGCCCGCTCTTTTCGAAAATCGCCTGGACGCGGGCCATGAGCCGCTCGACGGTGATGATGTGCTGGTCAGCCATGATGTGGCAGTCTCCTTCAGGATGCAGTGAACGGGCGCGGCAGCGGCAGCGGTGCTACTTGTCCACGTCGATGTAGGTGCAGGCCCAGAACACCTTGGTTTCGGTGTCGTCCATGGCCCGCAGCCCGTGCTTGATGGTGCTGTCGAAATAGGCGCAGTCGCCCGGTTCCAGGATCACCGTCTCGTAATGCTCGACCGTCAGTTCGACCCGGCCCGACAGCACGTAAAGGGTTTCCTCGCCGTCGTGGGATTCCAGATCGGTGCGGGTCAGCGGCGGGCGCTGTTCGACGGTGGTGACCAGGGGGATGATCTTCTTTTCCGCCAGCGCGTTGCACAGCACCTCGTATTCGAAGTTGCGGGACCGCACCTTGCGCCCCTGCCCCGCGCGGGTGATCGCCAGGCGGGTGGTCTGCTGGGCCTCGTGATCGGCCGAGAACAGCCGTTCCATGCCGATGTCATAGGCGCGGGCGATTCGGATCAGGTTCTCGTAGCTGGGCGACACCCGGCCGTTCTCGATCTTGTGGATCGTCGACAGGGCCAGCCCGGTGCGCTGCGCCGCGACCTCCAGCGTATAGCCGCAGGCCTGGCGCACAGCCTTCATGCGGGCACCCAGATCATCCCGAAGCTGCTGGCGCTCGGTTTCCCAGTCTTCGCCGAGAGACGGAGCCGTATCTTTTTCCATTTCGGTCATGTTTTTTCTTTTCTTACCATTGATGATCGTTTATGCATATTTTTGTACCAAGCGCAACAATAGCAATTCGGCACGATGAAAGGGAACCTGCGGGGCCTACTTCGTCGCGATTTTCAACCAAACGCTGCAAGCAATCATATCATGGAGCAGACATGGCCAAGCTGATCGTGCCGGCAACGGTTCAGGGACCGATCCTTCTGTGCCAGGAGGGTCTGAGCGTTTGGGGCGGTGTCGATCCGGCCACGGGACAGATCATCGACACGCTGCATCCCCAGCACGGCGAAGGCCTGGCTGGAAAGATCGTGATGATGCCGACCAGCCGCGGGTCCTGCACCGGCAGCGGCGTGCTGCTGGGGCTGGCCTTCGCAGGCGCGGCGCCCCGGGCGCTGATCTTCCGTGAGGGCGAGGATATCCTGACCCTGGGGGCGCTGGTCGCCGGTCTGCTGTTTGGCCATGGCATTGCCGTGATCCGGCTGAGCGGCGCGGAATACGACCGTCTGGCACAGGAATCCCAGGCCCGTATCACCCCCGAACGCCTGAGCGCCGGTGCCATCGACTGGCCGCTGGAAGGGGCCGATAACGCCCTGCAGCTAGAGGCCGGCGACCAGGCCCTGCTGGAGGGCGCCCGGGGCCCCGCCGCGCAGCTTGCCATGCAGATCATCACCACCATGGCGCGGGCCCAGGGCGCGCAGGCGCTGGTCGATGTCAGCCGCGTGCATATCGACGGCTGCATCTATGCCAGCCCGGCCTTCCTGACCTTTGCCCGTGCCATGGCCGACAAGGGGGGACGGGTCTGCGTGCCAACCACGATGAATGCGATCTCGGTCGATCATGCCAACTGGCGGGCCCAGGGCGTGGCTGAATCCTTCGGTTTGCCCGCCAGCCAGCTGGCCGACGCCTATGTCGAGATGGGCGCCCGTCCCAGCTTTACCTGCGCCCCCTACCTGCTGGAAGACCGTCCCACCCAGGGCGAGGACATCGCCTGGGCCGAAAGCAATGCGGTCATCTATGCCAACAGCGTGCTGGGTGCGCGCAGCCTCAAGCATGCCGATTTCATGGATCTGTGCATCGCACTGACCGGCCGGGCCGCGCGCACCGGGGTCTATCTGCCCGAAAACCGCCGCCCCGCCCGCATTCTGCAGGTCACCTGCCCGCCGGGGGCCGACGATGCCTTCTGGCCGATGCTGGGCTGGCTGGCGGGGCAGGCTGCACCGGACTGCATTCCGCTGATCCGCGGGCTCGAGGGGCTGAGCCCCTCCGAGGATGACCTGAAGGCGCTTTGCGCGGCCTTCGGCACCACCTCGGCCGCGCCGATGCTGCATGTTGCGGGCCACACCCCCGAAGCAGAGCTGCCGCCGCAGGCGGGCGCCGACACCCGCGCCATCGGTCCCGCCGATTTCGCCCGCCTCTGGGCCAATTTCAACCCTGGCGCCGAAACGATCGAGCTGGTGGCCTTCGGCAGCCCGCATTTCTCGGCCCGCGAATGCGCGGCTCTGGCGGAACTGATGCAGGGTCGCAAGGTCCGCGACGGGGTGGCGGCCATCGTCACCCTGGGCCGGGCCACCCTGGCCAGCATCACCGCATCCGGCATCCGCGCCGGGCTGGAAGAGGCCGGGATGACCCTGGTGCCGGATCTGTGCTGGTGCTCGATCTCTGAACCCGTGTTCCCGCCCCAGGCCCAGGTGCTGATGACCAATTCCGGCAAATACGCCCATTACGCCCCGGGCCTGACCAAACGGGCGGTGCGCTTCGGCTCTCTGGCGCAATGCGCCGAGACCGCCTGCACCGGCCGCGCCCCCGATACGCCGCCGCAGTGGATCGACGCTGCAGCGACCGCCGCCTCCCTGGCCTGACCGGCCGCCCCCTACCCTTTGCAATGGACTTTACGATGAACAAAGACGTCTTCTTCGGCACCATTCCGGCCCTGCTGACCCCTTGCACCCCCGACCGCAAGCCCGACTTTGACGCGCTGGTGCGCAAGGGCCAGGAAATGATCGCCGCCGGCATGTCCGCCGTGGTCTACTGCGGCTCCTGCGGTGACTGGCCCCTGCTGACCGACGAAGAGCGCATGGAAGGCGTCGCCCGCCTGACCGCGGGGGGTGTGCCCGTCATCGTCGGCACCGGTGCGATCAACACCAAATCCGCCGTCGCCCATGCCGCCCATGCCCAGAAGGTCGGTGCCGCAGGCCTGATGGTGATCCCGCGCGTGCTGTCGCGGGGCCTGTCGGTGGCGGCGCAACGCAACCACTTCAAGGCGATCCTGACGGCTGCGCCCGACGTGCCCGCGATCATCTACAACAGCCCCTATTACGGCTATGCCACCAAGGCGGACCTGTTCTTCCAGCTGCGCGCCGAACATCCCAGCCTGATCGGCTTCAAGGAATTCGGCGGCAAGGCGGATCTGTCCTATGCGGCCGAACACATCACCAGCCAGGACGATGACGTCATCCTGATGGTCGGCGTCGATACCGAGGTCTACCACGGTTTCGCCAAATGCGGCGCCGTCGGCGCGATCACCGGCATCGGCACGATCTTCCCGCAGGAGGCGCTGCTGCAGGTTGCCCTGTCGCGCCGCGCCGCCGAAGGCTGCCCCGAGGCAGACCTGCGTGCCCGCGAACTGGCCGAGGCGTTCTCGGTGCTGGCGAAATTCGACGAGGGCGTCGACCTGGTGCTGTACTTCAAGCATCTGATGGTGCTGAAAGGCCATGAGGAATATCGTCTGAACATCAACGAGACCGACGCGCTGTCGCCCTCGCAGGCGCATTTCTGCGAGGCACAGTTCCACCAGTTCAACCGCTGGTTCGCGAACTGGTCGAAACAGGGCGGGGTGATCGCCGAATGCATGTGATCGACAGTCACACCGGGGGCGAGCCCACCCGGGTGATCCTGGACGGCGGCCCCGAGCTTGGCTCGGGGTCCCTGGCGGAACGGGCGGCGCGGCTGGCCCGGGACCACGGGGCCTTCACCCGCTCGGTCAGCCTGGAGCCCCGCGGCCAGGTCGCGATGGTCTGCGCGCTGCTGGTGGCGCCGGTCGATCCCTCCTGCGTGACCGGCGTCATCTATTTCGATGCCGGCGCCGTTCTGGGGATGTGCGGCCATGGCACCATCGGGCTGGCGGTGACGCTGGCCCATATGGGTCGCATCGGCCCGGGATCGCACCGCATCGAGACCCCGGTCGGCATCGTCACGGTCGAGGTCCAGGACGCCAACACCGTCACCGTCACCAACGTGGAAAGCCGCCGGTTGCAGGCCGATGTCCGCGTCGATGTGCCGGGCCTGGGTCCGGTCACCGGCGACATGGCCTATGGTGGCAACTGGTTCTTCCTGGTCGATCCCAGCCCACTGCCGGTGACCCCCGGCAACATCCGCGCGCTGACCGATGCGGGCATCGCCATCCGCGAGGCACTGCGCGCCCAGGGGCTGGTGGACGAGGTCGATCACGTGATCTTCTACGGCCCCACCCAGACCCCCGGCGTGCACAGCCGCAACTTCGTGCTGTGCCCCGACGATGCCTATGACCGCTCGCCCTGCGGCACCGGCAGTTCGGCCCGGCTGGCCAGCCTCGCGGCCCGCGGGCTGCTGGCCGAGGGTCAGGAGATCGTCCAGGAAAGCGTCATCGGCAGCACCTACCGGCTGTCCTACACCCAGGGGCC
Organism: Pseudooceanicola sp. NS-SX9; assembly: GCF_057380705.1. Lineage (NCBI taxonomy): Bacteria > Pseudomonadati > Pseudomonadota > Alphaproteobacteria > Rhodobacterales > Paracoccaceae > Pseudooceanicola > Pseudooceanicola sp. NS-SX9. The sequence goes on along the minus strand of NZ_JBXXRN010000008.1, from coordinate 21,097 downwards.
CTCGGGCGGGGTCATCCCGCGCATCACCGGGCGCGCCTATGTGATGGCCGAAAGCACGCTGCTGTTCGATCCCGCCGATCCGTTCCGCGACGGTATCGCGATCTGATCCCCGCCGCGGCCTCCCTCCGGGCCGCGGTTCCCCTTCCATTTTCTGAGGTCCGCCATGGCTGAGGCCGATCCTAACGAAATTCTTGTCATCGGCGCGGGCATCATCGGTGTCACCGCCGCGCTGGCGTTGCAATCCGAGGGTCACAAGGTCCGCATCCTTGATCGCGCCGGCGTCGCCTCGGGGACCTCTGTCGGCAATGCAGGCGCCTTCGCCTATGCCGAGATCGAACCCCTTGCCACCCCCGGCATCATGCGCAAGGCACCGAAATGGCTGCTGGATCCGCTGGGCCCGCTGTCGCTGCGTCCGGGATATGCGCTGCAGATCACGCCTTGGATGCTGAAATTCTGGCGGGCCAGCCGCAAGGACCGCTACGCCGCCGCCGTGCGCGCCCAGGCCGGGCTGATGGCGCTGTCGCGCCAGGCCCAGGAACGGCTGATCACCCAGGTCCAGGGCGAGGCGCTGATGCGCCGCCAGGGCCAGCTGCAGCTCTATGAGGGCGAGGCCTCGTTCCGCGCCAGCCTGCCCTCCTGGGCACTGCGCCGCGAACATGCCATCCCCTGCGAACTGCTGGAAAGCCCCGGTGCCATCGCCGAGATCCAGCCCGGCGTCGACGCCCGCTTTACCCATGCGGGCTATACGCCCAAATGGATGAACGCGGTCGATCCTGCCGCCTGGACCCGTCATGTCGCGCATCGCTTCACCGAAGCCGGCGGCCAGATCGAGATCACCGAAACCCGTGCCCTGCGGCCGCTGGAACAGGGCGTCGAGGTGATCACCGCCGATGGTCCGCGCCGCGCCGCCAAGGTGGTTCTGGCGGCGGGCGCCTGGTCGCACCTGCTGGCCCGCACCCTGGGCGAGCACCTGCCGCTGGATACCGAACGGGGCTACAACACCACCTTCCCGACCGCCGAATTCGATCTGCGCACCCATCTGACCTTCAGCGACCACGGCTTTGTCATCAGCCGCATTGGCGAGGGGCTGCGGATCGGTGGCGCGGTCGAGCTGGGCGGGCTGAAGCTGCCGCCGAACTACCGCCGCGCCGAGATGCTGGTGCGCAAGTGCCGCGACTTCCTGCCGGGCTTTGCGCCCACGGGGGGCACGCAGTGGATGGGCTTCCGGCCCTCGATGCCCGACAGCTTGCCGGTGATCTCGGCCTCGGGGGCATCGCGTGACGTGGTCTATGCCTTCGGGCACGGGCATCTGGGGCTGACGCAATCGGCCGGCACCGCCCAGCTTGTGGCCGCGCTTTGTGCCGGGCGCGAGGCGGGGCTGGACCTGCGGCCCTTCCGCGCCGACCGGTTCTGATCCCGCCCCCCTCCCGCGTCAGCCGAAGCGGGAGGGGGCCTTTGCGACGCGCCCGACGCGCCCGGCACGGGTCACCGCCAGGATGCCCACGGCGATCAGCAGCCCGCCCGCGACCTCGGCCGGGGTGACGCGGGTGCCCTGCACCAGATAGGCGATCACGGCGGCAAACAGCGGGCACAGGAACAGAAAGCCACTGGTCTGCACCGCACCGCCCATCCGCAGGGCCACGAACCACAGCCCCATCGCCCCGGTCGAGGCCGGCAGCCCCAGCCACAGGAAGGCCAGCCAGCTGCCCGGATGCGCCGGCAGGGCAAAGTGCTCGCCCTGCAGCAGTGCGATCACCGCCAGGCCCGCCGCGCCGAACAGCATCTGCCAGAATGACAGCACCCAGGGGCTGACCGGCAGCGCCAGCCGCTTGGACACCAGCGTCGAGACCGCCCAGCAGCCCGAGGCCAGCATCACCAGCCCCGCGCCCGGGCCGATGCGGCCCTGCAGCAGTGCCCCCGGTCCGATGCACAGCACCACCCCGACGAAGGCCAGCGCCAGCCCGCCCCAGGCCAGGCCCCGGACCGGTTCCCTCAGCACCAGCCCCGCCAGCAACGCCACCAAAAGCGGGTTGCTGGCCATCAGGATGGCGGCCAGCGGCGCCGGGGCATGGGTCAGCCCGATGGTCAGCAGCGCCATCACGCCGGTGGTCTGCAGCAGGCCGATCAGGACCAGCTGCCACCAGGGAAAGGGCGCCGCGCGCGCGGTCCGCAGCATCGCCGGCAGCACGACCGGCGCCAGCGAGGCCGCCGCCAGCAGAAAGCGCAGGGCGGCCAGCCACAGGGGCGGCACATCCCCGAGAACGGATTGGGTCGCGACAAAGGACGACCCCTGCAGAAAGGTCGAGGCCAGCACGACCGCGAGATATCGGCGGGAGGATGAAATGGGCATCATGGCGCCTCCATAACGCCCCAAAATCTGTCCTGCGTCGCGAGATCTGCCATTCACGGCGCCAAATCGGACAATCCCGTTTCCGGCGGCTGCTCCGGGGCCGCGATGTAGCGGCTGGGCGGGCATCCCATGACGCGCCGGAACATCGCCGCAAATGCCCCCGGGGTCTCGAACCCCAGCTCCGCCGCCAGATGCGAGACCGGCTCTCCGGCGGCCAGGCGCGGCACGGCGCTGAAGGCGCGCAGCTGGCTGCGCCACAGCTGAAAGCTGACGCCCAGTTCGCGCTGGAACAGCCGGGCCAGCGTCCGCCCCGAGGCCCCGGCGACCCGGCCCCAGTCCTCCAGTCCGCGCGGATCGCCGGGATCGGCCAGCAGGGCCCGGCAGACCAGGGCCAGGCGCCGGTCCCGGGGGCGCGCCAGATGCAGCGCCCCGGCGGTTTCCGGGCGGATCTCTTCCGGGATCAGCGCCAGGATGCGGGCCTCCTGCGGGTCGGGGGCGCGGGTCAGGGGGATCTCGACGGCGCGCAGGATCAGCTCGCGCAGCAGCCCCGAGACGGCGACACAGAACGGCCGGTCCGGCGCCGCCTCGGGCTGGCGGACATAGAGGGTGCGCAGCGAAACCGCGCCGCGGGCGCGCATCTCGTGCGGCAGACCGGCGGGCATCCACAGCGCCCGCTGCGGCGGGATCAGCCACAGCCCGGTGCCGGTCGACAGCTCCATCACGCCGCGTGTGGCATAGATCAGCTGGGCGCGGCGATGGGCATGCAGCGCCACATGGTGTCCGGCGGGATAGTCCTTGGACATGGCGGCAATGCCGGTCCCGGCCTGGTCGTAATCTGTGGGGTCGGTGCTTTTGCCGGGGATCATCGGGGCTCCTGCAAAGGGATCAGGCCATCATAGACCGATCCGGGCGCCGCCGCGATGGGGCCGCGCCCCCCGTTCGGGGGGACGCGGCGGGGGCTTCAGGCGCGGCGGCGGCGCAGCGCGCGCAGGATCAGCGCCAGGATCAGCAGCCCAACGAGGGCCGCCACGACCCCGGCCGCAACCAGCATCCAGCCGGGGATGACCTTGACGTCGTTGGTGGTCAGCTGGCGGACCATCTCGGGCGTCGCGGTCTTCTGGCCGTTGCCGAACTGTCCGGTGACGTAATTCGCCAGCTCGGCCACTTCCGAGGGCTTCAGCTCGGTGCCGAAGGCGGGCATGACGATGGCCTCGCCCTTGTCGTTGACCCGGTGGATGCCGTGCAGGATCACCTGGATCAGGTTCGCCGGGCTGGCGGCCCCGACGGCGCTGTTGTGCACCAGGCTGGGATAATAGCGGTTCGCGCCCACGCCTTCGCCACCCTGGCCGTGGCAGGCCGCACAGTTGCCGTTGTAAAGCACCGCCCCCGAAGGGGTATCGCCGATGTCCTGGCCGCGGAACGCCATGGTGGCGGCCGGAACGACCTTGCCCTGGTCAAAGCGGCTGGCGGCAGCGCCGTCGTCCTGGGCGGGCTGGGCCTTCATCCAGGCGGCCAGCGCCGTCAGGTCCGCATCGCTCATGTGGCGGGTGGATTCCGAGATCACCTCGGCCATGGGGCCTGCGGTGGTGGCCTTGCCGGGCAGCGAACCGGTCTTCAGGTACTGGACGATATCGTCCTGCGACCAGCTGCCGATGCCGGCGGTCATGCTGGGCGAGATGTTGTAGGCCGTCCAGCCGTCGATCGAGGCACCGGCCAGGTTCTTGCCGTTCATCAGCCCCATCGTGATGTCGCGCGGCGTGTGGCATTCCGAGCAATGCCCAAGTGCCGTCGCCACATAGGCGCCACGGTTGTACTGGTCATCCTTGCCGGCCTCGGGGGCAAAGCCCTTGTTGTCGAAGTTGACCAGGTTCCAGAACTTCAGCGACCAGCGCTGGTTGTAGGGAAAGCCCATCTGGTTCGCGGGGGGCGTGCTGGTGACGCCGGGCAGCGATTTCAGATAGTCGTAGATCGCGCCCGCGTCCTCGTCCGTCAGCTTGACATAAGAGGTGTAGGGCATCGACGGATACAGGTTCTGGCCGTCCTTGCGGATGCCGTGCTTGACCGCGTTGATGAAGTCCTGCTTGCTCCAATCACCGATGCCGGTGGCCTTGTCGAAGGTGATGTTGGAAGAATACATCACCCCGAACGGCGTCTTGAAGGCCAGCCCGCCGGCGAATTTCGCCCCGCCTTCGGCGGTGTGGCAGACGGCGCAGTCCGCCGCGCGGGTCAGGTACTGGCCCCGGGCCAGATGCGGATCGGCGGGGGTGTCGTCCGTCGCGGCCTGCGCCATCACCGGAATGTCCGCCGAGGCCAGGCCCGAGCTGACCTGCAGCGCGCCGGAATTGGTCGCCGGGGTCAGCGGCGCGCCGTTCACCTGCGTCGGCAGATACAGCGTGTTCGCGGGATCGGTGAAATCCTGCGCGGGCGTGCCGAAGGGCGTGCCATCCTGTGCCGCGGTGCTGCCCAGCAGCAGGCCGGTGCTGTCCGTCGTCACCTGATCGGCGGGGACGGTCGTCATCGGCTTCTGCGCCGAGGTCTCGGGCGTGTTGGCTTCTTGCGCGTAAAGGGGCGCGCCGAGGCTGGCCGCAATGGCCAGCCCCGCGCCCAGCGTGGCGATCCGGTTCATGCGGCTTTCGCCTCCTCGATCAGCTTGTCGGCCAGGCGCATCGACAGCGCGCAAAGCGTCAGCGTGCAGTTCACCGTCCCGGCCGAGGCCATGACGCCGCTGGAGGCCACGAAGAGGTTCTCGTGATCCCAGACCCGCAGATCGCTGTCCACGACCGAATCCTTCGGATCCGATCCCATCATCAGCGTGCCCATGATGTGGTTGTTGTTGAAGTACTTGTCGTCGTGCCAGATCTCGTCCGGCTTGGCGCCGAACAGGCCCGCGATATGGTCGTAATGCTGGTGCGCCACGTCGCGCGCCTTGTCGATATAGGGGCTGATGCGGTAGTGCACGCCCGGTTTCGGGATGCCCAGCTTGTCCTTCTGATCCGTCGCGACGATCCGGTTCTCGGGGTCAGGCAGGATGTCGAAGAAGCTGTTCACCACCACCCAGCGAGAGGCATAGTCGCGCATCATCGCCGGCAGATCCGGCCCGGTGACGCCCATCGACATCAGCTTTTTCGACACGTTCAGCACGGGCGAGTAGTTGCCCACGTTCAGCTTCATCGCCGAATGCTCGCGGCGGAAATCGCCGTCGCGCAGGTTGTTGATGCAGCTCAGGCGCATCGGGCCGCGGCCGGGCCACATCGGCTCTTTCGACAGGAAGGTGACCGAGGTGCCGGGGTGGTCCATCAGGTTGCGGCCGACATTGTCGTATTCGTTGCCGATGCCGTTCTTGAACTTGTCCGAGGTCGAGATCTGCATCAGCTTCGGCGTCTCGATGGCATTTGCGGCCAGCACGAAGATTTTGCCGCTGACGCGGTGGCTCTGGCCGTCGGGGTCCTTGTAGTGGACGGCGACGATGCGGCCCTTGGCGTCATGCTCGATCTGGTAGACCACGGCTTGGGTGATCAGGCGGGCACCGGCGGCCTCGGCCTTGCGCAGGGCGGTTTCACCGGTGTACTGCGCCTCGATCGGGCAGATCGGCATGCAGTTCGAATTGCCGCAGCAGGCCGGGCGGCCATCGAAGGCCACCGTGTTGCGCGCGGCCGGTTCGGTGATGTGGTAATAGCCTGCGGGTTCCACCACCTTCTTGAATTTCTTGTCGAAATCCGACAGCGGCAGTTCCGGCTGCGGATAGGGATGCGACCGGGGAGAGCCGGTATCGACCGGACCGCCGACCCCCATTTCGACCTCGGCCTCGTAGTAGTAGGGCTCCAGGTCGTCATAGCCGATGGGCCAGTCGCGGCCGACACCATAAAGGGTCTGCAGCTTCATGTCGTTGGGCAGCAGCCGCCAGGCCTGCGCCGACCAGTGCCAGGTCGTGCCGCCCGCCATGCGCAGGTAGCCGGCCTTGTAGGGCTCGGGGCCGTACTGGACGAAATAGCCGCTGTCCTCGGGGGAATACTGCGGATGGGGGGCATAGTCGGTGGGGGTGTAGGGCGCCTGGAAATCGCCCTTGAAGGGGCTGTTGCGGTAGTTCTCGACGACGCGCCAGCGTTCGACGCGGGGCCCCGCCTCGAGCATCAGGGTGTCGATACCTTGCTTGCAGAGCTTCTGGGCGATCTGGCTCGCGGCAATGCCGGAGCCGACGATCACCACAGTGGCAGTGGCTTGGTCGGCCATGGGGTATTCCTTACTTGGTGGCGGCGGCTTCGGAGGCGGGGAAGGGCGGCAGGGCCCAGTAATGCGGCGCGCCGCGCGCATAGCTGGGCAGCACGACGACATCCCTGACCGGGGCGTAGTTCAGCGCCTCGAGGTAGGCGACGGTGCGGGCCTTTGTGCCGGTGCCCACCACGCCCAGGTACCAAGCCGTGGTGATTGCCGTCGCAGTGGCCGACAGCGCCTTGTCGGCACCCAGCGGCAGGCGGCCGTTCTGCAGCGCCGGGGACAGGGCCGCGACGGCGGCATCGGTGCCGGGATCGATCTGCAGCAGCGCGTCGTAGATGCGGCGGCCCAGATCGGCCGAGGGCGCCGCCACGCCGGTCAGCTGTGCCGACAGCGCCATGAAGGCCGCGAAGGCCCCGGAATCGGTGGCAGCCCAGGCCCGGGACGTCCCGGCCCCCAGGCCGAAGGCACCCGCCAGGCTGGCAGCACAGGCGCCCAGCAGCAGCGTCCGGCGCGTGGTGCCGGGCCCTGCTGCGGGCGGGAAACGGTTGAAATCGGTCACGTCATCTCCTGATCACGAAGTCGGATGGCCGCAGCCCTCTGGTTCCGGCGGACGGGGGCCCGACGGGGTCTGCGTTGCCGCAGGACTGGCTTGGCAGCACTTGATTGTGCGTGACAATTAACCGCGTCATGATAATGCCTCAACGCCGTTTATCGCCGTTTCTGATCGTGATCGCTTATACCGGAGCCTGCCCATGGAATTGCGCCAGATCCAGATTTTCCTGGAAGTTTCACGTTTCCTCAATTTTCGGCAGGCTGCCCAATCGCTTGGCATCTCTCAGCCGGCCGTCAGCCAGCAGGTTCACAATCTGGAGAGGTCGCTGGGCTTTGCCCTGTTCGAACGCCTGCCCCGCGGCGTCACCCTCACCGAGGCCGCCCGGGCGATGACCCCGACCTTTCAGGCGCTGGCCACCCAGGCGCAGTCCGGCCTCGCCCTGGCGGATCGGATCCGGCGCGGCCAGCACGGGTCGGTGGTGATGGGTTACTCGACCTCGATGATGATGGAATCCTTCCTGTCGAACGCCCTGCGCCGCTACCTGGAAACCCATCCCGACATCGAGATGGACCTGCGTCCGGTGTCGATGGCGCATGGGCTGGAACAGCTGGTCACCCAGGAGATCGACCTGATCGTGGTCCGTGGCACGCTGCCGGTGCTGCCCCCCGAGCTGCAGCATGACGTGCTGATGTCCTCGACCCTGGCGGTGCTGATGTCCGAGGAACACCCGCTGGCGCGGCTGCCCAGGGTCGGCTGGCCGGCCCTGGCGGCGGAAACCCTGCTGATCCATTCCGATCCGCCCGGGATCGGCCTGTCGGACGTGGTGCGCCGTGCGTTCGAAACCCAGCAGATCCAACCGCAGGCCTGGCGGGGGATCTCGGACACCGGGATGCTGCTGGGGATGGTTGCGGCCGGGATGGGCGTGGCGCTGCTGCCCGAGGCCCTGGCCCATGCCCAGCCCAACACCACCATGCGGCCGCTGACCGGCGCCGCGCCGCGGGCCCATGCCGCCATCGTCTACCGGCGCGGCTTCCAGGCGCTGAAGGTGCGCCAGCTGATCGGCGTGCTGCGGACAGCCTTCCGCGGCGGCGGCTCTGCCGGACAATAGTCGCCAAAAATTCCGTCATTCATGGCCGAATTGAACAAATTTAAGGCAGCCGTTGCGTCGCTATTCCTGCATCCCCCAAACCGCAATCCGCCCGATCAGGCCCGCCCGCAGGCCCCGCCGGACCAGGTAACGCCATGAGCCCACGGCATTTCCCGCCACAATCCGCCATACATTCCCAAAGGGAATGAAAAAGGTCTCAAAACAATTCTCTTTAGTTGTCAGTCGGCACCGGGAAGGGTCCTTCCATCCGACGAGCGCGAATGTCATCGCGCCATTGCAACAGGAGATCTTCCGATGTTCACCCGCGGCCTCGTGCTGGCCCTGCTGACCGCCACCCCCTCCCTGGCCCTGGCCGAAACCTGGGACCTGCCCCTGGCCTGGCCCGACGACAACTATATCAGCGTCAGCGCCGGCACCTTCGCCGATGACGTGCGCAAGGCCACCGACGGCCGGGTCGACATGGTGCTGCACACCGGCGGCTCGCTGGGCTTCAAGGGCCCCGAGATGCTGGGCGCCATCCGCGACGGCCTGGTGCCGGTGGGCGACATGCTGCTGAACCAGCAGGTCGGCGACGAGCCGATGCTGGGCCTGACCTCGCTGCCCTATTTCCTGTCCTCCTTCGCCCAGCTGGAGCAGTTCGAAAGCTATTTCGAGCCCGAGCTGGAAAAGATCATGGCGAAGAACAACCAGAAGCTGTTGTACACGATCCCCTGGCCGCAGCAGCAGATCTGGACCAAGACGCCGGTCAGCGATCTTGCCAGCCTCGCCGGCATGAAGATCCGCTCCTATGACAAATCCTCGACCGAGGTCTTCTCGTCCGCCGGCATGATCCCGGTGCAGCTGCCCTGGGGCGAGGTGATCCCCTCGCTTGCCGCCGGCGCCATCGACGCGGTCGCGACCTCTTCGCCCTCGGCCGTCGACGGGTCGTTCTGGGAATTCCTGGGCTATGGCTACCCGACCCGCCAGACCTGGAACATGAACGCCATGACCGTGAACCTCGACAGCTGGAACGGGCTGAGCGCGGCCGACCAGAAGGCCATCCTCGACATCGCGCACAAGCTGCAGCCGACCTTCTGGCAGGCCGCCCAGGACGAGGATGCGAAGAACATGAAGACCCTCGCCGACCATGGCCTGAAGCTTGAGCCGATCTCGGACGCGCTGCGTGCCGAACTGGCCAAGCGCGCCGCGCCGCTGCGCGAGGCCGCGCTGAAGGACCTGGGCCCCGAGGCCCAGAAGATCGTCGACGGCTTCAAACCCGAGTAACGCCCCCCGCGCGGCCCCTTCCCGGGCCGCGCCCTTCCGAAGGAGTGTCCCATGCCGCTCATCCGCTTCGTGGACCGCCTGTCCTATGCCCTTGCCCTGCTGTCGGGCATCGCGCTCTGCTCGGTCGCCCTGCTGATCGTGGCCGAGATCCTGCTGCGCAAGTTCGCCGGGATCAGCCTGCATTTCCTGTGGGAATACGGCGTCTTCGTGCACATGACAGCGGTCTTCCTGGGGGCCGGCTGGACGCTGCGCACCGGCGGGCACATCCGTGTCACCCTGCTGCGCGGCCTCTCTCCCCGCCTGTTCGAGATCTGGGCGACGCTGCTGGGCCTCGTCATTTCCTCGATGGTCAGCAACGCGCTGGTGCAGATGGCCTGGGGCTATATCAAGTCCGGCCGCTCCACCGGCACGACGACCAACACGCCGCTGGCGATCCCGGCCTCGATCATGGCCTTCGGGGCCGTGCTGCTGACCGTACAGATCGCCCTGCGCCTGCTCTCGATTGCCCTGGGCCGGGATCCCGAACTTGCCACCACCGGCGAGGACACCCCCGCCCCCATCATGGACTGAGACCGTGACCCCTACCCTTATCGTCCCCTTCCTCATCCTGATCGCGATCCTGGGCTCTGGTGTCTGGGTGGGGCTGGGGCTTGCCGGCATCGGCATCTTCAGCCTGGAAATCTTCCGCAACATGCCGGTGGAAAAGCTGCTGGCGCAGTCGATGTGGAACGGCCTGTCATCGGCGGAACTGCTGGCGCTGCCGCTGTTCATCCTGATGGCGGAACTGCTGTTCCGCTCGAAATTCATCGACGGCGTCTTTGGCGCGCTGGAGCCCTGGCTGCGCAACCTGCCCGGCGGCCTGCTGCATACCAACATCATCGGCTGCGCCCTTTTCGCCCTCATCTCGGGCTCTTCCGCCGCCACAACCACCTCGATCGGGCGGATCACCGTGCAGGAGCTGAAATCGCGCGGCTATTCCGAGCGGCTCTCCATCGGCACGCTGGCCGGCGCCGGGACGCTCGGGTTCCTGATCCCGCCCTCGACCATCATGATCGTCTATGGCGTGCTGTCGCAGACCTCGGTGCTGAAGCTGTTTGCCGCCGGGATCCTGCCGGGGCTGCTGCTGTCGGCCTGCTTCATGGGCTATGTCGCGGTGCGCGCCTGGATCGATCCCTCGATCACCGGCACCTCGGAACCCGTCACGCGGTCCGAGCTGTGGCGCCAGCGGCTGTCGAAACTGCCGCAGCTGCTGCCCTTCCTGCTGCTGATCCTGGCGATCCTGGGGTCGATGTACGGCGGGCTGGCCAGCCCGACCGAGGCCGCCGCCTTTGCCGTCTTCGCCACCGCCATCATCATGGCCTTTGAACGCACCCTGACGCTTTCGACCCTGCGCGACGCCGCCATCGGCACCGCGCGTACCGTTTCGATGCTGGGGCTGATCATCGCCGCGGCCAGCTTCCTGTCGGTGACCATGGGCTTTCTGGGAATGCCACGCGCGGTGTCCGGCTTCGTCGGCAGCCTGCATCTGGCGCCGCTGGTGCTGATCCTGCTGCTGATCGCGATCTACATCGTGCTGGGCAGTTTCCTGGAAGGCATGTCGCTGATCGTCATGACCCTGCCCATCGTGCTGCCCCTGGTCGAGGCCGCAGGCTACGAAAAGGTCTGGTTCGGCGTCTTCCTGATCCTGATGGTCGAGCTGGCGCAGATCTCGCCGCCCGTGGGCATGAACCTCTTCGTGCTGCAGGGCCTGACGGGCAAGCCGCTGTCGCAGATCGTGCGCGCCGCGCTGCCCTTCTTCACCCTGATGATGCTTTTCGTGGTGCTGCTGGCGGTCTTCCCCGGCGTCGTGACCGGCCTGCCCGCGCTGCTGCTGGGGCCCTGATCCGGCCCCGCACCACCATCCCCCGATTTCCCGGATGACGGCGACAGCCGAGCCCGTCGTCCTGCCCAGAAGGACCCCGACATGACCATTTCCCTGTCCGACAAGATCCGCCAGCTGCGCCCCTCGCCCAGCATCGCGGCCAAGCAGCGCGTGAACGAGCTGCAGGCCCAGGGGCGGCGGATCCTCGACTTCTGCCTGGGAGAGCCGGATTTCGACACCCCCGCGCATATCATCGAGGCCGCCATTTCGGCGATGTGCTCGGGTGACACCCATTACACCGGGTCGCAGGGCATTCCGGCGCTGCGCCGGGCGATTGCCGACAAGCTGCGCCAACAGAATGACGCGGAATACGACCCCTCCGAGATCGTCGTGGGCATCGGCGCCAAGCAGCTGATCTTCGAGGTCTTCGCGGCCTCCCTTTCCGAAGGGGACGAGGTGATCATCCCCGCACCCTGCTGGGTCAGCTATCCCGATATCGTCAAGGTCAACGGCGGCACCCCGGTGATCGTGCCCTGCAGCGCCGAAACCGGCTTCAAGCTGAGCGCCCCGGCGCTTGAGGCCGCGATCACCCCGCGCACCCGCTGGCTGGTGATCAACTCTCCGTCGAACCCCACCGGCGCGGTCTATACCCGCGACGAATGGCTGGCCCTGGCCGCGGTGCTGGAACGCCACCCCGACATCGCCCTGATGACCGACGAGATCTACGAGCTGGTCTCTTATGACGGGATCCGCAACCTGACGCCGGTCGCCGTGGCCCCCGCCCTGCGGGATCGCTGCGTGATCATCAACGGGCTGTCGAAGGCCTATGCGATGACCGGCTGGAGGGTGGGCTATGCCGCCGGCCCCGCGCCGCTGATTGCCGCCGTGACCAAGCTGCTGGGCCAAAGCACCACCTGCGCCTGCGCCTTCGCCCAGACCGCCGCCGTCGCCGCGCTGACCGGCCCGCAAGATCCTGTGGCCGCAATGAACGCCGTCTACGCCGAACGCCGCGCCCTGCTGGTCGAGGGGCTGAACGCGCTGCCGGGCGTGACCTGCACCGCCCCCGATGCCGCCTTCTACGTCTTCCCCGATGTCTCGGCCCTGATCGGCGCGCGGACCCCGCAGGGGGGGGTGATCGCCACGGACCTCGACTTGGTGGGCTACCTGCTGGAGGCCGCCTCGGTCGCGGTGATGGACGGCACCTCCTACGGCAGCCCGGGCTTCCTGCGGCTGTCCTTCGCCACCGATACCGACACGATCCGCGAGGGGCTTTCGGCGATGCGCCGCGCCCTCTCGGCCCTCAGCCTGAAGGAAACCGCCTGATGTCCATGACCTTATCCCAGATCGACGCCCTGGTGGCCGCATTCGCCACCTGCGCCGTTGCCAATGTCAGCGACAACCTGGACCGGATGGTCGGGGCGCGCGGCCTGCTGCCCTATCACCGGGGCGGCAACATGTGCGGCCGGGCGCTGACCGTGCGCACCGCGCCGGGCGACAATGCCGCCATCCACCGCGCCTTCGATCAGGTGCGCCCGGGCGACGTGGTGGTGGTGGATGGTGCGGGCTACCTCGACCGGGCCCTGACCGGCGGCATCATGGCCGCCATCGCACGTTCGCGCGGCGCGGTCGGGCTGGTCGTCGACGGTGCCATCCGCGATGTCGAAGAGATCGCGGCGGGCGACTTTCCCGTCTTCGCGCGCGGCATCAGCCACCTTGGCCCCTACAAGAACGGCCCCGGAGAGATCGGCGTGCCGGTCAGCATCGGCGGCATGCTGGTGTCGCCGGGCGACATCGTGCTGGGGGATGCCGACGGCATCGTCGCCTTCGCGCCCGACATCGCCCCCGCCCTGCTGGAGGCCACCCGCGCCCAGGCCCGCAAAGAGGCCGAGATCATGGCCCAGATCGCCGCCGGCACCTATACCGGCGCCTATGCGAAGTGAGGCCCCGATGACGACCGACCTCAAGGACCTGAACCAGGTCGCGGCGCTGATGGAGCTGGGCCAGCGCCACGGCCTGAGCGCGCTGACCCTGACCCGGGGCGACAGCCGGCTGGCGCTGCGCTATGGCACGGCCCAGCCCGCGAGCGCCCCGCCAATGCCCGCCACGGCGCCTGCCCCCGCCGCAGCCCCGGCCCCCGGCACCGTCACGCTGGAGGCCCCGGCCCCGGGCCTCGTGCATCTGGCGCCCAGCCCGGGCGCGGCCCCATTCATCGCCTCCGGCGACAGGGTTGCCCAGGGGCAGGTTCTGGCGATCCTCGAAGCCATGAAACTGATGAGCGACCTGACCGCTCCGGTCAGCGGCACCATTGCCCGCATCGCGGTGGCCGATGGCGATGCCATCACCCCCGGCCAGCCGCTGATCCTGATCACCCCGGAGGCCCCATGATCCGCCGTCTTCTGATCGCCAACCGGGGCGAGATCGCCCTGCGCATCCAGCGCGCCGCCCGCGCCCTGGGCATCGAGACCGTGCAGATCCATTCCGAGGCCGATGCCGGCGCCAGCTTCGTGCGCTATGCCGATCAGGCGGTCTGCGTCGGGCCCGCGCGCGCGGCCGACAGCTATCTGCACATGGGCCGGATCATCGATGCCGCCCTTGCCTCGGGCGCTGACGCGGTGCATCCCGGCTACGGTTTCCTGTCCGAGAACGCGGGCTTTGCCACCCGCTGCGTCGAGGCCGGGCTGATCTTTGTCGGGCCCGATGCCGCCTGCATCCGCACCATGGGCGACAAGATCGCCGCCCGCGCCGCCATCTCTGCTGCCGGCGTGCCCTGCGTTCCGGGATCCGAGGGGGCGCTGCCCGAAGACCCCGCCGCCTGTGCCGCCATCGCCGAAGCCATCGGCTATCCGGTGATCGTCAAGGCTGCGGCCGGGGGCGGCGGACGCGGCATGCGCATCGTGCCGGATCCCGCCGCCCTCGCCGGCGCCCTTGCGACCACGCGCGAGGAGGCCCGCGCCGCCTTCGGCGATGCGACCCTGTTCATGGAGCGCTTCCTTCAGGCCCCCCGCCATGTCGAGATCCAGGTCCTGGCCGATAGCCATGGCCATGCGATCCACCTGGGTGCCCGCGACTGTTCGCTGCAGCGGCGCCACCAGAAGGTGATCGAGGAAGCCCCCGCCCCCGGCCTGCCCGAGGGCCTGCTGGAACGCACCGCCGACGCCTGCCTGCGCGCCTGCCGAGAGATCGGCTATGCCGGCGCCGGGACCTTCGAGTTCCTCTATGAAAACAACGAAATGTTCTTCATCGAGATGAACACCCGCCTGCAGGTCGAACATTGCGTGACCGAGGCGATCACCGGCCTGGATATCGTCGCCTGGCAGCTGCGCATCGCGGGCGGCGCGCGGCTGGAGATCGCGCAGCAGGACGTCACCTTTGCCGGGCATGCGCTGGAATGCCGGATCAATGCCGAGGATCCGCAGACCTTCCGCCCCGCCCCCGGTCCGGTCACCGATTTCGTGCCCCCCGCCGGGCAGGGCATCCGGGTCGAGACCTGGCTGGAACCCGGCGCCGTGGTGCCCGCCCATTACGACGGCATGATCGCCAAGCTGGTGACCCATGGCCAGGACCGCGCCCAGGCTTTCGAGCGGATGCGCGTGGCGCTTGCGGGGCTGCATGTCACCGGCCTGCCGACCAATGCCGCCCTGCACCGCCGCCTGCTGGACGATCCCGGATTTGCCGCCGCGCCGCAGACCATCCACTACCTCGAAGAGAGGATCCTGGCCGATGGCTGATCAGCCGCTCTCGATCTCCTGGCTGGGCGAGGCGGCGCTGCTGGCCCAGGCCCCCGGCCCCATGTCGCTGCAGGTGCAGCGCCGGGTCTGGACGCTGGAACAGCAGGTTGCCCCCCTGCCCGGGGTGGCCGACACGGTTCTGGGCGTGCATTCCGTGCTGGTGATGATGACCGAAGATGCCGATCCCGAGGCGCTGATCGCCCGGCTGCATGCGCTCTGGCCCATTGCCACCCCCGATCCCCGCCCCGGCCGCCTGATCGAGGTGCCGGTCAGCTATGGTGGCGAAACAGGCCCCGATCTGGGCCCGGTGGCAGACCATCACGGCCTCTCGCCCCGGGCGCTGGCCGAACGCCATGCGGCGGGCACCTACACGGTCTTCGCGCTTGGCAGCCAGCCGGGCTTTGCCTATCTGGGCGGCCTTGATCCGGCGCTGGCGACCCCGCGCCTCGATAGCCCGCGCCTGCATGTCGAAGCCGGCAGCGTGGTGATCGGCGGGGCGCAGGCCGGCGTGATCTCGTGCAGCTCGCCTTCTGGCTGGCACATCATCGGGCGCACCGAAACCGTCTTCTTCGACCCGAACCGGGCCGAACCCGCGCTTCTGGCCCCCGGCGACCGGCTGCGCTTTGTCCTGCAGGAGGTCCGCCCGTGATCCGCATCCATTCCCCCGGCCTGGGCGCCAGCGTGCAGGATCTGGGCCGCAGCGGCTGGCGCGCCATCGGCGTCGGCAGCGCCGGTGCCATGGACGCCCGCGCCCTGCGCATCGCCAACGCCCTGCTGGGCAATCCCGAAACCGCCGCCGGGATCGAATTCACCCTGGGTGGATTTGAGATCGAGGCCGAGGCCGATTGCGACATCTGCCTGGCCGGCCCCGAGGCCCAGGTCACCGTCGATGGCCAGCGCCAGCCGCGCTGGTGGGTGCGCACCCTGCGGCGCGGCCAGCGGCTGCGGGCGGGCCATGCCCGCGACGGCATGCGGATCTACCTTGCCGTCGGCGGCGGGCTGGACCTGCCCGAGGTGATGGGCGCGCGCGCCACCGACCTCAAGGGCGGCTTCGGCGGGCAGGAGGGGCGGATGCTGCGCGCCGGTGACCGCCTGAAAGCCCTGCGGCCCCGGATGGGGGCGACCGATCTGGGCTTTGGCCCCAGCCCGCACGCCTTCCCCGCGCTCTGGGACGATCCACAGACCCCGCTGCGCTTTGTCCCCGGTGCCGAATGGGACGACCACGATGCCGACAGCCAGGCGCTGTTCACCGGCACCGACTGGACCCTTTCTGCCCAGAGCAACCGCATCGGCTACCGGCTGGACGGCCCGGTGATGACGCCGCGCATTCGCCGCCAACTGCTTTCGCACGGGATCCTGCCGGGCACGATCCAGCTGCCGCCCTCGGGCCAGCCGGTGATCCAAATGCTGGATGCCAACACGGCGGGCGGCTATCCCAAGCTGGGCGCGGTGATCGCCGCCGACCTGCCGCGCCTGGCGCAGGTGCCGCTGGGCCGCAGCCTGCGCTTTGTCCCCTGCACCCCCGCCCAGGCCCGCGCCGCAAAAGCCGAGGAGACCCGGATGATCGACACCCTGCGGCGCTGCACCGCCCCCCTCCGAGAGGACCGCCCGTGACCCCCGAAGACCTTGACCGCCTGCTGGGTCAGGCCCGCGCCTGCGGCGTCACCGCCATGACGCTGGACACCCCCGGCGAAACGCTGGAACTGCACTGGCCCGAGACCGCCCCTGCCCCCGGCAAGCCCGAAGCCCCCGCCGCCCTGCCGCCGCTGCGTGCCGCGCGTCCCGGCATCTTCCGACCCCTCGACGGCGCCCTGCCGCGCGACGTGGCCCGGGCCGAGATCCTGGGTTTCCTTGAGGCCGGCCCCACCCGCACCGCCATTGAGGCCCCCGCCGCAGGCACCCTGAAAGGGCTGGCGCTGGAAGATGGCGCCCTGGCCGGCTGGGGCACGCCGCTGTTTGATTTCCTGCCCCGCGAAAGGACCCAAGCATGACCGCGATCGACGTGAACTCGGATCTGGGCGAGGGCTATGGCCGTTACCGCATCGCCCCGGATGCCCAGCTGATGCCGTTGATCACCTCGGCCAACATCGCCTGCGGGGCCCATGCGGGCGATCCGATGGTGATGGATGAAACCGTGGCGCTGGCCTCGGCGCATCAGGTGAAGATCGGCGCCCATGTCGGCTATCCCGACCTGCCGGGCTTTGGTCGCCGCGCCATGGCGCTGTCGCTGCGCGAGCTGGAACTGACCACCATCGCCCAGCTTGGCACCCTGCGCGCCCTGGCCGAACATCGCGGCCAGCGCCTTGGCCATGCCAATTTCCACGGCGCGCTCGGCAACCTGTCCTTTGCCGATACGGATGTCGCGCGCACCCTGCTGACGGCCGTGAAAGCCTTTGACCCGACGCTGAAATTCATCGGCCTGCCCGATACCGAGGCCGTGCGCGCCGCCGACCGACTGGGGATCGAGGTCATTCCCTCGTTCCTGGCTGATCGCGGCTACAGCGCGCCGGGCCGGCTGGCGCCGCGCGGCGTCGAGGGCGCGCTGATCACCGACACCGAAGCCGTCCGCCAGCGCGTCGCCGAAACGCTCTCTTCGGGGATGCTGACGCTGGTCGATGGCAGCAAGGTGCCGTTGCGGGCGCGCTCGGTGCTGGTGCACAGCGACACGCCGAAGGCGCTGGAGCTGGCCCATGCCATCCGCGCCGGCATTGCCGATGCCGGGATGACCCTTGCCGCCTATGCCTGAGCCTGCCGCCGTTTCGGGCAAATCCCCCCGAAACGGCATCTTTCATTCCGAATTTTCATGCATGATTGCCTGAAAGCTGGAAAAAGCGGAACGAACAGCACAGCGATCCGAAGATGACCGGCCAGATCACCCTCAAGCAGCTTGAAACGCTTTACTGGATTGCCCGGCTGGGCACGTTCGACAGGGCGGCCTCGCGGCTTTTCACCTCGCAATCGGCGGTGTCGAAACGCATCGCCGAGCTGGAGCGCGCCTCGGGGCTGGAGATCTTCGACCGCAGCGCCCGTGGCGCCCGGCTGACCCCGCGCGGAGAGGAGCTTTACGAGATCGCCCGCGAGATGCTGGAGATGCAGGACCGCATCCGCGAACTGCGCCACGGCGAGATCGACCAGCCCCGCCAGCTGCGCATCGGCGTGACCGAGCTGACGGCGATGACCTGGCTGCCGCGGCTGATCACCGGCATCCAGACGCGCTTTGGCCAGACCCGGCTTTTCCCCAAGGTCGACATGTCGCGCAACCTCTTCGCCGAGCTGGAGCAGGATCTGCTGGACCTGATCATCGTGCCGCGCATGTTCAGCCTGCCCGAATTCGTCTCGGTGCCGCTGCGCGAGGTGGGCAATACCTGGATGGCGCGGCGCGGCCTGCTGGACGAGGACCGGGTCTATAGCCTGCTGGATCTGGCGGCCTATCCGATGCTGATCCAGGGTCGGCAATCCGGCTCGGGCCTGTTCTATGACAAGTGGCTGCAAGCCCAGGGCATCCGCTTTCCCTCGACGCTGATCTGCGATTCCATGACCGCACTGCTGGGGCTGACAGTGGCCGGGCTGGGCGTGTCCTACCTGCCCAACCACTGTTTTCACAGCCTGGTCGAGGACGGCAAGCTGAGCATCGTGCAAACCGACACGCCGCTGCCCGCAGTCCCCTACGTGGCAATGTACCGCCAGGACCGGCCGCATGCCTTTATCCAGCAGGTCGCCGAGATGGCCCGCGACTGCGCCAATTTCGACCAGAGCTATCAGGCCTGAGGGTCAGCCGTCCTCGTCGCGCAGCGCCCGCAGCGGCACATAGCCGCGATCCAGAAGCGTCTGGATGACGATGTAGCTGAAATATTTCTCGACGCCGACGTTCTTGTCGAGGACCTCGTTGATGACCTCCTGGTAGTGCAGCAGGTTGCGCACCGTGAATTTCAGCAGATAGTCGTAGCCGCCGCTGATCAGGTGCATTTCCTGCAGGTTTTCCAACCGCGAGATCTCGCGCTCGAACTTGGCGAAATCCTCGCGGCGATGGTCGGCCAGGGTGACCTCGGTGAAGACCGAGACGAAATCCACCAGTTTGCTGAGGTTCAGCTGCGCCCGGTAGCTCTGGATATAGCCCGCGCGTTCCAGGCGCTTGACCCGTTGCAGGCAGGGCGAAGGTGACAGGCCGACGGCCTCGGCCAACTTCACGTTGGTCATGCCGCCATCGGCCTGCAGCTGCGCAAGGATATTGATGTCGATCCGGTCGAGCCTGGGACGTCCAACCATGCCGATGCCTCCTCCTGCGCAGCCCGGGATCAGCCGCGCAGCTCTGCCTGATGCGCCGCGACCAGATCCGCCATCGAATTGAAGCGGAACGCATAGCTGGGCATGTCGCCGGGGTTCATCGTGGCGCCAAAGCCCTTCTTGTCGAAGCGGCGGTAGATCCAGCAGTTGGTCAGGCCGAACTTGTTGGCGGGCGCGTGGTCGTGGAACATGCTTTCGGCTGTGTGCAGGATATCCGCCTTTTCCAGCCCCAGGGTCTTCATCTTTTCCAGCATGTAGTCAAAGTTGCGGTCAGCGGGCTTGTAGCTGCCGACATCCTCGGCGGTGTAGCGGGCATCGAATTCCACGCCCAGCTTCTGGTTCGAGGCCTTGAAGCTGTCGTTGTCGGTATTGGTCAGCACGATCAGCTTGAAGTGCTTCCTGAGGTACTGCAGCGCGCCCTCGCTGTCGGGGAAGGCGGGCCAGTCCTTGACCGACTGGCCGTAGGCGATGCTTTCCTCGCGGGTGTAGGGCACGCCCCATTCCTCGGCCAGGCGCTTGTAGACGATTTCGAGGATCTCGCTGTATTTCTTGCCCGGCGTGTAAAGCTGCTGGCTGGATTCATGGCGCGCATGCGCCTCCAGCACCTCGTCGCGGCTCAGCGGGCGGTCCAGCTTGGCCACCAGGCCCGCCAGCCCCTCGACCATGCCGGTCTCCCAGTCGATCAGGGTGCCGTAGACGTCAAAGGTCAGGGCCTTGAAATCGGTCAGTTTCATTCGTGTGTCCTCAGGTGTCAGTCGTTTCGTCGCGCAGGGGCCGAACCCGATCGGCAGGCCGGATGCGGTTGCTTCAGCCCCGGGGGGCGTCATTGTCGATGCCGGACAGAGCCCCGGCCCGGGGGGCCATTTGGCCCTGTCCTGCGCCCCTGCCGGAAGCCTTCTGGGCATGTAACTGCATGGGCGAGCCTCTCTCCGACATTTTATGCGCCATCCGAGCGCGGATTTTGCCGCGATCCCGCCCTTGTTACAGCATTCCTCCGACAGGAGATGACAAATTGCGGCTATGAACAGCATAAAATGTCGGGAAATCCTTGTTGATCTGCACACCGGACCGGGGCCAGCCCCGCCTCGGGTCAACAGGCATTGGGCCAAAGGCGTTTTCACTGGTCGGCATGGAGGACCCGAGCCCGACATTTTCGGCGGTATTCTGGCGCCCCGGCAACAGAAACTGTCAGATGCCGCCCGACAGCCCCTTCAAGGGCAGGCCGTCATCGCCAAAAGAACCCCGGGACCAGGGGCGTTTTCCAGGACGGGGCCGGACATGAAAAAAGGGGCCGCATCGCTGCGGCCCCCTGCTGCGGTCAGGCTCGGATCATTCGGCCGGGGTGCGCCAGGCCTCCCGGTCGATGTCGAGGTCCGCATAATCTTCGACGTTCAGCACCGGGCGGTCGATGCCGGCCTTCAGCTGGGCACGGAAGTCGCGCAGCAGGCGCAGCGCCACCGGGAACAGCATCATGATGACCAGCAGGTTCACCAGCGCCAGCACCCCCATCATCGGGTCCGAGAAGAAGAACACCGCCGTCGCCCCCGGCGCGGTCGCACCGACGAAGACGATGACGATGATCGCCAGCCGGAACAGCAGGATCGCCACCGGGGTCTTCCACAGCACCGTCAGGGCGTTTTCCCCCAGATAGTAGTTGTAGATGATCGACGAGAACGAGAACAGCAGGATGGCCGCCGTCAGATAGTACTGCGCCCAGCCGCCCAGCAGCGACACC
>NZ_JBXXRN010000007.1:0-216354 GCF_057380705.1 Pseudooceanicola sp. NS-SX9 | reverse complement strand
CCGGCTCGACCTCGCCGGTCGTGCGTTCGATGGTCCGGGTCAGCTGGTGGATGATGTTCGGAACCAGGACCTCCGCGGTGTTGCGGCGCAGCTCTTCGCGGCTCTGGGTCATGATCACGCCGGGGAATTCCGAAACGGCCAGGTCGGCCATCCCTTCGCCGCGCGCATTTGCCGCCGCCTGCTTGAGAAAGCCGGTCGCGACGATCGTCGTGCTCGGCACCCCGGCCCGCTCGGCCACGAGGCTGGCGCGGACCACCGCGGGGGTGCAGGTGCCGCAGCTGCCGACGCCGGTGATGACCGCATCCACCCCGAGACTGCGCAGCTTTTCCGGCAGGACCGGCAGGGCATCCTTGCCGTGGCGCGGCCCGTGGATGTTGCCGAAGACCTCCGGCTCCACGAAGGAGATACCGGGAAAGCGCTCCTTCATCACCTCCTCGATCACGGGGCGCATCTCGTCGTGGCGGAAACCATAGTGGGACAGATGGGCAATCTTCGCCTTGGACAGGTCCGCAACCCTCGGGCGTGCATCAATCTCCTGGACGGTGGAACGGCCCAGCGGCCAAAGAACCTCGTAGACGGGCTCGGTCATCGCTTTCCTCCTCGCTGCATTCAGCATCCGGGCCATTCCCGATGGTGGAAATGGCGTTGCCCCAGACCTAGGCCCGGACGCCCTGCTCCGGTATTTCCGAAAAGAGGAAGGGTCGGTGCGAATTCCTGATAGCCCATCGAATCCAGAACGCGGCAAAATGATCGCGCAGAGGCCGCGACGGACCGGAAAATCCCGGAAAAATGCGGGTGTCGCCCGGCACATTCCAGCGTGACAGCCATTGCCCACCATCACCACTGGCCTTCATGACATAACAGCTTTGCAATGGCTGTCAGCGCCACTGCGCCCCTATCTTCCGGGCATGAGAAGCCGTGGGATACGAAAGATATGAACAGGTTTCGGGCCCGACGCCCGGCAACGCACAGCCGTTACCGCCGAGCCGCGAACGAGGAGGAGGTTAACAGAATGGCCATGCCATCCGAGACGCTGTCCTGCGTCGAGCTCTTGCGGCGGGAACTCCCCAGTCTCAGCGTCCTTCCGGTCGTGGCCGAGAGCGGCAGCTTTGCCGCGGCGGGAAGATTGCTGAACAGCGCGCCCTCCGCGGTCATGCGCAACATCGAGTCCCTCGAAAGAACGCTGGGGCTTCCCCTGCTGGAGCGGAGCTATGCCGGCGTGATGCCGACCGAGGCGGGGGGGATCGTGCTTGGCCGGGCCCGACGGATCATTGCCGAGATCGACGGTCTCGTGCGGCTGTTTCTGCGGCCGGATCCGGCTGCGCCGTCGATCCATACGCTGCGCCATCTCTTTTCCAACGGCGGCCGGCTCGATCTGGTGCGCGTGCTTGCGGAAAAGGGCAGCGCCCGGGCCAGCGTCAGTTCCCTCGGACTGTCGCAGCCGGGGATTTCCATGGCCCTGCGGCGCATCGAGGACGTGCTGGGCGAGCCGCTCTTCCGCCGGATCAAGACCGGGCTCGGCCCCGAGCGGCACTGTCTTTCGCTGATCGGGCACGTCAACCGGATCGAAGCCGAGATCCGCGCGATGCTGGATGAACTGGCCAGCCGGGCCGAGGATGTCGCGGGCACGGTGACGCTTGGCCTGCTGGCCGTCGCCCGGCTGCATCTGGTCCCGGCCGCGGTGAACGAGGTCCGGCGCGAGCACCCCAGAGTCCAGATCCGGGTCATCACGCTTCCCTACAACGCGATGATCGACGCCTTGCGCGAAGGGCGTATCGACCTAGTGATCGGCGTCGCGGGCTCTCTCCCGCAGGAGACCGGCCTCAATGTCGAGACCCTGGGGCAGGACCGGCTGGGAATCTTCGTGAGGAGCGGACATCCGCTCCTGTCGCGCACGCCGGAAACGCTGGCCGACCTGATGGGATCCGAATGGATCCTGCCGCGGTTCGGATCGCCCAGCTGGAACCTTGTCGAGGCGGCCTTCGCCAAGACCGGACTGCCGCTGCCCGTGCCATCGATCGAGACGACGGATACCGAATTCGTCCGCCAGGTGTTGTTCGGGTCCGACCTCCTTGCCGTTGCCTCGCCCTACCAGTTCGCCAACGAGGTCGCGCGCGGGCTTGTCGCCCCTCTGGGGATCGAGCTGCACGCCGCCCGCCGCGACATTGCCATCGTCGAGCGCGACGGGGCCCTGCCATCACCCGCCGTATTGCTCCTGCGCGAGGCGACCCGTCGGCAGGCGCGGATCACCGGCATTGCCCGGGACGACCACGCAGGACGATAAGCAGCCGACAACGACCCATCACGATTGCCCCGAACCGAATGACGGGGAGGATGGGTACAGTCGCCGGATCGGCACGGGAGGCGCCGGGGGAGGAGACGGCGCGCGAAGAGTGTTTCGCCTGCCGGCATGGGAGGACGTTCGGCCAGATCACCTTTGGCGCTGCATCCGTGAACGATGCAACGCCGGAGGACAGTGCCGCACACCGTGACGTCCGTCACAAGACCCAGCTCCGTCATCTGCCCGTCCGAAAAGCGCTTTGAGCGTATCGTTGAGGAGGAATGACGACGATGGCGATGTCCATGGCAGAAATGACGTCCGAGAGCAACTCGGATCAGGAACGGCGTGCACTCGCCAAGGTGACCCGATACCTGTATTTCTACATCTTCTTTGCCGACCTGTTGTATACGCTCGATCGCAACAACATCAGCATGGCCAAGCTGACGATGGCGTCGGATCTCAGCATGAAGGCCCAAACCTATGGCCTTGCCGCCGGCATCTTCGGCCTTGCCGCCTTTCTGATGCAGGTGCCCGCGACGCGGGGCTTCGAGACCTTCGGCGCGCGCAAGTGGGTCATCGGCATGATGACCGGCTGGGGCTTCATCTGCGGCCTGCAGGGTCTGGTCCAGAACCCGACCCAGCTTGTGGTGCTGCGGTTCCTGCTTGGCATGTGCGAGGCGGGGTTTCTTCCCGCACTCTACGTGATCATCACCATCTGGTTCCGCAGCAACCGCCAGGGCGCGGCACAGGCCGCGCGCATGTGGGGGCTTTCCGCAGGTAGCATCGTCGGCGGGCCGCTTGCCGGCTGGCTTCTGAGCACCCACTTTTTCCACCTGGCCGGCTGGCGGACCATGTTCCTGTTCGAAGGCGCGATGACGCTGCTTTTCTGCCTGCTGTCCCTCTTTATCTTCTATGACGGGCCACAGACCGCGCGCTGGCTGACGGAAGAGGAAAAGAAGCTCGTCGTCGATCACCTCGAGGTCTACCAGGAAGAAAAGCGCCAGACAGGTGCCGTGGAGCGGCGCACCTTCTGGGCGACGATCCGCAATTTCGACGTCATGCTATTGGTAATCGCCTTCGGCGTGTCCGGGTGGTGTGCCTCGTCGCTGACCTTCTTCATGCCCACGCTGTTGAAACGGGCGGCATCTGGGCTGAGCAACGAATATATCGGGTTCATGACCATGGCGCCCTACATCGTCTATGCGTTTGTCGGGTGGTTCTGGGGCCGGCATGCCGACCGCACCGAACGTCACTGGCACACGACGCTGCCGCTTCTTTGGTCTGCCGCGGGCATCATTCTTTATCCCTACGCACGGGGCGATGCCGCGCTGGCGTTGTTGTCGGTGTGCCTGATCCAGGCAGGACAGGCCGGCTTTGTCGTGAACTTCTGGCCGACCGCCAACCTTGCAGTGGGGCGCGGCACCGTCGCCAAATCGACCGCGCTCATCTCTGCGGCCTCGCAGGGGTTCAGCTTCATCTCCCCGGTCTTCTTCGGCTGGTCGATCGATGTCACGGGCGGAACCTCGCTTGGGCTGTCAAGCTTTCTCGTCGCCCTGGCGATCAACTTCACCTGCCTGCACATCTACTTCCTGCGCTACAAGGCACGGCGCCGAAAGGCGCAGGGACTGGCTGCCAAGTCGTGATGCAAACCGGGGGCGCCATCGAGCCAAGCGGCCATGGCGCCCCTTCGTCGCGCGATCCCCGGGACCCGAGGCCGCACGTCACAGAGCGCGTCCACAAGATCACAAATGGCGGACGGCCCGCGGGCCCTGCCGGGATTAGACAGAAGCCCGGAGGACCTGCCGCGGGAGCGTGGCAGGTCACGGAGGTACACAGGAGAAACCCCATGACCAGCATGTCCCGCCGCGCCCTGATCGGAAGCGGTATCGCCCTTGGCCTTTCGTCCGCCCTGCCCCGCGTCGCCGCCGCCCAGGCCGCCGGCAGCTTCGACCCGGTTGCGGGCAAATGGACCACCTACCGGCTTGAAACCACGGTCACGCCCCCGGCGGGGGACGGCCAGACGAACATCTGGCTGCCTGTGCCGAGCCTCCGCACCGACTGGCAACGCACGCGATCCGTCCATTGGCAAGGCAACGCGACGCAGGCGGAGATCGTGACCGATCCCGTCAGCGGGACGCAGATGCTGCACGCCCGCTTTGCCGCCGATGTGGCGGCGCCCAAGCTGACGCTGACCACCGACATCGAGACGCGCAACCGCAGTGTCGATTGGTCGCGATCACGCCAGGTGCAGGAGGATCCGGCCGTCCTGCGCGCGGCGCTACAGCCAAGCAGCTCTGCCCCGCTCAACGGCATCGTCGGCGACACTGCGCGCCGGGTGACCGCCGGCGCCACGACCGATGTGGAAAAGGTCCGCGCGATCTACAGCTGGATCGTCTCCACCTGCCACCGCAATCTTGCGACGCCCGGTTGCGGGACAGGCAATCTGGTCAGCCTTCTGGCCCAGTCCGATCCGGGCGGGAAATGCGCCGATCTGAACGGCCTCTTCACCGGTATGGCGCGGGCTGTCGGCGTACCGGCGCGCGACATCTACGGCGTGCGCGTTGCGCCCTCGGCCTTCCATTATGCCCAGCTTGGCGCGAATACGCCGGATGTGTCCAAGGCGCAGCATTGCCGGGCCGAGGCCTGGCTGTCGGGCTATGGCTGGGTCGCGATGGATCCGGCGGATGTGTTGAAGGTGATGCGGGCCGAGACACCGCGCTGGATCCACGACCCCAAGGACCCGATTGTCGCGCCGGTCGATGCCGCGCTCTTCGGCAATTGGGAAGGGAACTGGGTTGGCTACAACACCTCGGCGGATGTGTCGCTGCCCGGCAGCGCGAAACCGACCACCATTCCCTTCCTCATGTATCCGCAGGGGCGCGGCGCCGAAAAGGGACAGTTCAATGAACTCGACGCCCAAGACTTCGCATACCGGCTGACGGCAACCACGGTCTGAGGCGGGCGGCATCCGGGATCTCAGGACCCGGATGCCACCTTCGAACCTCAGGAAGGGTCGCGTAAACGAAAGCCCCCTCCCGCACGGTGCAGGAGGGGGCTTTGTGTTGCGATCCCGAGGGATCAGAGTGCGTCGACCACGTCCCGCGCATCCTGTTCGGCATCGCTCAGCAGACCGCCGAAACCGCTGCGCACGGAGCCGATCGCCCAGAGCCCGCCCGAGGCGGTCCTCGGCCCCTGATCCGTCGCCACAGCCCCGCGCGCGTCGCGCGCAATCTCCTGCGGCAGGAACTCGGTCACCGGCTCCTGACCGATGAAGACAAAGACCCCGCGGCAGGTCAAAGTCTGATCCGCCCCGTCGCCAAGCGTCACACGCAGCCCTGTGACCCCCGCATCATCCCCAAGGATCTCTTGCACCGTCGCACCGGTCAGCACGGTGATCGCGGGCGTCTCTTCGACACGGCGGACGAAATCCGGCCGCGCACGCGGGGTGTCGCCCCGCTGGACCAGCGTCACCCGCGTGCCAAAGGCCGCAAGCGTCAATGCCTCCTGATAGGCGGAATCGCCGCCCCCGATCACGACGACCTCCTGGTTCATGTACATCGGCCCGTCGCAATCGGCGCATTCGGACACACCCATGCCAAAAAGCTCGCTCTCCCCCGGCACGCCAAGCTTGGCCGGACGCGACCCCGAGGCGATCACCACGTTCGGCGCCTCGAACGACCCCGCGTCGGACGTCACGACCCAGGCCCCGCCAGCCTCCTGCGAGAGGCCGGTGACCGGCGAGCCGACATTGCGAATGCCGAGATCCATGTTCTCCATCGCAAGCGTGCTCACCAGCTCCGACCCGCTTTCGGTCTTGCCGGCCGGCGCCGGATCGAGGTGGTTGACGTTCATCACGAAACCACCCGGGAAGAGGGCTTCGAAACAAATGGGGGTCAGCCCCTTTTCATATGCAAGACGCGCGGCCGTCAGCCCCGCATAGCCCTGACCGATGACGATGACATCACAACGCTCCATGGCGCAAATCTCCTCCTCCGGGGTTTTCGTGTCTTCAGCCTGAAGATAGGTCTTCTTCCTCCTCTATGACCCGTCACGGCAGGGTCGACGCGGTGAAGTAGGCCTCCTATATTGTGATGATGCCTGATGACAATTTTTTGATGGAAACCCAGAAGGGCAAAAAATTATACCATAACAACTTGAAAAATATATGATAATCATCATGGCGCCAGCTTCCCGGCGCAAGATCTTCATCGAAGAGAACCATCTTCCAGGTTATGTGCCCTCCGAAATGCATTGACGGCACCGGAGCTGGGGCGATAGCTCTGTCGGTGGAAGAGAGACATCCCCGGTGGGTTGCCCGGACTTCAAATCCGGTGGGAGATGCCTTGCGTCTTCGGTGGGTTCGACTCCCTCCTCTTCCGCCATCCACGCCTGGACATCACGAAAACACGCTGTCCGCCGGACAGCGCGACGCGACGCGAAGGCGCGGCCCGGGCAGCCGCAACTACCCCGTGCGGGCGGAACATGACCGCGACGAAATCGCCCATGGGATCAATGCGGCTGGCCTTAGGGCAATGGAACGTGGCGATCAGAAAGTCCGATACAATCGCCCCGTCGCGGTCATGCGAACCTCACCTCCGGTCCCGCCTCAAGCCTTGTCGTCGCGCCGGAAGATGCTCACCTGCAGCGGCTCGATATGCACTGCGATCTCGGTGTCGGGGTCGATCATCGCCCCCTTCATCGAGCGCAGCGCAAGTCGCGTCTTGCCGATCAGGGCCTGGTTCTCGACATGGGTGCCAAGAAAGATGCTGCGGTCGACAATGCCGGCGAAATGGTTGGGCCCCGTGGTGCCGGCCGCGGCGACACGCGTGTGCTCGGGGCGGAACATCGCATAGATGTCGTCGCCCGGACGCAGCCGGTCATCAGTCGCCACCCCTTCGAGCACCCCGATCTCGGTCTTGATCGTCGCGAAGTCCTCGCCGATGCTGACCAGCGTACCGCGCAGCTCGTTCGAGCAGCCGACGAAATCGGCCACATAGCGCGAGCGCGGCCTGCGGAAGATCGTCTCGGGATCGCCGACCTGTGCCGCCTGCCCCACCTGCATCACCGCGATGCGGTCGGCCAGCGCCGCCGCTTCGATCTGGTCGTGGGTGACGTAGACCGCGGTAAAGCCGAACTGGCTCTGCATCTCGATCAACTCGTCGCGCAGATGCTCACGCACCTTCGCATCGAGGTTGGAGAGCGGCTCGTCGAACAGGATAAGCCCGTCATTGGCCACGAGCGCCCGGGCAAGCGCCACGCGCTGCTGCTGGCCGCCCGACATCTGGCCCGGGAAATTTCCGGCAAGCCGTTCCAGCGCCGTGACCTTGAGAACCTTCTGCACCCGCTCGGCGATCTCGTCCTTGGGCACCTTCGAGACCACCAGCGGATAGGCGATGTTCTCGCTCACCGTCATGTGGGGCCAGAGCGCATAGGATTGGAACACCATGCTCAGATTGCGCTTTTCCGGCGGCACGACCAGCTTGCGCTCGGACGAGAAGACCGTCTTTCCATGCACCTGGATCTCGCCCTCGGTCGGATGTTCCAGCCCGGCGATGCAGCGCAGAAGAGTGGTCTTGCCACAGCCCGAGGGCCCCAACAGCACCAGTACCTCGCCCTCGATCACATCGAGCGAGACGTTTCCAAGCGCGGTGACCGCGCCATGGCGCGTGGGGAACACCTTTGTCAGGTTCCGGATGCTCACCATCGTGCTGCCGACAGGGGTGTCGATGGATTTCAGGGGGGTCTTCATCATCGCCGTCATCTCGGCCTCCGTTATGCGCCTCCGATCCGCCCCGGTCCGCACTCCTGACTGCGGGTACGGGGCGAAACCGGTCCTCCTCCCGGCCGGGCGCGCCCATCTGCGCATCCGGCCCTTTCGCACGGCCCGCGAGAACACTCCCGGGTCAGGTCAATAGATGACCTTGGCCGCCTCCAGCCTGCTGATCTCGTCCTCGTTCATGCCGAGGAGATCGCGGAAGACATAGTCGTTGTCCGCGCCGAACAGAGGTGCCGGCCCGCGAACATAGGCCGGAGTCTCCGACAGGCGATAGGGGGGTGTGATCGTGGTCCGGCGCCCGAGAACGGGATGGTCGATCTCCTGAACCGCACCGCGTGCCCGCAGGTGCGGATCCGAGAACAACTCCTCGGCCTTGAAGGAGGGCACAGCCGCCACCCCATGGGCCTGCAAGAGTTCCATCAGGTCATGCGCAGTTCTGCCCGCGGTCCAGTCCGAGATCAGGCTATCGAGACGCTCCTGATGCGTCCAGCGCGCGATCGCGGTGGCAAAGTCGGGATCCGAGGCCCAGTTGGGCCTGCCCATGGCATCGCAAAGGCCTTCCCATTCCGCCTCGGTTCCGACGGCGATCGAGATCCATGCGTCCTTGCCGTCGCAGCGGTAGACATTGTGCGGCGCCATCACATCGTCGCGGTTTCCGTTGCGCTTGGGCGAGACGCCGTTCATCGCGTAGGCCATCATCTGGTCGCCGATCATCGAGTTGATGACCTCGCACGAGGCGCTGTCGATATATTGCCCCTTGCCGGTCTGACGGCGCACCATCAGAGCCATCAGCGCGGCAAAGACAGCGGCGGTCCCGGCCCGGGCATCGCCGCCGGAATTGGTCATGGTGTTGGGCTTCTTCTCGGCATAGCCGGTAAGATGCGACAACCCGCCCACGCTGGTGAAACAGGGGTTGTACGCGGAGTAGCGGCGCAACGGACCGGTCGCTCCGAACCCCGAGAGCGACAGCATGATGATGTCCGGCTTCACCTGCCGCAGCGCATCGTAATCAAGGCCGAGCTTCGTCATCACGCCCGGCCGCATGTTCTCGAGCACGATATCGGCCGTCGCCACCAGCTTCTTGGCCAGTGCCTTGCCCTCGTCGGTGCTCAGGTTGATCGTGCAGCTCTTCTTGCCGAGGTTCACCTCGAAGAAGTTCGAGTTCCCCTCGAGGTCGGCGACGACCCCGTCGCCGCGATGGGCGCGCTGCTCGTCGGGGCGGGACAGCGTCTCGACCTTGATCACCTCGGCCCCGAGTGACGCCAGCTGCATCGTGCAGAAGGGTCCGGCCAGCACGTGGCCAAAGTCGATCACACGGATATTCTTGAGTGCGTCCTGCATCGGTCTTCCCCCCTCTCAGATCACGCCGGCCTGGGCCAGCCGGACAAGCGCCTCGTGCCCGAGGCCCAGCTTGTCGCAGAAGACCTCGGCATTGTGCTGCCCCAGCAGCGGGGCCGGACTCTTGGCCGGCAGGTCGAAATCGGTGAGCTTCACCGGCTGATCGACATATTCGAGCCGCCCGGCGACCGGGTGGTCGATTTCGATGAAATGGTCGCGTGAGCGGAACTGTTCGGAGTTGAAGACACCCTCGGCGTCGAGGATCGGTGCCGCGGCCGAGCCTTCGCGCTGGATCGAGTGGAACAGCTCGTCCTGGGTCACGGTCAGCGCCCAGTCGTTCAGGCGCTTGCGCAGCTCGGCATAATTGTCCGAACGGCCCTTCTGGGTGTCGAAAGGCGGCTGCATGCCCCATTCCGGCTTGCCCATCGCGCGCCACAGCCCTTCCCACTGCTGCTGCGACGACAGGATCACCACCGCAAACTTGCCATCGCCGCACTCGACGAGGCTTTCCAGCAGGCGCCCCTTGCCTGTGCGGTTCGGGCTTACCCCATCATCGACAAAGCGGCGCAGCTGCGAACGTTCGAGATGCATCATCGCATGCTGGGTCGAGACGTCGACATGCTGCCCCGTCCCCCCGGCATCGCGCCAGAGCAGCGCAGCCAGCGTCGCCGTCGCCCCGGCCATCCCGCCATCGTAAAGGCCAAGGAAACCGGGCCCCTTGCAGGGCGGCACGTCAAGGTTGATCGCCCACATCGGCAGCAGATAGCCTTGCCCGCTCGCATGGTAGAGGTTCAGGTGATAGGCTTGGTAGTCGCTGTAGGGGCCGGTCTGGCCGAAGGGCGTGATCGAGGTCATCACCAGCCGTGGGTTGATCGCCCTGAGATCGTCCCACCCCAACCCGAGGCGCGCCATCTCGCCCGGCATCCGATCCTCGATCAGCACGTCGGCATCGGCGATCAGCTCGCGAAAGAGGCGCCGCCCCTCCGCAGTCTCGATGTCGAGCGTGATCCCCCTCTTGCCGGTGTTGAGATAGAGGAACGTCCCCGAGGCCTCGGCATCGGGAATGTCGTTTCGGAAGGGGCCCTGGTGACGGGCGCTGTCGCCCCGTCCCGGAGGCTCGATCTTGATCACCTCTGCCCCGAAATCCGACAGGAGTTTGCCGCAATAGGGTCCGGCCACGAAATCGCACAGCTCGACGACCTTCAGGTTCAGTGCCTGCACCATGCCGCTCACTCCGCCCGGGAGACGAGCTTGACCAGAACGGTCGATTGCGTGTGCGTGTCGCCATCCTGATTCTCGGCCCAGACGAACAGTTCGACAAGCCGCTGCCCCTGTTCGTCGATGAACTTGCGCTGGACGCGTCCCTTCACCCAGGTGGCATCGCCGAAGAAGTTGAAGCGGCGGTCCTGGCTGTCCATCGACACGACGAAACCGTCGTCGCCCATCCAGTCGGTGACGATATGGACCAGCATCATCTCGTTGTGGATGCCGCCCGCGTTGGCCAGCGGCGAGCCGAACATCTGCGCGGCGCGGTCCGAGTAATGCCAGTCGCGGCGGAAGCGGTGCTCACCGGTCTCGGGGTCGACCGGGTGGGTCTGCAGGTGGTTGCGCATCGCCGCCCACTTGATGGCGAAGGCATAGACGTAGCAGCTGACGACCGTGCGGGCCGAGCTGTCGCAGACGTCGTAGATGCCCTTTGCCAGCGGCGGCAGTTCCTCGCCCTCGACCACGTCTTCCCAATAGAGCGTCCTGCCCCCGCGACGTTTCGCCCCCGCAAGCTGCGCATCGAAGTCATCGTGGATCTCCTTCAGCTCGGCCTCGGAATACTTCTGATAGGTCTTGCCGGCATATTTCGCGCCGACCTTGGATTCCTTGCCGCCTTCCTTGGCCTTGCGCTTGGATGGCGGGGTGGCGAGGTAGATGTTGCGACCGGTCGCCACGGCGATCGTCTCGTCGCGCTGGTTCACGAAATACCGCGGCACGCTTTCGATGAACATCCGGTAGGGCTTGCCTTCGACCTTCTTCTCCTCGAACCCCATGTACTTGTCGTAGCAGTGGAATTCGTCGCCCGGACGGAACGGTGCGAAATACTCGTGCTTGTTCCCCGCGGCCAGCCGGCCGACGCCCGGCACCCTGAGCCGCCCGCCAAAGGACGACCCGAACGCGATGCAGGATTCGTAGAGCGGCGGCGCGACGATACCGCCCCAGCGCGTCGATTGGGCGTAGGTCCGGTTGCGCCAGATCGGGTTGGGATCGCCGATCGCATCGGCGAAATGGCGGATCAGGTCCTCTGTCACCAGCGCGTTCAGGATGCCACGCTCATATTCATTGTCCATGATGTCATGGACCGGAACGGGCAACTTCACCTCGCCGCGCCCCTCGTTGAACGAGGCGATCTTGCGATCGAGATGCTCGTTCCATTCCTGATCCGAAAGATGATCCCAGTCGCGATCCACCAGATCTTCGGGCATGACTCTTCTCCTCCTACAGACCGCCATTGCTGCGCCGCATGTTAACGCCACAGAAGCCTGTCGTTCAATATTGTAGGACAATTTTAGAGGGCAGTATCAGTTTCCGTGTGGGTCTCTGTTTGCTAAGATCAAACGATGATAGCCATTGGCAGGATGCGCACCGTCGCGCGGGAGCCCGCCATATCATGACGAAGGAGACGAAACTGACCGCAGCCCTGCACAAAGGAAGCCACGACACTGTTGTTGGCGCGATTCGACAGGCAATCCTGTCGAACGAACTCGCCCCCGGTCAGCGCCTGGTCGAGGCAGACCTGTGCGAGATGCTGAACACCAGCCGCGGCACGGTCCGCGCCGCCCTCATGGCGCTGGTCAGCGAGGGGCTGGTGGAGCATGTCGCGAACCGCGGCGCGCGGGTCAGGGTGATCGGCCTCGAAGAGGCGCTCAAGGTCGTGGATGTCCGGCTTGCGGTTGAATTGCTCTGCGTCGAGCGGGCAGCGGAGCGGATCACCGACGAGGACGCGGCCCAGCTTCGGGAAATGGCAGCGCGGCTGCAGAGCCTTGCCGAGGACGGGAATGTCACGGGCTATGCCGCGCAGACCCATGCCATCCGCGAGGCCTATGTGCGGATCGCCGACCAAGAGATCGCGGGAGAGATGCTCAACCGGCTGCGCGACCGCCTCTCGCGGCACCGGCTGCGGCTGACCTACCGCCCCGGGCGGCCGCGCGAGAGTTTCCCCTACTGGCAGGAAATCGTCGAGGCGATCTGCCTGCGCGATGGCAAGGCTGCCTGCGATGCGCTGCGCCGCCATGTCGCGAACGTGAAGGACACGATGCGGATGATCGCGTCGGAGGAAAGCGCCGCCCTACCGCCACGGATTTGAGCATTCCGCCGGTACCCGGTCTGGTCTAACATGACCGCAGGTTCTAGCTTTGGTTATCCCTTTAAGCAGCTCTTGATTGGTACGTTGGAGTCGATGGCGCCCTTGCTCCCCTCACCCCCCAAGGAAACCGGATCTGTCGTGAGCGCGATCCGGCAGCGAATCCTCGACAACGAATTTGCGCCAGGCCAGCGGCTCATCGAGGTGGATCTTTGCGAGTTGCTCTCGGCGAGCCGCCGTGAAGTGCGCGAGGCATTGGCCGAGCTCTCCCATGCCGGCTTGGTCGAGCTTGTCGCGAACCGCGGGGCGCGGGTGCGGACCGTCGCCCCGGACGAGGCGCTGCACCTTGCCGAGGCGCGTCACGCGCTGGAGACGCTGTGCGTCCGACGGGCCGCCGCGCACGTCACCGAGGCAGACCAGGCGGAACTGGCCGCACTTGAGAAACAGTTTCAGGAAGCAGCGTCCGAAAAGGATTCCGTTGCCTACGGCAAAGCAACCCGTGCCTTGACGGACCTCTGCCTGAGGCTTGCCGATCAAGCCGTCGTTCATGATCTGCTCGACCGCTTGCGGGACCGTAACGTCCGTTTCCACCATCGGATCACCAGCCGGCCCGGGTGGCCTCAGCGCTCGCTCCCACACCGTCTTGCGCTTATCCGCGCGATCTCGGCCGGGGACACCGAGGCGGCCGCCAAGGCTCTCGCATCCCATTTCGAGTGCTGGACCGAGGAATTCAGTCGGCTTTTGGACCGCTAGCTCCTGAAATACTGGAGGCCGCCCTGCACGGAATGGCGGGCGGCCTCCTCGCGATGGAACGCGCTCGTCCTATCGCATGCGGCGCGCGTTTCGGCTGTTGAGCCACAGCACCAGCGTCATCAGGCAGGTCGCGATGAACCAGATGACCAGCGCGAAGGCCGTCATCAGCGGAAAGCTTCCGTTCTGCCAGAGGTCGAGCAGAACCGCCCCGACGACGCTGTTCGATGTGCCCGACAGGATCGCCGAGGCCGTCACCTCGCCCAGCATGTGGATGAAGACCAGTACCCAGCCAGCCGCAAGGCCGTTGATCGACAGCGGCAGCAGCACTTTCCGCATCGTGCGGAATTCCGACGCCCTGAACACCCGCGAGCTTTCGGACAGTTCGCGCCCGATCATCGTCGCGGCGGAGCGGGCGGCCGTCGATGCATAGGGGATCTCCATCAGCAGATACGCGAAAAGCAGGATCCAGATCGTGCCATAGATGTCGAACGGCCAGCGTGCGAAGGCCAGGATGAAGGCCACGCCAACAAGGGTGTGGGGGAAGGTTGCCGGCAGAGTCGTCACGATGTCGATGATCCGGCGGAACCCGACGCGGCGCACACGGCCCCCCGCCGCAGCACCATCCGCGAAGTGGTTGGCATAGAGCATCAGGAAGCCTGCGACCGCCATGATCACCGTGGCCCCCGACACCGCAAGGACCAGCGAATTCACCAGCGCCTGCACCGTGGCCGGGTTTACCGTCAGCACGGTGATGTAGTTGCGGAAGGTCAGAAACGCCGGGTTCACGTTGAGCGACCAGAACGGTTCAAGCGAAACCACCATCAATGCCAGCAGCGGCAGCACGAGGGCGATCAGCACATAGATCACGTAGATCGACTTGGTCACCCAGCGAAGGCGCCCGAGCTGGGTGGGAGAGTGTCGCGCCCCCTTGCCCCCGATCGTCGCCTGACGCCCATGGGGCAGGATCCGCCACTGCAGCAGGCGCAGCAGCATCACGATGCACAGCATCCCGAACGCAAGGATCAGGGCGCCCTTCTCGTTGGCAGGATAATCGGTGAAATAGCGATAGATCCGTACCGAGACCACCTCGATATGGCCTGCCGTGCCCAGGATGACCGGAACGGCGAACATCGCGATCCCGTTGATGATGCTGAGGATCCACGCCTCGAAGATCGACGGGCGTATCGCCGGAAGCGTCACGGTCAGCCATGTCCGCACCGGCCCCGCACCCGAGATCCGCGCAGCCTCCTCGATCGACGGATCAAGGCTGCGCAGCGCGGCCGAGGTGATCAGGTAGATCGCCGGCACGAGGTGGACGGTCAGCGCGAAGATCAGCCCGCCCATCGAATAGATGTTGATCGGGCCCTGGCTTCCCATCTGCGGCTCGTGGAGAAGCCAGCGCAGCCCCACGTTGACGAAGCCGATCCGCGGATCGAACAGCACCACCCAGCCCAGAACCCCTGTCACCGACGGCAGCATGAGCGGGGCGACGGGCATGAAATTCCCGACCCCTTTCAGGCCGCCATCGGTGCGTTCCGCAATGACCGCAAGAAAGGTTGCGAAGATCAGTGCGATGATACTCGAGACCGAGACCATGACAAAGGTGTTCCACAAAACCCCGCCGATCCCCGGGCCGAGACCTGCACCAGCAAGCCCCTGTTTGTCCGCCAGCACGATCTCGAGCAGGCGGAACACCGGATAGATCATCAGGAACAGGATCCCGACCACGAAGAGATTGGCGACCGACGTGATCGGTCGCCACCGGAGCCGCCCGGAGGAGCCTCCGATATCTGTCGTCTGAAGTGTCATCTGACTGCCCCCCGCTCTCGATCAGGCGATACCGAGAAGTTTGATGATCTTCTCACGGTTTGCCGCTGCCGACCTCATGTCGGGATCCTGAAAACTCTTGGGCAGCGCCACCGTGCCTGGCGTGCTGTTCGGAGAAACCGTATGCTTGTTCAGGATCTTCTGTCCCTCAGGCGACAGCATGTATGAGACGAACAGCCGGGCCGCATTCGGGTGCGGCGCGTGGGCCGAAACCACGGCCGGGGACATCACGCCGGTGCAGGGCTCGTCGTCCGGCAGAAGCGCCTTCAGCGGGGCACCCTGGCTGATTATCGTATAGGCTTCGCTGACCGAGCACGGGAAGAAGATCCCCGCCGCGCCTGCCGCAACCTGCTGCACCGCGGCAGGTCCGCTCGAGCCCAGCTGCAGTTTCTGCTTTCCCAGTGCCGTGAGATAGTCATCCCCATAGACGCGCAGCAGCATGTCGAAGGCCCCGAAGGCCACAAGGCCGACGCTGCGCAGATCGACGGTGATGAGCTTGCCCTTCAGCTCGGGCTTGAGCAGATCCTGCCAGGTTTTCGGCTCGTCCTGGATCGTCATGGTGTTCGTCCCCATCGTCTGGGGATTGATGGAGATGATCGCCGAGTAGTCATTGCGGAAATGCGACGGCCAGGCGTCCAGCCCCTCGACCTGCGCGGGATCCAGATCGACAAGCCAGTCCTTCTTGCGGAAGGCCTCGAAAAGGATCGGGTCGCCGGCAACCAGCACGTCGGCCACGGTCTTGCCCGCCTCGGCCTCGGCGCTGTAGCGGGAGGCGATGGCAGACGAATTCAGCCGCTGGTAGGTGAGCTCGATACCGTACTTCTTGCGAAACCCCTTGCCGAGCGCAATGAGGAGCGGCTCGGCCGAACCCGAGTAAAGCGTTATCTGGCCCTCTTTCTTTGCCGCCGCGACCACATCGTCGCTGGTCGCGGCCCAGGCGGCCGAGCGTAACGACACCCCGCCGGCCAGCAAGGTGGCCGTCGCGGCCGCCGTCCCGGTCAGGAAACGCCGCCTGCCGTTCGACGGAAATTCGGATCTGTTGGTCATGGTATCCTCCCATATTAATCGCACGGATCATCCCGAGGGCCGCGCGGGTCCTCCGGGGGGCCGATTGCCCGCCGGACAGATGGTGCCTCCGGCCTCCTCCAAGTCCGGGGGCACCTTCG
The DNA here is from genome assembly GCF_057380705.1 of Pseudooceanicola sp. NS-SX9. Taxonomy (NCBI): domain Bacteria; kingdom Pseudomonadati; phylum Pseudomonadota; class Alphaproteobacteria; order Rhodobacterales; family Paracoccaceae; genus Pseudooceanicola; species Pseudooceanicola sp. NS-SX9. Next base: position 199,864 of record NZ_JBXXRN010000007.1, on the reverse strand, counting down.
CATGCAGCCGCAGGTCAGGTCTTCTTGCGAAGCCCCGCCAGCCGATCGGTCCAGCCTTCCGGCAGGTCGATCTTTTTCGACACCGGGAAACCGATGTAGCCATTGCCCGACCCGATCATGGTGTGATCCCGATCTGGATCGCCCGCCACCACGATCAGGAAGTCCTCGGGCTTCGACACCATCTGGATATCCCGCTCCGTGTCCATCGACGACCCGAGCTGTTCTGGCCAGCACTTCTCGTTGATGCCGCGATAGAAGCGGTTGAGGATCATACCCGACAGGCGCGAGACACGCAGTTTGGCGTTCTCGTAGAAATGCCTGCGAACTTTCTCCTTGGTCCAGCCCTGATCGGTCAGCACACGCAGAATTGCCGGCGTGATCACGACAAGAGGCCTTGTCACCATGCCGCGGAAGAAGAACTGAATGAACATGTTGTTGTCCGCCATGCGGGCCTCGATGTTCTTCAGGATCTGTTCCGCGACCGGATCGCCCACCTCGATGGCCTGGGTCATCTCGGTGCAGGCGGTGATCGTCACCACGTTCTCGCCAAAGGCAAAGCCCTCGTCCTCGCCATGCGTCGGCCACCCCATCTCGTGGGTGAGGTCCTCGCTCTCGGCCAGCACGATCCGGAAGTTGCCGCCGAAACAGCCCTTGTCCGTCTGGTGCGGGATGAAACCGCAGACATTGCGCATGTACATCCGCCAGAAACGACCGACCGAGGTGTTCGCCTGGAAGCCGGGCCGGAGCGCCGCCTGTCCGAAGTTGAACTGCAGGTCCTTCAGGATCTGGCCGTTGACGATGATCTGCGTCTCCGTCGCCGGGGTATGGCCAAGGTGTTCATGCCCGAACTGCGGATCCATCATCGCCTCGGTGATCGCCACCAGCACCGGCATGTATTCGGGACGACACCCGGACATCACGCCGTTGACGGCAACACTCCACACCGTGGCCTCGCGGTTCGCAGGCAGGGCCTTGCCAAGGATCTCGTTGCGATCCCGTGGCGTGAACGACAGGAATTCCTCCACTTTCTCGAGCGTCGGGGGCACGACAGGCAAGCCCTCGCTCCACTCGTTTTCCAGGAAATAGGCATTCACCTCGTCGAAGTCGCCCTCGAAGACGATATCGGTCTTGTCCGGTTCCTTGCTGTATCCGGCTTCCTCGGGCTGAACCGTCAGACCCTGGATGACCTGTTGCAGCATCGGTCCGGCGACCGTCTTCTCAAGCTGTTCATCGGTCACGAAATTGACGTGTCCGGGATGAATCGTATGGGGCATGTTCGGCAGTCCGAGGCCCTTGGCCGTCATCTTGCCCTGGTTCACGAAACCGGAACACAGCATGGTCACGGTCGGATAGCCAAGTTGCTCCACCAAAGCGCTGGCACGCGTCACGGCGGCCGTACAGGAGCCTCAGCAGCCGACGCCGCAGATCACGGCGTCGACGTTGTATTCCTTGAGCTTGGCAGGAAGCTCCTCGAGAACGGCGTGTTCGTTCGCACCGTGGATCTCGCCGAACTCACGCCAGCTGACGAACTTGATCGTGGGATAGAGACGCGCAAGCTCGCGCTCCCAGATCTCGAACATCTTGTCGCCCTTGAACACCCAGTCCCAGAGCTGGGCGACAACCTTGCCCTCCAGACTCTCAAGCCGGGTGGCCAGCTTGTGGCCCTTGTGGGTCTGGCGTGCACTTGGCCAGACCACCTTGTAGCTCTCATTCATCGAAAGCCTCCTTTCGCATCCTCCACCACGGGTCGGCGACCCGCGGCCCGTTCCCGTCATTCCATCCGCAGCGTCAGTCGGGGGGATGGCGCGGCGGCCACCCGTCCGATCACTGCGGCATGAGCGAACCCATGTTCGTGAAAAATCTCCAGAACCCTGTCCGCCGCATCGGCGGTGCAGGACACCAGAAGCCCGCCACTGGTCTGCGGGTCGGTCAGCAGCGTGCGCACCGCTTCGGGCAGGTCGGCAGGCAGTGCCACCTCTGCCGCGCAGGCCCTCCAGTTCCGCCCCGAGGCGCCGGTCCGCAGCCCGGCCGCGGCCATCCCGGCGACGCCGGGCAAAAGCGGAACGGCGGGCCAGTCGATCTCGGCCGCGCAGCCCGCGGCCCGCATCATCTCCAGCGTATGCCCGGCCAGCCCGAAGCCGGTCACGTCGGTCATGGCATGGACACCCTCGATCCGGGCAAGTTCGGGCCCGGGCGTGTTGAGCCGCGTCGTCGTGTCGATCATCGCGGCATAGCCGTCCGCATCGAGGCGGCCCTGCTTGAGCGCAGCCGACTGGATGCCGACGCCCAGCGGCTTGCCCAAGACCAGCACATCACCTGAACGCGCAGCGGCATTCACGGCGACATGATCTGGATGGACCGTGCCGATGACGACAAGACCATAGATCGGCTCGACCGAGTCGATCGTATGCCCGCCCGCCACGGGGATGCCCGCGGCAAGACAGACCGACTTGCCGCCGTCGAGCACCGCAGAGATCGTGGCCGGGCTCAACCGGTCGACCGGCATCCCGACGATGGCCAGCGCCATGATCGGCGTGCCCCCCATCGCATAGATGTCGCTGATCGCATTGGTTGCCGCGATACGGCCGAAATCGGTCGGATCGTCCACGACAGGCATGAAGAAATCTGTCGTCGCGACAATGGCCTGGGTGTCGTTCAGCTTCCAGACGGCGGCATCGTCGCTGCGATCGTTCCCAACCAGAAGCTCGGGCGGACACAGCGCGTCCACGCCGCTGCCAGCCAGCAGCCCGGACAGGACATCGGGCGCGATCTTGCAGCCGCAACCACCACCATGCGCCAACGAGGTCAGGCGCGGCTCCGCGTCTGACGGCCCGTGGTCCAAGGCCTGCACTCCTGTCATCGCCGGGTCTCCTCTCTTCCATCCCGCAGGCGGGACCGACCTCCGCCGTCTTCGGGACCATAGCGCTGTTCCGGCCCGGCACTAAGCAGGCATCACGAAACGAGATGCGGTTATGAGCCCCCGCTCGCCCGGAGAGTCTTGGGCATGCCCCCACGCATTGCTTACAAGACCCTATGACGAAGCCGTGCGCCGTGCGCGCACCTCATGAGACTGGGAAGCCATGTTCCTCATCGCGACGGCCGGCCATATTGATCATGGCAAGACAAGCCTCGTCGGCGCCCTGACCGGCGTCGATACCGACAAGCTTCCCGCGGAAAAGCAGCGCGGCATCTCGATCGACCTCGGGTTTGCCTACTGGCCGCAGTCCGACATCGACACCATCGGCTTTGTCGATGTTCCCGGACACGAAAGATTCGTGCGCAACATGCTGGCCGGCGTCGGGTCCGTCGCTTTCGCCCTTCTCACGGTGGCCGCGGATGACGGGGTGATGCCCCAGACCATCGAACACGTGCAGATCCTCGACATGCTCGGTCTCTCGGCCGGTCTCGTGGCCATCACCAAATCGGATCTCGTCCCGCCCGCGCGGGTCAGGGATGTGATGGCCGAGATCGCGGCGCTTCTGGCGCCGACCGCGCTTTGCGGTTCCCCGATGCTTGCCGTGAGCAGCCGTAGCCGCGCGGGCGTGCCGGAGCTGGCGGAAAGGCTGCGCGCGGCGGCGCGGCAGCACGTGGCCCCCGCCATCGCCGAACGCGGATTCCGCCTTGCCGTCGACCGCGCCTTTACCGTTCCGGGAACAGGCACCGTTGTCTCCGGTGCGGTGCGCGCGGGGGCCGTGGCACAGGAGGACCGCCTCATCCTTTCGCCCGAAGGGCACGAGGTGCGGGTCCGGGGCCTGCAATCGGCCGGGGCCAAGGTGGCGCGGGCCGTCGCGGGCGACCGCTGCGCGCTCAGTCTCGGGGGAATCGCCCTCGACGAGGTCGGGCGCGGCGACTGGCTGATATCGGCCGACGCACATGCGCCAACTTCCCGGCTGGCGGTTCGGCTGCGCGCCCTGGCGGGCGAGAAGGGGCTTGAGCACAACAGCACACTGCGCCTTCACCACGGCACGGCCGACCAGCCCTGCCGCGTTCTTTTGGACGAGGGGCAAGAGCTCGAGCCGGGGAAAAACGCCATCGGATACCTGATCCCGGCCCGGCCCGTCGCGGCGATCATCGGGGACAGGTTCGTGCTGCGCGACGCCTCGGGGCGGCGCACGGTCGGGGGCGGCACGGTGATCGAACCGCACGCCCCCCGGCGGCGGCGCAAGGACGCACGCAGCGCCCCGATCTGGGCCGCGCTGGAACAGGGCGACCCACGTCAGATCGTGCAGGCCCTGCTGGACATTCCGGGCCACGAGATCGACATCCCGAGGCTTGTCCAGGATCTGGGTGTCCTCGAGGCGCCCCTGCGGGAATGGATTGCCGAAACCGGCGCCGTGACCTTCGGGCGCAACGAGGGCAAGGCAATCTCGGAACCGACCGCCGCGGCGATCGGGACCGAGATCCTCGCCGCGGTCGCGGAGTTTCACGCGGAGCACCCGGCCCTCGCGGGGCCCTCGTCGGCGGCCTGTATCGCCCGGCTGCCCCGCGACACCTCTCGCGAGGCCGGGCGCGTCGTGCTCAGGCGCATGATGGAGAGCGGGAAGCTGATTGCGCGTGGCACCTTCGTCCAGCATCCCGATCACACCCCGCCGCCCCAGGACAGCGGCCGCGCCTGGCAGGCCCTGCAGGAGGCCGCGGCGATCCTGGGGCCTGGATCCTTTTCCCTGCGGGATCTGTCGGATGCGATGGGGCTTGCCCCGGGCGAGGTCGCCCGCCTGCTTCATGCGCACCGGGGCGACGGGACGATCTGGCGCATCTCGCGCACCCGGTTCATGCTGAACGCACCGCTTGAACGGATCGCGCGACTGGCAGCGGAGCTGTCGGAACAGCAGGAAGCGGGCTTTTCGGTCACGGATCTGCGCGCCGCCTCGGGGACCGGCCGCAACCTGCTGATCGAAGTGCTGGAATGTTTCGACCGGGCCGGCGTCACGCGGCGGGCGGGCGACCTTCGCCGCATCCCCGGCGACATTGATGCGGCCCTTGCCGAAACCGCGCGGCGCGAGGCCTCTCTGCCGCTCGGCGATTACCAGCATCCGCCCCGCGGGCGCAGGCGCTGATCGCCGCTCAACCCTGCGTCCGCATCACCGTGGCCCGGCGGCGCAATGCCTCGATCAGCACCTCTGCGACGGTCGAAAGCATCGCGCCTTCGCGCAGGATCAGGCCGACCTCGCGATCCATCCCCTCCAGCCCGATCTCGACCTCTGCCAGAAGGCCCGACCGGATCTCGAACAGGATCTGCCGCCGCGACACCAGCGACAGCGCATCGCTCGCGGCCAGCAACTGACGCATCACCGCCAGATCGGCCGATTCCACGTTCGGCACTGGCGGCACGAGGCCGGCCTCGCGGTAGCGGTCTTCGAAAAGCCTGCGACTGGGCGAGCTTTTCCACGGCAGGATCCAGCGCGCGCCCTGCACATCCGCCAGCCCCAGATCGCGCCGCCCGACCAGAGGGTGATCGCGCCGCGCGGCCACGATCAAGCGATCGGAAAAAAGCGGCTCGACCGCGAGGCCAGTCAGGTCGACCTCTCTCCGCGGCACGCCGGCCACCACGTCGATCTCACCCGACCTCAGGCCCGCGATCAGCTGCTCGAACGGGCTGTCGATGGTCGTCACCCGGATGCCCGCGTGCTGAGAAATCGCATCCGCGATCGCCATCGGAAAGATCTCGGTCCGCCCGAGCGGCAGCGTACCCACCACGATGGTGCCGCTGAACGAACCGGACGCCGCGGAGACATCGAGCAGCATGTGCCGAAGCTCGGCAAAGACCCTGCGCGCCCGCAGCGCCACGCGCCCCGCCAGTTCCGAGGGTATGACGCCCTGCAGCCCGCGATGAAAAAGCCGCACCCCAAGCGCCTCTTCCATCCGGCCCAGCGACATGCTGGCACCCGACTGGGTGATTCCAAGCAGCTCGGCCGCGCTGGAGATCTTGCGGGTCTCGACCACGCCGATCAGCAGCGAAAGCTTGCGGTTGTTGAACAGAAGGTGGCTGACCGCAGCCAGCGAGGGCGCCGCGGTGCGTGTCTTCGCCCGTGTCAGATCTGTCGCGGCCTCGCCCAGCTCGACCTCGATCCGCCGGGCCCGCTCCAGCACGATGGCGCCGTATTCGTTGAGAATGATTCCCCGCGCGCTCCGCTCGAACAACTGAAAGCCGATCGAGCGCTCCAGCTCGACGATGGCGCGCGAAACGGCCGAGGGCGCGCGGAACAGGACTTTCGAGGCCTGCGCAATGCTTTCGACCTCTGCCACGCACAGGAAGACCTTGATGTTCTGAAGCTGCGGCTCGTCCTGGCCGTCCTGCATCATGTCGTCGAGATGCCGCATCCGGCGTGTCCTCCGTCTTGCAGCCCAATCCCGGCCTTCACACCCCTCAGCGTGATGGCCCAAAGCTGCCCCCGCCGTATCACAACGTCGAAGTGCATCGCTTGCAAGCGCGATTTCACTTTAAAATCCGTGGCCTGCCTGTGCGATAACAGATCGTGACTGCATCATCACGTTATTCAGTGCATGTGATGCCCGTCGTCACGCTAACTCTCCCCGGCAGGAACACGAACCATGAGGGAGGGGATCTGATGCAGTCCACGGATGCGGTCATGTGGTCGCTGGAAGGGGATGTGGCGCTGGTGACGCTCAACCGGCCCGACACCCGCAACGCCATCAACGACGAATTGCGCGAGGCGCTGATCGCGGTGATGAACCAGCTCGAACAGGATCCCGCGGTGCGCGCGGTCGTCATCACCGGTGCCGGCAAATGCTTTTGCGCCGGCGGCGACATCGCGGCGATGCGGGCCCGGCTCGAGGCGCCACCCGGAGAGGTCGCCTTCAACGGCTGGCGGCGGCAGATCCGCACGCATGAAGCGATTTCGCGCATTCATGCCTTTCCCAAGCCGGTGATCGCCGCTGTCAACGGCCCCGCCGTGGGTCTGGGGGCCGATCTGGCCCTGGCCTGCGACTTCGTGCTGACGGCGGACAGCGCGTTCTTCGCGATCAGCTATCTGCAGCGCGGCCTGATCCCCGATGGCGGCAGTCTCTATCTGCTGCCGCGCCGTGTCGGCCTCGCGCGAGCCAAGGATCTGATCTATTCCGGCCGGCGGGTCGGGGCCGAGGAAGCCTTGAAAATCGGGTTGAGCGACCGCACTGCCGCCCCAGACCTTGCCGTCACCGAAGCGCTGGCCTGGGCGGTCGAACTCAGCCGCGGATCGCAGACCGCGCTGGCCCTCGGCAAGACCATCCTCAACGAAAGCTTCGAGACCGGGCTGGAAGAGATCTTCAACCTCGGCGGGCGCAGCCAGGCGATCTGCTATACCTCAGCCGAGCATCGGACCGCGATCGAGGCCTTTCTCGCGAAGTCGCGCTAAGGGCGATCCCGCGCCCAGCACATCCGCGCCCAGCCAAAACGCCAACCGGGAGGAGCCCAGTCATGGCCAAGACCCTTACCCGCACCGACGGGCCCGTCCGCCGCGAACTGCGCGGCGGCGCCCTTGTCGTGACCCTCGACAACCCGCCGGTAAATGTCATCGGCCAGGCCGTCCGGGCGGGCCTGCTCGAGGCCTGCACACAGGCCCGGGAGGCCCTCGCCGCCGGACGGATCGACCGGGTGATCCTGACGGGCGCGGGGCACAGCTTCATCGCCGGGGCCGATGCGAAGGAATTTGACGGCCCCGCGCTAGGCCCGCATCTGCCCGAGGTGGTCGCGGCCCTGATGCAGCTGCCCGCCATCGCCGCAATCAACGGCGCGGCGCTTGGCGGCGGGTACGAGATCGCGCTGGCCTGCCGCTATCGTATTGCCACGCCGACCGCGGTGGTCGGTCTGCCGGAGGTGACGCTTGGGGTGGTGCCGGGCTCCGGCGGCACGCAGCGCCTGCCACGGCTGATCGGGCTAGAGGCGGCGCTGCCGTTGATCAGCACCGGACGCACGGTGAAGGGAAGCGAGGCGCTGCGCCTCGGGCTGGTCGACACGCTCTCCGATGCGCCCCTTGCCGCGGCCCTCGGGCTGCCTGCGGAAACGTTCTCTGCCCGGGATCCAATCGATGACCTGCCGCCGCCCAAGGCCGCGCCCGAGGCGGTCGCCGCCGCCCGCAGCACCGCGCAGAAACGGCTGCGGGGCCAGATCGCGCCACAACAGGCGATCGCCTTGATGGAGGCCGCTGCAACGGTTCCGCTGCAGGACGGACTTGCCGCCGAACGCGCAGCCTTTCTGGAGCTTCGGGGCGGCCCACAGGCCCGCGCCCTGCGCCATGTCTTCTTTGCCGAACGCAGCACAGGCGCATCGGGCGCGATCAAGGCGCTGACGCCCGCAGCGATCACGACCGCCCTCGTGGTCGGCGGCGGAACCATGGGCGCCGCCATCGCCTACGCGCTGGCAGGCGCGGGGATCCACATCACCCTGCTCGAGCACGACGCCGCCGCAAGCGACCGGGCGCAGGCCAATCTCCGCACGCTCTTCGACGAGGCCCTTCGCCGCGGGAAGCTGGACCCGGCCGAGGCCGAGCGGCGCCTTTCCGAGGGCTTCGCCTTTCTTCATGGCAGCGACGCCCCCCTGCCCCCGGTCGACCTTGCGATCGAGGCGGTGTTCGAGGATCTGGAGGTCAAGCGCGCCCTCTTTTCCCGGCTGGATGCCGCGCTGCCTGCGACCACGCTTCTGGCGACCAACACCTCTTATCTGGACGTGAATGCCATCGCCGAGGGGCTTGCCCATCCCGAGCGTTTCCTCGGGCTGCATTTCTTTGCCCCGGCCCATGTGATGAAGCTGCTCGAGGTCATCCGCGCCAGACCCACTTCGGAACAAACCCTTGCCACGGCCTTCGCGCTTGGCCGGCGGCTGGGCAAGATCGCCGTCGAGGCAGGTGTCTGCGACGGCTTCATCGGCAACCGGATCCTCACCCGCTATCGTGCGGCGGCGGATCAGCTGCTGCTGGAAGGGGCGCTTCCCGACCAGATCGACTCGGCGATGGTGGCGTTCGGCATGGCGATGGGCCCCTATGTCGCGCAGGATCTCTCGGGGCTCGACATCGCCCATGCCAATCGCCGGCGCAAGCGGCGGGCCGCCGGCCTGCCCGAGACAGGCGAGACGGTTCCCGACCTCATGGTCGAGCAGCTCGGCCGGCTTGGGCGCAAGACGGGGGCTGGCTGGTATGATTACGACGAGGGCGCCGCACAGCCTTCAACCGCCGTGACCGCGCTCATCGAGGCCGCCTCGCGCAGGCAGGGGATCACCCGCCGGACGTTCCGGCAAGACGAGATTTCGCGCCGCCTCACCCTGACCATGATCGCCGAGGCGCTCAGCATCGTCGACGAGGGGATCGCCCGGCGTCCGGCGGATGTGGACCTTGTGCTCGTGCATGGCTTTGGCTTTCCCCGCTGGCGGGGCGGTCCGATGCGGCAGGCCGATGAGTGGGGCCTCGATCAGGTGAAGGCCGACATCGCGGCGCTTGCCGCGCAGGATCCCGCGGGCTGGGCGGTGCCAGACCTCCTGGACCGGATGGCAAACCGGCGCGCCCCCCTCGCCTCGCTCGATTAGGAAGCAGCAATGACACCGTGCCTCTATGTCGGAAACCGCCGCAAGGGTCCGTCTTCGTGGGAAAAGGCGCCCCCGAGCAGTCATGGCATCGCCATTCATGACATCGACCCGACCAGCGGCAACCCCGTGTTCCGCGAAACCGTCGTACCGGATCTCAGCGTCGGCGCGATGTATCATGACCGCAGGCGCGGGGTGATCTATGCGCTGCACGAGGCCCTCACCCTGCCGGGCTGCCATCTGGGCGGCGGTGGTCAGATCGTCGCGCTGCGCATCGACCCCGAGACCGGCGGCCTGAGCGAAATCGGTCGCAGCCCGAGCTTTGGAACCCTGCCCAGCTATGCCGCACAGGACATGTCCGGCGATTTCCTCATCGTGGTGCATCACACCGGCCATACGCCGGTGACCCGGACGGTGCGCGACCCAGACGGCAGCTTGCGCATCGTCCTCGACCATGACGAGGCGGGCACGGTCCTGTTCCCGCTCGACGCCGAGGGTCGGATCGGGCCGCCCTGCGATATTCACCGCCACCACGCCAGCGGCACTCTTCCCGCGCAGAGCCATTCCCAGCTGCATTGCGTCGCGCGCGCCCCCGACCGGGATCTCTTTGTCGTGTGCGACAAGGGTGGCGACCGGGTGGAACTGTTCACACTCGACCATGCCGCGCGGCGGCTGATCCACCAGGGCGGCGTTGACGCGCCTCCCGGCAGCTCACCGCGCTATTCGATGTTCCATCCCGACCTTCCGGTCTTCTACGTCAACCACGAGACCAAGCCTCTGCTGCGCGCCTTCCGCCTCGACCCCGGCAGCACCAGCCCCGACCTCCTGTGGGAAGGCAGCCTCCTGCCGCAGGGGATTGCCCCCTCGCGCGAGATGATGCCCTCCGACATGGCCCTCGATGCCCGGCGGGGGCAGCTTTATGCGCTGCTGCGGGGGATGGAGGCTGTCACCCGGTTCGGCCTCGATGCAGAAGGGATCCCCAGCCCGATCGAGACGGTGCGGCTGGGCATGCAGAATGTGCGGGGGTGCCTGCTCTCACCCGATGGACGTCAGTTCCTCGTCGCGGGCATGGTCAGCCGCGATGTCCAGATCTGGCGTGTGGCTGAGGACGGCGGGCTGACCGGACCCGAGCTGTCCTGCCCGCAATCGGACCCCGGCTGCCTGCTGCAGGTCGGTTGACCACCTATATTGTAGGGCGATCCTGCCCTTCCATATGTGCATGACGGCATTGCCGCGTTGGCGGTAGTCGTCGCACGCTGCATCCCTTAGACCCTACCCAAGCGAACGTGAACCGTTTGGGATTTAAAGGATCTTATCATGCAGATGGTGCAACTTGGCCGGCAGGCCTTGCGGGAAAACCGCCTCGGGACTTTCATCCAGCGTCAGCTCCGGCGTCTTGTCGCCCGCCTTTCGTTGCTGCCCCGGACGCCCGAAACCGACCCGCTGTTCCGCGACATCGCGACCCAGATGGCCCGCCTCGGCCAATACTGACGAGATCAGCCGCCGGCAGGCGCATGTTGCGCCTCGGCGAAACGGTCGCCCCCCCGCAGACCGTGCTTCGGATCCCGGATCCTTGCCCGGCTGTGCCCCCACCCGGCGCGGCCATGGACGGCCGGGCCCGGCAATGGCCCGAACGGACGCCCCCCCGCCAGACATCGGCACAAGCGCCTACCTGACCTGATGATCTGCCGCGCCGATCCCGGCGTGCCGTTGACCATCCGGCAGGTATCACAGAAGCCGAGGCTTGGTAACAGCAATAGAGCAGCGCCAGGACGCCGCCCAGTCTATGCTTTGTCCACCATAGCACGGACAGAAGGGGAGAGATGTCCGCACCATGCAATCACGCTTCTCGATCCTACCGTCGGTGCACGAAGTACTGGAAACCCCTTCCGGGCAGGCCTGCGTGGCCGCGCATGGGCACGACCGCAGCCTGCAACAGATCCGGGCGGGCCTAGATCTGTTGCGCCGGGCCTTGATTGCGGGCGCGCCGCCCCCCTCGTCGCGCAGTGATGCCTCGGACGCCATCGCCAGCGAAGCGCGCCAGTCGCTCGACCGCGAAAGCGCGCCGGCGATGAAGCCCGTCTTCAACATGACCGGTACGGTTCTGCACACCAATCTCGGGCGCGCGGTCTATGCCGGGGCGGCCGTCGAGGCCGCGCACCGCGCGATGACGGCCCCCCTCGCGCTGGAATTCGATCTCGAGACCGGCCGGCGCGGTCACCGCGATGACGCCGTTCAGGATCTGCTGTGCGAGATCACCGGGGCCGAGGCCGCCTGCCTTGTCAACAACAACGCCTCGGCGCTTCTCCTGGTGCTGGCGACCCTTGCCCACGGGCGCGAGACGGTGGTGTCGCGCGGCGAGCTGATCGAGATCGGCGGGTCGTTCCGGCTGCCGCAGGTGATGGAAAGCGCCGGAACCGTCCTGCACGAGGTCGGCACGACCAACCGCACCCATATGCGCGATTATGCCGATGCCATCGGGCCGAACACCGGCCTGCTGATGAAGGTCCACACCTCCAACTTCAGTGTGCTCGGGTTCACCAAGGAGGCGACGATCCCCGAGATCGCGCCGGTCGCCCGGGCCGCGGGGCTGCCGCTGGTGGATGACCTCGGCTCGGGGGTGCTGGTCGATCTGTCCCGCTGGGGGCTGCCGCGCGAACGGACCGTGCAGGATGCGCTTTCCGAGGGCGCTGATCTTGTGACGTTTTCCGGGGACAAGCTGCTTGGCGGGCCGCAGGCCGGGTTCATCGCCGGGCGGCGCGACCTTGTCGAGGCTTGTTCTCGCCATCCGTTGAAACGCGCACTGCGCCTCGACAAGGTGCGGCTGGCCGCATTGGAGGCGACGCTTGCGCTCTATCGGCGCCCCGAGGAGCTTCAGCACAAGCTGCCCACGCTACGCCACTTCGCGCGCCCGACGGCAGAGATGGAAAGCCTCGGCCAGAAGATCCTGCCCGTGCTGGCAGCCGCCCTGCCCCCGCGCCATGCCCCCGATCTTGCGATCACCGAGGCGCAGATCGGATCCGGCGCACTGCCCCTGGAAACGCTGCCGAGTCTCGCCCTGCGCATTCCCGCCCCGGGCCGGACCGCCGAAGTGATCGCGCGGGCGCTGCGCAGCCTGCCCGTGCCGGTCATCGGGCGGATCGCCAAGGATGCCGTCTGGCTCGACCTGCGCTGCCTCGAGAATGCCGAGGGGCTGATGCGCCAGCTCGGGGACCTTGCCGCCGCGCTCGCAAACCAGCCGGAATTCCCAGCCCATGACTGACGTCTTCATCCGCAATGACGGTGGGACCGCGCTTAGTCAGCCCCTTGGCATATCCAGAGCGCAAACCACCGGAGTGGCCGCATTTCAACTGAAACTGACAGGCGGAAGGCGCGCGCTGGCCGCGATGCGCATCGGGGCGGGGCAAGGCATTGCCCTCGCGCCCGGAGCCGTCTGACCCAAGGAAAGGTGACACAGATGACCACGCAACACTGCAAACTTATCATCCTCGGATCGGGCCCGGCCGGGAATACCGCCGCAATTTATGCCGCCCGGGCCAACCTGAAGCCCACGCTCATCACCGGAATCGCCCACGGCGGCCAGCTGATGTCGACCACCGATGTCGACAACTGGCCCGCGGATGCCGAGGGCGTTCAGGGCCCCGACCTGATGGCCCGTTTTCAACGTCACGCCGAACGCTTCGACACCGCCTTCATCTACGACCACATCAACGAGGCGCATCTGAAGGAGCGCCCGATCCGCCTGGTCGGAGACAACGCCACCTACACCTGCGATGCGCTGATCATCGCGACGGGCGCCTCTGCCAAATACCTTGGCCTCGCGTCGGAACAGGCGATGATGGGGCGCGGCGTCTCGGCCTGCGCGACCTGCGATGGCTTCTTCTACAAGGGCAAGGATGTCGCGGTCGTGGGTGGCGGCAACACCGCCGTCGAGGAAGCGCTCTATCTCGCCAACATTGCCAGTCACGTGACCCTCGTGCACCGCCGCGACAGCCTGCGCTGTGAAAAGATCATGCAGGACAAGCTGTTCGAGAAGGCCGCGGCGGGCAAGATCACCTTGCGCTGGAACAGTGCGGTGGACGAGGTGCTGGGCGATGCGATGGGCGTGACCCATGTCCGCCTGCGCAGCACGACCGACGGCACCACCGACGATCTGCCGGTGGCCGGGCTGTTCGTCGCGATCGGGCATCATCCCAATACCGATCTTTTCACCGGACAGCTCGAGATGGACGGGGGCTACATCGTCACCCGCGGCGGGCGGCACGGCATGTCGACGGAGACGAGCATCCCCGGCGTCTTCGCTGCTGGAGACGTGCAGGACCAGATCTATCGCCAGGCCATCACCAGCGCCGCGACCGGCTGTCAGGCCGCGCTCGATGCCGAAAGGTATCTCGACGGGCTGGGCGGCGAAGATTCGGCGGCCGAGCTTGAGACGATGACGGGCTGAGAACCGTCCAGCTACAAACGGGGGCCGGGCATCCCGCCCGGCCCCCGTCATATTCCATTCGGAACCGGTGCCGCCGCGGTCAGCCGGCCGCCAGTGCCCGAAGATCCGCTTCCGCCGCCTCGAGGCGACTGCTGCGGGCGGTGCGCGCTTCGGCCAGGGCCGCCTCAGTCGCCGCCTCCAGCAGCGCCGGCCCCGCCAGCGCCTCATCGAGGTGCCAGATCAGCACCGGCCCGCGGTCGATCCGGGCCGAGACCTCGCCCGCCCCCGCACCGTAATCCGTCCAGACCTGAAACGGAATCGCGCCGACCCAGCCCGAGACGGACCCGGCGGGCTTGCCCACATGCACCAGTTCGCCGTCGCGCTGCAGATCCGCCACGAGACCCTTCGCCGCTCCGAGCCTCTGCTCGAAACGCTCTTCCGCCTTGAGGCGACTGATCGTTGCCGTCTCCATGCTCATCCTTCTCTCCCATCTTGCCGAGCGGCGGGCCGATCCGCGACCTCCTGCCCGCCGGGGTCCACACCGAGAGGTATTGTCCCGCTGCACGCGCCGTCCGGCCAGCCCTCATCACAAGTGCAGCGCCCGGATTCACAACAGCCCGCCTCACCCGGCATGACCCGCCGCAGGTGGCGCCCTCTCGGCCCCGGCCTCTGGACGCCGCGGACGGTCAGGGTTCGCCTCTGAAATTGCGCGAACCAGCTCGCGGCCCGCAGGGGCTAGGAGCGCATCCTCGCGGTGCAGCAGCACGATGTCGCGCCCGACATTCGTCATCTTCAGATCAAGGCGGGCCAGCTGTCCCGTCGCCAGCTCCGCGGCCACGAGGCGGCGGGAGGTGCAGGCGAGCATCTCGTTTCCGCCAAGCAGCGCCCGCATGAGCGACAGGTCGGCAGTCTGCACGACGGCGTCCGGCGCGCGCAGACCCTGCTCAAGGAACTGACGCTCCAGAAGACGGCGGCTGGCGGAATGGCCTGCGGGCAAGATCCAGCGCGCCCCGGCCAGCCGCCCAAAGTCGAGCCCTTTTTCCCGCGCCAGCGGATGGCCGGCCGCCGCAACCACGATCAGGTCATCGGTCAGCAGGGGCTCGACAATCAGGCCGCGAGGATCGAAGCCCGGTCCGGCCACCGCCAGCACGACGTCTATGTCTCCTGCGCGCAGACGCGACACGAGCGCCTCGGCGGGCGCCTCGATCGCCTCGATCCGAATGTCGGGGTAGGCACTGAGGCAACGGGTGATCCCCCGCGGCAAGATGTCGGTCCGCGCCAGCGGCAAGGCCCCGACCACCACCGTCCCGGAGGGCCGACCCGAAAGCGAGGCGATTTCGGAGATCGCGTGCCGCAGCTCTGCCCGCATCCGGCGGGCCCGCAGGATCAGCCGCGCCCCGGCATCGGTCGGCGTCATGCCCTGCAGCCCGCGGTGAAAAAGCTTCCATCCCAGCATGTCCTCGATGCGCGACAACGCCATGCTGATCCCCGACTGGCTCATGCCCCGGACGGCGGCCGCGCCGGAAGCGGAGCGCCGGTCGGCGAGCGCAATCAGCAGCAGAAGCTTTCGCCCGCTGGCCATGAGGTGCCGCAGGGCCCCGGCCGACGCTGCGCCCTCGCGGCTGCGCAGACGGTCGAAATCGCTCTGGGCCATCTGCATCTCGGCCTCGATCCGTTCGACGCGCAGCACCAGGTTGCGGGCCGCCGGCGTGGGGACAAAGCCGGCGCCGCTGCGCTCGAAAAGCCGAAACCCGAGCAGGTCTTCGACCCGCGCCACCCCGCGTGTCACCGAGGACGGCGACGTGAAGAGTTGATGTGCCGCTCCGGTTGCGCTGCCGTGAAGGGCAACGGCCCGCACCATGAGCAGGTAACGCAGGCACGACAGCAAGCCATCCGCCGCATCGCCGGACGCAGGATCGGGCAGGCCCATGATCATACTGGCATCCCGGCGACAACGCGGCTGGCATCCTCGCCCGCCTCGCGCAAGCCGCCTCGAAAACCGCTGCGAACGCTGCCGACCGCCCAGAGCCCCGGCATCGGCAGCGCGCCGTCGGCGGCCGTGACCAGCGCGCCGCGCGCGTCGCGCGGTATGGCCTGCGGCAACAGGCTGGTCTCGGGGTCGGCGCCGATGAACACGAAGACCCCGGCGACGGGAATCTCGGTTTCTTCCGTCTCGCCCCCGACCCGGACCGTCGTGATATTCGACCCGTCCCCGGAGACGCTCCGCAATTCATGTCGGGTCAGGACCCGGACATTGGCGAAGGCAGTAGCCGCTGCGATCAGATCCGCGCGTGCGCGGGGCGCGGCGCCACGGACCAGAACCGTGACGTGGCGGGCGTGCCGGGCCAGGACCGCGGCCTCCTGAAAGGCCGCGTCGCCGCCCCCGACCACCACGCAGTCGCGCCCGGCCACCCTGGGCGCATCGCAATCGGCGCAGTGCCAGATGCCGCGCCCGACATGGGCGGCCACGCCCGGCGCCGTCAACATGCGCCGCCGTCCTCCGGTCGCCAGGATGACATTGCGAGCGGCGACGATGCCGCCGGAAGACAGCACATGCCAGCCGCCCTCCGGCCCCGGCAGCAGACCGGTCACCGCGGAAAAGACCGGCTCTGCCCCGCGGTCCATGTTCTCCATGGCGATGATCGCCCCGAGATCCGGCCCCGACCGGGTGAACGCCTCGGGTGACGGGGCAAGCTTCAGAACGGTCATCACCGCCCCTCCCGCCATCTCCCGCTCGTAGGTTGCGACGCTCAGCCCACGTTCGCAGGCCGTTCGCGCGGCACACAATCCCGCGTAGCCCTGCCCAACCACGATGACATCGAAATCCTCCATCGGTCCCTCCCTCCCGAAGACGCAATCGGCCCGCCGCGGACATCCCGCGCCGGGCCCTTGTGGTAGCCGCTCCGCGCCTCAGCGCGCCTGTTCAAGCTCCGCCTGCCGGCCCCTGACATCCGCGAGCCGCTGCTTGCGCAAAGCCTGCGCGGCTTCGATCACCTGCGGAACCGCCGCGTCCAGCTTCGCTTCCACATTCAGATCGGCTGCCAGTTCCAGCGTCCCGGCGACGCCCCTGTCGAGACGCGTACGGACCGTGCCCGGGGGATCGGTCGCCTCGATCCAGACCTGCCAGAACACCGGGCCGGCCCAACCTGTCACCGAACCGACCGGCTTGCCGCGATGAACGATGACGTCCTCGCGCGCCAGATCCTCGGCAAGGCCGCGTTCGGCCAGGCGTTGTGCGTCGAACCGGTCATTGGCCTTCAACCCGGCGATACTTTGTTCGGAATATCCCATGATCTCCTCCCTCTCCTTGCTGCAATGTCGGACCGGCCACAGCATGCAGCCGCCCGGCCCCGGCGAAGGCGACCTGAGCGCCCTCTGACACGAAGGTTGCGCCCCAGTCGCGCGATCAGGGAAGACTTCATCACACGATAGCAACGATTATCGACAAAATCCAAAAGCCAAACGCCCAACAAACCTCAGAGAATGCTGCCGTTACACTCTTATACCAGGTAGACCTTGAGTTGATGTCGTTTTGAGCGTTTCACCAACCATCACATAATCGCAAGTCACTCCACAGCGTCGCACTTGCCGCGGACGGGTCGGATGGCCGATCTTCGGCTTGTCGCAGGCGAAGGCAATGGTGCCTTTCCAGGACAGGCCCCGACGCATCAGGCACGTCGCCCCTCACCGTCACACCGGACCCGGCGCGGGCCGGTGCGCCGCGGGCCTTTCAATCTTAGGGAGAGAGACATGAGTGGGAATTCCTTCGAGGTCGTCTGGCCGCGCAGCCGCCAGTTCAAGGACGGTGCGCGGCTGGCAAGGCGACTGGACACGCTGGAGGGCAAGGTCATTGCCCAGCTCTGGGACTGGATCTTCAAGGGCGACAAGATGTTCGAGGTCTGGGAGCGCGAGCTGAAGAAGCTCTACCCCGGCGTCACCTTCGTCGACTGGCGCGAATTCGGCGAGATCCACGGCCATAACGAGCGCAAGGTGCTTGCCGAGCTGCCCGAGAAGTTTGCCAAGTACGGCGTGGATGCGGCGCTGGTCGGGGTCGGCTGCTGCGGCTCCTGCACCGCGGGCGTCACCCGCGCGGCGATCCATATCGAGAAGATGGGGATTCCCACCGTGTCGATGATCTGTTCGGGCTTCGAGATGCAGGGCAAGATGACCGCCAAGGGCCTGCAGATGCCCAACCTGCCCTACACCGTCCACCCCGGCCATGTGAATTTCGTCACCGACGAGGAGCTTGACCGGAATGCCGCCGGGCCGATGCTGGAGCAGGTGATCCGTGGCCTGACGGTCCAGCCGGCGGAAGAGCATCTGGACCCGGAATACGCCCCCGCCGAGATCATCTTCCGCGGCTCGCACGCCCAGGTGCAGCAGCACTTCCTCAAGAACGAATGGTCCGAGGGCCTGCCGATCGTTCCGCCGACCCTTGAGGAGGTCGAGGCCTTCATGGCCTTCACCGACCGCGACCCCGCCGAGGTCCTCGGCCATGTGCTGCCCGACAACCGCGAGGCCACGGTCTGGAGCGTGGCCGTCAACGGCGTGATGTCGGGCTGCCGGCCCGAATACATGCCGCTGCTGCTGGCTGTCGTCGAGGCGATGGTCGATCCCCGGTTCGGCGTCGAGCACCTTGGCCAGACGCCCGGGACGGAGACGCTGATCATGGTCAACGGCTCTATGATCAAGGATCTGGAGTTCAACCACGGCCAGGGGCTGCTGCGGCCGGGCTATCAGGCGAACACATCCATCGGCCGGTTCTGGCGGATGTACCTGCGCAACATCGGCGGCTTCCTTCCCGGCAAGGCCGACAAGGGGTGCTATGGCGGCAACTTCCGCATCGTCGTGGCCGAGAACGAGGACGCCTGTGCCGCCGCCGGCTGGCCCACGCTGGGGCAGGACGAGGGCCTGAAATTCGGTGAGAACGCGGTCACCATCACCGCCTGCACCGAGATGACCCAGGCGATCGAGGTGGGCGACCCCAACGCCGAGCAGATCCTGAAGAACATCGAGGCCCGCATGGCCGACAACAACATGTTCATCCAGTTCTTCTTCCGCGGCATGGTCACCCGGCCGACCGTCATCATCACGCCGCTCATCATGAAGGCGCTGACCGATCAGGGCTGGACCAAGGAGCGCGTGCGGCAGCACCTGTACGAGAACGCGAAGCTCCGCGTGTCGCGGCTGTCGGGGATGATCCTGAACCGGTTCTACAAGGGCATCCATGACGGCAACTGGCCCGAGCAGCTCGGCACCTCGATGGACGTCGAGCGGGATATCCAGATGGTCTCGAAACCCGAGGACTTCCTGCTGGTGGTCGCCGGCGATCCGGCGCGTGACCACGTGATGATCGGGTCGTCGAACGGTTACATCGGATTCCCCGTCACCCGGAAGGTCGACGCGCCGGCCGGTTGGGCGGCCGCCGCCGAAAAGACCCGTGAAAAGGCGCTCGAAAACGCCTGAGCCCGCCCCCCAAGGGCACGGAAAGGCCGTCGCGCACCTGCGGCGGCCTTTTCCCATGTCGCGATCCCATGTCGCGTCACGGGAGAATTGATTTGAAAGACATCCTTTTTTGTGCACAATATTGAGCATCATTTCATCGCACAGGAGGAGACACCATGGCAATGGGAGATACGGACCTCGGGAAAGAGGTCAGGCAGTTCAATCGCGTCCGCGCCGAGACCGTGATCGAGAATCTGAAGAAGAAATACATGAACGGGTATTTCGTCGAGACCCGCGAAGAGGCGCTGGACCTGCTGCTCAGCCTCGTACCGTCGGGCGCGACGCTCGGACGGGGGGATTCCGTGACCCTCAACCAGCTCGGCGTGTTCGAGGCCCTGATCGAGCGCGGCGAAAACGAATTCATCAACCCCGTGCGTACCGACGCCAAGGGCTACAACCCCCCGCGCGAGGAGCGCCGCGCCATGCAGCGGCAGACACTGCTGTCCGACGTGTATCTTGCCGGCACCAACGCGATCACCATGGAGGGCACGATCGTCAATTGCGACGGGTCCGGCAACCGGGTCGCCGCCATGTGCTTCGGCCCGAAGAAGGTCATCCTGATCTGTGGCTGCAACAAGATCGTCCCGACGGTGGATGCAGCCCTTGCGCGGATCCGGGATTACGCCGGACCGGTGAACATGTGGCGCCACAAGCTCAAGCACAACCACGACGACGGGCTGGGCTGGGGCGTGCTGCGCTACACCACGATCATCGACGGCAACCAGCCGGTCGAACAGGGCAAGATCACCGTGATTCTCGTGAATGAGGAACTGGGGATGTAGGGGATCCCCCTGCACCAGGTGCCGCGGAAGTCGCATTGCGGCCAAGTCCCCGGGGGGCACTGCGCCCGACGAGCGAAGCCGTGACCGAGGCGATCCGGAGACGGATCCTCGATCACGGCTTCGCCCCGGGACTGCGCCCCCGGACTGCGATCGATCGAAGCGGATTTGGCCCGCTCCTCGCTGCCGACCGACGCCCTGTCGCGCGGCTGACGCGCGACCAGCACACGAAAGCCTCTGCCACGAACGCGCCGCCACAGGGATCGGGCCCGACGACACATGGCACTTCCGCCGCCTGGCAGCGTCGCACGGCCAGACAACCGGAGCAAAAGATGCCCCGGCATATGCCCTTGCAACAACCGAGCGGGTCGGATCTGTCGCAAACTTTCGACGTTCTGGTCGACGGGATGTTGCTCGATTGGGGCGTGTCGATCCGCCGGGCCTGCCAGGCTCTGCGGTACGACACCTCGACCTACCATTACAAATCCCGCGGTCGCGTCCGTCAAGCTGTTGTAATTTCCCGGATGGCCTGAGGGCATGATCAGGCGACTTTCGTTGTGATCCTGAGAATGGGGTCGATCTCCTCCTTGTCGATCTGGGCGAAGGCCTCGACCATCATGTAGCGACTTGCCGTCTGCCATGCGCCGTTCTGCTCGAACAGGACGGCGCCGATCAGGCGGATGATCGACGGTTCGTCCGGGAAGATGCCGGCAATGTCGGCGCGGCGCTTCACCGCCTTGTTCAGACGTTCAGTCGGGCTTGTGGAGTGCAACTTGGTGCGGCGTTGCCGAGGGCATGACTGTAGGCCAGCACGTCGTGCCCGCTGGCATCCATGAGGCGTTGTTGCAGAAAGGCGGCCTGAGACGTGAGTGCCCCTTTCCCGTTCAGGCTCAGGCCACGCGAACAACCTCGGCGGTGCCGAGCGCGTTGAAGCGATTGATAAGAGCGACGCGGATGTGGATTTCGGCGGTTTGGCGATCGGGGTCCCTTGCAGCGATGCGCTCGCCGAAGGACTTGATGCAGCGCATCTTGGCCTCCACGCGGCTGCGAGCGTGGTATCCGGTCCACCGTTTCCAGAACGCCCGGCCGTAGTGACGTGTGGCGCGCAGGGTTTCGTTGCGCGCCTTGGCAGCCGGGCAGTCCTCTTTCCAAGCCCGACCGTTCCTTCGGATCGGTATGATTGCCGAGCCGCCGCGTGCGATGATGGCGCTGTGACATCGGCGGGTATCGTAGGCGCCATCCGCAGTCACGGTGCCGATGTCCTCGTCCTCGGGGGTCTGGCCCAACAGGTCTGGCAGGATGGGGCTGTCGCCTTCCCGGCTGGGGGTGAACTCAACGGCCCGGATATCCGAAGTGGTAGTGTCCATTGCCAGATGCACCTTGCGCCATTGGCGACGACCCTGAACACCATGCTTGCGGGCCTGCCATTCGCCGTCGCCAAGAAACTTGATGCCGGTGCTGTCCACCAGCAGATTCAGCGGCCCGTCGGCACGACGATAGGGGATCTGCACCTTGAGGGTCTTCTGCCTACGGCACAGCGTCGAGTAGTCGGGAATGGGCCAGTCCAGTCCTGCGAGCCGCAGGAGGCTCGCGACCATCCCGGCTGTCTGTCTGAGCGGCAGTTTGAACAGCACCTTGATCGACAGGCAGAACTGGATCGCGGCATCCAAGAAAACTGGCGGGCGCCCTGGGCGTCCCTCATGCGGCGCGTGCCAGGCCATCTCCTTGTTCAGCCAGATCAGCAGTGACCCGCGCTTCCTGAGCGCATCGTTGTAGGTAGACCAGTTTGTCGTGTGGTAGCGGGCGGGCTTGGGCTTGCTCATGCAGCGCGTCTAACCGCATGGATTCCCGATGTGAATCCTTCACCGGCTGAGTTCTGCAACAACGCCCTGTCGCCCCCTCATGAGGGCGAAAATACCTCCTGCAACCAGGCATCGACCTCCTTCACTAGCCGCAGCGGGTTGTTGCCCTGACAAGGCGCATCCGCGCCGGTGTCGGCCTCAAGGACCACCAGCCGCTTTCCGGCCAAAGGGATGGCCTCGTGCCAGCCTTTCGGCTGGCCCTTCCAGACTGCGCCCTCCTGTGCGCTAAGCACGGACAGGAACGGCACCGTGACGGCGCCCGGATCGACGGTAATCCCCTCCCAACGCTCCGCTAGTTCGGACACGGTGAACACACCCGCTTTCCACATCAAAACCTCGAAATTCCGGTGCTCCGCTTCGGAGGGGGGGAGCGCGCGCCCTCATCGACGGGAAGCGTCGGGCCTGAACTTGAATGGACGGCTACGGCGGTTGCTGATCTGTAACCGGTGTCTGTAGCCCACGTTGCCGTGTGTGGCGTCGATTGCGAAGTGATACGCATCTCATGATGGGGAGTGCGTTTCGCAATGTGCGCGATCAGATCGTTTCTCAATTCTCTGGGCGTCGAGGTCCATGCCTCGGGTCATCGGCGCTGGCCGGATGGGGCCAAGGCCCGTGCGGTTTCGGAAACGCTGAAGCCCGGCGTGACTGTGAACTCCGTGGCCGAGCGGTACGGCATCCGTCCCAATCAGCTTTCGGCATGGCGACGGCTTGCGAAGGACGGCAAGCTGGTGCTGCCCGCCGCTGCTCCCGACGAACCGGTCTTCTCGCCTCTCGTGGTCTGCGATCCTGCCGAAGATGTTGGGACGCATGAGGCAGGGCCTGTTCTGTCCCCGATCCAGATTGCCCATGGCGGCGTCGTGATCGAGTTGGCGCATGACACGCCTGCGGTCCGCATCGCGGAGATTGTTCATGCCCTCGGGATGACGCCGTGCTGATGCCGTCTCAGGGCGTGCGGATCCTGGTGGCGACGAAGCCGGTAGACTTTCGGAAAGGCCATGACGGGCTCGCAGCGCTGGTCCAGTCCACGCTGGCCGAAGATCCTTTCACGGGGACGGTATTTGTCTTCCGCTCAAAGCGGGCTGACCGGTTGAAGATCCTGTTCTGGGACGGCAGCGGTCTGGTCATGGCTTACAAGCGCCTGGAGGAAAGCACCTTCACCTGGCCAGACGGATCGACGAGCTCCTGCCATGGAACTTCACCCCGTCAAGCTGAACACGCGTGGGGCGGAAACACCGGTTACGCTGATCTCATGGTGATCGCCGATCACATTTCGGGCGACAATCCAGATGCTGACATGGCCCGTATGGATGAAATCCATGCGAGGCGCGCTTGGCGGTCCTCGCATCCCCGACGCGGTGGTCCCGAAGATGCAGATGGGATGCGTGACCTGGTTGTTCGTCCGACCCGCTGGGTGGCTGAGGCCGAGAGCCCGGCAGCGGTGCTGCAGGCGGCCCGGATGTGGCCGTGATGACGGGGGCGTCGCTGACGCCCGGTTTTCCGTCACAGGGTTACAAGTGATTTCCCGGAAAAATCACGATATTTCAGAGATTTCAGGCTGTGCGGAAGGCGGTCAAAATCTGCGCTGCGACGGGCCTCGGCAACAAGGTCTGAGGACAGAAGTGCCTCGAAGATCTCGCGGCTTGCCGTCCGCAGCTTCTGCCAGTCCCGGTCTTCGCCATGGACATGCAGCGCGCCCAATGCCACCTCGTGCAGCGAGATGCATCTGCCGAACGGGTCTGACGGCCAGCCGGGGACCCGGCCCTGCACGCAGATCAGATGGCCATTGGCCCGCAGCCGCGCCGCCAGATCCTTCGCTTCCTCAGGCCCTCGCAGATCCACGGCGGCTGACTGGCTGGCCTCGGGCACCTGTCGGTCCCAGGGCAAGACCTGCGCCCCGACGCCGGCCAGTCTTTCGTGGTGGCGCGGGTGGCATTGCGCCGTGACTTCCCAGCCTGCCTTCAGTGCCAGCTGGGTCAGATAGAACCCTACGGCCCCCCCGGCCCCCGCCACCAGCAGGTCTTCGGGGCTGGCCGGCAGCTTCGACAGCGCAAGCCAGGCCGTCAGCGCGGGACAAGGCAGGGCCGCGGCCTGCTCAAACGTCAGGGCATCTGGCAGCGGCAGCAGCGCACGCGCCGCGACCGGGGTGATCCGGGCAAAGCTGCCCGGACCGCCCAGCCAGGTGTGATAGGCCACGCGCTGTCCGATCCAGCTGTCCGGCACATTCGCACCCACGGCGATCACCGTGCCGGCCCCGTCGCAGCCCGGCACCTTTCCGGGCTGCCAGGAGGCGCTGCCCAGCACCTTCCAGTCGACCGGGTTGAGGCCGATGACCGCGTTGCGCACCAGGACCTCGCCCGGGCCGGGCAGGGTCACGGGCAGCTCGGCCAGCACCAGCGCGCATGGGTCATTCCCATGCTGCCAGGTCCAGGCCATGTGGCGGTCAGGCAGGGCGTCGGCGGTCATCGGGGGGCTCATCCTTTCAGGACCGTGATCAGCGCCCGGCCGGTGCTGCTGGCCGATTGCGGGTTCTGGCCGGTCACCAGCCGCCCGTCGACGGCGGTGGTATCGGTCCAGTCGGCGCCGGGCTGCATATCCGCGCCGAGGCTTGCCAGTTTCGTGGACAGCAGGAACGGCACCACGTCCTGAAGCTCGACCGCGCGTTCCTCGGCATCAGTGAAGGCCGCCACCTTGCGGCCCGCGACCAGCGGCGTGCCGTCCGAGAGGGTGACATTGGTCAGCGCCGCCGGGCCGTGGCAGACCGCGCCGACCGCACCGCCCTGTTCCCAGATCGCGCGGGTGACGTCATTGACCGCCGTCGAAGTCGGGAAATCCCAGACCGCGCCGTGGCCACCGGCGAAGAAGATCGCGCTGTAATCGGCCGGGGTCACATCGGCCAGTTTCTGGGTCGAACGGATCGCGGCCCGGAACAGCGGATCGGCCCAGAACTGCGCGTTCACCGCGTCGTCGAGGTCGAGCCCGTCCACCGGCGGCTCGCCGCCCTTGATCGAGGCGAAGGCCACGGGCAGATCGGCCGCGAGGAATTCCTTCAGCGGGTGGGTGACCTCGGAGAGGTAGAACCCGGTCGGGCCATGACCGGCCTTGTCGCCATGCGAGGTCATCACGATGAGGATCGGTTTCATTGCGCGTCTCCTTTCGCGGAATAGGTCGGCCAGTCGGTATAGCCCTTTGCGGTGCCGCCGTAATAGGCATCATGATCGACCGGGGTCAGCGGCCAGCCGTGGCGCAGCCGTTCGACCAGGTCGGGGTTCGAGGTGAAGGGCGCCCCGAAGGCGGCGATGTCGATCAGGCCGTCGCCGATCATCGCGTTCGCGCGTTCGAGATCCATGCCGCCCGCGAGGATCAGCACACCGGAGAAGGCGGCGCGGAATTTCGCCAGGAAGCCTTCGGGCATGGCCGGCGCACCGCGGCTGGCCTGGTCCATGATGTGGATGAAGGCCAGGCCGCGCTTGTCGAGTTCCGCCGCAAGCGTCAGGAAGGTCTCTTCCTCGCCCTCGAAATCGCCCAGATCATGCAGACGGCCGAAGGGCGACAGGCGGATGGCCACCTTGTCGGCACCGATGCGGGCGATGCAGGCATCGACCACCTCCAGCGCGAAGCGGATGCGGTTTTCCACCGACTGGCTGCCATAGGCGTCGGTGCGGTCGTTGACGGCACCGTTCAGGAACTGCTCGACCAGATAGCCGTTGGCGCCATGGATCTCGACCCCGTCGAACCCGGCCTTCACGGCGTTTTCGGCGGCATTGGCAAAGTCTTCGACAACCCGGGCGATCCCCGCCTGGTCCAGCGCCTCGGGTTTGGAGGCAGGCACGAAACCGGCGCTGCCATCTGGCGTATAGCCGAAGGCAGAGGAGGTTTCCGCCTGCTGCCCGGTGGCGCTGACCGGGGCCTTGCCGCCGGGCTGAAGCGAGGTGTGGCTGACCCGGCCGACATGCCAGATCTGGGTGAAGACCGCCGCGCCCTGGTCATGGACGGCCTGCGTCACCGGGGCCCAGGCCGCGACCTGCTGGCCCGACCAAAGGCCGGGGCAATCAACAAAGCCCGAGCCCTCGGCCGAGATCACCGTGCCCTCGGTCACGATCAGCCCGGCACCGGCGCGCTGTGCGTAGTAACGCGCGTTCTCGGGGGTGGGGACGTTTTCGGGGCTGCGCGCGCGGGTCATCGGCGCCATGGCGGCACGGTTCTTCAGGACCAGCTTGCCCAGCTGGATCGGGGCGAAAAGATCGGTCATGGGGAGGCCTTTCAGTTATAGGCGCCGGCGGAATAGGTCAGCTCGTAGCTGTGGGAGTAGAGCTCGAAGACGATGCCGAAGGGGTCTTCGACATAGACCATGCGGTAGGGCTTCTGGCCGGGGAAATACTCGCGCACCGGCATACGTTGCTTGCCACCCGCCGCGACGATCCGGGCCAGCAGCCCTTCCAGATCGGGGTCCTGGATGGCGAAGTGGAAGAGGCCCGTCTGGCGATAGGGCAGGTTGTTCTCGGGCTTGTAGGCCTCGGAGAACTCGAACAGCTCGAAGCCGATGCGGTCGGCGGTGGACAGATGGGCGATGCGGAACTTGCCCCAGCCGGGCCCGAAGACATCGTCGCACATGATGCCGATGTCGCTGTCGTCCTGGGCGATCTCGGTCGGTTCCATGATGACGTAGAAGCCCATGACATCGCGGTAGAACTCGACGGCGCGGTCAAGGTCTGGCACGGACAGGCCGATATGGGAGAAGGTGCGGGGCGTGGTTTTGGTCATGCGTATCCTCAAAATCTTTGACCGATATCTGGGGTGACAGCTGACATCTTTCAAATTATTGTTTTTACTCAAAATCATAACAAAACGATTCAGGTGAATGCTGCACTCAACTTGGCTGGAAACTTTTGTAACCCTCTGCGATGTCGGCCATTTCACCCGTGCAGCGGCGGCACTGAACATGACCCAGCCCGGCGTCAGCCAGCATGTCAAAAAGCTGGAAGAGCAGGTCGGCCAGTCTCTCATGTCGCGTGACGGCAAGAGCTTTACCCTCACGCCGGCCGGCGAGACGGTGCGCGCGATAGGTCAGCGCCGCCGCGATGAAGAGCGCGCCTTGCGCCAGAGCCTCAGGTTCGACGACCCGGCCAAGGGGGAGGTCAGTGTCGGCTGTTCGGGATCGATCGCCCTGCTGCTTTATCCCTGCTTCCTCACGCTCATGGAGGCCTCGCCAGGCCTTGACCTGATGCTGAACGCCGCCCCAGAGGCGCGGATTGTCGAGGGCGTCCTCGATGGCTCGCTGGATCTTGGAGTGACCAGTCATCCGCCGGTCCACCCGCGGCTGGAAGGCGCGCGCGCGGGCCAGGACGCGCTTTGCCTGCTGCTGCCGAAAGATCATCCCGCTCCACGCAGCCTGGCCGATCTCGATGCGCTTGGGTTCATCGCCCATCCCGACGGCTTTGCCCATGCCGACGAACTTCTCGGCTGCAATTTCCCGTCCGAATATCGCGGGGCAGACGCCCTTGTCCGGCGCAGCTTCGTGAACCAGATCGGGCAGATCCCGGAACCCGTCGTGCGGGGGATTGGATATACCATCCTGCCCCGCAGCGGCGTGGATACCTTCCGTGACAAGTCGCTGCTGTCCATCGCGGAACTCGCGCAGCCCGTCCGGCATGATCTTTGGCTGATCCAGAGGAAGAACCGCGTTCTTGCTGCGCGAACTGACCGTTTGCGCAGCAAGATTGCCACTCTGCTCGACGCGCTTTAGGCCGGCTTGCCGGTGTGCAGCTTGACGATGGCGGTCATGTTCTCTTCGCCAAGTCCGGCCTCGATGCCTGCTGCGAAACGGTCGCGCAGCAAGGATGTCAGCGGCAAATCCCCTTCCGGCATCAGGGATGCGGTATAAGCCATATCCTTGCGGATCAGTTCGACCGGGAATTGCGGCGCATGTTGCCCGGTGCGCATCATCTGCGTCAGATAGCCTGCTGCGGGTGCCCAGGCCGAGATCTTCGAAAGCGCCGCGAAGGCGAGATCCAGATCCGTGCCCTGTGCCTGCATCATCGGCAGAAGCTCCGCCCAGGCCGCGACCTGCGTCGCCAGCATGGTGTTGGTGACCAGCTTGACGATGGCCGCCGCTCCGATCGGACCGACGTAGTGGAAGGAAGATCCAAGCGGCGCAAGGAGTTCGGCCGCCGCTGCCGTATCCTGAGCCGATCCCCCGAGAAAATAGAGCAGGGCACCGGCATCGGCCTGCGGACGTGATCCGGAGACCGGCGCCTCGGCCGGACGTCCGCCGGCGGCAAGAACGGCTTGCGACCAGGCTTTGGCCCTTTCCGGCGTGATGGTCGAGCTTTCGATGGCCAGCGCGCCGGGCGAGACTGCGGCCAGTGCCCCGGTGTCCAGGTCTTCCCAGACCTCGTGGGAGGCCGCATCGTCCCGCACCATGCTGATCACGGCGTCGGCCCCCTGTGCCGCGTCGCGCGGTGTCCGGGCAAGAGCGGCGCCGAGACGGACAAGGTCGTCTGCCCGCCCGGGCGTCCGGTTCCAGACCGTCACATCATGACCCGCATCCAGAAGATGACGCGCCATCCGGCTGCCCATGGCGCCAAGGCCGAGAAAGGCGATTTTCGACATGATACTCTCCATTGAGCGGGGCGGCGGCCGTCGCGCACCGCCCCTTGATCGGGGTTACGCCTTGGCGGCGCGAGCGGCGGCGACCAGACCGACCAGCCAATCCTGGTGGCCGTTGATCATCGGATTGGGCCGGGCCTGTGCCAGTTCACGCGCGGGGGCACCGTTCTGGGTTTCCTGGGTCAGAATGCGCACGCGCCCCTCCGACAGGTCCTCGATCAGCCAGGCATGATGCACGTCCAGCCGGTCGGCGGCGCCTTCTTCGCCCGCCCAGCCATGCCAGGCGATCCGCGCCGGCTGGCCCTTGACCGGTGCCACGCATTCGACAACGCGGGCCGGCACCGGAAATCCGAAGGTACGGAAGAAGAAGCTGTTGCCCAGAGCCAGTTCCGGCCCCTTGCCGTCATGGATCTCGACGTCGGAGGCATTGTCGTAATAGTCGGGCCAGCGCGACGCGATGGCAAGGAAGGGCCAGACGTCAGCGGTGCTCAGACCGGTGACGATCACTTCGTTCGAGACGAAGTTGTCGGTGAAGCCGGGAACAAAGCCCGCGGGCCAGATGATGTCGGACATGGGTCTCTCCAGTGTTCAGTTTCTGCTGGAGATATGGAGGGGCGCAAAATATAAATCCAATCGCATATCATTACATCAGATATAAGAATGGCCGATATCAAGACCTTTGACCTCAACCTTCTGCGCGTCCTGGATGCGTTGCTCGACACGCGCTCGGTCAGTCGCGCGGCGGAAAAGCTTGGCGTGACGCAGCCTGCGGTCAGCGGCATGCTGGCGCGGCTTCGCGATGGCTTTGACGACCCGCTTTTCGTACGAACGCAAAGGGGGGTGCTGCCCACACCGCGCGCCGAGGCCCTGGGCGCACAGGTCCGCAAGATTCTGGGAGAGGTCGAACACGTCCTGCAGGCCGAACGCTTCGACCCCGCCAGGGCGTCTTTCACGTTGCACATCGCCGCCACGGATTATGCGCAGCGCGCGGTCCTGCTGCCGCTTCTGGACCGGATCCGCGCGCAGGCCCCGGGCATACGTCTGGCCGTGCGTCCGGTCGCACCGGACTTTGCCCGCCAGTTGGCCGAGGGGGTTCTGGATCTGGCGCTGGTCACGCCCGAAATGACGCCCGATACGCTGCGGGCGCGAAAGCTGTTCGACGAGGACTACGTCGTCATCGCGCGCGCGGATCATCCAGGCCGCGACCAGCTGGACGATCTGGATGTCTTCTGTGCCCTTGATCATGCGATCATGTCCCATGATGGCAGCGCCTTTGCCGGGCCGACGGACGCCGCGTTGCAGCAGTCTGGCAGAAGCCGCAACGTCGTCGTCAGCGTGCCGAATTTCACCATCCTGATTGATCTTATCCGCCGATCGGATCTCATCGCGCTCGTGCCAAGCAGGTTGGTGATCGACGAGCCCGGCATATTCACCGCCCCGCCACCGCTCGTCGTGCCGGGGTTCCGCAAGATCCTCGCGTGGCATGAGAGGCTGCAGGAAGACGCTGCGCAGAAATGGGTTCGCGACCGTCTGGCTGAATGCGTGGAGGTCTATCATCATGGCGGAAAATAACATTCCACGTGGTTACGCACTGAATGTCTTCGAGGCCGTTGCCCGGACTGGCAGCATCACCCGGGCCGCCGCGGAATTGTCAGTAACGCAAAGCGCCGTGAGCAAGCAGATCAAGAACCTTGAAGACAGTCTGCAGCTCAAGCTCTTTGAACGACATGCAAACGGGATCAGGATTACACCCGAGGGGCAGGAATTGCTCGACGAGGCCGGGCCTCTGCTCAGGGCGCTTTCGGCGGCCATCACGCGGCTCAAGGCGCGGCATCTCACCAAGACCGTCAGCATCATCTGCACGAGCGCCGTCGCCCACTACTGGCTCTTCCCGCGCTTGGTCGAGTTCAAGAAGCTGCATGGCGACATTTCGGTCAATGTCACCGGCAGCAATGACGTGTCAGTGCGAAACTGCGAGACGCATGATTTCGCAATTCTCTATGGCAAGGGAGAGTGGAAGAAGGTCGATTTCTCGCACCTCTTTTCAGAGAGAATTTGGCCGGTTTGCAGCACGGAGTTCCCGCCCGTGGACATTCGCGCGCCGTCGGACATTCTGGAGTTGCCCCTCGTGGATCTGGATCCGGCAGTATGGCCGTGGTGGACCTGGGCAGACTGGTTCGCGCATTTCGATGTTCCCTACAGCCCGAAAGTCGAGTCGCTCATCTGCAACCAGGTAAGTTTGGCGGCTTTGGCCTGTGCCAAAGGCGCTGGTGTGGCGCTGCAATGGGAGTTCATGGCGAAGGAGGTGATCGAGAATGGCATCCTTCGCCAGCTTGGACCCTACGTCATGGAAACAGACTATAGCGACTACCTTGCCCATGCCATCGACAGGCCGCTCTCTCCCGCGGCCAAAACGTTCAAGAAGTGGCTTTTAAGTACGGTCTGATTTCATTTTCTGCATTCCATTATGGAATGCTGCCTGCAGTTTTCTCGTTTGTGAAAACGGGGAATATACGCCATTTCGGCGCGAAGTCTGGAGGCATAAATGACTAAGATTACAAAATTTCCTAAGATTGACGGTGCTCTCGGTTGGCTTGAGACGTCGCCTGGCCGTGATAAACATATTGGCAAGCGTCTGACTGGGGATCATGACTTTGACATCGCCATCATCGGTGCCGGGTATACCGGCGTCGCTGTTGCTACTCGCTTGGCCGAAATCGATCCGAACGCCAAAATCGCACTGATCGATGCTTTGAGGGTCGGCGAGGGGACGTCCGGTCGCAATGCCGGCTTCGTCATTGATGTGCCTCACAATCTGGACGGCACCCCGCCGGACGTCGAAAATGATAAGCGTCTGTTTGGGCTGAATACTTTTGCCATCGATCGGCTGCGCAAGTTCAAGGATGATTTCAGGATCGATTGCAGCTGGCACGACGCCGGGAAATACATGTGTGCCCATGAAGAACGCAACCTTCAGGGGCTGGACCATTTCGCATCAACCCTGAAGGATTGCGGCTTCCAGCATGATCGCCTGGATCGGCGGGAACTTTCGCAGCGACTTGGCACCGATTATTATCGCGCTGCAGTGTATACGCCGGGGAACGTGCTGATAAATCCGGCCTCCTTGATCCGCGGGCTTGCCGAGAATCTACCGAAGTCGGTGACACTGTTCGAAAAAAGTCCGGTCGTCGAATGCGTCTATGGGGCGCCCCATCTTCTGCGCACGATTGGCGGAACCATCCAGGCGAAAACTCTTGTCCATGCCGTCAACTCATTCACCGAACAGTTCGGCTTGGTTCATCAGCGGTTCGCACCGATTTTCACCTATGCCAGTCTGACCGAGCGGCTGAGTGACAGGCAGATCGAGGAGAATTTCGCCGGAGTAGAGCCTTGGGGGCTGACATCGGCGCATTCTGCCGGAACCACCGTCAGATACACTTCGGACGGGCGGATCTTCGTGCGCAACGTGCTGCATTTCGAACCCAGCCTGCAGGCGCACCCCGATGGCCTGCGCCAGGCCATTGCGCAACACCGCAAATCCTACAAGGCGCGCTTCCCGCGCCTGTCTGGTGTTCCCTTCGAGTTCACCTGGGGGGGCATGCTCAACATGACCCTGAACCATCAGTCACTCTTCCAGAAACTGGGAGAAAACCTGTTCGCGCTGAGCGGCTGCAACGGCGTCGGTGTCGCAAAGGGCACCTATCTTGGATACTACATGGCAGATTTCATTCACGGGATCGGCAGCTCGAACCTGCATTACCTGACGTCTGCAAAAGGTCCGAGCTGGGTTCCGCCCGACCCGATCCGCACGTTCGGCGCCCGGGTGAGGCTGCGCCGCGAACAGGCTAGCGCTGGTGGCGACATCTAGTCGCTATGACTGCGAGTGCGTGGCATTTTCATCGTAACCGGTGTCTGTAGCCCACGTTGCCGTGTGTGGCGTCGATTGCGAAGTGATACGCATCTCATGATGGGGAGTGCGTTTCGCAATGTGCGCGATCAGATCGTTTCTCAATTCTCTGGGCGTCGAGGTCCATGCCTCGGGTCATCGGCGCTGGCCGGATGGGGCCAAGGCCCGTGCGGTTTCGGAAACGCTGAAGCCCGGCGTGACTGTGAACTCCGTGGCCGAGCGGTACGGCATCCGTCCCAATCAGCTTTCGGCATGGCGACGGCTTGCGAAGGACGGCAAGCTGGTGCTGCCCGCCGCTGCTCCCGACGAACCGGTCTTCTCGCCTCTCGTGGTCTGCGATCCTGCCGAAGATGTTGGGACGCATGAGGCAGGGCCTGTTCTGCCCCCGATCCGGATTGCCCATGGCGGCGTCGTGATCGAGTTGGCGCATGACACGCCTGCGGTCCGCATCGCGGAGATTGTTCATGCCCTCGGGATGACGCCGTGCTGATGCCGTCTCAGGGCGTGCGGATCCTGGTGGCGACGAAGCCGGCAGACTTTCGGAAAGGCCATGACGGGCTCGCAGCGCTGGTCCAGTCCACGCTGGCCGAAGATCCTTTCACGGGGACGGTATTTGTCTTCCGCTCAAAGCGGGCTGACCGGTTGAAGATCCTGTTCTGGGACGGCAGCGGTCTGGTCATGGCTTACAAGCGCCTGGAGGAAAGCACCTTCACCTGGCCTGCCATCCGCGACGGCGCCATGACGCTGAACCGGGCGCAGTTCGAGGCCCTGTTCGCAGGCCTGGACTGGCGCCGGGTGCGATCGCTGGAAGTGCGCCGTCCGGCTGTGGCAGAGTGACTCGGCCTGGGGAATATCCGCGCAGTACGGCCTGAAGCGCGGTATCATCCGGCCATGTCCAGCGCCTCGCCCATCGACCTGTCCGCGATCCCCGAGAGCCAGCGCGCCGCTGTTCTGGCGCTGCTGCAGGAGCGTGATGCGCTGAAGGACGCGAACCGGCGGCTGGAGCATCTCGTGGCCGAGCTGAACCATGTCGTGCATGGCAAACGCTCCGAGAAGCTGAGTGAGGACGACCGGCAGCTGGCCTTCGAGGACCTGGAAACGGCCATCGCCGAGACCGAGACCCGCAAGGAGCAGGCTGCGCCGTCCACCACGACGCCGCGCCGAACGCGTCAGCGCAACCTCGGCCATCTGCCTGCGGATCTGCCGCGCATTGAGCGCGTCATCGAACCGGCGAGCCTCGATTGCCCTTGTGGCTGCGGTCGCATGCACCGGGTCGGCGAAGATCGTACAGAGCGCCTCGACATCGTCCCGGCGCAGCTCCGCGTGCTGGTCGACATCCGGCCGAAGTATGCCTGTCGGATCTGCACGGACGGGGTCACTCAGGCTGTCGCAGCGCCCTGGCTGATCGAAGGCGGGATGCCGACCGAGGGCGCCATCGCGCACGTCCTGGTGTCCAAGTTCGCGGACCACCTGCCATTTTACAGGCAAAGCCAGATCCTTGCCCGCTCCGACATCCAGATCGACCGCAGCACCTTGGCGGACTGGGCGGGCACAGCCGCGTTCCACCTCGGCCCCGTGGTCGACCGGCTGACCGAACACCTGAAAGGATCGACCAAGCTGTTCATGGACGAAACCACCGCCCCAGTGCTGGACCCCGGTCGGGGCAAGACCAAGACCGGCTACCTCTGGGCTCTGGCGCGTGATGACCGCGGTTGGGGCGGAGAGGATCCGCCCGGTGTCGTCTTCACCTACCATCCCAGCCGCGCAGGCGCGCACGCGGAACAGATCCTGCAGGGCTTCGACGGAATCCTGCAATTGGACGGCTACACCGGTTACGATCGGTTGACGCGCCCCTCCCGCAAGGGCGGCGCGCCGATCACGGTCGCGCATTGCTGGGCACACGGTCGCCGGAAGCTGAAGGAGGTCTTCGACCGGGATGGATCCGAGATCGCTGCCGAGGGACTGCGCCGGATTGCCGAGCTCTACCGCATCGAGGCCGAGATCCGCGGCATGGGCCCCGGTCAGCGCCTGTCGGCCCGCCAGACCCGCAGCGTGCCCCTCGTGGCCGAGTTCGGTGATTGGCTGCAGGCACAACGCCTGCGTATCTCGGCCAAGTCGCGGCTGGGTGAAAAGCTGACCTACATCCATCGCCACTGGGGCGGACTGCAGACCTTCCTCCACGACGGTCGCATCGCCTCCCTGATCGCCACCGCGAAGGTCAATGGCGTGGAACCCTTCGCTTATCTGAAGGCGATCCTCGAAGCGATCGCCGCCGGTCATCCGGCCAGACGGATCGACGAGCTCCTGCCATGGAACTTCACCCCGTCAAGCTGAACACGCGTGGGGCGGAAACACCAGTTACTTTTATTCGGCAACCCTCGGTTTGAGGGTTGCCCCAAGCTAGATTGGGCCGAACGTCCGCGATGATAGATGCTTCGTCAGTATCCTATCGTAAAGCGCGCCCTCTCATGGGCAGGCGCTTCAAGTTCATCGACCAGAGCGACTGCATAATCCTCGAAGGAAATCCAGTTCCTACCATCTTCATCGAAGATCGCGGCGTCATCCCCCAAACGAAACTTTCCTGTGCGGACGCCTGGCTCGATTTTCATCGGGGGGCTGAAGTAGGTCCAGTTGATTTCGGAGGACCTTAGTGCCGCGAAAGCCTTCATGTGGGATTTCGCGATAGGAAATAGCATTTCAGGCCAGTGACCGGAATCCAGCACGGTCACCCCAGGGGAGAATTCAAGGGATCCTGCACCGCCTACAAAGAGCAAACGAGGTACGCCGGCTGTGCGAACCGCAGTGATGAACCGCTCTGCCATGGTGGCCAGAATATCTGTGTAGGCAACGTCAGAGAAGAAGCGCTGGTCGTCTTTCGGAGGTCCATATGCGCTGACGACAGCATCAGCTCCTGCGATGATCTCAGCGATGCGATCAGCGCTGCCGAGGTCATCGCGAATGCATTCGATGCTGCGCGGAAACTTTTCCGGGCTACGCGCCACGGCCACGACTTCATGCCCACGGCTGATGAGCTCGCTGAGGATCGTCCGTCCAGCTTGGCCGGTGGCCGCTAAAACGACAACTTT
The DNA here is from genome assembly GCF_057380705.1 of Pseudooceanicola sp. NS-SX9. Classification (NCBI taxonomy): domain Bacteria; kingdom Pseudomonadati; phylum Pseudomonadota; class Alphaproteobacteria; order Rhodobacterales; family Paracoccaceae; genus Pseudooceanicola; species Pseudooceanicola sp. NS-SX9. The sequence goes on along the minus strand of NZ_JBXXRN010000007.1, from coordinate 164,179 downwards.
CATGTTCGGAATTCCATTCTATAGAGCAAGCGAGTTGGAAAGCCGGGCTCGGAGCGCGCCCGGTCTTGTCACGTCATGAACCGTCAGTGGGCCTTCTGAACGACATCGAGTGCCGGGTAATCGACATAGCCAGAGGCGCCGCCGCCGTAGAAAGTCGAGCGGTCATACTTGTTGAGCGGCGCCTTCAGTTCGAGCCGGTGCGGAAGGTCGGGGTTTGCGATGAACTGACGACCGAAGGCTACGGCGTCGGCCCGCCCCGAACGAATGGCCTCGTCAGCAGACTCTCCGGTGAACCCACCCGCGAGAATGAGTGGCTTGTGCCAGAAGGGACGAAGCTGATCGACGCCTTGCGGCGTGTCGATGGCCATTCCGGCGTCGGCCCGTGCTTCGATGAAGCTGACATAGGCGATATTGAGCTCGCTCAGGCGCGACAGGACAAAGCTATAGAGGCTGATCGGATCGCTGTCGCCGACATCGTTATATGTCCCGAAGGGGGAGAGCCGGACGCCGACCCGGTCCTCGCCCCAAACCTCGATCAATGCTTTGGTAGCCTCGACAAGCAGACGGGTGCGGTTCTCGATGGAGCCACCGTAGATGTCGGTGCGCTTGTTCGACTTGTCGTCGAGGAACTGCTGGATCAGGTAACCGTTGGCAGAGTGAAGTTCGACCCCGTCGAAACCGGCGGCCATCGCGTTTTTGGCGCCTTGACGATAGCCCTCGATGATCCCTGGGATTTCATCCAGTTCCAGCGCGCGCGGGGTCTCGTAGGGGACCTGTTTCCAGTCCGGCGTCAACGAAATCTGGTCGGTGATGGCGATAGCGGAGGGCCCGACCGGCAATTTCCCATTGGGCTGGAAGCTCGAGTGCGACGAGCGGCCGACATGCCAGAGCTGCAGGAAGATGAGCCCGCCCTTGGCATGAACGGCATCGGTCACCTTTTTCCAGCCTGCGATCTGTTCCTGGGAATGGATGCCGGGCGTTTGCGGATAGCCCTGCCCCTCGGGAACGACCTGAGTGGCCTCAGAGATGATCAGGCCGCCGGCCGATGCTCTCTGGCCATAATATTCGGCTGCAAACTCACTGGGCACCATACCCGCGCCCGCGCGCATGCGGGTGAGTGGAGCCATGACGACGCGATGGGAAAGCTCGTAGCGACCGATGCGAAGGGGCGAAAAAAGCGAAGGAGAAGACATCGAAGGGACCCTTTTCAGTAGTTGGCCGCATGTGAGGTGCGGATCAGGAGATGTCCGCCAGAGGACGACTCATCGGCGGCGCCTGAATATAAATTGACCGGTCGTCTTATAATTGTCAAGCCCGCCCTGGGGTACGGCTCTGTCGTAGCTATGATGCAGACAAAGGATTCCGGCCTTCCGCTGCATGGATCCTCATGCTTGACAAAGTCCTCTTTCAATCAGATCTCAAGATGACCGGTCATATAGCGGGGGAAAGCACCTGATGTCAGCGCAGAACAAACAAGCTCGACGGGGTCCAAAGCCCAATCCGAACACGCGAGATAACCTTATCCGTGTGGGCGTAGGCATGCTTCATGAGAACGGTTATGCGGCTACCGGAATCAAGGAAATCGTGGACGCCGCCGGGGTGCCTAAAGGCTCGTTCTACAATCACTTTGAGAGCAAGGAGGCGTTCGGAAAGGAGGTTGTCGATTTCTATTTTGGGAGTGGTCTCGAAGAGCTGCGCGGCATTCTCGAAGATGACACCATTCCGCCGTTACAGCGGTTGAGGCGATACTTCGACGAGAGAGTCCAGACGTTTCAGGACGCTGGCTATGTGCGCGGGTGTTTGATGGGCAATCTTAGCCTGGAGATGGCGGACCACAGCGACACCATCCGCGATAGCCTCACAGTCCACTTCCAGACGTGGAGCGGATTGTTCGAAGCATGCATAAGTAAGGCGCAGGAGGAGGGCGTCATCGCCAGCCGCCAGCCAGCCCAACTGTTGGCCGAGTTTCTTCTGAACAGTTGGGAAGGGGCTCTGCTACGGATGCGGACGGAGAAGAGTGATGTGCCGCTTCGGCAGTTCATAGAGGTTGTCTTCGGATCGCTTCTGGTTTGAACGGGGCTTATCGAAACTGGCTGGGTATCGTGTCGGAGCGGCCCGATTCTACCACCTCCGAACGTGCGCTGGTGGTGCGCCAGAGCGCAGAGCGGCTAACCGACAGGATGCCATCGGTTCTGGTGGCCGGTTGGGCCATGGCCGCGTAACTAACGACAATCAGCCTCGGGCAAAACCGTGGCGGTCCGGCGATTATTCGCGCCGCACGCGAGAGATGATCTGGGATCAGGTCCTCGGTGGGCTAGAGGAGGGCGATGCAGTTCTGATCTGGAAGGCGCCGAGCGATCAGGGATATGATTTCATAACGGCCGGCAAAAACCGCCGCGTGCCGGTGGGCCTTTATGGCCTGAAACTGGTTCGCTTCACCCTGGATCCGGGCTAGCAAGAGGTCACCAACTGGTCCATGTGGAACGGTACATTCTTTGAAAAAGAGAAAACCTCGGTAGATCAATATTCTGCACGAAGACTGTTCCCCGCACACGCGGGGATGAACCGATCTGCTTTGCCAGCACGGTCCGTTATGCGCTCTGTTCCCCGCACACGCGGAAGTGAATCGATCTTCATCGACCGCGGCTCCTCGCCCGACAACCTTTACCCGCACCTGCGCCTCCTCGTGCAAGGGTGTTGTCACAGGCCTTCGATCTGAAACCATGCATCGAGTCTAGTGGGATAGGATGCCAAATTTCATAACCATGTTTATGTTTCGATGGCCTGAGTATCGAAGGCAGCGGACCTTCCTCAACCCGCATCCCACTGCCCCGCGAAAAGGCATTTGCGGCCCTCTCCGGACCTTCGCGAGGTTCGGCCTCGCTGCGGCGCCGCTTCCCCAAACCGGCCATCGGTCGCATCGTGCAGCATGTTCTGGCACGCCAAGGTCAGCTGTGCGGACCTTCCTGCCATTCGCTGCAACGCCTCGATCTGTGCCGCGCTTGCGAGACGTTTTGCTGGAGGGGCGGAGAGCCGACCTTCGCTGCTGATCGCGCGAACGTCTGCTTTCAAAAAGCTCGCAAGCGTGACTTGCCTTGGCAAGCTCCCGACTTCTTCGGGCTTCTTATGCCCGCACTCGCTGTCTCAATCTTGCATACAGCTGGATGGGAGACTGGTGCTCTAGCTCAACCACGATCGCGAAATTCTGGGCGACTTCCTGCGGCTCGGCCCAGCCGCCGGCGCAACGGACTACGAGATAATATTCATCGCCATAGCTTGCCGTGTCCTGGACAAAGGTCTTCGCTGCGGTTTGCAGCGTCTGCCCGTCCCGGCTGTTCGGACCGGGCTCGAGGCCGCACTTGAACCTGTTCGGAATGTCCGGCGGATCACCTTCCTCCGCCGTTCTCGAGCGGAAGTGAGAGAACACTTCGGCGGAGGGACAGCCGCGCAGAAGCCGGAAGTTCATCTTCGTGCCGATGTACTCTGCTCGGGTCCGCCGGACAGGAGGATCGAACGCCAGAGAGACGCGGATGGTTCTGCGGCCGTTCCCCTGAAACTCCGGCGGCACCGGCACGCGATAGACCGCGAAATGGTTGATGCTCAGACGGTCCTCCGCATACAGGATCACCCGGTGATCGTCGGAATAGGCGGCCCGCAGCGTGTCCACCATCCCGAGGCCGCAGACACGTGCCTGGTCGGCCGCATCCATACCTGCCAGACGGCGGGCGCATGCATCGGGGACGCTGGATGCCCCCGCAAGAAGTGCCCGTATCAGGTTTGCGGAAGCTGTTGGGAACAGCCGCAGGAGTTCCGCAGCTTTGTTGGCGAGCATCGGCGCGGCGTAGGAGGTTCCCTTACCGCTTGTCAGGAGCTGCCTGGTGAATTCATGGTTCAGCGTAATGACGCCGGCTTCCGGAATTTGCGGTGCCGACTGCAGACTGGCTGAGGGAGCGTCAAAAACCAGCGTTCCGCCAATGTCAGCGAAATCGGGTTTGCGGATACCTCCCGCGCCGGGGCCCGAGCGGGAGAAGGGAGAAGGCTCGAGTGCCTGAGTGATCGGCCGGATATGGGCATCCCGTTCATGCCTTGCTCCGAGACCGGTCCCGTTGGCCAGTGCCCCCACTGTGATGACGTTACTGGCTCCAGCCGGTTCGCAGAGCCGGTTCGCCGCTTCGAGCAGATATGCCGGATATTCCGTGATGGCCTGCTCGACTGACGATCCGCCACGCGGGGCACGGTTGCCGGCGGACACGAATATCAGCACGTCGAGTTCGCGTGCCAGTTCATCGAGCGTTGCCGCCCAGGGACCGACCCGACCGGGTTCGTAACGCGCACGGACGTCTCCAAGCGAGATGACGAAAATGCGGCAGTTATAGTCCCGGTGCAGCTGAGTGATTGCCTCGCGCATCTGACGCGGGAGCGTCCGGCGCTCATAAAAGTCACCGTTGTCCTGCACCACTTTCGCGGAAACCAGTCGCCCGACTGGCTGCAGCCTTCCGTTCCGCAGCCGGTCTCTCAGGTCGCCGAACAGGGCAACGCCCCCGACCCGCGTGCCGTGGCCCCAGACATCGGCGGTTCCGAGTTCAGCCGGGAAAGCTCTTCGTTCTGCGACGATCCCCTCTAGGAACGGATGTTCATTGAGACCGCTGTCCAGCACGCCGATGACCGGAGCGCCGGCTTCCGGCGGCAGAATCTCCGGTGCGTTCTCGAGGGTCATCTGCACAAAGTCAGACGCTTCGAGGTCCGGCTCCGGCGGCAGATCAATGAATGCGACCTCGGGCACGGCCAGAAGCGGCCGCAGCACCCGTCCGGGAGCCCGTACTCGCATCATGGTAATCGACGGACCTATGTAGACATCGAAGACTTCCGCATCGCTGCCGATGATGAAGTCCTCGATTTCCCGGGCCTTGCGTTCCCGTGCAGGCCGTCCGCCAAAGTCCCAGAGCTCAATATCGACTGTGTAAACCTCGTCGCTTACCAAGTCATCAGCTTCGCTGAAACCGGCTTCCCTGAGGCGGACACCGAGCCGGTCGCGGGGCGTCAGTGTGCCGACATTCTCGATCCGCGTGACGAATCCTTCATAGCGTCTTCCCCGCTGACCTTCCGGAACAGGCCCGTCATAGGCTTCGAGCCGTTGCAGAAACGCGGAGAGATCGCCCTCGGATGAGAACAGGACAATGTTGCGGTCTTCGTCGCTGGACAGAAGCGTTAGTCCGAGCGCTTCCCAGTCCGCTTCGAGCAGCATCCCCTGCATTTGCACCCGCAGGATAAGCGAAGGATCAACGAACTGAAGTGGCCGGCTTTCCTGCTGGGTCCGGACGGCTTCTTCGACCTGCCTGCGAACGCGGCCACCATAGCCGCCATCGCGGGATGGTGTCGGCCCGGGAAAGCCGTTTTTTCGCCGTTCCATCGTCTCCGGCAGCCGCAGCAGCGGCAGATGCTGATGACGCGGCACGACCTACTCCCCGGCCTGCGCTTCCAGCTTCTGTTTGCGAGTCAGCCGTCGCCTCGCATCCCGCATCGCTTCACGGAAGTCCTTGTCCGAAACTGCCTTGTTGCCGCCGAGGACCGACAGCTTCATTGCCTGGACGCAGACCCGCTCGAGGTCCGCATAGGAATACCCCTGAAGCTGCTCGGCATAACCGACCGGATCGAACGACGCCCGGACATTGCGGAAAGCATGAACCAGATACTTGCGCACCATCGCCGCGTCCGGCGCATCGAACCAGACGATTTCATCGAACCGCCGCCACACAGCCGGATCGAGATGTCCGTCCAGATTGGTTGCCGCAATCAGAAAGCCGCCCGGCTGAATCTGTTCGATGAAGATCAGCAGACTGTTGACCACGCGGCGGAGTTCGCTGTGTTCGCCGGCCTCTTCACGGGAGCGGGCAATCGCATCGAACTCATCGAAAAACAGTACACAAGGCTGCCGGCGGGCAAATTCAAACGTCTTGCGGATATTCGTCGCGGTCTCGCCCAGATAAGAGGAAATCAGGCTGTCGAGCCGGACATGAAAGAAGGGCAGTCCCAGCTCGTTGGCGAAGACTTCGGCGCACAGGGTCTTGCCGGTCCCCGGCGGCCCGCAGAAAAGAAGCTTAGATCGCACTGGCAATCCGTGACGCCTGATCCGGTCTGCCTGCCGGAACTCCCGGATCAGACCGAGAAAGAGCTCAGTGTTCTCCGGAGACAGCAGAATATCCTGAGGGCCGTGCGCCGGCTCCATTCGCTGGATGAAGTCATTGGCCTCATCCGGGAATGGCACCAAGCGCGAAAGGCCGGCGGCAGACCGCGTTGCAGTGCCGATATTGTCCAACGTTTTTCGAAGGCTGCGCGCCAACACGCGATTGTTCTTCTTCTCCTCTTCGGAGATAATTTGCTCGACAACCGCGCGGAACTCTTCCTCGTGGCCATAGCTCGCAAGCATTTTTTTTACCAGTTCACCGCGTGCCATGCTCGCCTCGTGTTTTGGTTGAGGATACCTGCATTGGCAGCTTCTGACCAGTGTTGATGTTTCCCTGATGGCCCCGGACATTGTAGCGGAAAACCAAGCGGAATATCGCACTTCGGACGTTGGGGTGTGGGTGTGTGAATGGCCGCAATGGGCCGGATTATCAGGACCGCCTTTCTGCACCTGCGAGATGCGGCGCGGCGGCATTGGTAAGCAGGGCTCGAACCGGTCATGCGGCGGTGTGGCGGCCTGGACACCCAGGCAAGTGGGGCTGCCCGGCAGAGACGGCCCTCTCCTGCCGTTCGCCAAGCTGGCTCTGCTGCAGTGCAGCTTCCCCAAACCGGTCATCCAAGGCGTCGTGCAGCAAGGCCTGGCACGCCAAGGTCGGCTCCGCGGACAAAGCGGCCGATCGCCGCGCTGCCTAATACCCAGCCACACTCTGGATCGAACAGAAGTTGCATCTCACACGCCCAAGATCAGGGCGGCGCCTTTTCAACGATCAGTTGCGGTGAGCCATCCGATGTTTTGCGATGGCTGCGCCCTTCAATGTCGAGAGTTCCACGAATCCTGCTACGCCAGTTCGAAAAGCTTTCGAACCGAACGGTGTCAATCGGCTGGTCGAGCTTGATGTCCACCTGCCGGTGCCCGGCAGGCCCCGACAAGGCAACGATTTCGCCGGTATAGGCTTGGCCTAGATAAGACCCAGCCACCCGATCACCAAGGGCAAGTTCGGGTGGTGCATTCCGCTGAGTGAGCCGGGCATGCAGCGTGTTCCAGTCTCGTGCCCCGTGTTGCCGGGCGATCAGTTCAAGGGCCTGCGCATGAGTGATGACAGTGCCCCCGGCTTGCAGTGCCTGCCGGAGAGCCTTTGCCTGCGCCTTGACGGTATCAAGAGATGGCTGTGTCATGTTCCCTCCGTGGAGTGCGATGTGGTGAGGGTTGCGTTGAATACGCGGCCCCGAAAAACCATCGTCAGAGTCACGAGAAGCAGAGCGGCATCTGCGACAGGAAACGCAAGCCAGATGCCTTGGATCCCGAAGTGAGCATTCAGCAGGGCGACAAGCGCTGGCGTCAGAACCCAGGGCTTGATCAGGGTGAGAGCCGCGGTTCGCAGCGGATGCCCCATAGCCTGGAAATGCATGGCAACCACAAGGATCGGCCCGGATACGGCATAGAGCGCCATCATCGGGCGTATGATGGCTCCAACTGCCGTGATCACTGCCTGATCTTCGGAAAACACTGCGCCGAGCGTTTCGCCTGCCAGCATTCCTGCCAGTGTCACGCCCAGGCACCAGAAGAGCGCGCACCCGATAGCGAGCCTCAGGGCCGCGACCGCCCGGTCCTTTCGGCCTGCGCCGATGTTGTTTCCGGTGATACTCTGGGTGGCCAATGCGATGGCCATCTGCGGCAGGAAGGCCAGGCCAAGAATACGCGTCACAATTCCGTAAGCTGCGACATAGGTTCCATGATCTGCGGCGGTGTTACCGATGGCCAAAAGCACGGTGCTGGCCACGAGCGCCATTCCGATGAAGCTCAGGCTGAGCGGCAGGCCCAAAGACAGGATCTGCCGCCATGCTGTCAGCCAGCTTGCCTGCCGGAGCACACCAAGCGGCAAAAGAGCGGGATCGCGGCTCCGCACCAGAAAAAGCAGCATCAGGCCAAGTGCCTGCGCTGCGACCGTGCCGATCGCCGACCCAGCAATGCCGAGATCAAGCAGCACGATCGCAATGTAGTTTGCAGCGACGTTCAGCAGGTTCACGATCACCGATAACACCGCGATGTGCCCTGATCGCCCTTCGTTGCGTAGCGCATCAGCATGCAGCCCTAGACCGAACTGCACAGGCGCTCCCAAGATCAGGATCAGCAGATACGCCCTTGCTGGCGCCGCGACAGGTTCATTTCCGGCTGCGAGAAACGACACAATGCCCGGGCCCAATATCAGCGCGCTGAGCAGCAAGGCCGCACTCAGAGCGAGGGCAAGCCCATGCGCTCCCGCGAAAACGGCTTCCGCCTCGGGTCGCGACCCTTTGCCTAGGTGCCGGGCCAGAAGGCTCGACATGCCGCCACCTGTCAGGGTGGTCAATGCCGTCAACAGCATGACCACCGGAAATGCCAGACTGACAGCAGCAAGGGCCTGAGCCCCGATGAACCGTCCTACAAAGATGCCGTCGACCACGTTTAGCAGGCCGCTGGTCGACATGACCACCGCCATGGGAAGGGCGTTGGCCCAGAAAAGTCGTCTGACCGGCAGGGTCAGAAAAGGATTTTCAAGCGTATTGGTAGCGCGTCCGACAGACATCGCTCACTCCTCCTGAGAGGCATTTCGAATTTGGAGGGGGCCTGCATTACCCACCTGCGAAATGCTTCGAGGGTGAGATGTCGTCTCGCTCCGGGCTTCACCGTGACTCGCGTCCGCAGGCGGCAGGTGCCCGGCACCTTGTCGCTTCGTTACAAGGAACTCGCCTTTTAGACAATACGGGGCAGTGATGGATCTTCAGGTTATGTTCCCAACATGGCGTTGTTGCAGAAAGGCGGCCTGAGACGTGAGTGCCCCTTTCCCGTTCAGGCTCAGGCCACGCGAACAACCTCGGCGGTGCCGAGCGCGTTGAAGCGATTGATAAGAGCGACGCGGATGTGGATTTCGGCGGTTTGGCGATCGGGGTCCCTTGCAGCGATGCGCTCGCCGAAGGACTTGATGCAGCGCATCTTGGCCTCCACGCGGCTGCGAGCGTGGTATCCGGTCCACCGTTTCCAGAACGCCCGGCCGTAGTGACGTGTGGCGCGCAGGGTTTCGTTGCGCGCCTTGGCAGCCGGGCAGTCCTCTTTCCAAGCCCGACCGTTCCTTCGGATCGGTATGATTGCCGAGCCGCCGCGTGCGATGATGGCGCTGTGACATCGGCGGGTATCGTAGGCGCCATCCGCAGTCACGGTGCCGATGTCCTCGTCCTCGGGGATCTGGCCCAACAGGTCTGGCAGGATGGGGCTGTCGCCTTCCCGGCTGGGGGTGAACTCAACGGCCCGGATATCCGAAGTGGTAGTGTCCATTGCCAGATGCACCTTGCGCCATTGGCGACGACCCTGAACACCATGCTTGCGGGCCTGCCATTCGCCGTCGCCAAGAAACTTGATGCCGGTGCTGTCCACCAGCAGATTCAGCGGCCCGTCGGCACGACGATAGGGGATCTGCACCTTGAGGGTCTTCTGCCTACGGCACAGCGTCGAGTAGTCGGGAATGGGCCAGTCCAGTCCTGCGAGCCGCAGGAGGCTCGCGACCATCCCGGCTGTCTGTCTGAGCGGCAGTTTGAACAGCACCTTGATCGACAGGCAGAACTGGATCGCGGCATCCGAGAAAACTGGCGGGCGCCCTGGGCGTCCCTCATGCGGCGCGTGCCAGGCCATCTCCTTGTTCAGCCAGATCAGCAGTGACCCGCGCTTCCTGAGCGCATCGTTGTAGGTAGACCAGTTTGTCGTGTGGTAGCGGGCGGGCTTGGGCTTGCTCATGCAGCGCGTCTAACCGCATGGATTCCCGATGTGAATCCTTCACCGGCTGAGTTCTGCAACAACGCCCGTCCGGTTCAATCTGAGCCTGAGCGCGGCGTTCTGAACGCGGAACCTTTGTGGATGCGGTGTTCGCGTGGCCTGCCATCGAGGAGGCCGGGCAATGGCACCTCTACGATCCCGAGCGGGATCCGGCGCCGTCGGATGCGCAGGTCGAAGCCGTCTACCAGGAGATCATGGCCTTCAATTCGAAGCTCGTGCCCGTCCCGGACACCCGCTATCTGCGCCTCATGGTCGACGCGGCGGCGGCGCTGCACGGGCACAATGCCCGGCGGTGGGGCTGGAATGTCATCGGGGTCAACCCGACCTCCGGGCGCCGCATTCTGGGCGAAGAGGACCACACGAAGGTGTCCTGGCAGCTCTGGTTCACCGCAATGAGCTTCGGCCTGGGCTTCGCGCGCTACGAGACCGAGGCGGAATACCTCGCGCCCCAGGATCTGGAGCGGAGGAAGGCGTGATCTAGGACCTAAGCCGGAGTGCATGCCAGCTCAGGTCCAATCGGAAGATCCTGCTTGGATAGAAAAGGCCTGCGGTGCATGACACCGTAGGCCTTTTCAGTCTCTCGGGAGGAAGTGAGACTAGGGAAGACAGCTTGAGGCTCACCAGTGGCCCCGCACTTTCTGCAGATCCTGTTCTCGGTCTGCTCGGAACGCCGACTGATGGACCAAGGAGGCCTGGTGTCTGGATGCGTTCCTTAGTGTCTTCGCTTTTCCAGTACGACTTCTCATTTTGATAGCAAGTCACCACCCACAGATTTAGCCTCTTCCACGACCAAGTGTCGAAAAAGGGTGGCAGCGGGTGTCAGGGATCTGTCGAGCCGCCAGATGAGGTGAAGCTGTCGTTCAACGTGTGGGCCGTCTAGTGGACGCACCGTCAAGACCGGATCGCTGGGCGCAGGCCAGGCAAGCGATGGTAGGGGAGCAACGCCGATAGAATGGGAGACCATCGACAGGAGCGTGGCAGGATTTACGGCCTCATAACGCACTTTGTTTCGCAACATTCCCGCCGGCAAACCATGCTCGATCTCCAGCCGGATGCCTGTGCGAGCCGCCATCATGACAAGTCCCGCATTGCCAGCCTCGTCCCAAGTCACCCTATCCTGCATCGCTAGGGGATGATCACGCCGCATAACAAGCGCAAAGACATCGCGCATGATCGGCATGCTTTCCAGTTCCGACAAATCAGGCGGTTCGTTGGCCACGGCCAGGTCGGCCTCCCCGGTTCGCACCATCTCCATGGTTTGGCCACGCGGCACCTCCGAGACTTTGACACCAACGTTGGGGTGCGTAGCACGCAGTCTGTTGATTACACGTGGCACCAACCTCATCGCGACCGAGGGCACGCAGGAGATATGCACCTGACCGCCATCCAGATCGCGCAGATCCCGCATGCTCTGCATCTGCCGGTCCACATCCGAGAGAATCCGGCGCACGCCGGGTAGGAACTCCTCTCCCATCCGGGTGAGGGCGACGCGGCGGGTGGTCCGGTCGATCAACTTGACGCCGAGCTCGTCCTCCAACTGCCTGATTATTCCGCTCACGGTGGATTGGGATAGCTCCGCTGCCCTAGCGGCATGGGAGAAGTTCAGCGTCTCCGCGACCATGGCAAACAGGCGTAAATGCTTGAGATCCACATCATTGATCGACATTTCCAATATATATATCGAATTACCGTAAATTGACAATCAAAAGGCAGATCCGAACCCTGAGGTCATGAAGCCCGGCCATGCGGTGGCAAACAGGGCGCAGACCACAGGGATAACGATCATGTTCAACAGACGGACCTTTCTGAAGACGGGCGCGGCCGGGGCCGCCCTAGGCGCAACCGGGCTTTCGCTGCCGGCCTTCGCGGCAGGCACCATAGTCTCGGTCTCAGAGGCCGCACGGCTGGCGATGTACGCCCCGCTCTACGTGGCCGCCCACATGGGGCTCTACCAGAAGAACGGCCTCGACGTGCAGATCAGTTCGGCCGGCGGGATCTCCCTTCCGGTGCCGATGCTGCTGTCGGGCCGCTCGCTGATCGGGGTGACCAGCCCCGGCATGTCGGTGAACGCGACGCGCGAAGGCGCCTCGATCAAGAACATCGCCAAGATCGTCGGTGGCGTTTCCATGTGGGCGATTGCTAAGCCCGGCTCCGGCATCTCCTCAATCGAGGATCTGAAGGGCAAGACGATCGCCACGCTGAAGTTCCCGTCCTCTACCATTCAGGTGCCGACCTACGCCATTAAGAAGGCGCTCGGCATGACCCCCAAAGAGGCCGGCGTCACCTTCCTGGAGCTGCCCGCCGGCGCCCAGGCAACCGCCGTCAAGGATGGACGCGCCGATGTGGCGACCGCCTTCGAATGGGACGTCTCGGTTGGCGTGCAGGACTTCGGGCTGGAGCCGGTGCTGTCGCTGGCCGACGTGATCGGGCCCACCTCCTTCACCACGGCCATGGCGACGGAAGAAGCGATCACCAAGAATCCCGAGGCGATGCAGGGCTTCTGCAACGCTCTGGCCGAAGCCATGGCCGCAATGCACAAGGACCATTCGCTGCTGACCGCCGTGCAGCCCGACTTCTTCCCGCAGGTCTCGCCCGAGATCATGAAGAGCGCCACGGCCAACTTCTTCTCCTCCAACGTCGCGATCCCCACCGTTCCCACCATCTCGGAAGAGGAATGGAACAGCGCGATGGACCTCGAGCTGGGCGGCGGATCGATCAAGGAAAGCCTGCCCTACGCCCAGATGACCGACATGACCTTCGCAGAAGCGGCGGCCGCCCAATTCGGAGCCTGATCCATGAAAGATGCAGCACCCACCATCATCGCAGGGGACCAGGATGCCCCGGCGATCATCGCCCGCCCCGAACCCCTGGGCATGGACCCCAGGGAGACGGCGGTGGTCGTGGTCGACATGCAGAATGCCTATGCCTCTCCGGGGGGATACGTCGACCTGCAGGGCTTCGACATCTCCGGCGCGCGCAGCGTGATCGATAATATCGTCACCACGGTGACGGCCGCGCGCGAGGCCGGGATGCAGGTCGTCTTCCTGCAGAACGGCTGGGACCCGGAGCAGAAGGAAGCCGGCGGCCCGAAATCGCCCAACTACTGGAAATCCAACGCCCTCAAGCTGATGCGCGCCAAGCCCGAACTGCAGGGCACGCTGCTGGCCAAGGGCGGCTGGGACTATGCGCTGGTCGATGAGCTGCAGCCGCAGGGTGCCGATATCGTTGTGCCCAAGGGGCGCTACTCCGGCTTCTGGAATTCGCAGCTTAACTCCGTGCTGCGCTCACACGGGATCCGCAACATCGTCTTCTGCGGCATTGCCACCAACGTCTGCGTCGAGACTTCGCTGCGCGACGCCTTCCACCTGGAATATTTCGCCGTGCTTCTGGACGACGCCTGCAACCAGATCGGGCCCCAGGAAATCCACGACGCGACGCTGTTTAACACCGAGAAGTTCTTCGGCTGGGTCTCCACCACCGGAGAATTCACCGACTACCTTGCCAAGACCACTGCCGGAGGTTCCGCCCATGAATGACCGCGTCCTGATCCCCGAAGACACCGCCCCGCCGCTGGGTCCGTTCTCTCCGGGGATGTTCTCCGACAATATCGTCTATACCGCCGGGATCCTTGCCTTTGACGCCGACAACAACGTCGTCTTCCCCGAGGATGCCGCCGCCCAGACCCGCCACGTCTTCGAGACGATCCGCACCATCCTGGCGGAAGCCGGCGCCACGTTCGAAGATGTCGTCTTCAACCACGTCTTCCTGCGCGACTGGGAGGACTACAAGGCGATCAACGAAGTCTATGCCGAGTACTTCCCCGGCACCAAGCCCGCTCGCTACTGCGTGCAGGTCGGCCTGGCCAAGCCCGAGGCGCGGATCGAGATCGCCTCCATCGCGCATCTCAGGGGGCCGAAATGAGCCTTGCGGACACCGGAACGGGCGCACCTGCGCCCGCCCGCCCCACGGTGCGTCCCGGTCCCCGCCGCTGGAGCCAGGCCCTGCCCCGTCCGGCGGTGATCCTGGCCTGGCAGGTGGGACTTCTGGCCGGGCTGCTGATCCTATGGGAAGTCGCCATCGCGATGGAGTGGATCAAGGTCTACATCTACGGCCGCCCCTCCGGCATCTTCGCCAAGGCAGCCGAACTGATCGCCAACGGATCGCTGCTGCGCGACAGCGCCCTGACGGCCTTCGAGGCCATCGCGGGCTTCCTGATCGGCACCATTTCGGGCAGCGTACTGGGGCTTGCTCTCTGGTTGACGCCGGTGGGGTCTGCGGTGCTGCGGCCCTACATGATCGCGATGAACGGCCTGCCCAAGATCGCGCTAGCGCCGCTGGTGATCATCTGGTTTGGCATCGGGCTGGGGTCGAAGATCGCACTGGCCTCGCTGATCACCTTCATCGTCGCGATGATCGCCGCCCAGCAGGGCTCGCGCGAGGTTGATGACGACCTGGTCAAGCTGATGCGCTCGCTGGGGGCCTCTCGGTTCAAGACCTGGCGCACGGTGATCGTGCCTGGCTCCATGCCCTGGATCGTCTCGGCATTCCGGCTGAACGTGGGCTTTGCCCTGATCGGCGCGGTGGTGGGCGAATACATCGCCTCCAACAGCGGGCTTGGCTACATGATCTCCTATGCCGGGACCCTCTATGACCTGAACTCCGTCTGGCTGGGTATCGCTGCGCTGATGATCGTCGCGCTGCTGATGTACGCCGCCATCGACTGGTGCGAACGGCGCCTCCTGAAGTCCTGAAGCGAACGGAAAGACCATGCCTACCACGACCAACGGCACCATCCGCCTGTCCTACGAGGTGCGCGGAGAGGGCGAAACGCTGATCCTGTCCTCGGGCCTTGGCGGCACGGGCGGCTACTGGACGCCGCAGATCGACGACCTCTCCCGGCGCTTCCGCGTCATCACCTACGATCACGCGGGCACAGGGGCCAGCACCCGCCCCGCAGGCCCCCGCAGCGTGGCCGAATTCGCCGCCGACATGGGGGCGGTGATCCGTGCCTCGGGCGCGCAAAGCGCCCATGTGATGGGCCACGCCATCGGCGGCATCACCGGGCTGCAACTGGCCATTGACGCGCCCGAGCTGGTGAAAAGCCTGGTGATCGTCAACGGCTGGGGTGCGCCCGATCCCCATGTGGGCCGCTGCTTCGACATGCGCACGGAGCTACTGACGAAAAGCGGGCTTGAGGCCTATGTCGATGCCCAGCCGATCTTCCTTTACCCGGCCACCTGGATCTCGGAGCGCGATGGCGAGATGCGCCGCGCCGCCGCCCATGCGCCCGCGCATATGCCAGTGAAGGACGACCTGCTGTCGCGCATCCAGGCCTTCCGCAGCTTTGCGCCCTCGGATGCGGCCCTCGCCGGCGTCGCGTCCCGGGTGCTGTGCCTGGCCACCCGGGACGACATGCTGGTGCCGTGGACCGCTTCGGAGCGGCTCGCCGCGCGACTGGGCAACGGCGCGTTCGAGCTGCTGCCCTGGGGCGGCCATGCCTCAAGCCACACCGCGCCCGACACCTTCGAGGCGGCGCTTGCCACCTTCTACGACAGCCTGACACGGGAGCTTGTCCAATGACCCAGACCGCCATCCTTTCTGCCGATCGCGTAGGCATGACCTTCCCCACGCCCTCCGGTCCCGTCCAGGCCATCGGCGAGATCAGCTTTACCCTCGCCCCCGGCGAGATCGTCGCTCTGATCGGCCCCTCAGGCTGCGGAAAGACGACGCTTTTCAACATCATCTCGGGCCTTCTTGAACCAAGCCAAGGCAGCGTCACCATTGGGTCGGAGACGGACGGGCACTCCGTTGGCTACATGCTTCAGAAGGATCTGCTGCTGCCCTGGCGCAGCGTGATCGACAATGTCGTGCTGGGCCTCGAGATCCGCGGCGTGCCAAAATCCGAAAGCTATGTCACCGCGCGCCGCCTGATCGAGGCCTACGGACTGGCAGGGTTCGAGGACGCCAAGCCCGCGACCCTGTCGGGGGGCATGCGCCAGCGGGTGGCGATCATGCGCACCCTCGCCTTCGATCCGGCGGTGGTGCTGCTGGATGAACCCTTCTCGGCGCTGGATTTCCAGACCCGGACCCTGCTGCAGACCGACGTCGCCCGGATCATCGCCGAACAGCGCAAGAGCGCGATCCTGATCACCCATGACATCGGCGAGGCGATCACCATGGCCGACCGGATCGTGGTGCTGACGCAGCGCCCCTCGACCGTGATGCGCGAGCTGGTCGTCGACATCCCCCGCGCGGAACGCGATCCCGTCGCCCTGCGCTCCAACCCGCGCTACAACGAGATATTCATCCAGCTCTGGGAGGATCTTCAAGCCTCCCAGGCGGCGTGATCCGATGCCCGAGGTTACGCTGAACGGGCTGCGCACCGCCTACGAGGTCACGGGCGAGGGGCCGCCGCTGGTCCTGGTCTCAGGCCTGGGCGGGGTGGGCGCCTACTGGGCCCCGCAGGTGGCGGAGTTTGCACGGCACTACACCGTCATCACCTACGATCAGCGCGGCGCAGGCGCGTCGGATCATCCCGCCCCGCCCTACTCCGTGCCGCAGCTGGCCCATGACCTGGAGGAGCTGATCGCGCATCTGGGCCTTGAGCGCCCCTTGCTGGTGGGCCATTCCACCGGCGCGGCCATCGGCCAGCATCTGGCCGCCTGCCACCCGGACCTGCTGCGCGGCATGGTGCAATACGCCACCTGGCCCCGGTCGGATGCCCATTTCAACTGGTGCTTCCGCATGCGCCGCGCCCTGCTGGAAAGCGCCGGGATCGAGGAATACGTGCATGGCAGCGCGCTGTTCATCTATCCGCCCGATCATGTTCGGGCGCAGGCCGCGAGCCTCTCGCCCGCGCTTTTGGCCGCAGCGCCCGGCTACCCCGCGAAAGAGGTCGTTCTGGCCCGCATCGACGCGATCATGGCCCATGACGCCAGCGCCCTGCTGGACCGGATCACCACGCCGACGCTGGTCCTTTGTGCCCGCGACGACATCCTGACACCGCCCTACCACTCCGAGGCGCTGGCCCGCGCCATTCCCGGCGCCGCGCTGCAGATCGTCCCCACCGGCGGGCACAGCCTGTCCGAGACGCGGCCCGACCTTTTCAACCGGATCGTGCTCGACTTCCTGTCGGCCCTGCCAACCGCCTGACCCCTTTCAAGACCACCCGAGGATCCCGAAATGACCACCAAGATGAACCAGCCGATCAACCCCGAAGGCTGGGCGATCGGCAAGACCGCCACCGGGCTGAACCACCTGAACTGGGGCATCAAGGCCGGCAACCACGTCTACGTCGCCGGCATGCTGTCCCTTGATCCCTACGACGGCAGCCTCGTCGGCGCGGGCGCCATCGAGGTCCAGACCCGCCGCGTGCTGGACAGCATCAAGGTGGTGCTGGAAACGGCAGGGGCGCGGATGGAAGACGTGGTCATGAACCAGATCTTCCTGCGCGACCTGGCCGATTACCACGCCTTCAACGAGATCTACGTGAGCTATTTCCCCAACCTCCTGCCCGCGCGCTTCTGCGTCAAGCTGGAGATGGTGAAGCCCGAATACCTCGTGGAAATCGCCACCACCGCCGTGATCCCGCAGTGATCGCCATGGACCATCGCTGCCTGGGCCAGAGCGGCCTCAAGGTCTCTCCCGTCTGCCTCGGCACGATGATGTTCGGCGGCGCCACAAAATAGGCCACCTCTGCCCGGATCATCCACCGCGCACGGGATGCGGGGGTGAACTTCATCGACACCGCCAACTCTATAACGGGGGCAAAAGTGAACGTGTCGTGGGCCGCGCCATCGCCGCAGAGCGGGATCACAGGGTGCTGGCGACCAAGGTCGGCAACCCCTTCGGCGCGCCGGGCCCCTACCGGGGCGGCATGCCGCGCAAATGAATCCGCGAGGGGCGACACGGCTGCCTGAAGCGGCTGGGAACCGACTACATAGACATCCTCCACATGCACAAAGTCGACTTCGGCGGCTCTCTCGCGGAGATGGTGCTGGCCTTCGCCGACCTGATCCGCGAGGGCAAGATCGGCTATTTCTCCGTCTCGAACTTCAAGGTCTGGCGGCTGATGGAGGTGGCGCAGCTGGTCCGCGAAGCCGGGATCCAGGGGCCGGTCGCCAGCCAGCCGCTCTACAACCTGGTGAACCGCAAAGCGGAGGTGGAGCATTTCCCCGCTGCCCGGCACCTTGGGCTGGGCACCGTCTGCTGCAGCCCGCTGGCGCGCGGCATCCTGACGGGCAAGTACCGCAGCGGCGAGGCCCTTGGTGCCGACACGCGCGCCAGCCGCCCCGATCCCCGTATACTGGAGGCCGAATGGCGTCCCGAGACGCTGGAGGTCGCCGCGAAACTGGCCGATTACGCCGATAAGACCGGCCGCAGCCCCGCAGCATCTAGCCCAGCGGTGGGTCATGAGCAACGCCATGGTCATCAGCACCCTCGTCCGCCGAGGACGAGACCATCTGCGATGCGTTGGTTTCGCCCGGCAAGGGCTCCAGTCTTGGACCGGTGGATCAGCATCACCCGATCGGGGCCGTGTAGCGCTCCCCTACGCACTGAAAGCGGCTTCATAGCTTGTCGGCATAAGGGAAACGTGCCGACTTAGACCCCATGATCGCTTTGCACGGGCGTTGTTGCAGAAAGGCGGCCTGAGACGTGAGTGCCCCTTTCCCGTTCAGGCTCAGGCCACGCGAACAACCTCGGCGGTGCCGAGCGCGTTGAAGCGATTGATAAGAGCGACGCGGATGTGGATTTCGGCGGTTTGGCGATCGGGGTCCCTTGCAGCGATGCGCTCGCCGAAGGACTTGATGCAGCGCATCTTGGCCTCCACGCGGCTGCGAGCGTGGTATCCGGTCCACCGTTTCCAGAACGCCCGGCCGTAGTGACGTGTGGCGCGCAGGGTTTCGTTGCGCGCCTTGGCAGCCGGGCAGTCCTCTTTCCAAGCCCGACCGTTCCTTCGGATCGGTATGATTGCCGAGTCGCCGCGTGCGATGATGGCGCTGTGACATCGGCGGGTATCGTAGGCGCCATCCGCAGTCACGGTGCCGATGTCCTCGTCCTCGGGGATCTGGCCCAACAGGTCTGGCAGGATGGGGCTGTCGCCTTCCCGGCTGGGGGTGAACTCAACGGCCCGGATATCCGAAGTGGTAGTGTCCATTGCCAGATGCACCTTGCGCCATTGGCGACGACCCTGAACACCATGCTTGCGGGCCTGCCATTCGCCGTCGCCAAGAAACTTGATGCCGGTGCTGTCCACCAGCAGATTCAGCGGCCCGTCGGCACGACGATAGGGGATCTGCACCTTGAGGGTCTTCTGCCTACGGCACAGCGTCGAGTAGTCGGGAATGGGCCAGTCCAGTCCTGCGAGCCGCAGGAGGCTCGCGACCATCCCGGCTGTCTGTCTGAGCGGCAGTTTGAACAGCACCTTGATCGACAGGCAGAACTGGATCGCGGCATCCGAGAAAACTGGCGGGCGCCCTGGGCGTCCCTCATGCGGCGCGTGCCAGGCCATCTCCTTGTTCAGCCAGATCAGCAGTGACCCGCGCTTCCTGAGCGCATCGTTGTAGGTAGACCAGTTTGTCGTGTGGTAGCGGGCGGGCTTGGGCTTGCTCATGCAGCGCGTCTAACCGCATGGATTCCCGATGTGAATCCTTCACCGGCTGAGTTCTGCAACAACGCCATTTGGCCTCCACAACGGGCGAATAGCCCTCGGAATTAAAGCCGACAGCTTTCACGAAGAGCTCAGAATACCTCTTCTCGTAGGGCCCAATGTCAGTTCCGGGAGGCAACTCCACCAACAGCACGGAATCCGTCGACACGCTTGGCGCGGCCAACCAGCCCAGCAGACCGACCCCGAGGCCGCCGGCCCCGAAGTCCCGCCCCATGCTGGCCGCAAGGCCCAGATCCACCGCGCTATCGTATCCCTGGCGGCCCGTGGAGCGGGCCGACGTGGTAACCATTCCCGCGCGCTCAGCGATGTTGCCGCCGGAGTTGGTGACAGCCGACGTCGTGGTGGCGGGGGTCGTGCAAGCCGCAAGCGCGGCGCACAGCGCGGCCAGACTGCCCGTCGCGCCGCGTCCGTTCCGGGACGAACTGCTTTCGTCCTGGGTGGCGCGGGTTGCCGCGCGCTACGGGGCGGAGCCCCTTGAGCTGATGGTGCACCTGGCTGGGGAGGGGGGTAGGGACGCAGGCGCGCGGCAGGTTGACGATGTGGCGCCGGATATGGAGTTGCTCGGGCTTTGCGCCAAGGCCTGCCGGATCGATCCCGAACGGCTTCGGCGCAGGTCACTGGCGTCCCGAAATCCTCATCGGCCGCAGGATTGGTTTCTGACCGAGACTGTACCGGTCTGCCTTGCCTGTTTCGATGCGGATGTCGCCGCCGGCCGCGACGCTTATCTGCGGGCAAATTGGCGATTGGCGGAGCAGGTGGTTTGCCCGGTGCACCGGACCATGCTCCTGGACCGCTGCCGTGCTTGTCGCGGTCACCTGAGGCCTTCCCTTCGCCTGCTGAATGGCCTGCTGCGTCCCTTCTGTCGCAAGTGCGATGCCGTTTTGGCCGGTGGGGGAGGGGAGGCAGAGGACCTTTTGAAGGTGGAATTCGCCGCAGGTGTCCTCGAGCTCCAACGCCAGATCAGCGAAATCGTCAGAGGAGACGTAGGCCGTCTCGATCGACTCGAACAGCCGCATGCGCATGACGCGGTAGAGGGTATCGCTGCACGGCGCGTCAGGGGAGGACATCAGGGAAGACCACGACACTGCGCGCAACGTTGCCGGATTTCAGATCCTCGAAACCTTCGTTAATCTGATCGAGGCTGATCCGGTTGGAGATCAGCTCGTCGATCTTCAGCCGCCCGGCCAGATAGTGATCGACCAGCCGGGGAATGTCGACCGGCAGCAGCGCCGAGCCAAAGAAAGACCCCTGGACCTTCCGGTGGTTCAGCAGCAGCTCTCCGGGAAAGCTGATGTCGGTGCCCTTGGGGAAGACGCCGATGATGGTCGCGGTGCTGTGCGGGCGGGTCATCTCGACGGTCTGGCGGGCGGTGAGGGGCAGGCCGATGCATTCGAAGGCATGGTCCACGCCGCCGCCGGTCAGATCGCGGACAGCCTCCAAGGGATCGCATTGCGCGGCATCGACAAGGTCGGTGGCGCCGAAGGTCCGGGCCATCTCCAGCTTCTTCGGCGACAGGTCGACGGCGATGATCCGCCCTGCCCCGGCAATGGCCGCGCCGTTGATCGTGGCCAGCCCGATGCCGCCGCAACCGACAACCGCCACCGTGCTGCCGGGTTCCACCTTCGCCGTCCGCCAGACCGCGCCGGTGCCCGTCGTCACCGCGCAGCCCAGCAGGGCGGCGCGGTCCAGCGGGATCTCCGGACTGACCCGGACCAGGCTGGTGTAATGCACCAGCAGCTTCTCGGCGAAGCCCGAGAGGTTCATGATCTGGTTGATCTTGCCCCCGGCGCCGAAGATCCTGTCAGCCGCGCCGAAGGGCATCTTGACCGAGGTATCCTCGCAGTGGACTTGGAAGCCAGTCACACAGCTGGGGCAATGGCCGCAATAGGCGGTCAGGGTGGCCACCACGTGATCGCCCGGCTTCAGCCCCGGCACCTGGGCGCCAACCTGCTCGACGATCCCGGCGACCTCGTGGCCGACGATAGCGGGAAAGGGGATGTCGCGCTGCCCTTCCATGAACAGGAGGTCGCTGTGGCACAGGCCAACGGCGGCGGTGCGCAGGATGACTTCCTGCGGTTTCGGGTCCGCAAGCGTCACCTCGCGGATGACAAGCGGACGGTTCGGCGCCTCGAGCACGGCAGCACGCATGGGGATGATCCTTTGTCTCGTCGGGTCCAGAGCCGCCGTCAGGCGGCGATACCGGTGTGGGATTTGCCGTTGCGGGCCCGTCCGCTGCGCAGGCGCTCAGCCTCCCAGAGATAGACGTTGCGGGCGATGGCGTTGATTTCCGTCTCTGCCAGCGCTTCCATGGCGGCGATCTTGAGCGGTTCGGCCGGCTGACCCAGGGCGATCAGGTGATCGGCCAGCTCCATCTTCCACTGCAGGTCCGTTGTCGCCTGCGCCGCGGCTTGCAGGGCGTCTACGCCCCCGACGAGGTCGGCGAGATGTTGGGCCCGGGTCCGGTCCGGCAGTGCCCCCAGATGGGTCGGGTTCCCGTCGTACCAGCCCAGCATGCCCTGGGCAAAGCCGCGCGCCGACCAGGAAACCTTGCCGTAGAATTCCTTCAACCAGGGTTTCGCGGCCAGGTGCGGCGGCAGAGCGACCCGCGTCGCGATCTCTTCCATCGAGGCGCCCTGATTCATCAGTTCGGTGGTCTGGCGCATCACCTCGAGAATCGCCTCGCGGGTGGAGCCGAGCGCATCGAGGATCTGCTCGCGCCCGTGGATCGGCAGGGTATGTCCGGGGGCGAAGATCTCTGCATCGAAGGTCTGCATGAAGGCCAGGCTGTCGGCCCAGTTGCCGAAATCGCGGAAGCGCGTGCCCCGGATGGTATAGAGATTGGGGAAGGCATGATACCAGTTGTCGCCACCGATCAGCAGCTTCTGCTCCGGCAGCCAGACCACCATGTGATCATCTGTCTCTCCCGGAGACATGACCAGCCGCGCCGGCACGCCGTCCAGGTCGATCTCCATCTCGCCATCGACGAAGCGGTTCGGCGGCAGGTAGCCCTCACCCAACCCGCGCATCGGCCGAGAGGCCGGGCCGCAGCCATGCGACAGGGAGGTCCGGGGATCCAGCCCCATGCCAAACTGGGCCTGGGTCCGCCAATAAAGCGCCTCTGTCGGCCGGATCTGATGCGGATCGATGCCCAGCATGTCCGGATCGAAGACCGAGCTGGCGTATATCGGCGGTGGCGAGCCCTGGGCAAAGACGGTCGCCCCGCAGATGTGATCGCGATGGCCATGGGTGTAGATGATCCGCTCGACCGGCTTGCGGGTCCGCTGGCGGATCTCTGCCAGGATCTCTGCGGCGGCCGCGGTGCTTTCGGTCGTGTCCACGATAGTCAGCGACAGGTCGCCCTCGATCACGAAGACATTGGACAGGGCATAGCCGACCGCCATCCAGACGCCCTCGGCGATCCTTTGGAACGACTTCTCGAACTGGGCACCTTGCGCGAGCAGCTCCGGGTTGGGCATATCATCTCCTCCTTTGCGTGTCGGTCGCCCAAGCCGGGCGCCTTGATCCGTCCTTTGACGAGGGATCCTCTGACCAGCGCGCATCCTCTCCCGAACAGCATCTGTCCGGCCCTCAATCCGCACTGGACGGGGCGCGATCCCTGTCCCCCCTCGATGCGACGAAATCCGTAAGTATACGCAAGGAAAGGAAACAATTATCCATTGGATCAAAGGATCCAATCTTACACAATGTAAGTCAAGTCTTAAGTCATATGATTTGACACTCCTGTTCCCTTGCCGCCCCGCCCTCTTGTTACAAAGTGTAAAAAATTTCTTGCGTGGAGCATGCTTCGGATTTAACAAAATGTAATTACACTTTGTACAGCGGGAGGAGGCCGCGTCCGTACAGGTGCGAGCCGGAGCGACAGGGCCCGAAGAGCGTGAGGACGCAGGGCGCGGTCAGACCGGCATTTTCCGGCGACATCGGTGAGGAGACCGACAGGGCTGGAGACGTCTTCGCGGTACCGACAGGCGAAGGCCCGCCGCACACCGCAGGCATCCCATCACCGCGCCGTCAGGATCGCCCTGACGGATCCTTGTCGGGCCCCGCCCGCAGGGAACGCCCCTTTGCGCGCCATGGAGAGGCCGCACCGGACCGGCACCCGGGTGCCCAACGGCAGGGACGGCGAAGATGGGCGCGGCCGGGATGGCCCGCGCCCTTCGACGATCTGAATACCTTGTCCAGCGGAGGAGCAATGGACATGATCAAGAGCTTCAAGAAAGCAACCGTCTGCGTCGCCGCCTGCGTCATCGGACTTGGGTCGGCAACCGGCGCCGTAGCGGCTCCGGAGAAATCCGATATCAACGTGACCGTCTTTACCGGCAGCCTGGTGACTCTGATCGAGCGCGTGGCGCTCTGGGAAGGATTCCTGAAGAAAGAGGGGCTGACTGGCCATTTCGTCGAGGTCACCAATGGCTCTGCCATGGTGTCCTCCGTGCTGGGCGGATCGTCCGATTTCACCTCGGCCGCGCCCATCTTCGCCTGGAATCTGCACGAGAAGGGCGAATGCCTGACCTATTTCGGCGCCGGGATCGGGGGCTTTTATTCCTTCATCGCCCGGTCGGAGCTGGAAATGCCCAATATCGGCAAGGGCTTCCCGGAGTCGATCCGAGACCTAAAGGGCAAGCGGATCGGCGTGGTCGGGCGCGGCACCGCAACCGAGCAATGGGCCTCGAGCGTGCTGGCCGATGCGGGGCTTGATCCCCAGAAGGACGTGACCTTCGTGGCGACCGGCGGACTGGCCACCATCGTGCCGGCCTTCGAGAACGCGATGGTCGATGTGCAACTCGCCTTCCCGCCGCTGGAAAGCAAGCTGAAGCCCGGCTCTTTCCAGGTCGTCGCACGACTTTTCGACAGCGACGTCCCCACCCTGAAGGACATGATCCAGGTCGGGCCGATGTCGACCTGCGCGTTCCGGCAGGCCTATCCTGAAACCCAGGCCGCTTACTGCCGTGCCTGGCATGCCGCCTATGACTTTGCCGTCGATCCGGCCAACGAACAGGCCATGCGGGTCGACGTGGGCAAGACCCTCGGCATCGACGAGGAAACGGCCGCCGGCGTCTGGGACAGCACAAAAAGCGCCCTGCGTTCGCCGCTTTGGACCGAAGAGAGCTGGGCCCGGCAGGCGCAGTTCATGCCGATGTCAGAAGGGCATCCCATGACCCCGCCGCCGTTCGCCGACATGGTGGACCAAAGCTGCAGCGGACGCTGAGGGGGGCACCGGATGTCACGCGCTTTGAACCGTCAGAAGATCCTCATGGCGACCAGTCAGGTCGCCGTCATCCTGGGCCTTGTCCTGCTGTGGCAGCTGGTCAATGTTCTGGGCATCGGCAACAAGTCCCTGAACCGCAGCCCAGCCGAGGTCTGGACCTCGTTCCTGACGCTGCTGCACGACGGCGTCCTCTTGGATAACCTCCTGGCCACGATGCAGGCGGTGGTCATCGCCCTGGCCCTGTCCTGCGTCATCGGCGTCGCCATCGGCCTGCTCCTTGCGCTGATGCCACGGGTCGAACGTGCGGTAGAGCCCGTCCTGAGCGGGCTGAACAGCATGCCGCGCGTCGCCCTGGCGCCGCTTTTCATCATCGCCTTCGGCTTCGGGGTAGAGGCCAAGGTGGCCCTGGCCTTCAGCGTGGTCGTCTTCATCCTGATCGTGAACGCCCGCGCCGGCGTCAAAAGCGCCGATCCCGACGTCATGCGCATGGCCGAGGTCATGGGCGTCACGCCGGTGCAGAAATTCTTCAAGATCCTGCTGCCCGTCTCCCTGCCCAGCATCTTCGCGGGGGTGCGGCTGGGCCTCGTCTATTCGCTGCTGGCCGTCGTGACCTCTGAGCTGATCAGCGCGAATGATGGGCTGGGGCAACTGATCGCCGCACGCTCGGCCCAGTTCGACATGGCCACGGTCTACGCGATCCTGATCGTCCTGGCGGTGATCGCCGGGATGATGAACGCCCTGACCGGATGGGCGGAACGCAAGCTGCTGCACTGGCAGGCACCACAGTGAGGGAGGAGACAATGGGAAATTTCGAAAGCATGGACGCCTTCACGCCGGAGGCCGCACCGCAGGGGCCGCTTGCGCAGGACAGCCTGATCGAGGCCACGAACCTGACCGTCACCTTCCGCAACCCGACCGACGGGACCGCCCATACGGTACTGGACGATGTTTCGCTGAAGGTCCGCAAGGGCGAGTTCCTGGTCCTTGTCGGCCGCAGCGGCTGCGGCAAGACCACCTTGCTGAACTGCATTGCCGGTCTGATCGATCAGACCGCCGGCGCGCTCACGGTGCTGGGCAAGGCGCCGCGGGCGGTGCGCCGCGACATGGGCTTCATGTTCGCGCGCGATGCGCTGATGCCCTGGCGCTCGGCCCTGCACAATGTCGCCTTCCCGCTGGAGATCCGCGGCGTCGCCGCGGCAGAGCGCGCCGAACGCGCGCAGGAGATGCTCGGACGGGTCCGGCTGGGAGGGGCGGCGCGGAAGATGCCCTGGCAGCTGTCCCAGGGCATGCGGCAACGCGTTGCGCTGGCCCGCACCTGGGTTTCCAGGCCGCAATTGCTGTTGATGGACGAACCCTTCGCGGCCCTCGACGCCCAGACCAAGCTGGAGGTGCGTTCGCAGTTCATGGACCTGTGGACCCAGCACCGTCAGACCGTCGTGTTCGTGACCCATGACATCACCGAGGCGCTGCTGATGGCCGACCGCATCATCCTGCTGAAGGATGGCCGCTTCGACCTGGTGGTGGAGCCCGGCTTTGACCATCCCCGCAATCCCGAAACCCTGGTGCATACAGAGACATTTCGCGCGCTCGAGAACGATCTGTCGGCGCGGCTGCACTAAGCGATGGCCACAGGAGCAAGATCATGACGATACCCGAAAAAGACGGCGGCCTCCTTGGGGTGGATGCCGTGGTGGTGGGGGCGGGCTTTGCCGGGCTCTACCTGCTGCACAAGCTGCGCGGCATGGGCCTGACGGTCCGCGTCCTAGAGGCGGGATCGGACGTCGGCGGGACCTGGTACTGGAACCGCTACCCCGGAGCGCGCTGCGACATCGAGAGCATGCAGTATTCCTATTCCTTCGACGAGGACCTGCAGCAGGACTGGAGCTGGAGCGAACGCTACGCCACCCAGGGCGAGATCCTGAAGTATCTCAACCATGTTGCCGACCGCTTCGACCTGCGCCGGGACATCGACTTTGACACCCGGGTCGCCGCCGCCCGGCTGGATGAAACCGACGGGCTGTGGCACCTGGAATGCGAGAACGGCAGGGCGATCGCGGCGCGGTTCTGCGTGATGGCGACCGGCTGCCTGTCCTCCGGCGACATTCCCGACATTCCCGGCCTGGACAGTTTCGGGGGCCGGATCTTCCGCACCGGGACCTGGCCGAAGGAGCAGGTCTCCTTCGCGGGCCGCCGGGTCGCCGTCATCGGGACCGGGTCCTCCGGCACTCAGGCCATCCCGCAGATCGCCCGGCAGGCGGACAAGCTCTATGTCCTGCAGCGGACGCCGAACTTCTCCATCCCGGCGCGCAACAGCGCGATGACGGAGGCGGTCGAGCGGTCGTGGAAATCCGACTATGCCGCGATCCGCAGGACCGCGCGCGAGCAGTTTCCCAATGGGACGATCCGCCCGCTGGGCGAGAAGCCCGCGAAAACGGTCAGCCCCGCCGAGCGCGAGGAGATCTTCGAAGAAGGCTGGAAGCGCGGCGGGATCGACTTCATGTGGATCTTCTCGGACCTGGCGACGGACGACGAGTCCAACGCCCTTGCTGCCGATTTCGTGCGCCGCAAGATCGCCGGGCTGGTCGAGGATCCGGAGATTGCCGAACGGCTCACCCCCCGGGGCTATCCGATCGGCGCGAAGCGGATCTGCATCGACACCGGCTATTACGAGACCTTCAACCGCCCGAACGTGCAGCTTCTGGACGTGAAGGCCGCGCCGCTGGCCGCGATCACCCCGTCCGGCTTCACCACCGCAGAGGGCGATTTCGAGGTCGATGACCTCGTCTTCGCCACCGGCTTTGACGCGATGACCGGGGCGCTCGGCCGGATCGACATCCGTGGCCGGGATGGCCGGAGGCTGCGCGACACATGGGCGGCGGGGCCAACGTCCTACCTGGGCCTGATGACCGCGGGCTTCCCCAACCTCTTCACCATCACCGGGCCGGGCAGCCCGTCCGTGCTGGGCAATGTCGTGGTTTCGATCGAGCAACACGTGAACTGGCTGGCCGATCTGCTGCGCGCTATGGCGCAGAAGGGAGCCCGCGTCGTCGAGGCCGACCCCGGAGCCGAGGCGGACTGGATGGAGACCGTCCAGAAGGCCGCCGAAGGCACGCTCTACATGAAGGCGGCCTCCTGGTACCTGGGGGCGAACATTCCCGGCAAGCCCAGGGTGTTCATGCCCTATGCCGGGGGTGTGCACCAGTTCCGCCGGATCTGCGACCGGATCCGCGATGCGGACTATGAGGGGATCCGCTTCCTGGACAGCTTCGCTGCCCAAGGGGCCGAGGCGCAGGAAGAGGCCTAGGCCGCGCCGCTGCAGCCGGAACCCGACCGGACAGAGCTGATTTCAACGCTGCCACCCCCGGGTCCGGCAGTGACCGAAGACGTTATGCCGCCACGCGGTCAGGACAAGGAGACAGAAAGATGAAAGACGAAACCAGCGCGCTGCGCAGCGTCGAAGTGATCAACCCCGCCAATGGCAAGGTCGTGGCGACGGTCCCCTGCCATGGCCAGGCAGAGATCGACGCCGCCGTCAGCCGCGCCGCCGCCGGTCAGGCAACCTGGGCCGGCCTGGCCCCCGAGGAGCGCAGCAAGATCCTGTGGAAGTGGGGCGAACTGATTGACGCGGAGGCCGAGGCCATCGCGAAGATGGATGTCGCCTGCATGGGCAAAGTGATCCGCGATGCCCTGGCCGAGACCCGCCGCGCCTCCCGTCATGCGCGCTACTGGGCCGGGATGGCCGACAAGATCTACGGTCAGCAGCTGGCCGATGTCTCGGGGCGGCTGTCCTACAGTGTCCGCGAGGCGCTTGGCGTCTATGCGGTGGTCCTGCCCTGGAACGCCCCGGCGCATTCCTTCCTGGCGCGGACCTCTCCGGCGCTGGCCTGCGGCAATGCGGTGATCGTCAAGCCCTCCGAACTTTCTCCGCTTTCGGCGCTGCGCCTGGCAGAGCTGGGGGCGGAGGCCGGCATGCCCGGGGGCGTGCTTCAGGTGGTCACCGGCGACGGCGTGACGGGCAACCTGCTCTGCGCACATCCGGCGGTGGCGGGGATCTCCTTCACGGGCTCGCCCGCGACGGGGCGGCGGGTGCTGGCGGCGGGCGTCGACAGCTTCAAGAAGGTGACGCTGGAACTGGGGGGCAAGTCGCCCATCGTGGTCTTTGAGGATGCCGATTTCGACTCGGCCGTGCGCGCTGCGCTGGTCGGGGTCCTGACCAATGCCGGACAGATCTGCGCGGCCTCGACCCGGCTGATGGTCCATGCCTCTATCGCCGGGCGGTTCGTGGCGGCGATGAAGGAGCGGCTGGGCAATGTCCGGATCGGCGATCCGATGGACATGACCTCTCAGGTCGGGCCGGTGGTCTGCAAGCGGCAGTATGACCGGGTCGTGGACCTGATCGGATCGGGCACCGCCCAGGGCGCGGTGCTGGCCCATGGCGGCCACAGGCCCAAGGGTCAGGAGGCGGGCTTCTACGTCGCTCCGACGATCTTCACCGGCGTCACCCCGGACCATAGCGTCTACCGAGAGGAGATCTTCGGCCCGGTCCTCAGCGTGGTCGAGTTCTCGACCGAGGAAGAGGCCGTTGCCCTGTGCAACAACTCCGAATTCGGGCTGGCGGCCTATGTCTGGACCCGGGATTCGGCGCGGTTGCTGCGGATGATGTCGGCGATCCAGGCGGGCGTGGTGCATGGCAACACGACGCTGGTGATGGATTCCGGCCTGCCCTTCGGCGGCTGGAAGGACAGCGGCCTGGGCGGCGCCTTCGGCATGGATGCGGTGGACGGCTGCACCCGGACGAAACGCGTGACCATTCGTATGCAGGACGGTCCGCTGCCCGCCATCTGGGACGGCGTCTGAGCCTCCAGAAACCGGCCAGGAACGGGGCCGATGATCCGGAACGACAGGAAAGATCCCCGCGCAGGGCCACCCGCGCGGGGACAGGAGAGGAAAGGAAAGAAAATGACCCCATCCGTCGTGATCCTGAGCGGCATGCGGACCGCCATCGGCACCTTCGGTGGTTCCCTGTCCGCCATCGCCCCGACCGAGCTTGGCAGCCTTGTGGCCCGCGCGGCCATCGCCCGCGCCGGTCTTGCGGCGGAGGCGATCGAGCAGACCTTCATGGGCAACGTGATCCACACCGAACCCCGGGACATGTACCTGTCCCGGGTCGTCGCCCTGGGTGCGGGCGTTCCCGCCGAAAGCCCGGCCCTGACGCTGAACCGGCTGTGCGGTAGTGGCCTGCAGGCGGTGATCTCGGCCTATGAGCAGATCGTGCTGGGCCATGCCGCCGTGGCCCTAGCCGGCGGCGCCGAAAGCATGAGCCGCGCAGGCCACCTGATGAGCGCCGCGCGCTTCGGCGCGAAGATGGGCGATGTCGGTGCCGTCGACATGATGCTGGGCGCGCTCACCGATCCCTTCGGCAATGGCCACATGGGGATCACCGCCGAAAACGTCGCCACCCGGGAAGGGATCGACCGCGCCGCCCAGGACGCCTGCGCCATCGAGTCCCACCGTCGCGCCGCCCGCGCCCGGCAGGAGGGCCGGTTCGATGTCCAGATCCTGCCGGTCGAGGTGACTTCGCGCCGCGCAACCGTCAGCTTTGCCACCGACGAGATGATCCGCCCGGACGTCTCTGCCCGGGACATGGCCGCGCTGCGCCCGGCCTTCCGCAAGGACGGCACGGTGACCGCCGGAAATGCCAGCGGGCTCAACGACGGGGCGGCGGCGCTGGTGCTGGCGTCGGAAGAGGCCGCGCGGGCAAGGGGGGCCACGCCGATGGCTCGGATCGTCGCCACCGGCCTGGGCGGGGTGGCGCCCGAGGTGATGGGCCTCGGCCCGATCCCGGCCAGCCGTCAGGCGCTGGAGCGGGCCGGGCTGGCGGTCGGCGACCTGGACGTGATCGAAAGTAACGAAGCCTTCGCGGCACAGGCCTGCGCGGTAACCAAGGGGCTTGGCCTGGATCCCGAGCGTGTCAATCCCAACGGCGGCGCCATCGCCATGGGCCACCCGATCGGCGCCTCCGGCGCGATCATCCTGGTGAAGCTGCTGCACGAGCTGGAGCGTACCGGCGGCCGCTACGGCCTGGCGACCATGTGCATCGGCGGCGGGCAGGGCATTGCCCTTGTAGTGGAGAACCTGAAACGATGAGCCTGGATTCCATCAAGAGGCTTGCCGTTATCGGAGCCGGCACCATGGGCGGCGGCATCGCCATCAGCACCGTCGCCTCGGGGCTGCGAACCCTGCTGATAGATCCCTCGGAAGCCAGTCTGGAGCGGGCCCGCGACCGCCTGACCCGCTACCTCGAACGCCAGGTCGACAGGGGGCGCATGTCCCCGGACAAGGCCCGGTCGGTCGCGCGCGGACTGATCCTTTCGACCGACATGGCCGGCGTCGCGGGCGTGCAGCTGGTCATCGAAGCGGTGTACGAGGACCTGGCGGTCAAGGACCGGCTTTTGCGGGAGCTTGAGCAGCTGGTGCCCCCGGACTGCGTGATCGCCACCAACACATCAAGCCTGCGGGTCGGCGAGTTGGCCGGCAGCCTGACTCGGCCCGAGCGCTTCCTGGGCCTGCACTATTTCAACCCGGCCGAGGTCAACCCGGTGGTGGAACTGGTGCGTGGCAACGCGACCGGCAGCGCCGCCGTCGCGGCCCTGGGCGATTTCCTGACCCAAACCGGCAAGACCGTGCTGCATTGCCGCGACCAGCGCGGCTTTGCCGTCAACCGGATCTTCCTGCCCTATGCCAACGAAGCCGCCCGTTGCTGCCAAGACGGGCTGGGCACCCCGGCGCAGATCGACGCGGTCGGCCGCGCGCTTTTTGGGGTGCCGATCGGCCCCTTCGCCACGATGAACCTTGTCGGCCTGCCGGTCATGCACCATGCCCTGCGCAACCTCGAACCCCTGGGCCCGTACTACACCCCGGCGCAATGCCTAGTGCGCCTTGCCGAAACCGGGGGCAGCTGGACGATCACCGAGCCTTCGGAACCGGTCATGCCCGACACGGGCGAGAGGATCCGGCTGCGGCTCAAGGGCTCGGTCTTCCTGACCGTGTCGGAACTGCTGGCAGAAGAGGTGGCGACCCCCGAGACCCTGGACATGGGCGCGGTGCAGGCCCTGAAGTTCGGGCGCCCCCCCGTGGCGATGATGGCGGCAGAGGGCCGGGCCGGCCGCGACGCCGCCCTGGCCAGCCTCGGGGTGGCGGGGACAGCAACGGGGATCGCGGCTGCGCGCTGAGGCAACCGCCCTGCCGGGCCACCGGCGTGCCATGAGCGGGGCGATCTATCCGCGCGCCTTCTGCCGGCGGCGCGCGGTCCGGCGCTGGTGCGCCTGCAGCGTGTCCATCCCGAAAAGGGCCACTTCCGGTCCGCCCCCGAAGGGCTGCAAAGCCGCATAGGCACTTTCGGTCGCTTTGGACATCGGGGCCATCAGATCCGCGGTGATGATGTCGATCAGGTCGTTGGCATAGAAGGCCACCATCTCGTCGCGGACCTCCGCGTGGCGTTCCTCTATCAGCCGGTCGAGGTCGGCCAGCATGTAGATCGCATGGCGCAGCGACATGATGGCGCGGGTATGCAGGATCGAGCGCGGCAGCCCCGTCCCGAGGCGCATGATCATGAGATAGACCTGCATGATCGACTGCCGGTTGCGGTGACGAACCAACAGCCAGCTGTCAAACTGCGGCAGCCGGTGCGATTGGGCGAGGAACCGCACGAAGTAATTCGGCTGCGCATCGTTCATGATCTGCTCGGCCAATGGCCAGATCGCCACGTGGACCAGCGCGCGCGCGTCCTTTTTCTGGCCGCGATCGATCAGCTCTTCCAGAAGTTCCTGGCGGCGCTGTCCGGCCCGGCTCATCCGGTAGTCGAAGATCGCCTCCATGATCGCCTCGCGCGAGCCGAAATGGTAATGCAGGGCAGAGACGTTCTTCTGGTCAGCGGCGCTGTTTATCCGGCGCATCGACACGGCGCCGATCCCCTCCTCTGCGTAAAGACGCTCGGCCGCCAGCAGCAACCGTTCGCGCGTGTCGCGGCTGCGCTGCTCCTTGCGGTCAGCACTGCGCTCGTCGGACTTGCCGGCAGCCGCTTCGACTTCGGATCGATTGCGCGAAGAAGGGGGCATGGGCTGGGTACCTCGGATCAAACGTCTGTCAGGTGATTTAATGCCGGTCCGGAGCCAATGTCCACGGCAGCTCCGGCCTAGTCCGTCAGCCCGTAGGTGGCGAGGGTCCGTTTCGCGATGTTCAGCTGGTGGATCTGGCTGGTCCCCTCGTAGAGCCGGAACAGCCGCGCCTCGCGGAACAGCCGCTCCACGGGGCTGTAATCGGCCACGTAGCCCGCCCCTCCCAGCACCTGCACCGCCCGGTCGGCGATCCGTCCGGCGGCTTCCGAGGCATGATACTTGCAGATCGAGGCCTCCATGATCACCTCCTCGCCGGCGTCCCACCGCCGCGCGGTGTCCAGGATCAGCGCCCGGGCCGCGTGGATGTCCGTCTGACTGTCAGCGATCATCGCCTGCACCAGCTGGAAGGCACCGATGGGCCGGCCGAACTGATGGCGGGCGGTTGCGTGCCGGGCCATCTCGTCCAACAGCCGGATCGCCAAGCCCGTGCAGAGCGCCGCCAGGCTGATCCGCTGGCGGTTGAGCGCGGTCATGACGGTGGCAAAGCCCTCCCCCTCGACCCCGCCGATCAAGTTCGCGGCGGGCACCCGGCAGCGGTCGAAATGCACCTCGGAGACCGGAGACCCCTCCTGGCCCATCTTGCGATAGGCCGGGCCGGTGCTCAGGCCCGGCGTCCCCTTCTCGACCAGGAAGGCACTGAAGTTGCGGCTGCCGCGCGATCCCGCCTCGCCGGTGCGGGCGATCACCGTGAAGAGATCGCTGATCGGCGCATTGGTGATGAAGGCCTTGGATCCGTCGATCACGTATTCCGCGCCATCGCGCCGGGCAGTGGTGGTCATTGCCAGCACGTCCGATCCCGCCTCGCGCTCGGTCAGGGCGAGGCAGCCAGTGATCTCTCCCCGGGCGAGGGTCGGCAGGTAGCGGCGCTTCTGCGCCTCCGTGCCATCCGCGACCAGCCCGGCCACCGCGATCCCGGTATTGGTGCCGGAGCGAGCGCGGAAGGCTGTCGCGGCCTGGGCGATCTCCAGGTTCATCAGCACCAGCTGTTCCATCCCGTAGCCCGCGCCGCCATGGTCCTGGGGAATGGTCCAGCCGAAGAACCCCCGGCTGCGCATCTGCGCGACCAAGTCCTCGGGGATCTCGTCCGCTTCGGCGACGCGCGCCTCGTTGGGGATCGCGACCCGCTGCACCCAGTCGCGCAGCTCCTGGCGGGCCGTTTCGAAGGCGATATCCTTCGGTGATGTCATGCTCTGCCTCCCTGGCGGGACCGTCCCGCCGCGCCGATGCCGGACCCCGGAATGCCTCGCGTTCGGGCCTCCGGCCGGTTCCTTCACTCTGCCGGTTCGGCCCTTGCAGCCAACCGCCGTCCTCCTGCCATCCGTTCCGCCGGGTCCTCCGCCCGCGCGCCGGTTCCCGCATGGGTTCGGGCGCCGGGCAATTCGCCACATTCCAGGAACACGCGGGCGCGGCACGTGGCGCAGATCTCGGGCTTGACCGAGCGGATCGCGGAATCGATCGCGTCGCCCTTCGAGACGAAGAGGTTGTCCTCACCCAGCTCCGCCACGACGCCGTAGCGCTCAAGATCGCGGACCAGCGGCGGGTAGAGCGCGACGATCCGGAACAGGCTGCCGCGCCGCCGCGCGCGTCGGATCTCGTGGATCAGCATGTCGGCCCCGGCCAGGTCGACGGAGCCGCCGCCCTTCAGGGCCAGCACGATGCCGGGGGGGCGGGGGCTGTTGTCCTCGATCTCGCGGAAGGCCGCCGAGACATGGTCGACCGAGCCGAAGTAGAGCAGCCCGTCCAGCCGGATCGTCACCAGCTGCGGGCATTGCGGCAGCTCGTGCAGCCGCGCATTGCGGAACTTGCGCCGCCCGGACCGGATCGCGGTCGGCGCCATCACCACCAGCTCGGGCCGGGCGCTCTGCCACATGAAGACCGCGAAGGAGGCGATCACGCCCACGTAGATCGAGGCCTCGAGCGAGACGAAGAGCCCGCCGGCGACGGTCAGGCCCAGCACCGTGGCCTCGGCCGGGCTGGAGACAAGGATATGGCGGATCTCGTCGATCCGGATCAGCCGCCAGGAGACGAAGAGGATCAGACCGGCGATGGCCGGATAGGGGATCAGAACGATGGCCCAGGAAAAGGCCAGCAGCACCAGGGCCAGGAACAGGCTGGCAAAGATCGCGGCCAGGGGCGTGCGGCCACCGGCCTCTGCGTTGACGCCGCTGCGGGTGAAGGAGCCGGAGCTGGCATAGCACTGGAAGAACCCGCCGATCACGTTGGACAGGCCCTGGCCCATGATCTCGCGGTTGGCATCGAAGTCCTCGCCGCGCCGATGGGCGAAGGCGCGCCCGATGGTGATCGCCTCGACCAGGCCGAGCATGGCGATGGCCGCGGCGCCCGGGGCGACGAGGGCGATATGGGCGAAGGTCAGTTCCGGCAGGGTGAAATGCGGCAACGGGGTGGAGATGGGCGCGATCATGCGGATGCCCGCCTCTGCCCCGCCGAGGCCCCAGGCCACGAGGGTGCCGGCCATCAGCGCCACGATGAAGGAGGGAAGCCAGCGGATGTAGCGTGCCACCAGCACCTGCACCGCAAGGGTGACGGAGGCGACCGCAACGGCCCGGGCATCGATCCCGCCGATATGCTGCGCCAGGTCCAGCAGGCGCTCGATCACCGTGCCGCCGGGCCCGACATCGATCCCGAGCGCCCCGGAAAGCTGGCTGATCGCGATCAGCAGCGCCGCGACGGCGGTGAAGCCGACAAGCACGGAATGCGACACGAAACTGACCAGCCGGCCCAGCCGGGCCAGCCCGGCGATGCACTGGAAGACGCCGACCAGCAGCGTGGACACCAGCACGAGGCTGACATATTGCGCCGATCCCAGCGGGGCGAGGCCGGAGAGGCTGGAGAACAGCAGCGCCGACAGCGCCGTGGTCGCGCCCGAGACCATGACCATGGAAGAGCCGAAGAAGGCGGCGACGGCCGCGGGAATGATCGAGGTATAGAGCCCGTATTCCGGCGGCAGCCCGGCGATGACCGCGAAGGCGATGCCCTGGGGCAGGACCATCGCGGCATTGGTCAGCCCGGCCAGCAGGTCGGCCCGCAGATCCGCCGGGCCGATGCGCCCCCGCCGCAGCCAGGCAGGTTGCAGCCAGACCGGCCGCTGATCGAAACGCGGCGCGATCATGAGGCCCACCTCTTGCCTGCGCGGCATTTCGGAGAGGTTGCCTCCCCGCCCTCTGCGGGACAGGCCGGAGACCTGGGTGCTTGGACAGTCATTCTTTCCCCGGAACTTTCGTCGTCAGACTCTTTTGTCCCCGGGCCCGGGGACGGCGCCTTGCCGGTCCCCGGGACGGGAAGGATGGCGTGGTGGCCGCGCCGCATCCGGGATGCGGAGCAGCCACCGCGACGGGCCGCAGGGGCCCGGGTCTCAGATCATCGCCAGGGCGCGACCCTCGATCTGGCCGCGCTCCAGCCTCGCGGTCCCTTCGATGATCTCCTCGAAGGACATCCGGTCGGTGATCATGGCATCCAGGTCCAGCAGCCCGTCGCGGTACCAGTCGACGAATTCGTCGATCTGCTCCTGACGGCAGGAGCCGGCCAGGCTGCCCACCACGGATTTCTCGCGCATCACCATGTCCAGCGCGGGCAGGTCGCAATTGGCCTTGGGCAGCCCCACGACCACGCATTTCCCGCCCCGCTCGATCCCGACGCGGCCATCGCGCAGGCTGCCGTAGGCCTGCAGTGTGGTCTGCGGCAGGCCGACGCAATCCAGCGCGATATCCGCACCCGAGCAGCAACCGCAACGCCCCGGCAGCAGGTCATGGATCGCCCGCGCCGGATCACCGTTCAGCGAATTGACCGTCTGGGTCACGCCGAAGCGACGGGAGAAGGCCAGCTTCTCGTCCGAGATGTCGACGGCCACGACTTCGTCCGCGCCAAGGATGCTGGCCGCCGTCGTGGCACAAAGCCCGACGCCGCCGGCACCGAAGACCGCGACCCGGTCGCCCTTCTTCGCTCCGGCCGAGTTGATCACGGCCCCGGCCCCGGTGATCACCGCGCAGCCGACGATGGCGGTCGCGGCGCTGTGCGAGCCGGTCAGCTTGCGGACATAGAGCTCATCCGCAAGGGTATAGTCCGCCCAGGTGAAGACATTGGGCGCGGCGCCGGTCTGGCCGCCGCCCACGTCCAGGGTCGAGATCTCGGGCATCCGGCCGTCCGGGCCCAGGCGCGGCAGCCAAGTGACCAGCACGTAATCGCCTTCGCTCAGCCCCCGGACGGCACTGCCCTTCGCGGCGACAACGCCATAGCCCTCGTGGCCGAACAGGACCGGGCGCTGGCGCGGCTGATGGGTCCACCAGACCTGGCTCTGGCACAGGCCGGTGGCCAGGATCCGCACGGCGACCTGGTGCGGACCGGGATCGGGCAGTGACAGCTCCCGGATCTCGAGGGCGCCCTCTTTCTCCACCTGCACGACGACATTCGCGGTAATCGACATTCTTCTTCCTCTTCCCTTCCCGGCCGTTCCTCAGTGGTCGATTGCGACCCCGGAGGCAGCCCGATGCAGCCCGGATCCGGGCCTAGATCACGCCCTTGGCGGACAGTGCCGCGACCTCTTCGCTTCCCAGGCCCAGCAACCCGCACAGGATCTCCTCGTTATGCGAGCCAAGCTTCGGGCCGAGGCTGCGCACACGACCCGGCGTCTTGGACAGTTTCGGGATGGGCGCGACCATCCGCACCTCACCGAATTCCTCGTCCTCGACCGCCAGCAGGTTGCCCCGCGCGGCGATGTGCGGATCACGGAACAGGTCCGCCACGTTCATCACCGGCGCCGAGGGCACCCCGGCTTCGTTCAGGCGGGTCACGACGTCATCGGCATCGAACCGGGCCACCCAATCGGCGATCTTGCCGTAGATCTCGTTCGGATGGGCCATCCGGCTGGCGCGGGTGGCAAAGCGCGGATCCTCGAGGAATTCCTTGCACTGCATCAGCCCCGCCAGCTTGCGGAACAGCGTGTCGGTCGCCGCGTGCAGGGAGATCCGGCGATCATCCGCCGTGGTGAAATCGCTGGCCGGGACCATGAAGGGGCTGCTGTTGCCCGTCCGCCCCCGGATCGCGCCGGTCAGCGAATAGTCGATGACCGATTCCTCGGTTGCGCGCAGTCCGCCTTCGTAGAGCGCCAGGTCGATGACCTGCCCGCTGCCGCCCTGCATGTCGCGATGATAGAGCGCAGTCACCACGGAGAAGGCCGCCAGGTAGGCCGACATGAAGTCCACCACCGCGTAGCCGCAGCGCAGCGGGTCGCCATCGGCCTCGCCGCTGGTATAGGTCAGGCCGGAGAAGGAGCTGGCGATCCGATCGAAGGAACCGCGCCCCGCATAGGGCCCGTCCAGCCCGTAACCGGTGATGAAGACGAAGATCCCTTGCGGATTCAGCTCTTCCAGATCGGCGGGCCCAAGGCCCCAGCGTTCCAGCGTCGGCGGACGGTAGTTTGTCACCATGACGTCGAAATGCGGGATCATCTGCTTGAGCAGCGCCTGGCCCTCCCGGGTCCGCAGGTTCAGGGTGACCGACTTCTTGTTGCGGGCCTCCTGCAGCCATTGCGGCGACCGGCCGCCGGGCGTGGCCGCCCTGCCCCTGGTGAAATCGCCGACCCCCGGCTCTTCGATCTTCACGACCTCGGCGCCGAAATCGCCGAGAAACGTCGAGGTGACCGGTGCGGCGAGAACGGCCGAAACATCTAGCACGCGCACGCCCTTCAATGGCAGATCCGTCACGATTTCCTCCCCAGTTACAAAATGTAGTTACAAGTTGTTATATTGATGCGGCTCACGGCGCAATCCCCTTTTTCAGTCAAGTGAATTATAAGTGCCGGAAATCTGCGTTTACATTTTGTAAATTCATGACCATAGTTGCCGGAACCATCTTGATCCGGGACCGACAGCTGCACCGCATGGCCACGAAGAAGACCGACAACCGAAAATCGCCGCGCAAGTCGCGCATGGACACCCAGGCAGACCTGCAGAAGGCGGCGCTGGAACTGCTTGAGACCCGTGGACCGCTGGCGGGCCTGACGCTGAGCGAGGTGGCCGATTTCGCCAACGTCAACCGGGTGCAGATTTACCAGTACTTCGGCTCCCGCGAGGCGCTTCTGCGCACGGCCATCGCCGACATGCTGGCCGCCAGCGAGCCGAACCGGAAGGAGCTGCGCAAGCTGGGCTTCATGGAGCGCCGGGCGGCCATGTTCGACCATTTCCTGGCCCAGCCCCAGCTTGCCAAGCTGGAGTCGCTCCTGGCGCAGGACAATGACGAGGATTTCCGCATCTTTCCGGAAATCGACCATGCGCGCCGCAGCCTGGACAGGGACGTGGCCGAGGGCAAGCTGCCCGCCGATGCCGATCCCATCGTTGCCCATGTGATGACCTCGCTGGCCTACAAGGGCTACTGCATCTTCCGGGAACAGGCGGCCCGCGAAACCGGCATCCCGCTGGACGAGCTTGACCAACGCGCCCGGGCGGTCTTTGCAAGCATGCTGCGCGGGATCGCCCATCCGCAGTCCGACGAGGGCGCCCAGGCCACCGATCCCTCGGCGGCCTGAACAGTGTCCCGGAACTGCCTCAGGCGGCCGTAAGCCCGCCATCCACCACCATCTCGGCGCCGGTGGTGAAGCTCGATTCGGCGCTAGCAAGGAACAGCACGGCATTGGCCATCTCCGCAGGGGTCGCCACGCGGCCGATGGGATGCATCCGGGCAAGGCTGTCCAGGTCCATGGAATCCTTGCCCCCCGCCTTGCTGCGCTGCTGGATCGCGCCGGTGACCATCGGCGTCTGCACGAAGCCGGGGTGGACAGAGTTCACCCGGATATTCCAGCCGTTCTGCGCTGCCTCCAGCGCCAGCGACTTGGTCAGCAGCCGCACGCCACCCTTGCTGGCACTATAGGCCGGAGAGCCGCTGCGCCCCACCAGGCCATAGGCAGAGGAGATGTTGATGATCGACGCGCCGCCCTGCGTCGGGGCACTGTCGCCGCCGTTCAGCATGGCCTCGACGGCGAAGCGGCAGCCCAGGAACACGCCGTCCAGGTTCACCGACATCACCCGGCGCCAGAACTCCAGCGAACAGCCGCGGATCGGGGCATAGCCGCCTATCCCGGCATTGTTCACGATGATGTCGAGCCCGCCGTCGACCTGGTCCATGACCTTTTCCCAGGCGGCCTCGCTGGCCACGTCATGCGCGAGGCCCACCACCCGGCCCGTCCCGTCGGGATCGAGCGCGGCGGTCAGCGCTTTGACATCGGCTTCATTCATGTCGGTGGCATAGACGCGTGCGCCTTCCTCGACGAAACGCTCGACCACGGCGCGGCCGATCCCTGCGGCGGCCCCGGTCACCAGGGCGGTTTTCCCCGTCAATCTGCTCATCTTGTTTCCCCGTTTTGAAACTGGCTTGCACCGATTGCGACAACCGGCTTCACAAGGTCACGACCTGGGGTTCGGGCAACTGGCTGTAGTTGCTCGCATAGAACTCCGGTCGCGGGTGGTAGCAACGCAGCAGCAGCGAATATTGCCCCTCCGGCGCGGGCAACCAGTTGCTGTCACGGTCCTCGCCCGGCGGCTGGTGGCTGATCCAGATGTCCAGAGAGCGATCTTCATTCAGCGCCAGCCCCGGCGTCCGGTCGCCAATGGCGAAGCGGTTGATCGGGTTCTGGGTGAAATAGCGTTCGCCATCGGCGGTGGCCTCGTACATGGTCAGCGACCAGAAGGCGTCCACCGCGATCGTGTCGGGCGACGGCAGGTGCCACTTCATCGGCACCCGCCCGTCCAGCCGCTGACCGCCGAAGACAGTGCCGGTGAAACAGGTGGATTCCTGCCAGGGCAACGCCAGAAGCCCGAAGATCGAGACCCCGGCCCGGCGCATGTAGTCCTGCTTGAAATCGCCCTGGCTGTCCGGCGGCGCCTGCCAGCCCTGCCGCGCCCCCTGTTTCGAGATCATCGCCCCATCCAGCTCTGCCCGTGCCGCGGCGACACCGGCCTCGATCAGGGCCGCCTCTTCGGCGGTGAAGCGATCCGGATCGAAATCCTCCAGGCCAAGGGGCGCCATGCGGCGAACCGCTGCCCAGTCGGTCGCGCGGGGCGGGTAGAAGGCGTAGAGCACCGCCGCCTGCGAGAAATAGCTGCGCCAGTCGGCGTTGCGATCGATGTCCCCCACCGGTGCGGGCACCGGGCGGGTCACCACCGGGCCCTCGATACCGAACCGGTCCTGCATTGCGCAGGCCGCCGGAAGATCATCGGCATCGTTCACCAGCACCCGACCAAAGGCGAAGCACAGCGGCGTGGGAGAGCGGATCACCGGCTCTGGCAAACCGGCGCTCGAGACCTCGGGGCCGACGACGGTAAAGACCCCGCCCTGCGCCCCGGAGGTCCGATCCCCCAGCACGGTGAAGTTGTTGGTGTACATGTCCATCAGCGCCAGCGTCATGTAGCGCCCCCCGGAAGGCGGCATGGTCAGCGTCACCGGCCCGTCGCGCAGATCGACCCAGGCCATGGAATAGAGCGTGTCGTTGTTCGGCGTCGTGACCACCCGGTTGGTGTGATCGAAGAGCGTCCGGCCATGGGCAAAGCTGTTGCTCGGGGTCTCGGCCAGGCAGCGGCGACGGAAGGCTTCCATGTTCAGAAGCGGCATCATGAAGATCGTCGCCTCTTTCGCGGCGATGAACAGCGGGTGTGTTTTGTCGGGGGTGGTCATGAGGTATCCTTTGATGGGCCGGCCTTGCCGCCCTCGACAGGCGGGGTGCGGCCGCTGGAGCCCGGGCGCTTGCGGCCCGGGGCTTTGCTGTCGGATGTCAGGTCAGCGCGAGGCCTCGGGAACGGCGATGCCGCGCTCTTCGTAGTAGCGCAATGCGCCCGGGTGCAGCTTGATGCCGCCGGCGGACACCGCATAGTCGAAAGTGATGTCCTTCAGCCAGGGCGAAGTCTCTGCCGCAGCATCGACATTGTCCCAGTAGGCTTTCATGATCGCGTAGGCGCGGTCATCGGGCATGTCCGCGGACACCACCAGGGCCAGCCGGTTCGACAGGGCGTAGATGTCGTCGGACATCTCTACATTGTCGCCGTAGATGCCCTTGCGGATCACGCCGATATCGCGACCGATATTCGCGTCGATGAAGGCATGGGCGGGCGCGCTTGCCTCCCATTCCGCCTTGTTCAGGCCCAGCAGCCGGATCTTCTGGGTCACCGCCAGCTGTTCGATCGACGGCGCCGGCGCCACCGCCCCCGCCATGTAGACATCGATCTGCCCGTCCTGGAAGGCCTGCATGCCGGAGGCCCAGCTGCCCTTGAAGGCGTCGTAATCTCCTTTGTTCAGGTCCAGGCCGCTGGCCGCCTTGAGCCAGTCGTAGGATGCGCTCCAGGCGCCACCACCAGGCGGGCCCAGAAAGACCTTCTTGCCGCGGATGTCGGCCAGGGTGTGAATGTCGGAATCCGCGCGCACAACGATATGGTTCTGACCGTAGGGGAACCACATCAGCAGGCGGATCTTCTTCGACAGCTCCGGTGCCGACGGGATCTTCTCGAACATGCCGGTCTGGGTCTGCATGAAGTCGAACATCACCGGAGAGCTGACGGCGATGTCCAGCTTGCCCTGGGTCAGTTCCATCATGTGTTTCGGAACCGCCCCGGTGGCGTCCACGACAATCGAGAAATCGTTCTGGTTCTGGTTGACGATCGTGGCGAAGGTCGTCGTGGTCCGGTAGGTCGTGGTTCCCGGCGCAATGGTTGCCATCTTCAGCTCTTCGGCTGCCATGACGGGCGACACGGCCATCATCATCGCACCAGCGATTATCAGGTTTGCAAGTTTCACGTCGGCTCCTCCCCGCGTTCAGCTCAGTTCAGTCTTCGGTTGCGATGGGGCGGCCAAGCATGTTCGGCCGCACCCGATGCAGCGTGAAAAAGATCAGCATCAGGGCCGTGGCCGGACCCGCGATCATCAGGTCGGGCACCACCACCCCGCAGGCGAGTGCAACCCGGAGAACGCGCTCCACCGGCGACAGGCGGGTCAGGTCATAGCCGCTGGCGGCGCTGGCCAGGCCCCAGATGGCGACGGCGAAGACGATCAGCGCCCAGATCAGGCCCATCAGGCTGAAATCATCAAGGATCAGCAGCAAGTCGGTGTGGAAGCAGAACATGAAGGGGATGATGAATCCCGCCATCGACAGGCGTAGCGCCACGAGGCCGGTTTCCATCGGTCGTGCCCCGGCGATGGGCGCGGCGGCGAAGGCGGCCAGGGCCACCGGCGGCGTCACTGCCGACATCACGCCGAAATAGACGATGAAGAGATGCGCGGCCACCATCGGCAGCCCCAGCTTCTGCAGCGACGGCCCGAGGATCACGGCAATGATCAGGTAGGCGGCCCCGGTCGGCACCCCCATGCCCAGCACGATGCAGCCCAGCATCACCAAGATCAGGCTGAACAGCAGGTTGTCGCCGGATGCCGACAGGATCGCCTCGGCAAAGCGCAGGCCGACGCCAGTCATGTTCATGGTCCCGATCACGAAGCCGATGGCCGCGACGATCACCATGATCTGCGCAGAGGTGTAGCCGGCGCTCAGCAGAGCTTCCAGCCACTTGCGAGGCGACCGGAATTCGGGAAACACGATTAGCGAGACGATGGTGGCGGCGATCACCGCCATGAAGCCCGCGCCCTGCGCCGAGCGCCCACCGATCAGGCTGACGACCAGCAGGCCGAGCGGCAGCCAGAAGGCCAGGCTTCCGATCCAGTCCTTGCGAGTGAGGCGCGTACCGACATCGCCCTCCGGCGCGCCGTCCTCTGCCCGGGGGGCACCCGAAATGCCCAGGCGCCGCGCCTCGAGGTAAACCGAGACGAAGAGCGACCCGTAGTAGAGAAGCGCCGGGATCAGGGCCGCGACGATGATCTTCACGTAGGGAATGCCGGTCATGTCCGCCATCAGGAAGGCGACGACCCCCATCACCGGCGGCATGATCTGCCCGCCGGTCGAGGCAGCCGCCTCCACCGCTGCGGCGAAACGCGGTGGGAAGCCCGCGCGTTTCATCATCGGGATCGTGACGACCCCGGTGGTCACCACGTTTGCTACGGCCGCACCGCTGAGCGTGCCGCAGAGGCCGGAACCGACGATCGCCGCATGGGCCGGGCCGCCGACCAGTTTGCGGGTCAGGGCGAAGGACATCTTGAGCAGGATGGTGCCCGTGCCGCCGACCTGCAGGACGGCGCCGAAGGCGATGAAGACCAGGACCGTGCGGCTCACCACCTCGACCGGCTGGCCGAAGACGCCATCGGTCGAAAACCAGATGGCCTCGGCCACCCGCGCCCAGTCGTCCCCTGCCCCGCCAATCCAGCGCGGTAGCAGGATATAGGCGGCGCAGGCCAGGATCACCAGGAAGATCGGAAGCCCGAAGAAGGCCAGCGTCATCAGCGCGAGGGCGGCAATGCCAATCCAGGCGGTGACGTGCTGCCAAAAGGTGATCTCGATCAGGAACTGTTCCTGGGACCACATGATCTGGACCCAGATCAAGACGGCCCAGCTGATCGCTGCCAGAAGGAGGATCCCGATCCCCCAAGAAAAGCGATCCCCGAAGGGCTTCGCGAAGGGCGTGTCGAAGCCGCGCAGCAGCGTCGCCGTCGCGCCCAGCCAGAC
This sequence comes from Pseudooceanicola sp. NS-SX9, assembly GCF_057380705.1. NCBI lineage: Bacteria > Pseudomonadati > Pseudomonadota > Alphaproteobacteria > Rhodobacterales > Paracoccaceae > Pseudooceanicola > Pseudooceanicola sp. NS-SX9. The sequence continues at coordinate 119,506 of NZ_JBXXRN010000007.1, read as the reverse complement.
TGCCAGCGCAGAGACCAGGACACTGTCGAACGTACCGAAACCCGCGACGTAGATCGCAAGGACGGCCAAGGCCAGGGCAAGCGCCCCGGAGACGATTTTCGCTATCACCAGTTTTCCTCCCACTCAGGTCCGTTCCACGCCGGACGCTTCTGCACCCCCCTCCTCAAGGGGAAACAGCGACGTTAACGGAACGAACTGACCTGACCAAGGCGCTCCTCCGCGCCGAAATCAAATCACTTGACTTACAAAGTGTAAAAAGGTGCGCAAGCTGTCAAGGTTGTTTTTAATCATTTAATTTCTTTTGTTTACCAAAGTCTGTTTTGAAGACACGGAGCTCCGCCCATTATGTTGACCCGCGCCTCTCTGTCGCGCGCACGGATTCGTCACCACGTCTCCACGCCGTGTGCAGCGACCCCGGCATGCCCGCAAAGCCTGCCGGCGATATGCTGCAGCGCAGCGCCTTTTAGCTGGCCGCAGGACCCGCCTTAACCGCGGACGCGCGCGGGTCAGGCAGGTGACGGGCCGTCGCCGGTGACCTCTGCCGGAGAGCCATAGAAGGCGCGCGGCACCTCTTCGGCGAGACGGCCTGACATGCCCTCGTAGCTGGTGTTCGTCAGAAGCAGGCAGATCCGCGCCCGCGCCGGATCCATGAACCAGGAATGGCCATAGACCCCGCCCCAGCGAACCAGCCCGCAGGGCAGGTGCGCAGCCGGGCCCTGCGGCGCGACCATCACGCCCCAGCCGTAGCCGAAGCCCCAGCCCGGTCCGTGCATCGTGTGCATGCCCTCCGGCAACTGGTTCCGCATCATCTGCGCCACCGTCCCGGGCCGCAGGATGGGGTCACCACCGGAGAGGATCGCGCCGAAGACCCGCAGCAGGTCCGGCGCCGTGCCGACAAGCCCGCCACCCGCAGAGGGGAATGAAGCCAGGTCATGGACCCGGGATGGGGCAAATCGGACGCCGCCCTCTTCCCAAAGCGGCACCCTTTCGCCTTCGCCCAGCAGGTGCGGCTCCGGCTGGTCGCTGACATAGGGCCGCACCAGGTCATCGCCAGCCGGGTCGACGTGGAACGCGAGGCTGGACAGGCCCAGAGGCCGGCTGATCCTTTCATCCAGAAGCGCTTGCAGGGATCTGCCCGTCGCCGCTTCGGCGGCCGCACCCAGGACATCCAGCCCCAGAGAATATCGCCAACCCGCTCCCGGCCGGAAATAGAGCGGAGCCGACGCCAGCCGGGCAAGGCCTTCCCGAAACCCCAATCCGGGCTGGTCCAGCCCGTCGGCGACACCGGCCCGCGCATAGGGTCCCTCTTCGCTTTCCAGGAAACGGTAGCCCAGGCCGGAGCTGTGGGTCAGCAGGTGATGCAGGGTGATGACCGGCACCCCTCCACCGGGAAGGCGCGGCCGGAAGTCCGGCAGGAAATCTGTGATCGGCGCGGCAAGATCGAAGGTTCCGTCCTCGACCAGGGCCATGAACAGCGCGGAGAGCACCGGCTTGCTGACCGAAGCCAAGCGGAATCGGGCCCCGGCATGCATCGGGATCCCGCGCTCGCGATCGGCCCGGCCAATCGCACGCTGGTAGACCTGTCCGCCGCCCTCGGCGACGGTCAGAACCGCCCCGACGATCCGTTTCTCCGCCAGGGCCGCGTCCAGCGTCGCATCAAGCTTTTCCGTGTATTTGTACATGATTTCCCTTCCTCCCTTCCGGCGCCCACCCGCTTTCGCACAGGTGCCGGGCACGCGCCTAGTTACACTCTGTTGACTTCAATAAATCAACTGATTTATCTTTTCCGCGAGGACAAGGTGCGGGAAACCGCCCTGCGGGAGAGTTTTAGGAGGAGTATCCTGTGAACCAGCAGACCCAAATCACCGCGGCAGCGCGGCTTGAAAACAGCGTGGAGCCGCTCGACGTGCTGATCGTCGGCGCCGGGATTTCCGGCATTGCATCCGCTTGCCACCTGAAACGCGAGCGCCCCGGCGACCGCTTCCTGATCGTCGATGAGCAGGATAGCTTCGGCGGCACCTGGAAGACGCACAAGTATCCGGGCATCCGTTCCGACAGCGACCTCTACACCTTCGGCTACAGCTTTAAGCCCTGGCTGGGCAAACCCATCGCCACGGCCGGGCAGATCCTGACCTACCTGGAGGAAACCCTCGCGGAGTACGGGCTGGAGGAACGGACGCATTTCGGCTGGCGGGTCGAGACGGCGAACTGGGTGTCCGTCGAGAAGCTCTGGGTCGTTACCCTGACCCACCGCGCGGCCGGCGAAAGCCGCACCCTGAAGACCCGCTTCCTGTGGATGTGCCAGGGCTACTACCGCCACGGCGAAGGCTATACGCCCGAATGGCCCGGCCTCGAGGATTTCGCGGGCGAGGTCATCCACCCGCAGTCCTGGCCCGAGGCCTTCGACGGCACCGGCAAGCACATGACGGTGATCGGCTCCGGCGCGACGGCGGCGACCCTGGTGCCCAACGTGGCGGACCAAGTGGCGCATGTGACCATGCTGCAGCGCTCGCCCACCTATTTCATCTCGCTTCCCAACGCCCATGCGACCGCAGACCGTCTGCGGCGGCTGGAGATTCCCGAGGAATGGGTGCACGAGATCGTCCGCCGCGACACGCTGATGCAGAACCGCGATTTCCAGAAGCGCTGCTTCAGCGAACCCGAAGTTGTCCGCGAAGAGCTGATCGGCGCCATCCGGGACGAGATCGGCGATATCGTTGACGTGGACAAGCACTTCACCCCCTCCTACCTGCCCTGGCGCCAGCGCGTCGCGCGGATCCCCGACGGCGACATGTTCAAGGTCATCAAGGAGGGCAAGGCCTCGGTCGTGACGGACCGGATCGAGCGCTTCGTGCCCGAGGGGATCAGGCTTGCCTCCGGCGATGTCCTGAAGACCGACGTGGTGGTGACCGCCACCGGATTCGAGCTTTGCGCCTTCGGCGACGTGGCCTTTTCCATCGACGGCGCGCCGCTCGATTTTCACGACACCATCGGCTACCGCAGCATGATGTTCACCGGGGTGCCGAACCTTGTCTGGGTCATGGGCTACTTCCGGGCCTCCTGGACGCTGCGCGCAGAAATGATCGCGCGGTTCGTGGTGCGGCTGCTCGATCACATGCAGGGGCATCAGAAGGCCTCTGTGATGCCTGCCCTGCGTCCGGAACAGGCGGACATGCCGGTCCATGACTGGGCCGATGCCGAAGATTTCAATCCCGGCTACCTGCTGCGCGGCCAGCACCTGCTGCCGAAGCGGGGCGCGGCCGACGAATGGCAACTGCAACAGGACTACTGGGTCGAGAAAGAAGAATTCGCCGCCATCGACCTGAATGACGAGGTTTTCAAATATGACTGAGATGACCGATTTCACCCTGGATCAACGCGTGGCCGCCGCAGAGACGGCCTATCCGGACACGCGGCTGTTCATCGCAGGGGATTGGCGCGACGCCGAGGGAGGCGCGACGCTGGAGGTCCTCAACCCCGCTACCGGCAATGTCATCGGCAGGGTGGCAAAGGCCTCTACGGCCGATCTGGACGCCGCACTGGCCGCCGCCGCCCGCGGGTTCGATCTCTGGAAGCGGACCTCTCCGCTGGAGCGCGCAGGCGTGATGCGCCGCGCTGCGGCACTGATCCGCGAGCGGCTGGACGACATTGCCGTGACCATGACCCTGGAGAACGGCAAGCCGCTTGGCCAGGCCAGGATCGAGACCTCCGTGGTGGCCGATACCGTGGACTGGTTCGCCGGCGAGGCGCAGCGCACCTACGGCCTGGTAATCCCCTCCCGCAGCCTGGCGGTGAACCAGCAGGCGGTCCGCGTGCCCATCGGCCCGGTCGCCGCCTTCACGCCCTGGAACTTTCCGCTGAACCAGATCGCCCGCAAGGTCGGCCCGGCGCTGGCGGCAGGCTGCTCGATCATCGTGAAGGCGCCCGAGGAAACCCCGGCATCGCCGGCCAAGTTCGTGCAGTGCTTCATCGACGCGGGCCTGCCCGCCGACGTGATGAGCCTGATTTTCGGCAATCCGGGAGAGATCTCGGAGTACCTGATCGCGGATCCGGTCATTCGCAAGCTGTCCTTCACCGGCTCGACCCGGGTCGGCAAGATCCTCGCCTCGCTTGCCGGGGCCCACATGAAACGCAACACGATGGAATTGGGCGGCCACGCGCCCGCCATCGTCCTGAAGGACGCCGACATCGACCGGGCGGTAACCCAGCTTGCCGGGCACAAGTACCGCAACGCGGGCCAGGTCTGTGTGTCGCCGACCCGGTTCCTTGTCGAGGACGCCGTGGCCGATGCGTTCATCGAGAAATTCGTCGACGCGTCCCGGGCGCTGCGGGTCGGCAACGGCCTGGGCGATGTAGACATGGGCCCGCTGGCCAATGACCGTCGGATGCGTGCCCTGGACGAGATGATCCACGATGCCATATCGCGCGGCGCAAGCCTTGCGACCGGGGGCACAGCAATCGGCAATGCCGGCTGGTTCTTGTCGCCCACGGTCCTTGTCGACGCGCCCACCGATGCGATGATCATGAACGAGGAGCCCTTCGGCCCGGTGGCCGTCATCAACAGGATGCGCGATCTCGACAGCATCGTGTCGGAGGCCAACCGGCTGCCCTACGGGCTTGCCTCCTATGCCTACACCGGCAGCATAGAGGCCGCTCAGACCCTCAAGACCGAGATGAACGTGGGCATGATTTCGATCAACCACATCGGCATCGGCCTGCCCGAGGTACCTTTTGGCGGAATCGGCGACTCAGGCTACGGCCAGGAAGGCGGGCCCGAGGCGATCGACTCCTATCTGGATACGAAATTCGTGACCGAGAGTCAGTAACCGCACCTGAGCTATGGGGCCTGGCCGGATCCCGGGCCGGCCCCACCCGTTCCGCCATCACGGATTTGGCCAGACGCTTTCACCAAACGTAACCGACCGATTGATCTTGCAGTTACCCACGAGTGTCCAGCGGCGGTGTTACGAGACGGGCGCCTTCAACGAGGTCGGCGAGGCGGGAGAAGCCACGCCAGATTACCGTCGTCCCCGGTGGCCCCTGGAAGCGCGGTCGAGGTAGCCTCCGAGACGCGCGACGGCCCTGACGTAGAATTGGAGGTCGCGCGGCACCAGGCGCTTCCTGTCAGGCGTCGCCTGGTCGAGCAGGTGGCGCTCGTCCTCCGTGAAAACGGCGGCAGGGTCCGCCGCCGGTGCATCTTGGCTGAGCATTGCCAGCCATGACACACGCCAGGCCAGGACGCAGCACAACGCGATGCAGTTGGCCAGGCGCCCGGCAGTCGCGAGGCGCAGTTCCTCGATCCGGCAGCCGGTCTTCAGAGTCCGGAAGAAGGTCTCGATCTTCCAGCGCAGTGCGTACCATTCGAGCTTGTGTACAGCGTCCGCGTGGCTCGCCACTGGCAGGTTCGTGATCAGCTTCCCGATGACGGGCGTCCGGCCCTCCGGCGGGTCGAGTTCCTCGGCATGGATGATCTGGAGCTCCTGATGCCGGTATTTTCGCTGCTTTCCGATAGGCGGCCGGACGATCATGGTGGCCTGCCAGACAGACAGCACCGCGCAATGGTCATTGCCTTGCGAGTCCCGGAACCGCACCTCATGGGTGCCGCTGGACTGCACCTGCGCCATGACTTTGGCGATGGTCGTGCCGCCATCCTCCGCCAGGCGGTCGACGCAGCTCCGAACGAGTAAGTTGGTCCCGAGCTCCTCGGCCAGGCAGTAGAGTTCGTAGATGTCGCTCTCGCGGTTGCCGACATGCACGCAGCGCTTCGGCGCACCTGCCAGTTCGGTGGACAGGCGCAGGTTATCGAGCCAGCGCATGCTCTCCTTCTGCTCGATGGGCACGCGGGTCGGATTAATCTTGCGCTTGAGCGCCGCGGTCCCCTTGAACTTGGAGCGCGACCAAAACTTGGCGGCTGTCATCCCGAGGGGCAAACCGTCCGGCGTGATCGCCAGGCTGGCGTACATCAGGAGTCCGCAGATCGCATGCTTCTGGTAGCGGCCTTCCTTCAGCTTGCGCCCGGTCGAGACCTTGGTGAACCCGATCTTTTCCGGCGCGGCGCGTTTGAAGTTGAATTCCGTAGTGTCCTGCAGGATCAGCACGGGACCATCGGTGGCCCGGATGCGCAGGGCGGAGGCAGCGAAATGCCCCTCGAGGATTTTGTCTTCGCTGATACTCCCGTTGGAGAAGAACCGGTAAGCCGCCTTGGTATTCGACCAGTCCTGGAATGCAGTGGGCAGCGATTTCCCTGGCCGCTCCCCGAGAGCTTCGAGCAATGCCCCAAGCCGCCGGTTCAGCCGGGTGTCCCCCAGATCGCAACCGGCGGTTTCCGTTTCCACCCAATTCTGCCCCATGCCCGCACCTCAATCATTCGGTGCCACATGACGAATCATGATGAAGTCGCTGCGAGCAAGACCAAGTATCGTGGGTGAATCAAATCGCCGCACGACTTGTGGGTAACTTCAAGCTACGCCGGATGCTTACTGTGTAGCGAAGATACCACTGAACTACGCAATCCCGCAGCGCAAATAGTCGTATAGCGTGTGACTACATGATATGCTGGACTCGGTGCTTTCTTCGCTGCTAACTAATTGAAATCCCTTCAGTACATGCAGTCACACCCGCCAAATTGGCGCCGGAGCTGTCGAAGTTGGGAGGCACGATTGGCTATGCCTGCCGCTTTGGAGAGCGATTGTTCCCTCAACCGTGCGTCCCCTACCGTCGCGCGCCTCAGTCTAATGGACACGGGCCGGCCGTGCGGCGCACCAGGAAGCTGACGGGTTGTTCGTAGCCCATCCCCCGCGACTGCGGGTCGCCGATCAATCGCTGGATCTCTGTCACAGCCAGAGCTGCCTGCCGCTCGACATCCTGTCGGACCGTCGTCAGCCCGAAATGGGTGCTGTCCGCAAACGCGATGTCATCGAAGCCGGTGACAGAGATATCGGCAGGAACGCGTAGCCCCAACTCGTGCAGGCGGCTCATGACACCGAGCGCCGAAAAATCATTTCCGGCACAGATCGCCGTCGGCGCAGGTTGCATCTCGAGCAGGAACTTGGTGGCTTCGCGTCCGGACCGGAAGGTGTGATCGCCCTGCGCAACGATAGGGACAAGGCCCGCCTCGCCGATCGTCGTCAGATAGCTGGCCAGCCGCCCTTCTGCACTCGGATTGTCGCGGCCGCCGATAAAGGCGATGCGCTTGTGCCCCAGAGTGACCAGATGTTCGACGACCGCGCGGATACCTTGCGTGTTGTCGGGCCAAATCGATGAGAGCCTTTTTCCCACGATCCGCTCCCCGATGAAGACGGAAGGAATTTGCTGCGCGATACGGTGCACCACATCAGCCGCACGCGGCACGGCGACGAGGATCAGTCCCGCCACGCGCATTCCTCTCATCCGCTCTGTCTCACGTTCGGCCGACTGATCGCTCTGACCGCGCAGTGAGATCGTCGCATCAAGCCCCGCCTCCGCCAGAGCGGCATCCAAGGCATTTGCGAGTTTGAGCTGAAACGGGTTCTGGGGCTCGCCGATCAGAATGCCAATATTGGCTTGGCTGTTAGAGGCCAGAGACCGTGCAGCCAGATTGGGCACATAGCCCATCCGGCTTGCAATCTTGCGTACCTCACGCCGGGTCTCGTCGCGCACACCCGGATCTCCGCGCAGGGCGCGACTGACCTGCGCACGCGACAGGCCGGCCGCAGTCGCGACGTCATCAAGAGTGATCGAGGGCAGGTTCTTTTTCACATTCAAGTCATAGCCAATCGGCCGTCAGGCCGGAAGATAGATCACAGGAAATGCATGCCCCACTGCCGCGACGGGCCCCGGTCGCTGCGACTGTTCCTGCGGAAACTCTACAAAGCGAGCCCCTTCTTGCAGCCCTTGTTTTGATGTTTCGTCAAGACGCAACTTGCCGCACCCCCGTATTCGTACCATAAAGAGAGCGCTCTCATTGAGAATCTTCTAGCAATCAAATAGTTGAGGTTTTCTGTCATAAAAAATGAGAGCGCTCACATAACGTCATTTCGTGGAGACAACGTGAAACCGACCGATACACTCCCCCGATCCATAGACCGAAGGCGCTTTGTGGGTGGCCTTGCCGCTGCATGGCCTGCGGCGTGGCTGGCCGGCGGCCTGGCTGACAGCGCACTGGCACAGGTGGCGCCGGCCGGTGATGTGCCGGAAAGTTTCATGGCCATCTCGCGCCTGCTGACAGGCCATGCCGAGATCCGTGATGAGATCGCATCGCGCGCCTGGTCCGCTCTCTCTCAACGTCATGACGGCTTTGCAGATCGCTTCACCGCTCTGGAGACGGCCCTGTCGCAGGCCGGTATCGACCAGTTCGCGCAGCTTCCCGAGGCGACAGTCCTGCGCGATGCCTCTCTCAAGGAAACGGCCGTGGCGATCGTCAGCGCATGGTATCTGGGGCGCGTCGGCACCGTCGATAACTTCTCGGAAACCGCCTCGAGCTTCGTCACCTACGCAGACGCCTTGATGTGGGCGCCGACCGCCGATGTCACCGTTATCCCCACCTATTCGCGCGCCGGCCCCGGCCATTGGGCCAAGCCGCCCCATGGCGTGACCCCGCGCTGATTTCCCCTGGTAAGGTTCCCTTATATGTCCACCCAAGATTACGATGCAGACGTGATCGTCGTAGGTGCAGGCGCCATGGGGGCGCTCGCCGCCCATGACTTCGCCAGCAACGGCAAATCCGTCATCCTCCTCGAGGCAGGCCCCCGCGTCCCCCGCTGGAAGATCCTCGAGACGTTCCGCTCGAATGCCAATGTCTATTCGAATGGCGGCAACCGCAACATTCCCTATCCGAACGAACCCTGGGCCCCGACGTCCTACACCGAGGGCTATATCGAGTCGCAGGGTCCGGTCGACTATCGCCCAGGCATGCTTCGCCTCGTCGGGGGCACCACTTGGCACTGGGGCGGGGCCTGCTGGCGCAACCTTCCCAACGACTTCAAGCTGCAATCGACCTATGGCCACGGCCGCGACTGGCCGATTTCCTATGATGATCTCGAACCCTACTACATGAAGGCCGAGATCGAGATGGGCGTGTCGGGCGATGACGAGGCCGATTATTCCGGCCATGGCGGCGCCTCCTATCCGCCGCGCTCGGCCCCCTTCCCGATCAAGAAGCAGGCCATGGGCTATTCGTCCAAACGGCTGGCAGAGCGTGTGGCAGAGGGCGGCTATAACTTCACCTATCAGCCCAATGGCCGCGCCACAGACCCCTATGACGGGCGCCCCGCCTGTGTGGGCAACAACAACTGCTCGCCCATCTGCCCGATCGGTTCGCAGTACTCGGGCAATGACAGCTCGATCAAAGCCGAGCGCGCCGGCGCGAAGCTGATCGAGAATGCCGTCGTCTACAAGCTTGAGAAGACGCCTGACGGCAAGAAGATCGCCGCCGTCCATTATTATACGCCGCAAAAGGAAAGCATCCGCCTTACCGCGCGCTATGTCATGATCGCGGCCCATGCGCTTGAAACTCCGCGCCTGCTGCTGTTGTCGGATGTGGCCAACTCCTCGGGGATGGTCGGGCGCAACCTGATGGACCACAACGCCTTTGGCCTCCAGCTTCTAGCCGATGAACCGCTCTGGATGGGCCGCGGTCCGGTTCAGCAGGGCGATATCATGAGCCGTCGCGACGGGGCGTTCCGCCGCGATCACGCCTGTATCCGCTACGAGATCGGGAACTATACCGCCAATTACGGCATCACCTCAAAGCTCCTTGAACAAGGGGTGATCGGCCCCGAACTCGACCGGAAGATCGAGGATTGGTCGGCGCGGATCATCGGGTTCTCGTCCAACGTGGAAATGCTGCCGGATCCGGCGAACCATGTCGGCCTGAGCACGACCAACAAGGATTACTTCGGCCTGCCGACGATGACCACCTACTACAAGCCGGGCGATTACGCCCTGGCCGGTATGGAAGTGGTCAAGCAGGATTTCGACCGCTTCCAGGAACTGCTGGGTGCCGAAATCTTCCATAAGAACATCACCGAATACGAAAACCGCGATCACCCGATGGGGACCGTGATCATGGGCGAAAACCCGGCGGATTCCGTCGTGAACGGTGAATGTCGGACCCACGACCACGAGAACCTGTTCCTTGCGACGACCGGCGTCATGCCCGCCTCGGCTGCCAACAACCCCACGATGACCGGCTGCGCGCTTTCCCTGCGCAGCGCCGCGATCATCCGCAAAGAGCTGTGATCATGCGTATCCTTCCCCTCCTTCCGGTGCTTCTCGTCGCCGCCCCCCTTACGGCGGCGGCACAAGACGATCTGGCGACCCGCGGCGAATATGTCGCCCGCGCCGCCGACTGCACCGCCTGTCATACCGCGACAGGTGGCGCGCCGTTTGCTGGCGGCTACGCGGTCGACAGCCCCATGGGCACGATCTGGTCGACCAACATCACCCCCTCGGACGATGGCATCGGGGGCTGGACCGAGGCGCAATTCGCCAAGGCCGTGCGCCACGGGGTGACGCCGTCGGGCAAACATCTCTATCCGGCCATGCCCTATGATGCCTATGCGGGCATCACCGACGAGGATATGGCCGCGCTCTATGCCTATTTCACCCAGAAGGTGAAACCGGTGGACACCCCTGCCGATGCGCCGGTCACCAAGCTCGAATTCCCCTTCGACCAGCGCTGGCTGATGACGGGCTGGAACCTGCTGTTTGCACGCGGCGAGCCCTTCACACCGCATAAGGACGAATCCCCCGAGATCGCCCGCGGGCGCTATCTGACCGATGTTCTGGGCCATTGTTCGTCCTGCCACACCCCGCGCAACGTCTTCATGGCAAGCGAGGCCGGCAACTATCTGGCCGGTGCCGACCTGCGCGGCTGGGTGGCGCCCAACCTGACCTCCGATCCGGTCAGCGGGCTCGGCCAGTGGTCGGAAGACGAGATCGCGGACTTCCTCAAGACCGGTCAGGCTGCCGGAAAAGGGATCGCGGCTGGCAGCATGGCGGAAGCCGTCGAGCACAGCCTGCAATACCTGACCGATGAGGACGCCCATTCGATCGCGGCCTATCTCAAGCAGGTGCCCGCCAAGCCCGATGCTGTGGGCCCCGCGCCGCAAAAGGCCGCCTTCACCTATGGCGATGGCACCAAAGAGCCCTATGGCTCGGTATCGGGTTCCGCCGCCAAGACGCTGGCCGAGGCGGATGCCGCCCGCCCCGCCTTCAAGGCGGATGATGCGAGCCGCAGCGATTTCAAGGACGAGACCAACGGCGCGCTGCTCTATGACGCGGCCTGCTCGAGCTGCCACGAACTTGGCGGTCAGGGTAGCGAAGACGGCTATTACCCATCGCTCAAGGGCTCTTCGGCGGTAGGAGCTGCGACGCCCAACAATCTGGTCATGACAGTGCTGGATGGCGTGAGCCGAAAATGGGACGGGAAGTCGACCTATATGCCGGGCTTCGCGCGGGATATGACCGATGCGCAGGTCTCGGCCGTGGTCACCTATGTCGCCAATACCTTCGGCAATCCGCAGGCGGCCGCCAGCCCCGACACTGTTGCCACCCTGCGTGCAGGTGGCCCGGTGCCGCTCCTCGCCCGCCTGGGTGCGTGGGTCTTCTGGGGGCCGCTCATCGTCATGGTGCTCTTGATCCTTGCGGGGACTGGGGTTGCGAGCCGCCGCAAACGCCGCGGCTAAGTGGCCCGCGCATCACGCGACAACTCATGCCGCATCCGCTTCCGGGCGGGTGCGGCCGTAATTACCGGTCGGCCATACGAAACCCTTGAGCCCGGCCTATTCACCGATCCCGCCTGATTAGCCGGATCGTGCGGTCGGCGGGGGCTGTTGGGTCGCCCCAGGCGTGCTCCAGACGTTGTCGAGCGCCGGCTGCGTGGCCCTTTTCTGGTGGCCGGCGCTTTTCGTCTCGTTCCGCGGTCACTCGGGCGTCGAGCGCGCATGGCTTCGGGGCGCCCATGACTTGCGCGGAAAAACGAGACCCCTCGCTGTGGTTCTTCCTGGACGAAGTGCCGACCCTGAACCGCCTGCCCTTCCTCATCGGCAAGCTGGCCGAAATCCGGCAATTCGGCGGCGCCTTCGTCCTCGGGTATCAGGTCTTCTCACAGCTGGAGGATATCTACGGCGAGAAGGGAGCGCAGAGCATCGCCGGCACGCTCAACAACCGGATCGTGTTCAACACGCCGGATGCCCGCACGGCCAGGCTCTTCTCGGAAAGCCTCGGCTTCGAGGACATTCTGGAACAGCGGGAAAACCTGTCCTTCGGGGCCCACGAAAGCCGGGACGGCGTGAGCTTCGTGACCCAGAGGGTCGAGCGCCCCATCGTGACCGCCTCGGAGATCCAGGCTCTGCCGCAATTCGAGGCCTACATCCGCTTCGCCTACGACGCGCCCACCGCACAGGTTACATTCGCCCCCGTACAGATCGCGCCTCGGGCCGAGAAGTTCGTGAAGTACCATGGCGGGGGCTTCGACCTAGACGGGATGAACCCCAGGACCACGCTGCCCTCCCCTGCCCCGCAAGACTCGCGCGCCGCACACTTCGCGCCCGGGCTTGCTAATCAGGTGCAGCAGGAACGCAGCCGCCTGTTCCAGAACTGGGCCCCCGCCGACCAGCTGGCCGCCTTCGAGAAGTGGCGCGCCGACGGGCTGGTGCCAACCTACAATCCCAACTCGGGGCGCATGGAAAGCCCCCTGGACGCGGCCGCGCCCGAAGTGCTCTGGGATCACTATTACCGGCAGCGGGTGGCCGGGGAAGACAAGCCGATCTACCGGGTGACCCCTGACCTGTCGTCCATGATGGGGCATCGGACGGCCAGAGACCGAGGCGGAAGAAAGGCCGTTCCGCCAACCTATCAGGCCGTCCGCCGTTGGGCGGAAAGTGGGCATGCGCCCCGCAACGTGGTCCCCCTCCGGCCCGAGGAAGGGCCGTCCGGCGCTTCTCCTCCGGCAGAGGCCGAACGCCGCCCGGCGCCCCCGCCGCCCGGCGATGCTCCGGAAAAGGCGCCGACTGCCTCTCCGCAGGATCCGCTTGAGAGCCTGATGGATGAGAAGGGGACGCTGCTATGATGTCCGCCAGCAACGTGTCCACCGGCGCGGCGGCCAGCGGCTACTATAAGGCCGAGGGCTACTACATCGCCGGCTCCCCCGAAGCCGAAGCTGCGGCGGCCTGGTTCGGCAAGGCGGCGGAGGAGCTGGTCGAAAAGGGTCAGGACGAATTTGCAGGGCGTGTAGACGACCAGACGTTCTCGGACATGCTCAACGGCCATGCTCCTCCGACCGAGAAAGATGACAAGGGCGCGTGGAAGGAGGGACAGGAGCTGGGGCGCTTCGTGGACGGGGACCGCCAGCACCGGCCCGGCATCGACCTGACTTTCTCCGCCTCCAAGTCGGTCTCGATCCTGGCCCTGGTTGGCGGGGACAGGGCCGCGTGCTTGATCTTCATCGTTCTCTCCTTCGTGATTTTACCCTGCTCCTCGGCGCTTCGCTGGCGGTGCTGCTCGCGGATCGTTCTGGCTTCAGGATCTCGCGCAGGGTCTCTCGAATGTCCGTTACGGTCGCCTCGGGCGGCACGCGGATCAACGGAATATTCGCGGACAGGGCCGCCTGTTCCTTCAGAGCATCACTCGCCTTCGCCTTTGCCGCATCCGCGCGGCTGTCGCCGAAGTGCCCTGCCCCGTCACGTCCGGATCAAAGACGAAGATCCGGCGGTCGAAGGGCAGAACCTGCCGGGGCTGGAAGATTTCGCCGGGAAAGGCCAGGACCTTGCCGTCAGCATCCTTGATCGCTTCCTTCGCCTGGAAGACGAACACGAGCTTCCTTTCCCTTTCGACGCTGGCCGGGGTCACCGGACTGCGCGCCAGGCCCTTGGCCAGCCGGGACCAGTAGCGCTGCTTGAGCACCTCCGGGTCGCGGGTCAGACGTGCGGCCGCCCGCGTGGCCTCCCGCTCGGCCCGCACGCGGAGATCCTCCTCCGAGACCACAACGGCATTGCCCCCGGCAATCTCGCTGCGCCCTGCCTTGTACTGGTCGTAGAGCCACTGCGGATCCGTCCAGCCGACGGCCCGGGCGACGATCGCACCCAGATCCTTGCCCACTGCCAGATCCGGGTCCGGCGCGTTCAGGTCCTCCAGGATCATGGTCGGCGCCAGCTCGGCCCCTGCCAGCGTGAAGAGATCCGGATCGAGGTTGATGTTCAGGTCCTCGATGCGCTCGTCATTGGGAGCGACCAGCCGGCGGATCCACAGGGCGAACTCGGGCACCGACATGCCCTCCGGCACGCCCCGGAAAACGAAACGCACATCCTTGCGCAGCCGGTAACGGTTCAGAAGGTCGACGATTGCCCCCTCCCCCATCGCGGTGCTGATCAGGATGGTGGCGCGGAAGCCAGCAGGCAGCTCAGTCAGCCCCGGGGCGCGGGCCAGCGCATCTGCGGCCGAGACCCCCTCCGGCAAACCGCCCATCTCGACCCCGCGCTCGCGCAGGTCCTTCATGACGATGGAGGTGGAGGAGCGCCGGATTTCCTCGGCCATACCCAGGAAGTCGCCATAGCCCGGCGGCTTCGTCAGGGATTCGGCGGTGGGCAGATCGAAATCGTAGTTTTGGCGCGGCAGCAAATCCGCGCCCCGAAGCGCGTAGGTCTGCGCCTGCCCTGCCACGGGCGGCAAGAGCAGGAGAGCGGAGGCAGCCGCCAGAACCGGCCTCAGAACGCCCATACCACCCTCCCGACAATCTGCAGCTCAGAGGCCGGGAATAGGCAACCGCAAGCGTGCCGGGGTATTGGGCACAGCTGCGCTCATCGAGCTCAACCTGCCGGTCCGCTTCGACCATGCCGCGCACGATCACGTACTCGGGCGAGACGACAGCGGCGCCCTGGCGCAGGGTGTAGGTGACCCCGTGAATGCTCTTGCAGAACATGTCCATGCTGTAGCCGCTGAGACCGACCTGGCTGAAGCCACGGGGGACCCTGCCCTGTGCGAACATCTGCACGTATTCGGGGATGGTCCCGACGGATTTCGGCGCGGAGACCCGGCGCACGCCGGCGCTGTTGGGCTTGGGCGCGCTGGAGGGCGCAGAGGCGGGGGCAGCCTTGGCGGCAGCGGCCTTCACGGCAGCCGCATGGGCCTGAACCTGCTTCATCGTTTCGCTCGGCAGGGTCACTTTGACCTGACGCGGCGCGATGCGCTTGGGCACCAGGCTCACGACGATGGCCGGATCCGGGTAGCCCTTCTGATGGATGAAGAGGGTCACCGGCTGGGTGACGGACACGTAGATGAACTGCTGGTCGAACTCGACATTGAGCGCATCGGCGGTTGCGGAGGTCCGCACCATCGGGTCACTGAATGGTGTCTCGATCCGGTTCAGATGGCCTGTCGCCATCGGCAGGATCTCGGAGCGACCCGGGGTCGTGGGCACCACATTCGGGAGCACGAAGTCGTCCTCCAGCTCCTTCTCGGGCTGGGGCTCGGGCTGGCTGGGCACTGCTGCAGAAACCGGCGCGGTGCCGAGGGCGCCTTGCGCCGGGCCGCTTGCAACAGGCGCCGGCTCGCCCGCAGGCGACGTGCCTTCGCCCTGCTGACGATTGCGGGCCGCGGCGCCGATCTCGCAGCTGGCGGAGGCCCGGGCATTGGGGTCCGCCTCAACCACCTCATTCAGGGAGGACCCCGGCGTTGCGGCGTCCGCTGCTGCGGCCACGATGTCGCCGGCCTTTACCCGAGGGTCCTGGGTCAGCGTGCGCTTGGAACCATCCGCAAGGGTGTAGGTCTGCCCCATCGCGCCAGTCTGGCCGGGGATCGGCAGACGCTCGCAACGGGTGAACTCGAACCCGGTTTCCCAGGCATAGCAAACTTCGACAGCCTCGCGCCCGGTATAGCCTGGAGAGCGCATCCGCTCCTGCGCGCTCAGGGCGGTGGAGGACAGAAGAGAGGCCGCTACACCGGCGACAAGGATCTGCCGGATCATTGCGTGACCTCCGTCGACTTGGCCGCCGCGGCCTCGCGCTGTTCCATCTGGCTCAACTCGCTGTCGCGAACCTTGGCCGTCATCGGGCGGCCTTCGTAGATCGCGTAGTCGGCCAGGTAGACGCGGTGGCGCTCCATGGTGAAGCCCATCTCGTAGGTGACGATCTTCTCGATCGCATTGCGCACGCCGGGGCCACCGATCTGTTGACGCCCGACCACGAAGAAGCGCTCCAGCTCCGGGTCATAGACCAGCTCGCGGGGCGAGAAGGTCACGACCGCATTGTCGCGGACGATGTTCTCCAGCTCGATCTCGATCACGTTCATGAGCTTGCCATAGAGGGCAGGCGTTGAGATCCGCTGGAGCTGGCCACGCACGAAAGCCGCGTTGCCAGGGGTCAGGTTGCCGGCCAGCATCGAGATCGACCAGGCCCAGGCCTCGTAATACTCCCGGTTGGCCCGGCCGTTGGTGAAGGTGATGTTTTCGTCCTGGAAGGGCGGCGCCAGGATCACCGTTTCGTCGCGGGTCATCGCGATCATCGCAAAGACTGAGGCGGCGAGGACGGCAGAGCCCAGCCCCATCTTCAGCAGCACGTTGTCTGCGCGGACCTGCCGGAACGTCTTTTCGACCTTGGGGCGCTTCACGGGCGGAACTCCCGTTCGACGCCGTTGGGATGGCGGCGGCCAGACAGGATCGGAATGCCGAAGAAGTAGAGCTTGTGACGGAGGAAACCGTCGGCCTTCTTGTCGTTCCACTTGTTGATGAACGACCCGAAGAGGATGCCGAGGATCGCGGCATAGAAGGGATGGTTGACCACCACGCCAACAGCTGCGAACCCGACGAAGGAGAAGAGCTGGCTGGCGTTGAAGATCAACGCCAGCGGGGGGGCATCAAGGGTTTGGGGAATCCGATGATTTTCCATGTCCTTTGTCGCTCCGCTTGCGCAGAGCAGCCAGAAGGAACATTCGGTCGCTTTCCAGAGGAGCGTTGGGGTGGGCTGCGTCCAGATTGTACTGCTGGAGCAGCATTTCAACGACTTGGGGGGCAGGGTTGGGTGTCGGAATGACCATGAGGGATGCAAGGCGCTCACTCAAAACGCTCAGGTATTCCTCGACGGCCATCAGCCTCTTCCACTTCCTGAGCGAGTCCCCGCTCTGGATCGTCACCAGTCCGACCGGCTCCCCTGATGCCTTCGACACCCCAATGAAGTAGCGGTGTGAACGCGGGCTTTCAGTCGGCACGCGAATGACGTGCGCGATGAATGTCTCCGTGCTGCTTTGCTCGTAAATCAATCTCGTGGTCGTGGTCAGCATGGTTTCCCCGGCGAATCCGATTAGTACCCCTAGGCGCTAAATGGCCGGCAGAAGAAATTCAACTGTCCTCACCTGAGAGGTCTACCAAAAATCTGAGGTCGCGCAAGTATTAACTGGCGAATTAGCCTTTTTAAAATTTCCTATCCAAAATGTATAAGCCAGTTATAGATCCGTGGTCCCGCTCAGACCGGCGTCAAGCGATCTTCGGAAGGCTGAAGGCGAAGGTCGCGTAGCCAACCACGCAAGCAACCAGGCTGCCGATCAGCAGGATCGGGTTCATCGCAAAGGGCAAGGTCCACAGGATGAAGCAGATCGGCACGGCATAGGTCAGCGTCGCCCGGGCCCAGAGGTTCGCGATCATCGGGGTGTCTCCGAAGGCATAGCGCTTCCTCTGCCGGTCGATCACGCCGTGGATAGAGACCGCCACCAAAAGACAGCCGACATAGGTCATGGAAATCATGAGGAAACCTGCCCGATAAGCGAGCAGCAGGCAGTAGTCGAAAAAGTTGTCCAGGATCCGCCCGGTGACCTCCAGCTTGGCGACCTCGGCCCCGGCATAGTCGGATGCGTCGGGATTGCGGAGCTTGGTGTAGGCGAAACTTTCGATATGGCTGTGGACGAGCAGCGTGTCGTAGAGGCTGTCGCCGGTGAAGCGCATGAGGTTGTGTACCCGGGAATTGAAGGTGGTATCGAACCCGGCTCGCTCCTTCTCCAGGGCTTCGTAGAGAGGCCGCTGCCAGAAGAAGGTGTAGGCCAGCGTCGCGAAAATCAGGTTGCACAGCAGCACGAGCGTGACGAAAAAGCCAACGCGCACGAGGAAGAACTTGTCGTAGGAGGTCTGTCCCGTAGCGTCGGCCATCGTCATGCCCTTCAGGCTGCCATCGCCTGATCGAGAGCCGCATGTACCGTCCCGTCGATCATGTGCAGGCCGACCTTCGCACCGGAGCGCTCGATCGCGGTAAGGGCCACCGCCAGGACACGGAAATGCGGCTCATACCGCGCACCCTGATGACAGATCGCGTGGATCACCGAACGCTCCGACATCCCCGTGCAGCGGGCCAGCTCTGCGGTCGCATCGTCGCCCAAAAGCGCATGGAGGACGGTCAGCAGGCCGGCCTTACCTCCGATCTTCGGATAGTAGGTCAGGCCGACCTGGCGCAGGACCGAAGACGCGGAGATCCCTCGGGCCTCTGCCGCGACAACGTGGACAGCGCGGACAACGTGGACAACGCGGACGGAAACAGAGTTGTCAATTCGCCAGTTAAATGCGACGGTGCAGTCGGCACTCACGCAGACCGATAATGGCTCTGCGAAGCTTCCTTTCCCCCCCTCGGAGAAATCGCCATGATGATTTCCGTCTATTCGACCAAAGGTGGCGTCGGAAAAACGACAACAGTCTTGAGCATCCTCGGCTCCCTGGCACAGAAGAACGCGGCTAACGATAGGAAGAGTTGTCGTGTCTTGGCCGTAGACACGGACCGTCAGCAGTCTCTCATGAAATTCCGCGCCAAGAGATCCGCGGCCAAGGGCCCCGATTTTGGCGTGACCATGACCGCAATGCAGCCTGCCAACGGTCCACGGGTCCGGGCACGCTCTTGGCCTGCGGCCAGCCAGACGCCTACCTCCCCCGCGAAGTCTGCACCTACCAGTTTCGCGATTTCACCAGTTCCGCTTGCGCGAAGGCGAACGGCATCACGCCAGAAGGCCAATAGATCACCATCGGGCCCCCGCGCCTCGCCGGGCGGTGTCAGGTGCCAAGCGTCGCGGATATCCACCTCCCGCGCGAGGCGGCCTTCCAGCTTGGAAGTCGCCGTCGCCGCGTCAAGCGCCAGCCGATTGGCAAGCAGCTTTACCGGCACGCCAAACTTGGGATCGCTGACCAGCTGATCGAGTACCGTCAGCGCCGCCCCGGACCGAAAGGCCACAGTTTCAAGTGTTTCCGCACGCATTGCGGTGCGCCAGCCGGGCAACCGGGGCAGGTTGCTCAGGTCGTTCGGTACGGTGGCGGGCTGGTATGGGCGTTGTTGCAGAACTCAGCCGGTGAAGGATTCACATCGGGAATCCATGCGGTTAGACGCGCTGCATGAGCAAGCCCAAGCCCGCCCGCTACCACACGACAAACTGGTCTACCTACAACGATGCGCTCAGGAAGCGCGGGTCACTGCTGATCTGGCTGAACAAGGAGATGGCCTGGCACGCGCCGCATGAGGGACGCCCAGGGCGCCCGCCAGTTTTCTCGGATGCCGCGATCCAGTTCTGCCTGTCGATCAAGGTGCTGTTCAAACTGCCGCTCAGACAGACAGCCGGGATGGTCGCGAGCCTCCTGCGGCTCGCAGGACTGGACTGGCCCATTCCCGACTACTCGACGCTGTGCCGTAGGCAGAAGACCCTCAAGGTGCAGATCCCCTATCGTCGTGCCGACGGGCCGCTGAATCTGCTGGTGGACAGCACCGGCATCAAGTTTCTTGGCGACGGCGAATGGCAGGCCCGCAAGCATGGTGTTCAGGGTCGTCGCCAATGGCGCAAGGTGCATCTGGCAATGGACACTACCACTTCGGATATCCGGGCCGTTGAGTTCACCCCCAGCCGGGAAGGCGACAGCCCCATCCTGCCAGACCTGTTGGGCCAGACCCCCGAGGACGAGGACATCGGCACCGTGACTGCGGATGGCGCCTACGATACCCGCCGATGTCACAGCGCCATCATCGCACGCGGCGGCTCGGCAATCATACCGATCCGAAGGAACGGTCGGGCTTGGAAAGAGGACTGCCCGGCTGCCAAGGCGCGCAACGAAACCCTGCGCGCCACACGTCACTACGGCCGGGCGTTCTGGAAACGGTGGACCGGATACCACGCTCGCAGCCGCGTGGAGGCCAAGATGCGCTGCATCAAGTCCTTCGGCGAGCGCATCGCTGCAAGGGACCCCGATCGCCAAACCGCCGAAATCCACATCCGCGTCGCTCTTATCAATCGCTTCAACGCGCTCGGCACCGCCGAGGTTGTTCGCGTGGCCTGAGCCTGAACGGGAAAGGGGCACTCACGTCTCAGGCCGCCTTTCTGCAACAACGCCGCTGGTATGTCATGTCAGAACACTAGTCTCTTGCGGCGCTTTCGTCCACAATATCATGCATAAACCGCCCCGCCTTGCCGATCCCCATTATGTCCAATAAACTTCCATTATCGGGCATAAATGTTATACTGAAAGCAGTTCAATTTCATTGCCGGATTCAGTGAAATATGTCCTCAGAGACCGAGAAATCGACGTTAACGCCCTCTGATGAGCATGAGAATGCGCGCAGCGACGACAGAGATCACAAGGAAAGCCTTGGCCCTGCCCTCTCATGTCGCTGGATCTGGCACGCTGAACCAACTGGTGGACACCGCCCGCGAGTACGCCCGTGCCGTGACTGCGGACAACTCGCTCATCCGCTACGGCCTCAGTCGCTGGTCTTCCTTCAATCGCTTCCTCGAAGACGGCCGCGTCGGCGTCGACAACAACCCGGCCGAGCGCGCCATGTATCGACCCAGCGGAATCTGCTCAGGTTAAGCCGCTAATGTGAATGCCTCGGCAGGCGTGCGCATGGCAAGCGCCTGATGAGGGCGGCGGTTGTTGTAGAAGGCGATCCGGTCACCGATCACGCGCATCGCATGTTGGATGCTTACGAAGCGGTGTCGATGCACGCACTGTTCCTTCAGTGTCCGGATGACGCGCTCGACCATGCCGTTATCCGGCATGATGGAGGCGGTGCTTCGTGCACCGGATCTGCTACTGTGTTGGGATCCGGGGTCTGGGGCATCGGGAGCACGTGAGTGCGGGCAGACCGAGCTACAACAGTGGGCCGAGAGCCCGTGCCGTTATATGGTCGCCCCTGCGGCTCGCCCGGATGTGGCCCTGAGCACGGATCTGTAAATGCCGCGTGCCCGCCTGCTCCCTCCTTGCCAACAGGAGGAGTTCGAAATGCGCATCATCGGACTGGATATCCACCGCGTCTTTGCCGAGGCGGTGGCACTGGAAGACGGAATGACGCGACGGCTTGGTCGCGTGGATATGACACGAGAAAAGCTGGCGGCTTTCGCTGCAAGCCTCCGGCCGACAGACCATGTCGTCGTCGAAGCAACCGGCAATGCCGCGGCCGTCGTCGAGATCCTCGCGCCGAAGGTGGCCCGGGTCGCGGTTGCAAACCCATTGCAGGTCCACCTTATTGCGCGGGCAAAGACCAAGACGGACAAGATAGATGCCCGTGTTTTGGCGCAGCTCTACGCCGCCGGGTTCCTGCCCGAGGTCTGGATACCGGATGCCGAGACGCAGTCGCGGCGCCGTCAGGTGACGCGGCGCAACCAGTTGGTGAAGAGCCGGGTGCGCCTGAAGGCCATCGCGCAGTCCATCCTTCATGCGCATCTCGTGCCGCGCTGTCCGCAGCTGGATCTCTTTGGCGGCAAGGGCCGCGCCTGGGTTCTGGCGCAGGAGGTGCCTCCGGATGAGCGCGCGGCGATCATCCGGCACATCGAGGAATATGATCGGCAGACGGCGGCGCAGCGGTTGGTCGAGCCGGACATCGCCCGCGCAGCCATGCCTGACGCGGATGTCCTGCGGTTGATGACGATCCCGGGTGTCGACATGGTGGTGGCGGTCGGCGTCATGGCCGCGATCGGCCGCGTGGACCGCTTTGCCTCGGCCGATCACCTGTCAGCCTACCTGGGATTGCATCCGAGCGTTCGGCAATCCGGCGATGGCCCGGCCTATCATGGGCGGATTACCAGACGCGGCCGGAGCGACGCACGTCATCTGCGGGTCGAGGCAGCTTGGCAAGCCGTGCGCAGCCCCGGGCCACTCCGTGCCTTCTATGAACGGGTCAAGGCGCGGAGGGGTGCGCATGTTGGCGCAGTTGCCGTGGTCCGCAAGCTCGCCGTTCTGATGTGGCACATGCTGTCCAAGGCCGAGGACTATGCCTGGGGCCGCCCCACATTGCTGGCGCGCAAGATGCGCAAGCTGGAGCTGGCGGCCGGCGCTGAGCCGCAGCGTGGCCGGCGCGGCGCTGCCTGTGATTACAACAAGCCGGAACTGAGGCAGGCAGATCAAGCTGGTGCCGAGCATGCCGAGCAGGCTTACCGGCGGATCATGCAGCACTGGCAGAGAACGGGCAGGCGATACCAGCCTGCAAGCCCCGCTGGCCCCAGTTGAAGGACCACTCCGCTGCAGAAAGGGGCTGTTCAATTACATCCGTCTGCTGCGGGCAGTGAGGGGTGATGAACTCCTGTTTCAGCCCGTAGCTGCGGACGATGGCCGTGAAGTGGTGGCTGGTGAAGACCAAACCGTTGTCCGAGCGCAGCAGGAACTCCTCTTCGACCCGGCCCAAGGTGCCGAACCTCGCGATCAGCGCATGCTCCAGGGCGGCGCTGGCCGTCGTCGCCTTGCCGGACTTCGATAGGTGCCAGCCCAGCAGTTCGCGCGTGTGGCAGTCGATCAGTGAGGAGGGTCAGGAAACGATCCGGGGGATCGTTTCCCCGACGAACGCCAGTGAAGCCCAGCCGTCCTTGCCGGTCCAGATGCGGGCGAGATCGGTCGATCATCTCTCGTTCGGCGCAGCTGCGGCAGACGGAACAGCCTGAATGCGGGGCCGCATGCCCACGGCGCGCTTGCGAACTTGCCAGCCCTTGATCTGGAGTGAGGCATCGAACGCCATCGGTCCGAGAGAGATGCCGAACCCGCTGCACCGTGTTCTGGTTGAAGCCCAGGAGCCAGGCCACGGTCCGATAGCCGAAGGACGGCTCCTCCTCGATTATCTTCTTGATCGGATCGGCAAAGCGGGGATCGACCTTCGGCGCGGCTTTCACCGGTTTGTAGTAGACCGTGCGCCGGGGAATGCCGAACCACGTGCAGAGCTTGGCGATCGACACCGCAACGCCCTCCGCCAGGAGGCCCTGCTGGATGCAACGGATCAATTCCCGTCCTGCGCATCCAGCAGGGCCTGAAGCTTTTTTCGGGCCCGTAGCTCCAGCATAGCCTCGCCGTAGGCTTCCTGCAGGTCCCGGAGCTGCTTCTCGTATTGCTCGCGGATGTCGCGAGCGGGTTGGCGCGCAGGGAATTCTCCATACCCCGCTTCGCGTCTTCGACCCAGCCCTCGATCTCGGAGGGTGTAAGGTCGAATGATCGACTTGCCTCCGACACGGTCGTTTTGCCCTGGATGATCTCGATCACGAGCGCTGTCTTACGCTTCGCCGTCCACCGTTTGATGCTGTCGTCCATCGTCATACTCATTGCTACGTTCTCCCTTGTAGCATGAGCAGGTTTTCACTGGGGCGATACAGCCATGCGCCCGATCGGCATCGGGCGGAAGAATTGGCTCTTCACGGGCTCCGACAGCGGTGGCGAAATACTGGCATGGGCTATGACGCTCATCGAAACCGCCAAGATGAACGGGCTCGATCCGCAGGCCTGGCTCGCCGACATCCTCGACCGCATCCATGATCACAAAATCAACCGCCTCGACGAACTGCTGCCGTGGCAGTGGAGCACAGCTCGCCCATGATGAGCGTCTTCGTCTCTATCGGCATGTATGCGCTGGCTGCTCTCGCCGAGATCGCGGGATGCTTCGCGTTCTGGGCCTGGCTACGGCTTGACCGCTCTGCCCTCTGGCTTATCCCGGGCGCCATCTCCCTCGCTCTGTTCGCATACTTGCTGACGCGGGTTGAGGTCGAGTTTGCCGGTCGCGCAAATGCAGCCTACGGCGGCATATACATCGCAGCATCTATCGCCTGGCTTCTCTAATTGGGCGTTTGGGTTAAGCTCGTTTTCCTTGTTGTTTGTGATCTTTGTCACTCATCCGGGTCACGCTTCTCTTCGCAGTCTGGTTGATGCCACGTAGGGCATCGCTGCACGCATGTGTCGGATTGGTTGTGGAGAGCCTCGCTTTGAGACGCGCTTGGTGGCGCAGCAGACTTTTTCGGCTTCATCCACGAACCTCGTCCGATGAGGACGATCCCGTTCAGATTGGTCTCTGGCGTTTAGATCATGCCAAGCCCTCTACCCTTTCTGAACAGAACTCGGTGCCATCCGCCCACATACGGTGGAGCAGGACGGCCAGTTTGCGCGCAACAGCCACAACCGCACGGCGGCGTCCTTTGGTGCGCATCAAGCGCATGCCCCTGGACTTGATCTGGGACCCGGTCATAGTTCGCATGAGCAAGGCATTGGCGGCGGCGTAAAGCGTCGCCCTCACGTCTCGATCCCCGGCTTTCGAGATCCGGCCTGGGTTGTCGTGTTCACCAGGCTGGAAACGTCGGGGCGTCAGGCCAAAGTGGGCCGCCACGGTGCGAGATCGTTTGAACCGCGCAGGGTCATCGACCGCCGCCTTGAAAGTCAAAGCCGCGATCAGGCCGACCCCGGGCACAGTCATCATGCGCATGCAGACCTCATCCCGACTGGCGGCGCGTTTGACCCGTCGGTCGAGCTCCAGGAAGTGCTGATACAGAGCTAGCCGAGCATCCAGCCGCGGCAGCATGGCATGCCCGGTTCGGTGTCGCAAGGAAGGTATCGTAAAGCGCCAGCGCCTGGCGGATGCGGGCCAGGTCATTTCTGAGGTCGCCCTTAATCTCCACCGGGGAAGGGCTCGCAGGCCCTGCGTGCTCATCTTCGGCAGAATAGGTGAACACTTCCAGCAACGATGCCATGTCCCGCTCCGCCAGAACAGAATCTAGCCCCCCTATGGCGGCCTCAACACGGCGCAGTGGGCTGATCGGGGAGGCTACCGTTGCCTCCGCCTGCCCCTTCTGCTGGGCGAACCAGAGCCGGAATGCAGCCTCGTCCTTCATGCGGTCCCTCCATCACCTGCGATCCTTTGTAGGATGGGTGACAAGGCGATGATGTTCCTATCTTTCTCCGTCTCCATAGCGACATTTCTCAGATACCGGCGTGCTGTGCGACGTCAATGGGGATCGGTTGACAGAGAGACTGACGTGTGAAGAACGCCTGGGCGTAACAGCTGTTACGGTGCGTTTCTGCGTGAAAGTTGATGCTCATTGGGTTCCCCAAAAGCGTCCATTTTTTGGATTTGCCCCAAGGTGTAACAGCTGTTACGCCGCCTGACGCTGTGCCATGAGTGCCATCACCATCGGTCCGCAGGTGAAAGTGCCTTCTGCGCATTTTGCCGTCAGAGATCTGAGGTAGCCACCAGGGGTCCGGATCTGGGTAAACCGCTCCAGCATCGCGGCAAGGACGATGGCCGCCTGCCCTGGCCCCATGATCCGGATCGCATCATTCCATGCAGCGGTATTGATCCCCATCGCAGGTCGGACTGCACAGGCAGCATGATAGAGCTGGTGCCAATGACGGATCGGTCCATCGTGGAAATCGCTGATCGAGGGACAAATTTTCAGGACCAGCGCCAGAGGTATTCTTGGCAGGTCACGCTCCGTAGTGTCTGTGTTCCCTTCGATGTCTTCAGGCTTTGTGCTTTCCTTGTCGGGTTCAGAGTCAAAGCAGTTTTTATATGAATTCTGTTGGTGCTGCTCGTTTTGGGCGTCACAGGTGCTCATTTCAACCGTTTCGAGCGGTTCAATCTGATCTCTGGCGGCCTCCAGTGCGGTTTCCAGTCTCCGGGCCATTTCGTTCAGATTTTCCAGAGAGAGCTTGCGGCGCATGGTCCTGGCGGTGCTGTCCACCAGATCCTGGAGATCGGCCCAGATCATCAGGTCGGGACTGTGTCCGAGACCGAACAGTGCGATGGCGGCCAGGTCCCGGCGCATCAGGCCGATGGTCTCGCGCAGGCGCTTCAGTCGCTCTTCCTGGGTGCGGATCTCTTCCGCGGCGGCTTCGATTTCGGCGGCGCGCCGGGGCAGGGGAGACAGGTCGAACCCAAAGGCCATGCGGTCTTCGCCCCGCCCGCGGGCATAGCGTTTGCCGTTCGGGCTGTCGCGGCGGATCAGGACACCGGCCTCGACCAGCCGGGCCAGGTGGCGGCGCATGGTCGAATTGGCCATGCCGTTCAGCCGCTCGCAGATCGCTTTGTTTGAGGGGAAAACGACGAGCGGCCCTGACGTATCCAGATCCGTCTCCGGATGGAAGCTCAGCAGCCCCTGCAGGACGGTCAGGTCGCGCTCGGTCAGGCCAAAGGCGCTCTGCGCCTTCGAGAGTTCGCGCAGGAGATGCCACTTGTTGACCGGGTGGGACGCCTCGACAGGATCAACCACCTGCAGATGGGCGCGGGAAATCGGCCGCTTGAACGGCGAAAACGGAACGTAGTCCATGAAATTTTCACGAAGACAAAAGAAACACGGCCCGCAAAGCGCAAATGCGCTTGCAGAGAACAGGGCCAGCCACTATCTTCAGAGGTGCGAAAACTGATTTCTAGCTTGGCTGTTTTGCCCTGTGACGAAACCAAGAGAGGTCTCGACGAAGCTTGCTTCTCGGGGCCTTTTCTTTGCCTGTTACGTGCCTCCTTGTCTCATTTGCTCGGGTTGCCTCAGTCTTCCGTGCGCTCTTTCCAGCGCGCGTGAAGGTCTTGGATCAGGTCACCGGCATGGCGTTCCAGCCAGCCGGCAAAGCCCGCGTCCTTGGCCTGAAGGTCCAGCTTCAGGCGTCTGCCGCGGGCACTGCGTTTTACGGTGGCGGTGCCAACGCCAGAGATCTCCAGCGGGGCAGCGGCCACGCGGGCAGGGGCCGCGGGTGCGTTTGTCACGGCCTTCAGAACCGCCATGAAGGCCTGGTCCGACAGATCGCCGGAGCTGCCCTCCGCTGCGCGAACCGTGCTGGCGATGCCGATCAGGGTGTCATGATCCTCGGGGGCCTCGGTCAGGGCCTTCTTCAGCTCTTCCCAGCGAGGGCGGCCGATGCCCGGCGCGGCGCCGATGGCCATCAGAAGGTCCGGGCCCACGCCCTTGACCACGTTCACCAGCTGCGACACCCCGGCGCGCGTCAGGTTCATCACCTCGGCCACAGCCGTGACAGAGCGCATCTCGGCCGGCAGGTGATCTCCCTCCAGCAAAGACTGCGCCACCAGGGCACGCTCGACAAAGCTCAGGTCAGCGCGGTCCTGGTTCTCCAGCAGCTGGTCTTTCAGCGCCTCGCCGTCATCCAGATCGGTGACGATGGCACGCACCTTCAGGCCCAGCTCGGCGCAGGCGGTCAGGCGTCGGCGACCGTAGATCAACCCGTAGCGATCGGGGCCCAGCGGGCGCACCAGGATCGGCACCCGTTGGCCATTGGCGCGGATGGACTCTTTCAGCGCGGCGACATCCAGTAGCAGCCGATCATCCAGGCGGCCTTCGACCGAGATCAGCGCCGGGTCAAGCTCGGCGATGCCGGTGCGCAACTTGCGCGCTTCTTGCACATCGGCGGCGCGGGTCAGGGTGCTCAGCGCCGGGTTCACGGCGCCAAGGCGCGGCTTTCTAGACATGACGCCCCCAGGTCTTCTGGATCAGCTGCGCGATCTCGTCGTTGACGGCGTTCATCGCCTCGATGGCGCGATCAAAGGTGCTGCGGGTGAAATCCTTGCGTTCGGCTTCGTAAAGCGTCTGCTTGGTCAGGCCCGCGTCGGAAATTGCCGTGGATTCAACCATCTGGTTGGTCATCACCGCCCGGCCGAAGAGGCCGCGGATAAAGGCGATCACTTCGGTCTGCGGTGCGTCGCCTACCTTGTAGCGGGTCGGCAAAAACTTCAGCCAGTCAAAGCGCAGATTGGCCCCGGCGTCCCGGATGATGCCCAACAGGTCCGAGGTCATCCGCAGGAACTGGCTCATCGACATGAGGTCCAGCATTTGGGGATGCACCGTTACCAGAACCCCGGTCGAGGCGCTCAGCGCGCTCATCGTCAGGAAACCCAGCTGTGGCGGGCAATCGATGACCACCACGTCGTAATCCTCATCGACCGCGTCCAGCGCATCGCGGACCCGGGCAAAGAAGGCCCGGGCGCCGCCCTTGGCGATGGCGGCCGGGGTCTCGTGCTCGAATTCCATCAGTTCCAGGTTGCCCGGGATCAGGTCGAGGCCACGCATGTAGGTCTTGCGGATCACGTCACGCATCGGCACCGGATCGTCGTAGCGGACCGCGTCGTAAAGCGTGCCCCCCTCCATCAGGTCGATCTCGGGCTGGATGCCGTGCAGGGCCGACAGCGAGGCCTGAGGGTCGAGATCGATCGCCAGCACCCGGTAGCCGGTCAGCGCCAGCCGCTGCGCCAGATGCGCCGAGGTTGTCGTCTTGCCCGAGCCGCCCTTGAAGTTCACCACAGAGATCACCTGGAGTGCATCGCCCGCACGCCGGCCGGGGATATAGGTTCCGGGCTTCTTGGTGTGGCCCTCAAGTGTCTGACGAATCGACCAGATGTCATCCAGTGTATAGCGGCGGTGATTCCCGGCGGTCATCTCGACCTCGGTAATCTTGCCCTCGCGGTGCAACTTGCGCAGGTAGGTGTGGTCGATGCCCAGCAGTTCAGAGGCCTCGCCACTGGTCAGGCTGCGCATGTTTTTCTGGGCATCGGGGGGGAAATGCGCTTCTCTCTGGGCGTGCAGGTTCGCCGCAAGAAGATCCGCATATTGCCCGATGACAATGTCTAGGTCCTGCTCAGTGTCGCTCATCTGTGCCCGTTCCGTGGGCGCGGTTTTTTAAACACCACGCACTATTTTCCGAGACTATGAACGTCTTCCCCGGAGTCGCGCAAGCAATTTCTCAGCCAAACAGGGACTTGCGATGCGCGCAGGCTGCGCTGTGGCCGGTTTCGCCCAGGCTAACATGGCGCGCGGGGCAGGGGGAGCGGTTTCGACTATTTCGCTTGTTTCGTTTATTTCACTTGATATATCGAAGGCAGACTGGGAAAGGAGCCACCCATGGGCCTTGCACATCGGACCGATAGTTTCGTCGACCGCCTGCCGAATACGCTGGAAAGCCAGAATGCCGAACAGCTGGTACGCATTCTCGCCTCGCAGCGCGATGCTGCCGGAGAAGTGCGGCTGAACCTGTCTGACGCGGCGGGCGGGGTCAGCCCGGTGACGCTCTCGCCGGCGATCTCGGGGGCGCTGCTTGAAGTCCTGCGGCTGGTGGCAAGCGGGCAGGGGTTCTCTCTGGTTCCCGTGCAGGCGGAACTGACGACGAAACAGGCGGCCGATCATCTGAATGTCTCGCGACCCTTCCTGGTGAAGTTGCTGGAAGAGGGAGAGATCCCCTTCCACAAGGTCGGCCGGCACCGCCGCATCCTGGCCGAGGACCTGTTCGCCTACCGCGCCCGTCGCGATGCGGCGCGGCACGAGGGGCTCTCTGCGCTGGCGCAGATGGACCAGGACGACGACCTGATCTGATGCACCATCCGAACGGCTTTACCGCGCTGCTGGACGCGAATGTCATCTACAGCCGGCTGACCTGCAACATCATCCTGCACCTGGCGCAGGCCGGGATGCTGAAACCCTGTTGGAGCGCCCGGATCCTCGACGAGGTCGACGTTGCCTTCGCCCGCAAGGACATCGCCAATGGCCGCCGCCGGGCCATGATGGAACAGATCTTCCCCGAGGCCATGGTGCGGCAGGACCGTGCCATTGAGGCGCTCTTGAACTTGCCCGATCCGGATGATCGCCATGTCCTGGCAGCGGCGATTGGCGCACGGGCGGACGTTCTGGTGACGTCGAACGTGAAGGATTTTCCCGAAGCAGCCCTTGCCGCCTTCGAGGTCGAGCTGCTGACGCCCGATGCCTTCATCGCCGCCACGATCGAGTTGTCGCCACCGCTGGCGGTCACGGCCATTCGCGGCATGCGCGAAAGCTTCTGCAACCCGACGATGACCGGAGCCGAGCTACTGGACCGGATGGAGCGCATTGGCCTGGTCCAAAGCGCCGAGCTACTGCGGGGTTGGGTAGCGCTGATCTGACATCGGGGCGGGGCGCTGTTGCACAAATCAGATGATGACCGCAGTTCCCCTTTCTCCGGACACACTTATCCCAGTGCCACGGTGACCGGGATGCCGAGGGCAGTGAAGCGGTTCATTACCGCCGCACGGATCTGAACTTCGGCAACCTGGCGGTCGAAGTCGCGGGACATCAGCTTCTGTCCGAGTAGCTTTACGCAGTTCATTTTCGTTTCCACTCTGCTACGTCGGTGGTAGCCGCTCCAGTTCCGCCACAGCGCCCGGACAAGATGCTTTGACGTCCGCAGTATCTCGTTGCGCGCTCGGGCTCCTGCCGTGTCCGGCTTCCAGGGTCTCGCGTTGCGGCGGGGCGGAATGATTGCTGCCGCACCGCGGTCAGCGATGGCGTCGTGGCAGGCGCGCGTGTCGTAGGCACCGTCTGCTGTAACGGTGGCAATCTCCTGATCCGGGGGCAGCTGGGCAAGCAGGTCCGGCAGCATCGGCGCGTCGCCGACATTGCTGGAGGTGACCTCGACTGCCCGGATCTCCAGCGTTTCCTCATCGATCCCGAGGTGGAGCTTGCGCCAGACCCTTCGTTTCGAGCCGCCATGCTTGCGCGTGTGCCACTCGCCTTCGCCTTCCACCTTGATGCCGGTGCTGTCCACGAGCAGATGCAGCGGCCCCTTGGAACCGCGATACGGGATCGTCACGTTCAAGGTCTTCTGGCGACGTGACAGAGTGCTGAAGTCCGGCACGGACCAGCCGAGCCCGGACAGTTCGAGCAGGCTCGCCACGAAACCGGTCGCTTGGCGGAGCGGCAGCCCGAGGAGTGTCTTGAGGGTGAGGCAGGCCTGGATCGCAGCGTCGCTATAGGCCTGCTGACGGCCGCGACGCCCCGACGGAATGGCTTCCCAATGCATCGAGGGATCGAACCAAACTGTCAGTGATCCGCGCTGCCTCAGCGCCTGATTGTAGTTTTGCCAGTTGGTGGTCTTGTAGGTCGTCTTCGGAGGTCTGCTCATACCTTCCGGCTACTACATTGGATTCACGAGGTGAATCCCTCGCCCCTTTGGGCAACAACGCCGCCATGATGATAGACCTCCACGCATTCAGCCAGACGGTCGCGAACCCATTTCTGCGCAGCGTCTTCTTGCAGCCTCTCATGCCAGGCGAGGATCTTGCGGAACCCGGGCACCACGAGGGGTGGCGGGGCCGTGAAGATGCCGGGCTCCTCGACCACCAACCTGCTTGGCACGAGGGCGATCAGATCAGATCGGCGGATGAGATCGATCAGGATGGTGAAATTCGGCACGCTGACGACGACGTTGCGGCTTCTGCCAGACTGCTGCAACGCGGCGTCCGTCGGCCCGGCAAAGGCGCTGCCATCATGGGACATGATCGCATGATCAAGGGCACAGAAGACATCCAGATCGTCCAGCTGGTCGCGGCCTGGATGATCCGCGCGCGCGATGACGACGTAGTCCTCGTCGAACAGCTTTCGCGCCCGCAGCGTATCGGGCGTCATTTCGGGCGTGACCAGCGCCAGATCCAGAACCCCCTCGGCCAACTGGCGGGCAAAGTCCGGTGCGACCGGACGCACGGCCAGACGTATGCCCGGGGCCTGCGCGCGGATCCGGTCCAGAAGCGGCAGCAGGACCGCGCGCTGCGCATAATCCGTGGCGGCGATGTGCAACGTGAAAGACGCCCTGGCGGGGTCGAAGCGTTCGGCCTGCAGGACGTGTTCGACCTCTCCCAGAATCTTGCGGACCTGTGCGCCCAGGGCCTCGGCGCGCGGTGTGGGCAGCACCCCCCTTTGCGTTCGTACGAAAAGCGGGTCGTCAAAGCCATCGCGAAGCCGCGCCAGCATGCCGCTGACCGCAGGCTGCGTCACGCCAAGCTTTTCCGCCGCGCGACTGACCGAGCGCGTGTCGAGCAACGCATCCAGGACGCGCAGAAGGTTGAGGTCAAAGGTCTTGATATCGGCCATTCTTATATCTGATGTAATGATATGCGATTGGATTTATATTTTGCGCCCCTCCATATCTCCAGCAGAAACTGAACACTGGAGAGACCCATGTCCGACATCATCTGGCCCGCGGGCTTTGTTCCCGGCTTCACCGACAACTTCGTCTCGAACGAAGTGATCGTCACCGGTCTGAGCACCGCTGACGTCTGGCCCTTCCTTGCCATCGCGTCGCGCTGGCCCGACTATTACGACAATGCCTCCGACGTCGAGATCCATGACGGCAAGGGGCCGGAACTGGCTCTGGGCAACAGCTTCTTCTTCCGTACCTTCGGATTTCCGGTGCCGGCCCGCGTTGTCGAATGCGTGGCACCGGTCAAGGGCCAGCCGGCGCGGATCGCCTGGCATGGCTGGGCGGGCGAAGAAGGCGCCGCCGACCGGCTGGACGTGCATCATGCCTGGCTGATCGAGGACCTGTCGGAGGGGCGCGTGCGCATTCTGACCCAGGAAACCCAGAACGGTGCCCCCGCGCGTGAACTGGCACAGGCCCGGCCCAATCCGATGATCAACGGCCACCAGGATTGGCTGGTCGGTCTGGTCGCCGCCGCTCGCGCCGCCAAGGCGTAACCCCGATCAAGGGGCGGTGCGCGACGGCCGCCGCCCCGCTCAATGGAGAGTATCATGTCGAAAATCGCCTTTCTCGGCCTTGGCGCCATGGGCAGCCGGATGGCGCGTCATCTTCTGGATGCGGGTCATGATGTGACGGTCTGGAACCGGACGCCCGGGCGGGCAGACGACCTTGTCCGTCTCGGCGCCGCTCTTGCCCGGACACCGCGCGACGCGGCACAGGGGGCCGACGCCGTGATCAGCATGGTGCGGGACGATGCGGCCTCCCACGAGGTCTGGGAAGACCTGGACACCGGGGCACTGGCCGCAGTCTCGCCCGGCGCGCTGGCCATCGAAAGCTCGACCATCACGCCGGAAAGGGCCAAAGCCTGGTCGCAAGCCGTTCTTGCCGCCGGCGGACGTCCGGCCGAGGCGCCGGTCTCCGGATCACGTCCGCAGGCCGATGCCGGTGCCCTGCTCTATTTTCTCGGGGGATCGGCTCAGGATACGGCAGCGGCGGCCGAACTCCTTGCGCCGCTTGGATCTTCCTTCCACTACGTCGGTCCGATCGGAGCGGCGGCCATCGTCAAGCTGGTCACCAACACCATGCTGGCGACGCAGGTCGCGGCCTGGGCGGAGCTTCTGCCGATGATGCAGGCACAGGGCACGGATCTGGATCTCGCCTTCGCGGCGCTTTCGAAGATCTCGGCCTGGGCACCCGCAGCAGGCTATCTGACGCAGATGATGCGCACCGGGCAACATGCGCCGCAATTCCCGGTCGAACTGATCCGCAAGGATATGGCTTATACCGCATCCCTGATGCCGGAAGGGGATTTGCCGCTGACATCCTTGCTGCGCGACCGTTTCGCAGCAGGCATCGAGGCCGGACTTGGCGAAGAGAACATGACCGCCATCGTCAAGCTGCACACCGGCAAGCCGGCCTAAAGCGCGTCGAGCAGAGTGGCAATCTTGCTGCGCAAACGGTCAGTTCGCGCAGCAAGAACGCGGTTCTTCCTCTGGATCAGCCAAAGATCATGCCGGACGGGCTGCGCGAGTTCCGCGATGGACAGCAGCGACTTGTCACGGAAGGTATCCACGCCGCTGCGGGGCAGGATGGTATATCCAATCCCCCGCACGACGGGTTCCGGGATCTGCCCGATCTGGTTCACGAAGCTGCGCCGGACAAGGGCGTCTGCCCCGCGATATTCGGACGGGAAATTGCAGCCGAGAAGTTCGTCGGCATGGGCAAAGCCGTCGGGATGGGCGATGAACCCAAGCGCATCGAGATCGGCCAGGCTGCGTGGAGCGGGATGATCTTTCGGCAGCAGCAGGCAAAGCGCGTCCTGGCCCGCGCGCGCGCCTTCCAGCCGCGGGTGGACCGGCGGATGACTGGTCACTCCAAGATCCAGCGAGCCATCGAGGACGCCCTCGACAATCCGCGCCTCTGGGGCGGCGTTCAGCATCAGGTCAAGGCCTGGCGAGGCCTCCATGAGCGTGAGGAAGCAGGGATAAAGCAGCAGGGCGATCGATCCCGAACAGCCGACACTGACCTCCCCCTTGGCCGGGTCGTCGAACCTGAGGCTCTGGCGCAAGGCGCGCTCTTCATCGCGGCGGCGCTGACCTATCGCGCGCACCGTCTCGCCGGCCGGCGTGAGGGTAAAGCTCTTGCCGTCACGCGACATGAGAGACTGGCCGACCTGCTCTTCCAGCTTTTTGACATGCTGGCTGACGCCGGGCTGGGTCATGTTCAGTGCCGCCGCTGCACGGGTGAAATGGCCGACATCGCAGAGGGTTACAAAAGTTTCCAGCCAAGTTGAGTGCAGCATTCACCTGAATCGTTTTGTTATGATTTTGAGTAAAAACAATAATTTGAAAGATGTCAGCTGTCACCCCAGATATCGGTCAAAGATTTTGAGGATACGCATGACCAAAACCACGCCCCGCACCTTCTCCCATATCGGCCTGTCCGTGCCAGACCTTGACCGCGCCGTCGAGTTCTACCGCGATGTCATGGGCTTCTACGTCATCATGGAACCGACCGAGATCGCCCAGGACGACAGCGACATCGGCATCATGTGCGACGATGTCTTCGGGCCCGGCTGGGGCAAGTTCCGCATCGCCCATCTGTCCACCGCCGACCGCATCGGCTTCGAGCTGTTCGAGTTCTCCGAGGCCTACAAGCCCGAGAACAACCTGCCCTATCGCCAGACGGGCCTCTTCCACTTCGCCATCCAGGACCCCGATCTGGAAGGGCTGCTGGCCCGGATCGTCGCGGCGGGTGGCAAGCAACGTATGCCGGTGCGCGAGTATTTCCCCGGCCAGAAGCCCTACCGCATGGTCTATGTCGAAGACCCCTTCGGCATCGTCTTCGAGCTCTACTCCCACAGCTACGAGCTGACCTATTCCGCCGGCGCCTATAACTGAAAGGCCTCCCCATGACCGATCTTTTCGCCCCGATCCAGCTGGGCAAGCTGGTCCTGAAGAACCGTGCCGCCATGGCGCCGATGACCCGCGCGCGCAGCCCCGAAAACGTCCCCACCCCCGAGAACGCGCGTTACTACGCACAGCGCGCCGGTGCCGGGCTGATCGTGACCGAGGGCACGGTGATCTCGGCCGAGGGCTCGGGCTTTGTTGATTGCCCCGGCCTTTGGTCGGGCCAGCAGGTCGCGGCCTGGGCCCCGGTGACGCAGGCCGTCCATGACCAGGGCGCGGCGGTCTTCACCCAGATCTGGCATGTCGGCCGGGTCAGCCACACCTCGCTTCAGCCCGGCGGCAAGGCCCCGGTCAGCGCCACCGGGCAGCAGGCGGAAACCTCCTCTGCCTTCGGCTATACGCCAGATGGCAGCGCCGGTTTCGTGCCTGCCTCCAAACCCGAGGCGCTGGACCAGGCGGGGATCGCCCGGGTTGTCGAAGACTTTGCCAATGCCGCCGAAAACGCCGTGAAGGCCGGGTTCGACGGGGTCGAGATCCATGGCGCCAACGGCTATCTGGTCGAGCAGTTCCTGAACGGTGCCGTCAACGACCGCACCGACGCCTATGGCAGCCAGTCGGTGGAAAACCGCATCCGCTTCGCGCTGGAGGTGGTCGATGCCTGCATCGCCCGCATCGGTGCCGACAAGGTGGCCATCCGCCTGTCGCCCTTCGGCCGTCTGCATGATCTGGGCGATTTCGAGGGCGAGGAAGAGACCTTCCTGACGCTTGCGGCGGAACTCGACAAGCGCGGCCTGGCCTTCATCCACATCATGGACCAGGCCAGCCGCGGTGCGCCGGCCATGCCCGAAGGCTTCCTGGCGAAATTCCGCGCCGCCTTCTCCGGTGTGCTGATCCTCGCGGGCGGCATGGATCTCGAACGCGCGAACGCGATGATCGGCGACGGCCTGATCGACATCGCCGCCTTCGGGGCGCCCTTCACCTCGAACCCCGACCTGGTCGAACGGCTGCGCCACGGCTGGCCGCTGACCCCGGTCGATCATGATGCCTATTACGGCGGCACCGCAAAGGGCTATACCGACTGGCCGACCTATTCCGCGAAAGGAGACGCGCAATGAAACCGATCCTCATCGTGATGACCTCGCATGGCGACAAGGCCGGTCATGGCCCGACCGGGTTCTACCTCTCCGAGGTCACCCACCCGCTGAAGGAATTCCTCGCGGCCGATCTGCCCGTGGCCTTCGCCTCGATCAAGGGCGGCGAGCCGCCGGTGGACGGGCTCGACCTCGACGACGCGGTGAACGCGCAGTTCTGGGCCGATCCGCTGTTCCGGGCCGCGATCCGTTCGACCCAGAAACTGGCCGATGTGACCCCGGCCGATTACAGCGCGATCTTCTTCGCCGGTGGCCACGGCGCGGTCTGGGATTTCCCGACTTCGACGGCGGTCAATGACGTCACCCGCGCGATCTGGGAACAGGGCGGTGCGGTCGGCGCGGTCTGCCACGGCCCGGCGGCGCTGACCAATGTCACCCTCTCGGACGGCACGCCGCTGGTCGCGGGCCGCAAGGTGGCGGCCTTCACTGATGCCGAGGAACGCGCGGTCGAGCTTCAGGACGTGGTGCCGTTCCTGCTGTCCACGAAACTGGCAAGCCTCGGCGCGGATATGCAGCCCGGCGCCGACTGGACCGATACCACCGCCGTCGACGGGCGGCTGGTGACCGGCCAGAACCCGCAATCGGCCAGCAGCACCGGCCGGGCGCTGATCACGGTCCTGAAAGGATGAGCCCCCCGATGACCGCCGACGCCCTGCCTGACCGCCACATGGCCTGGACCTGGCAGCATGGGAATGACCCATGCGCGCTGGTGCTGGCCGAGCTGCCCGTGACCCTGCCCGGCCCGGGCGAGGTCCTGGTGCGCAACGCGGTCATCGGCCTCAACCCGGTCGACTGGAAGGTGCTGGGCAGCGCCTCCTGGCAGCCCGGAAAGGTGCCGGGCTGCGACGGGGCCGGCACGGTGATCGCCGTGGGTGCGAATGTGCCGGACAGCTGGATCGGACAGCGCGTGGCCTATCACACCTGGCTGGGCGGTCCGGGCAGCTTTGCCCGGATCACCCCGGTCGCGGCGCGTGCGCTGCTGCCGCTGCCAGATGCCCTGACGTTTGAGCAGGCCGCGGCCCTGCCTTGTCCCGCGCTGACGGCCTGGCTTGCGCTGTCGAAGCTGCCGGCCAGCCCCGAAGACCTGCTGGTGGCGGGGGCCGGGGGGGCCGTAGGGTTCTATCTGACCCAGCTGGCACTGAAGGCAGGCTGGGAAGTCACGGCGCAATGCCACCCGCGCCACCACGAAAGACTGGCCGGCGTCGGGGCGCAGGTCTTGCCCTGGGACCGACAGGTGCCCGAGGCCAGCCAGTCAGCCGCCGTGGATCTGCGAGGGCCTGAGGAAGCGAAGGATCTGGCGGCGCGGCTGCGGGCCAATGGCCATCTGATCTGCGTGCAGGGCCGGGTCCCCGGCTGGCCGTCAGACCCGTTCGGCAGATGCATCTCGCTGCACGAGGTGGCATTGGGCGCGCTGCATGTCCATGGCGAAGACCGGGACTGGCAGAAGCTGCGGACGGCAAGCCGCGAGATCTTCGAGGCACTTCTGTCCTCAGACCTTGTTGCCGAGGCCCGTCGCAGCGCAGATTTTGACCGCCTTCCGCACAGCCTGAAATCTCTGAAATATCGTGATTTTTCCGGGAAATCACTTGTAACCCTGTGACGGAAAACCGGGCGTCAGCGACGCCCCCGTCATCACGGCCACATCCGGGCCGCCTGCAGCACCGCTGCCGGGCTCTCGGCCTCAGCCACCCAGCGGGTCGGACGAACAACCAGGTCACGCATCCCATCTGCATCTTCGGGACCACCGCGTCGGGGATGCGAGGACCGCCAAGCGCGCCTCGCATGGATTTCATCCATACGAGCCGTGTCAGCATCTGGATTGTCGCCCGAAATGTGATCGGCGATCACCATGAGATCAGCAACCGCCGTAGCCGTCCATTCAAGTTCAGGCCCGACGCTTCCCGTCGATGAGGGCGCGCGCTTCCCCCTCCGAAGCGGAGCACCGGAATTTCGAGGTTTTGATGTGGAAAGCGGGTGTGTTCACCGTGTCCGAACTAGCGGAGCGTTGGGAGGGGATTACCGTCGATCCGGGCGCCGTCACGGTGCCGTTCCTGTCCGTGCTTGGCGCACAGGAGGGCGCAGTCTGGAATGGCCAGCCGAAAGGCTGGCACGAGGCCATCCCTTTGGCCGGAAAGCGGCTGGTGGTCCTTGAGGCCGACACCGGCGCGGATGCGCATTGTCAGGGCAACAACCCGCTGCGGCTAGTGAAGGAGGTCGATGCCTGGTTGCAGGAGGTATTTTCGCCCTCATGAGGGGGCGACAGTGGAAATGCAGACGGAGACAGCTGAGGTGAAATCAGCTCAAGGACCTGTAATAACTATGAAATACATAATTCGAGAACTTCGGAATTTTGAGGCGCTGCCCGCCTTGCGCTAAATTGCACTAGCGATTGGTGGAATTTCCCAAACTGCACAAGTCGATAAGTGGAGTGGCTGGAACGAATACTGTTTCGAACGCTGCAAGACAAATCGAAAAAGTCAGGAGAAGCGTTCCGCCAGAACTGATTCATTCCATTACATCGAACGGTGTCACAACCGAGCAGTGATCTGAAGGCCATTCAGAAAAACGACCGTTTGGTGTCACCTCATAGCTTGCCGTGACGTTCATGCTATAGGAGGCGCGGCCACTCGCCAGAATGTAGTCGATAGGACGATTTTCCTAGAGCCATATTTGGATGTGCCAGAGGGGGACGCGAGGGCTATTCCCAACTCGGCATTGTAGGAAAGCGTATGAAAAGCGCTATCGTTCGGGGTGCCAAGTCGCCTATTGAAGTCGCCCCCGATGATTACTGGTAGTCCGCCTTCATCAACCTCAGAAGCGTAGGAAGCCAGGTAGGGGATTTGCGTGAACAGCTGCGCGCAGGCCTCAGAGGAGGTTCCTTCAAAGCAGCCAGATTTCAGATGCACACTGACCAGTCGTAGGCGCTGCTGGCCGATGTCTACATCAATGGCCGTCCCGTGTCGCATCCACCCCCTGCCCCCGACATCCAGAAATTTCAGGTCCTCCTGGCGGTGCGCCGGGAGGTCCGAGCGGACGGCGATGGCCGTGCGAATTGGGGTCCTTTTCTGGCCCCCCTTTGAGCAACGAAGGCTGCCCTGGGGCGTCCGTTTCTCAACAAAGTAGGTCCAGCCAGACGGGAAAACTCTTTCCAGGGTGGCCTGGTTTTCGATCTCCTGGAGCAGCCAGACCTCAGCGCCGACTTGCTCGATGATGGAGGTAATTTTCTCATAGTCGGCCGCGCTGCGGGGGGGGCATCCGGCGCCCGGGCTGCCAGCCAATTGCTCCAGGTTTCAGGTGGCGACCTTGAATTCAGCTGCCTGGGCTGCCGTCCCCAGAAGAGAAGAAATTGATAGGAAAAGCAGAAATTTGTTCATTCCGGTGCTCCGTGCCGGAAGGGGGCGTTGTTGCAGAAAGGCGGCCTGAGACGTGAGTGCCCCTTTCCCGTTCAGGCTCAGGCCACGCGAACAACCTCGGCGGTGCCGAGCGCGTTGAAGCGATTGATAAGAGCGACGCGGATGTGGATTTCGGCGGTTTGGCGATCGGGGTCCCTTGCAGCGATGCGCTCGCCGAAGGACTTGATGCAGCGCATCTTGGCCTCCACGCGGCTGCGAGCGTGGTATCCGGTCCACCGTTTCCAGAACGCCCGGCCGTAGTGACGTGTGGCGCGCAGGGTTTCGTTGCGCGCCTTGGCAGCCGGGCAGTCCTCTTTCCAAGCCCGACCGTTCCTTCGGATCGGTATGATTGCCGAGCCGCCGCGTGCGATGATGGCGCTGTGACATCGGCGGGTATCGTAGGCGCCATCCGCAGTCACGGTGCCGATGTCCTCGTCCTCGGGGATCTGGCCCAACAGGTCTGGCAGGATGGGGCTGTCGCCTTCCCGGCTGGGGGTGAACTCAACGGCCCGGATATCCGAAGTGGTAGTGTCCATTGCCAGATGCACCTTGCGCCATTGGCGACGACCCTGAACACCATGCTTGCGGGCCTGCCATTCGCCGTCGCCAAGAAACTTGATGCCGGTGCTGTCCACCAGCAGATTCAGCGGCCCGTCGGCACGACGATAGGGGATCTGCACCTTGAGGGTCTTCTGCCTACGGCACAGCGTCGAGTAGTCGGGAATGGGCCAGTCCAGTCCTGCGAGCCGCAGGAGGCTCGCGACCATCCCGGCTGTCTGTCTGAGCGGCAGTTTGAACAGCACCTTGATCGACAGGCAGAACTGGATCGCGGCATCCGAGAAAACTGGCGGGCGCCCTGGGCGTCCCTCATGCGGCGCGTGCCAGGCCATCTCCTTGTTCAGCCAGATCAGCAGTGACCCGCGCTTCCTGAGCGCATCGTTGTAGGTAGACCAGTTTGTCGTGTGGTAGCGGGCGGGCTTGGGCTTGCTCATGCAGCGCGTCTAACCGCATGGATTCCCGATGTGAATCCTTCACCGGCTGAGTTCTGCAACAACGCCCCGGAAGGGGGAAACTGCGGGGGTGTCACTTTCTGGGGGGCTTGAGCGGGCTGATTTCTGCCATCGGGTGCTCGACGAGCATGGCCTCCAAAGCTGAATGGAAGATGTCCTCGTCCTCGCAGGTGCCCTGCTTCAGCAGCACGCTTTGCGTCGCGGAGGCCATGACCAGCAGGAGGCTCGTCTTGCCCTCCTCCGACCGGCGAACGACGATTTCGTAATGCCATGGCTGCCTGGCACATTCGTGGCGCCAGGCGGCGGCCTGTGGGTTAGAGGTCGGCGTCAGATCCTCCAGGATGTAGGGCGGGCATGAGCGCTCTTCCGGGCCAGCCGTTTCGAAGACAGCATTTGCACTGAAAATCTGAGATTTGTCGTGGCTCCAATGCACGGGAATGGCCGCAGCAATTCTGCGCTTGGGGTGGTCTGCGCTCGCCGACAATTCCGCTGATACATAGCAGGTCGCGGAATATAAATCCTTTGGGATTAGGATGGAGCGGCGCAATGTTGCGGAATTGAATGACGCCTTTGCGGCTTCGTGAAATTTCGCAATTGCGAGGTGCATGAGTGCGGGCTCTTCAGGCATGTCATTCCCCTAAAGCGAGAGTCTTATATTCTCGCATCTGGGGATAATATATTCAATAGCGAACGTGTAATTGAGTGGTGGAAATTTGCAAAATTCGCGGTTTTTGATGGCTTATTTCGATTCTGTGTAATAGCAGATTTTCGCTCACTCAATTGGCCTCGCCGAATTTCTCTAATTCGCCGATTTGCGCCTAGGGGCTGATGCTGCGGGA
The DNA here is from genome assembly GCF_057380705.1 of Pseudooceanicola sp. NS-SX9. NCBI lineage: Bacteria > Pseudomonadati > Pseudomonadota > Alphaproteobacteria > Rhodobacterales > Paracoccaceae > Pseudooceanicola > Pseudooceanicola sp. NS-SX9. The sequence continues at coordinate 78,032 of NZ_JBXXRN010000007.1, read as the reverse complement.
GGGGTGTGCATGCAGCTCGTGGCCCTGGGTGCGGCTGGAAGGCCCGGCATGGCGGTGTGAGCTTCTGGCGTTAGCGAACCTGAAAAAGCAATGAAAATATTCTGAAAAATTTCAAAGTGCATACTTGGTGCAAAAATGTCACTTAAAGGCTTCTCGTTAGCTTTTTTGACAGGGCTCCCAGGTGAATTTCGGGGCGGAGGACAGAAATCGTACAATTACATCCGACCGGATGCTATTATATAAGGAGAGAAATTTGGAGGTTTGCCATGCGCTACGTCGCCTACTACCGGGTCTCAACTCAGGAGCAGGGCAGATCCGGGCTCGGCCTGGATGCGCAGCAGCGCGCTGTGACCCTCCATGTCGAAAGCCGGCGCGCGCAGCTCGTCGGCAGCTTTACCGAAATTGAATCCGGCAAGCGCTCGGATCGCCCGCAGCTCGCGGCGGCGATCGAGCTGGCGATCCAGCAGGGCGCCGTGCTGCTGATCGCCAAGCTCGACCGCCTGGCGCGGAGCGTCCACTTCATTGCCACGCTCCTCCTGGACCCGAAGCTTGAGATCGAGGCCTGCGACCTGCCGGCGGCCAACAAGATGACGATGCAGATCATGGCCGCCGTCGCGGAGGGGGAAGCCCTGGCGATTTCGCAGCGCACGAAGGCCGCCCTGGAGCAAGCGGCGCTCCGGGGGAAGAAGTTCGGGTTCGCTCACGAGAAGAACAGGCATCGCGCTGCGGAGTGCGGGAGCCGGTCAGCTCTGGCTTCAAAGCTGGAGGCAGATCGGCGCTCGGCCGATTTGGGCGCGATGATCGAAGCGCTGCGCGGGGAAGGCTTGACCTACCAGCAGATCGCCGATCGCTTCACTGCCCTGGGGATCAAGATGGAGCGTAAGAAGCCGCAGCGGGGCCGCACCATCTGGGGGCAGCAGCGGATCCGACAGATTTACAAGCGATACTCTTTCATCGGGCCACGCGCCTACGGGCAAGCCGCGCTGCCGTCGCCGGAGGTCTACAATTTCGCGCTGAAGCCTGTGGATCTGGGCAGCCTGTAGCGCCTGAACACAGCAGGTACTGCACATATGCAGGGTTTGGACAGCACAGAGCCGGGCGAAGCGCCCGGCTCTACCCACGTCACGCGGCAAGTCGTTGGGCCAAGCGGGCAAGTCTGCCCGGGTGCCCTCAGTTCCCTGTGCGGAGGCTTGCCTGCGGAGAGAGGTCGATTTCCCGGCACAGCCCGGCGCTGACGAGCGCCGCTCGCATCTTGGTCTTGTCGAGTCCGCTCACGATCTGTTTGTCCGGGTGCAGGGCCGCAATCTGGTCCTTGAACGTGCCGCCCTGCGGATGGGGCTGATCAAGCCGGGCCGGATCGAAGGCCAGTTCCCAGAGCTGGCCCCCGGCCACCAACAGGGTCTTCCTCTTGGCCGACCGCGCGATCTTGTTGAGGACTTCGAGGTTTTCGATTTCGTTAGCGCACCAGTCCTCAAGGTCAGGCTGCACCATCAATCCCTCCGCCTCGGGGGGGCCGAGGGGGACTTCCGGCAGGGCTGCGAATGCGGCGGTGATCCGGGCTTTGGCGTCGGCATCGAGCCAGTGCTGGTCATCGCAGGCGCCCTGCCCGCGATTGGATACGAGGGCCACCTTCTTGCCGTCGCAGTAGAGCGTGGCCGAGTAGCAGTTGGTCTCTTCAGACAGGGACGCGTAGAGCTTCAGCGATTTCAGGGTGAGTTCCATGGTGCCTCCTGTGGCGATCTGAGGGCAGCGTGTAGCCGCATAAGGCCCTCAGAATGGTGCCGCAGGGAGTCTAGAGCAAGGTAAAAAATTACATAATTTCAGCTATTTGAGTGTGGATACACCGGGCGCTTCAGGAGGCGTTTCGTCGGTTCGGAAGCGAAAGGACATGCCATGCGCATTCTTTGGGCGGTCGGCGCCAGGAGGGGCTGGGAGCGGCCTTAGGCTGTGCGTGGCGTTAACGACGGCAAGGGGCTGCTCTTGCAGGTGGATCACCTTGCGTGGGCGAGATGGCCGCCGCGGCGCAGGGGCCCCATCGAGGCCCTGCAGGTTCTGCTGGCCGACGGCTGGTCGACCGGCGCGGGATTCAACAAGGTGCAGCTTGCCCCGCCTCTCAGCTGGCTGGGCATCACCCTTGCGGCTGAATGGCTGGCGTTCCGGATCTCGGGCCGCCCGCTGGCGCTACTGACCCTGCTGTGTGGTCTCTACCTTGCCAGCTTGCCCTGTCCCTACTTCAGAACATCTCGAAATATTCGCGCTGTTCCCAGTCTGTCACGTAGGCCTGGAACCGGCCAATCTCATGACGCTTGCGTGCGCTGACGAACCAGAAGGTCGCGGGTCCGGTAGGCCATTGCGGCCGCCTGTTGGGCCTCACTCTTCACAGCCACGAACCGCATCGTCGGTCGCGATGCCGCTTCGGCAATCGCCTCGGCATCGGCCATGTCGTTCTTCTGCCGCTTCACGAAGGGCTTCACATAGGCGGGCGGAATCAGCCGCACCTCATGGCCGAGATCGCCGATAGCCCGACCCCAGTGATGCGAGCTGGCACAGGCCTCCATCGCCACCACACAAGGCGGCTGTGCCGCCATGAACTTCAGCAGCTGCGCTCGCGACAGCTTGCGGCGAAACACAACAGACCCATCCGCCGAAGCGCCATGCGCCTGAAACACGTTCTTGGCCAAATCCAGGCCGATGATGCTAACCTCTCCCATGGACGCTCCCTTCCGTAGCGGTGCTTCAACACCCGCCACCATGGCACAATCGATGCCGCCGGGGGGCGTCCACCCCATCGCTTACAATCAAGTGCGTGACGAACAGCTTTGCGAGATTGGGAATCTTCACCTGGCTCTTCGGCGTGGCCGGCAATCTCTGCCCCAACTCGACGGCAAGGTCCGGCGTCAACGCCGACGGAGTGATGCCCTCGCCCAGAGGATCTCCGACTGGTTCATCCAGACCGACATCCGGGGCGCGGACGCGCCGCAGACCGCCTCCATCGTGGCGCGTTACGGCAACCTGCCGCGGGCGGTCTCGGCGGCGCTGGAGCTGATGGAGACCCATGTGGCCGATCCGCTGCAGCTGGACCAGATCGCCAGCCTCTCGGGCCTCTCCGCCCGCCAGCTGCAGCGCCGCTTCCACGAGGAACTGGGGCATTCGGTGATGGAAGCCTACCGCCGCATCCGGCTGGACACCGGCCGCGAACTGATCGCCTCGACCGGGATGCCGCTGGCGGAGATCGCCCGGATGACCGGGTTCGCCACCCAGGCGCATTTCTCAGACAGCTACCGGCGGCAGTTCGGCACGGCGCCTTCGGCGGCGCGGCGCGACCGGCAGCCGAGATGAGCCGGACCGCGGAACGGCAGGCGGCGGCCGGATCGCCTCCGGCCGCCGCCCTCCTGTCACCAGAACCCCGAAGGGTCCGCCGCTCTTACATCTTGCGCCGCTCTCACATCTTGCACTGGGCCGCGTAGCTGTCGGGCATGTCCTCGACGATGGTGCCCTTGTTGGCCAGCACGTACTTGCCGTCCTCGGACTGCACCACCTGGCCGAGGTAGAAGTTCTCCACCGGGTGGTTGTTGGTGTTGAAGGAGATGTCACCGCGCACCGACTCGAAGGGTGCCGTCTTCATCGCCGCGCGCACCGCGTCGAGGTCTTCCGAGCCACCGGCGGCGGTGATCGAACCGTCGATCAGGCGCATCGCGTCATAGGCCATGGCGGCGAAGGCGGAGGGCAGCGTGCCGTACTTCTCCTGGTAGGACTGGACGAACTGCACGTTCGCCGGATTCTCCAGGTCGTAGGTCCACTGGGTCGAGCCGTAGACGCCCATGCCCGCCTCGCCGATCGCGTCGAGGGACGCGCCGTTGAAGATGGTGAAGGCGGTGTAGAGCGGCGTCTCCGCCTTGATGCCGGCCTGGTCGTACTGCTTTACGTACTGGATCCCCAGCCCGCCCGGGTAGAAGGCGAAGACCGCTTCCGGCCCGGCCGCCTTGAGCGCGGTCAGCTCGGCCGAGAAATCGGTCTGCTCGAGGGAGGTATAGACCTCGCCGGTGATCTCTCCCTTGAAGGTGCGCTTGAAGCCTTCCAGCAGGTCGCGCCCGGCCTGGTAGTTCGGGGCCATGATATAGGCGGTCTTGACGCCCTGATCGTTCAGGTAGGTGCCGACGGCTTCGGCCGGCTGGTCGTTCTGGAACGGCACCGCGAAATAGTTCGGGTTGCATTCCTCGCCCGCCAGCGGCGCCGGGGCAGGGTTGGGCGACAGCAGGATGGCATCGGCCCGCACCACCGGCCGGTGCACCGCCATCATCACGTTGGAATAGCTCGGGCCGATGACGAATTCGACCTTCTCGGACCGGATCAGCCGCTCCGCGGCCTGCTTGCCGATGTCGGGCTTGCGCTGATCGTCCTCGTAGATCAGCTCCGCCTCTTCGCCGCCCAGCTTGCCGCCCAGCTGTTCATAGGCCAGGTCCGCGCCCTGCTGCATCTCCTTGCCCAGCACCGCACCGGCACCGGAGAGAGAGAAGATCAGGCCGACTTTCACCGGGTCCGCCGCCGCGGCGGAGACAAGCCCCGCCGAGACCGCAAGCGACAGTGCCACGCGCTTCGTTGTGCTTTTCATGGAAAGCTCCCTTGTTGGATCTATTTTTATTCTGTGTGTATTTTAATTTCGGGAACTGCCGTTCCGTCAAGTCCCGCCATCGGCCGGGTCAATGTTTCGCCCGGGGGCGGAAGGGCGGGGCCCTGACCCTGCCGTAAAAATATGCAGGGTCGCCTGAGTGTCCTTGCGCGTGTCCTTGCCCTGCGGGACAAGGCAAAGGGCCGCGGCATCCTCCTGCCGCGGCCCTTCCCTGCATGCTCCGTCCCGGCGCGCCGGGGTGGGGCTCAGCCCTCCGTCCCGACCGGGCCGTAGCCGCCGCCACCGGGCGTTTCCATCAGGAAGACATCGCCCGGCACGACCTCGATCGCGTCATTGCCCTTCAGCTCCACGACCGTGCCGTCGGCCCGCAGCAGGGCGTTCCGGCCGCATTGCCCGGGCGCACCGCCCGCCGCGCCCTGGGGCGGCACGACCCGGTGCGAGGTCAGCACCGTGGTGGTCATGCCCTCCAGGAAGCGCAGCTTGCGCCGGATGCCGTCGCCGCCCCGATGACGCCCCGCCCCGCCCGACCCGCGCCGGATCGAGAATTCGTCGATCCGCACCGGGAAGCGCCATTCCAGCACTTCGGGATCGGTCATCAGGGTGTTGGTCATGTGCGAATGCACGGCGCTGGTGCCGTCGAAATCGGGGCCCGCGCCGGTGCCGCCGCAGATCGTTTCGTAGTTCTGGAAGACCTCGTTGCCCCAGATGTGGTTGTTCATCGTGCCCTGGGACCCGGCGATCACGCCAAGCGCGCCGTAAAGCGCATCGGCGATGGACTGGCTGACCTCGGTGTTGCCCGCGATCACGGCGGCCGGGTAGCGCGGGTTGATCATCGTGCCCTCGGGCACGCGGATCTTCAGCGGCTTCAGGCACCCCGCGTTCATCGGGATGTTCGACCCGACCAGCGTGCGGAAGACATAGAGCACGACCGCATGGCAGATCGAGATCGGGGCATTGTAGTTGCCCCGGTCCTGCTCCGAGGTGCCGGAGAAGTCGATGACGGCCTCGCGCGCGTCGCGGTCGACCTTGATGTCCACCTCGATCTGCAGCCCGCTGTCCAGCTTGTAGACGTTGTGCCCGTCCTTCAGCGCGCCCAGCACGCGCCGCACGCTTTCCTCGGCATTGTCCTGGACGTGGCGCATGTAGGCCTGCACGACGTCGATGCCGAACTGGCGCACCATCTTGCGCACTTCCTGCGCGCCGGTCTCGTTCGCGGCGATCTGCGCGGCAAGGTCGGCCATGTTGTTGTCGATGTTGCGGCAGGGATAGCGGCCGGAGGCCAGAAGCGCCCGGGTGGCGGCGTCGCGGAAGGTGCCCCGGTCGACAAGCTTGAAGTTGTCGATCAGCACGCCTTCCTCGTCGATATGGGTCGAATCCGGCGGGGCGGAGCCCGGGGTGCGCCCGCCGATATCGGCGTGGTGCCCGCGCGAGCCGACGTAGAAGAGGATCTTCTCCTGCGCCTCGTCGAAGACCGGGGTGATCACGGTCACGTCCGGCAGGTGCGTGCCGCCGTTGAAGGGCGCGTTCAGCATGAAGACGTCCCCGGCGCGGATCTGCCCGGCGTTCTCGCGGATCACCGTGCGCACCGATTCGCCCATCGAGCCCAGGTGGACCGGCACGTGCGGCGCATTGGCCACCAGTTCCCCATCCGGGTCAAAGAGCGCGCAGGAGAAATCGAGCCGTTCCTTGATGTTCACCGAGAAGGCGGTGTTGGCAAGGGTGGCACCCATCTGCTCGGCGATCGACATGAAGAGGTTCGAGAAGACCTCCAGCATGATCGGATCGGCCTCGGTGCTGACCCGTTCGGCGGCGCCGCGCGGGATGGTGCGGTCGAGCACGAGGTTGCCGAGGTCGTCGATGGTGGCGCTCCAGCCGTCCTCGACGACATTGGTGCCGGTGGGCTCGGTGATGATCGCGGGACCGATCAGGGTCTGGCCGCAGAGCAGCTCCTCGCGGCGGTAGAGCGGCGCCTTGCGATGCGCCCCGCCGAAGCTGATCTCGACCAGGTCATGCGGCGCGGGCGTGCCCTCGACTGGCGCGCTGCGCTGCGCGCTCACCGCCTCAGCTAGGCCGATGGCCTCGACGGAGAGCGTCTCGATCACCATGTCGCGGTCCGGTTCGGCGAAGCCGTACTTGGAGCGGTGGGTGTCCTCGAAGGCGGTGCGCATCTCCGTGGCGGAGCCGAAGGGCACCTCCAGCGCCAGGTGCGAGCCAGCATAGCGCAGATGCGCGACCTTGAGCGCGGTGATCGTGTCGCGCTCCACGCCCTGCCCGGCAACTTCGGAGACGGCCTCGGCGCCCATCCCGGCCAGGAAGCTCTCTGCGGCGCAGACCGAAGCGTCGGTCAGCGGCTTGTTGAACTGCGCCTGGCGCATCGCCCGGATCTCCGCCAGGCCCATGCCGTAGGCGGAGAGGACGCCCGCGAAGGGATGCAGGAAGACCCGGTTCATGCCCAGGGTGTCGGCAACGAGGCAGGCGTGCTGGCCACCGGCGCCGCCGAAGCTGTTCAGCGTGTAGCCGGTCACGTCGTAGCCGCGCTGGACGGAGATCTTCTTGATCGCGCTGGCCATGTTCTCCACCGCGATTCGCAGGAAGCCCTCGGCCACCTCCTCGACTGGCATCACCGGATCGCCCGTTTCGCGGGCGATATGCTCAGCCATGGCCCGGAATTTCTCGCGCACGGCGTCGACGGCGAGCGGTTCGTCGGCGTTCGGACCAAAGACACGGGGGAAGTGATCCGGTTGCAGCTTGCCCAGCAGGACGTTGCAATCGGTCACCGTCAGGGGACCGCCGCGGCGGTAGCAGGCGGGCCCGGGGTTTGCGCCTGCGCTTTCCGGTCCGACCTGGAAGCGGCCGTCCCGGAAGGTCAGGATGGAGCCGCCACCGGCGGCGACCGTGTGGATGCTCATCATCGGCGCGCGCATGCGGACACCGGCGACCTCGGTCTCGAAGGAGCGTTCGTAGCTGCCGGCGTAGTGGCAGACATCGGTGGAGGTGCCGCCCATGTCGAAGCCGATCAGCTTGTCATGGCCGGCCAGTTCCGCCGTCTTGACCATGCCGACGACGCCGCCTGCGGGGCCCGAGAGGATCGCGTCCTTGCCCTGGAACATCGAGGCATCGGTCAACCCGCCGCTCGACTGCATGAAGAGCAGCTGCTTGCCGTCGTCCTGGCCGCCGTCCAGCGCCTCGCGCACCTGGTTCACGTAGCGGCGCAGGATCGGCGAGAGATAGGCATCCACCACGGTGGTGTCGCCGCGGCTGACCAGCTTCATCAGCGGGCTGGCCTCATGGCTGGCAGAGACCTGATCGAAGCCCATCTTGCGGGCAATCTCAGCGGCTTGCTGTTCATGCGCGGGGTTCTTGTAGCCATGCATGAAGGCAATGGCGACCGAGCGGATGCCATCGTCGTGGGCGGCCTGCAGGGCGGCCTCGACCCCGGCGAGGTCGATGGCTTCAAGCACCTGGCCGTCCTTGTCCAGCCGCTCGTCGACCTCGGCAACGCTTTCGTAGAGCATCTCCGGAAGCTGGATGTGGAGGTCGAAGATCCGCGGGCGGTTCTGGTAACCGATGCGGAGGATGTCGCCGAAGCCGCGGGTGGTCAGCAGCAGGGTCCGATCCCCCTTGCGCTCCAGCAGGGCGTTGGTGGCAACGGTCGTGCCCATCTTCACGGCAGAGATCGACCCCGGGGGGATCTGCTCTCCGGGCGCCATGCCGAGCAGGTCGCGAATCCCCTGCACGGCGGCGTCCCGGTACTGTTCGGGATTCTCCGACAGCAGCTTGTGCGTCTTCAGCGCGCCCTCCGGCGTCCGCGCGACGATATCCGTGAAGGTGCCGCCCCTATCTACCCAGAATTGCCACACGGTCAGTCTCCTCATGTTGGCAGGCCCCGGACGGGCCCCTGAACCTGTTGTCCCGGTCCCTCCCTGCGGCGGACCGGCCGGGACGAAGCTTTTGTCGTCCTGCTTGCCCATTTATTATACTTGCTGTATTTAAACAAGCTAGGAATGCCGGTGATTGCCCCGGAAGCGCTTGACCGAGGGTGCAATCCGTGTAGCGTGATTATTAAATACGCACAGTATACAATGGGAGATGGCAATGCTGGCCTACCAACTGACCGCCTATGGCAAGCCGGGCACACATGCCCTGACGGAAATGCCAGATCCGACGCCGGCCTCTGGCCAGGTTCTGATCGCCAACGAGGCCATCGGCCTGAACTACCCGGACCTGCTGATGGTCCAGGGCCTCTACCAGAAGCGCCCCGAGCCGCCCTTCATCCCGGGCCGCGACTGTGCCGGTACCGTGCTGGCCGTGGGCGAAGGCGTTTCCGGCTTCGCGCCCGGCGACAAGGTCGTCTCCCAGACCTTCAGCGGGGCCTTCGCGGAAAAGGTGCTGGCGCCGGTCAGCCGCGTCTTCCATCGCCCAGAGGGCGTCTCTGCCGTGGATGCGGCGGGCGCGATCACCGTCTTCAACACCGCCTTCGTCGCCGTTTCCATCCGCGCGGGCGTCAAGGCCGGTGACCGGGTCGTGGTCACCGGTGCAGCCGGCGGCGTTGGGGCAGCGGCGGTGCAGGTCGCGCGCAACCTCGGCGCCTCGGTCGTGGCCGTCGTCTCTTCGGAGGAGAAGGCGGAGCTGGCCCGTGCCAGCGGCGCCGACCAGGCGCTGGTCATCGCCGACCGCAGCGAGGACGGGCTGAAGGGCTTCTTCAAGAAGACCGTGCGCAAGGCCTGGGGCGATGACCGGGGTGCCGATGTCATCGTCGATACCGTGGGCGGCTCCATGTTCATCGCCGGCCTGCGCGGGCTGGGTTTCGGCGGCCGGCTGGTCATTGTCGGCTTCGCCTCGGGCGACATCCCCTCGGCCAAGGCGAACTACCTGCTCTACAACAACCTCACCGTGATGGGCGCGCCGCTGGACATCCATTTCGACGAGGCGCTGGAGAAGATGCGGGCCGGGGCCGACTGGTGGCTGTCCCTGCTGGCCGAGGGCAAGGCAGTGGCGAACGTCACCCGGACCATGCCCTTCGCGGAACTGATGCAGGGCCTGCAGGACATCGAGGACCGCAAAATCCTGGGCAAGGCCGTCGTCACGGTCGGCGCCGCATGAAGGCCACCGGGGATCTCCTGGCCTTCGCGCCGTTCCGCCGGGACGACGGGCTGATGAACTTCATCGGCGCGGCGGAGATCGCGGTGACAGCGGAGGGGGTGATCCTGCGGCTGGACTGCGAGGACCGCGCCGCCAATCCGCAGGGCATCCTGCATGGCGGCGTGCTGTCCACCCTGTGCGACGTGGGCATGTACGAGGCCGCCAGGCGCGCCTTCGGCCGCGACTGCGTGACGGTCGCGCAGGAGATGAAGTTCCTGCGCGCCGGGCGCCCCGGCGCGCTGCTCGAGGTGGTCTGCACCATCCTCAAGCCCGGGCGCAGCCTGACCTTCTGCAGCGCGACGGTCCTGCAGGGGGGCAAGGCCATCGCGCAGTCCGGCGGCCAGTTCGCCGCACTCTGAAGACCCTCCCCGCAGGGGCCGGACCCGAACGGGACGCAGATCCCGGACCGACCCCGACAGACAGACCCAATAACACAGGCTGACAACAGCCGAACCGACAGAGAGGATACCCATGACCGCTCTCATAGCGGAGCAGGTGCTCAACGGCTTTCAGCTGGGAGTGCTGCTGTTCCTGATCGCCGCAGGCCTGACCCTGATCTTCGGGGTGATGGACTTCATCAACCTCAGTCACGGCTCGCTCTTCATGATCGGGGCCTACCTTTCCGTGACCATCCTCCAGCTTGTCGACAGCTTCGCCCTGGCGATCCTGCTGTCCAGCCTCGCCGTCTTCACCATCGGCGTGATCTTCGAGGTGACACTGGTCAGCAGGCTCTACAGCCGCAGCCACCTGGACCACGTGCTGGTGACCTTCGGCATCATCCTCTTCGCCAACGAGGCGGTCAGCCTGATCTGGGGCAGCGTGCCGATCTTCTCCGGCCTGCCCGCGGCGCTGTCGGGCCAGGTCTCCCTGCCCTTCGGGATCGCCTACCCCTCCTACAGGCTGCTGGTGATCGCGGCGGGGATCGCCGTGGCCGTGGCCCTGTTCCTGCTGGTCAACCGCACCCGCATCGGGATGCTGGTTCGGGCCGGGGCGACCAACCGCACCATGGTCTCGGTCATGGGGGTGAACATCCGCCTGCTCTACACCGTGGTCTTCGGGCTGGGTGCGCTGCTTGCGGGGCTGGCGGGATCGCTTGCCGCACCGCTGCTGTCGGTGCAGCCGGGCATGGGCGAGGCGATCCTGATCCAGAGCTTCGTCGTGGTGGTCATCGGCGGGCTGGGCTCGATCAACGGGGCGTTGCTGGCGGCGATCATCGTCGGGCTCATCGACACCATCGGCCGCGCCTTCCTGCGCGACATCCTGGCGCTGGTCTTCTCGCCCAACGTCGCCAGCGAAGCCGGTCCGGCGCTCTCCTCCATGCTGATCTACATCCTCATGGCGCTGGTGCTGTTCTTCCGTCCCGGGGGCCTAGTGCCCATGCAGAAGCGGAGCTGAGCCATGCGCAAGACACTCGACCTGCAATCTCTCCTGGTGCCGCTGATCGCGGTGGCCATCGGCCCCGTGGTCGCCCTGCTCACCGATGATCCCTACGTGCTGACGATGTACGAACGCGCGCTGATCTTTGCCGTGGCGGCGACCAGCCTGAACCTGATCCTGGGCTTCGGCGGCATGGTCAGCTTCGGCCACGCGGTCTACATCGGGCTGGGCGCCTACACGGTCGGCCTGCTGGCCAATGCCGATATCACCGCGCTCTGGATCCATGTCCCGGCCGTGCTGCTGGTCTGCGGGCTGGCGGCTGGCGTGATGGGGCTGATCGCCCTGCGCACCACCGGCGTCTACTTCATCATGATCACCCTCGCCCTGGCGCAGATCTTCTACTACACCGCCGTTTCCTCCTCCTTTTTCGGTGGCGACGACGGGCTGGTGATCAACGAGCGCTCGACCCTCTTCGGCGCCTATGATCCCTGGTCCTCCTGGCAGTTCTACTGGTTTGTCGCGGTCATTGCCGTGCTGCTGATCTGGGCCGTGACCGCCATCGTGAACTCGGACTTCGGGCTGCGCCTGATCGCCACGCGGGAGAATGCGCAACGGGCCGGGGCGCTCGGGCTGCACGTCATGGGCACGCGGCTGCTGGCCTTCGTCCTGGCGGGCATGGTCTGCGGCCTGGCCGGGCTGCTGCTGGCCAACCAGTCCGAGTTCGCCTCTCCAGGCTACGCCAACTGGCAGCGCTCGGGAGAGCTGCTGGCCATCGTCATCCTGGGCGGCGTCGGGCTGCGCATGGGGCCGGTCTACGGTGCCTTCGCCTTCGTCCTGATCGAACATGTCCTAGCCGGTTACACCAACCACTGGCAGATCCTCTTCGGGCCGCTTCTGGTCCTTGTCGTGCTCTTCCTGCACGGCGGCCTCGGCGGGCTGGTCGACCGGCTGCTGCGCCGCGGCCCCCGCAACACCCCCGATTTCGAGGAGGCCCACTGATGACCACCGCCGCACTCGACCTCTCCGGGATCTCCGTCAGCTTCGGCGGAATCCGGGCCCTCAACAAGGTGAACCTCACCCTCGACCCCGGCCAGATCCACGCGCTGATCGGGCCCAACGGGGCCGGCAAGACCACCCTCGTCAGCGTCCTCTCCGGAGAGCTGACCCCCGACAACGGCGACGTCGTGCTGGGGGGCCGCAACATCAACCACCTGCGCCCCTACCAGCGGGCCCGGCAGGGGCTGCTGCGGACCTACCAGCTGACCGCGCTCTTCCAGCACGTGCCGGTGCGCCGCAACATCCTGATGAGCCTCGAGGCCCGCGACCGGGCACGCCTGTCGCTCATGGACCTCGTCACCTTCGGCGCGGAGCGGCGCTATGCCGGTGAAGTGGCCGAGGTGCTGGAGGATTTCGGGCTCACCGCGAAGGCCGACACCCTGCCCGCCGCGCTGTCCCACGGCGACCGGCGACGGCTTGAGCTGGCCATGGCGATCATTGCCCGACCGGGCGTCCTGCTGCTGGACGAACCGCTTGCCGGGCTCTCCACCGCAGATGCCGAGGCGCTGGTGGAGATGATCCGCCAGCGCCTGCGCGGCCGCACCCCGATCCTGCTGATCGAGCACGACATGGACGCGGTCTTCAGCCTGGCGGACCGGATCACGGTCATGGTGGATGGCACGGTCCTGATGACCGGCACCCCGGACGAGGTCCGCTCGTCGGAAGCGGTGCAGGTCGCCTATCTCTCGGACGAGGAGGATTTCTGATGCTGACACTCGATCGCGTCTGCGCCAGCTACGAGGACAGCCAGGTCCTGTTCGACCTCTCCATGGAGGTGAAGACCGGCACCGTGACCACCCTGCTGGGCAAGAACGGCATGGGCAAGACCACCACCATCCGCACGCTCTTCGGCCTGACCAGCCGGATCACCGGGGATATCGTCCTGGACGGCGAGCGGATCAACGGGCTGCCGCCGCATCGCATCGCCCGCAAGGGCGTGGCCCTGGTGCCCGAGGGGCGGCAGGTCTTCCCCACCCTCACGGTGGTGGAAAACCTGATCGCCACCGCCCGCGCCGGCAGCGGCAAGGAGCGTGCCCGTCAGGAGAGCATGGTCTACGACCTCTTCCCGCGCCTGGCGGAGCGCAAGACCTCCTTTGCCAATCTCCTCTCGGGCGGTGAGCAGCAAATGCTGGCCATCGGTCGCGCTCTGATGACCAGGCCGCGCTTCCTGATCCTCGACGAGGCGACCGAGGGGCTGGCCCCGGTCGTGCGTCGGGAAATCTGGGCGGCCCTGAACGCGCTCAAGGCCGAGGACCTGACCATCCTCGTGATCGACAAGAGCCTGCGGCCGCTCTGCAAGCTGGGCGACAGCCACAACATCCTGCGGCGCGGGACACTGGCCTGGACCGGCGGCTCGGCCGAGCTGGCAGACCCGGGCAGCCAGGCGCGCCGGTTCCTGAGCCTGTGACGGGACGGGGCGTGACGCTCCGTGACGGGCCGGTCCGGGACCGCCACGCGCCCCGGACCGCCTGAAAATTCCGCGCCTGACCACGAAGCTCCCGCCGCAAGGCCCCGAAACGAAGCTTCACCTTGTGTTTAAAATACTTGCCGTATTTAAATATTTACCAAGCCCAGTTGACTCCCGGGCTGAAAGGAATCGGAAGGACCCGCGATGACCGTGCTGACCCCCCTGCAGATCGAGGACATCCACGTCGCCCGAATGGACGACGGAGCGCAGATCGCCTTTCGTCGCTGGGGAGGGGAAGCTGGGCGCCGGATCCTGATCTCGCATGGCAACGGCCTGGCGATCGACGGGTTCCGGGACTTCGGTCGTGCACTGGCAGAGCAGTTCGAAGTCATTGCCTTCGATCTGCGCAACCACGGCCAAAGCCCGCGTGGCCCGCATCCGGAAAACCCCTGGCCGCGCTACATCGCCGATATCCCTCAGATCTTCGACGCGATCGAGGCGACATACGGCCCGAAGGAAACGCATGGCGCCTTCCACTCCATGGCCTCTGCCTGCACCCTGATCGCCCAGTCGCTGACTCCGCGGCCGTGGGCCTCTCTCACGCTCTTCGAGCCGCCTGTGCCCCCGGTCCCCGATCCCGCCCTGAGCGCGCGGTTCGACAAGGTGCAGGGCGCCATGGCCGCCCGCGCCGCCCGCCGTCGCTCGAACTTCGCCGCACCGGGCGAGCTGGCCGCCTCTTTCCGCCGGGCATCGACCTTCAACGGGATCCCTGATGCCGCGCTGGAGATGCTGGCCAAGGCCACGATGACCCGTAGCGGCGCAGATCCGGAGCAGCCCTGGGAACTGGTCCTGACCCCGGCGGCCGAGGCACGCAACTTCGATACCGAGGTCCTGAAAGGCTATTGGGACGGGCTTTCTGCCGTCGATGTCCCGATCCAGATCATCGTGGGCGATATAGTCGTGCACGATATGCCGAACCTGCCGGAAATGTCGGACTGCCTGTCCGACCACTTCGGCTATCCGGTCCGTGCCGTGCCCGGCACCAACCACTTCATGCAAATGCAGCAGCCGGACCTTTGTGCCCGGCATATCATGGAATTCACCAGACCGGCCTCGGACAGCGCACCTGCCCGGACCCAGCCCTGAAACGCGCAAGGGAGACACGACAATGACATGTCCGACAGGGACCACACCCGCAGCCCCCCGGTTCGAAAGCCTTCTGCAAGCTCTGGAATACTGGGCGGAGCACCAGCCCGATGCGCTGGCGGTGGAAACCGCCGATCACGGCAGCCTGACCTACGCCCAGCTTCTGGCCAATGCCCGCGGCCTGGCCGCGGGCTTCCGCAAGCTGGGTCTGAGGACCAGGGACCGCGTGGCGATCCAGCTGCCGTCCTCTCCGGAGTTCGTGGTCACCTACTTCGCCTGCCAGATAACCGGCTGCGTGATGACGACCCTGCACATGCCCTACCGCCAGGAGGAGCTGCGGCCGCTGATGACCTTCGCGAAGCCCTGCGCCATCGTGACCGCCAAGGTGGGCAGATACGATGCCCCCGCGACCATGCAGCTTCTGGCCGACCAGATCCCGAGCCTCGAGCATGTGATCGTGGTGGGCGCACCCGATGACGCCGGCCACATTGCCTTTGCCGCCCTTTCCACCGACCACGTCACGGAAGAGATCCCCCCGGCCCCGGCCGGGGAGATCGACAGCGTGATGTGCTTCACCTCCGGCACGTCCTCGGCGCCCAAGGCCGTCTTGCGTACCGCCCCGGTGATGACCGAGAACGCCCGGCTCTTCTCCTCCATGCTCTCCATGACGAAGGAGGACCGGGTGATGATCGCCCCGCCGCTGACCCACGTCTTCGGACTGAGCTGCGCCGGCAACGCGATCTACGTGGGCGCGACCATCGTGCCTGTCCCGCTCTTCACGCCGGAGGTCTATGCACAATACCTGACGGAGCTGGCCCCGACGGTGGTCTATTCGGCTCCCGCCCACCTGGCCGCCACGCTCAAGAGCGGCGCGATGGAGCGCAAGCCCCCGGTGACGGTCCGCGACGTGATCGTCGGCGGCTCGATCTGCCCACCCAAGGTCGCCGCAGCCTTCGAGGCGCACCTGCCCAACGGTCGCGTCGGCAATCTCTTCGGGATGACCGAGCTGACGCTGACCACCCAGACCGATCCCACCGATCCGCCCGAAATCCGCCATGCCACCGTCGGCAAGATGGCCGAGGGCATGCATATCCGCATCGTCGGGCCCGAGGGGCAGATCCTGCCAGTTGGCGAAGAGGGTGAAATGCAGATCAGCGGCTATTCGATGTTCAACGAATACGTCGAGAACCCGGATGCTAATGCCACCGCCTTCACCGCGGATGGCTGGTTCCGCACCGGCGACCTGGCCTCGCTCGACGAGGCCGGGAACATCATGATCACCGGGCGTTCCAAGGACATCATCAACCGCGGCAGCATCAAGATCAATCCGTCCGACATCGAGAGCATCCTCGATTCCCACGAGGCCATCGTGCAGTCGGCCCTGGTGCCGATGCCCGACCCGGTGCTGGGCGAACGGATCTGCGCCTACGTCGCCCTCAAGGACGGCAAGACGCTGGAGCTTGCGGATATCTGCGCCTTCCTCGACAGGCTCAACATCGGCAAGATGCGCTGGCCCGAACGGCTGGAAATCGTCGACGAGATGCCGATGACCCCGACGCGCAAGATCATCAAGCCAGTGCTGGTCTCCGACATCCGGCGCAAGCTGGAGGAAGAAGAGGAAAACGTCTGAGCGCCTTCTCCCCGGCCCCGGACGCAGTGCCCCCGCCCGTCCCCGGGGCGGGGGTGCGCATCCATCTGCCCTGCAATGCCGCAGCTCTCCGGCCACGGCGCGCGCCGGCCCGTCTTTCCGGTGTCGCCCCTCCGGCGGATCCGGTATCCTGAACCTCCATGTCTCCGGAAAGGGTTCCGAATGGCCAAAGCTGCCGCCTCGAAACAGAAGGATATCCCGAATCTCGAGGATATCGAGAAGCGCTCGAAACGGGGCCGCCCGCGCGGCATGGCCACCCAGACCGTCTATGACACCCTGCGCGACGAAATCCTGACGCTCGAGGCCCAGCCGGGCGAATACCTGGACGAATCCCTGCTGGAGAAACGCTTCGGCGTCTCTCGCACCCCGATCCGCGAGGCGCTGATACGGCTGCAGTCGGACCGGCTGGTGCGGTTCTCCGCAAACCGTGGCCATTTCGTGGAAGTCGTGAACATCGACGAGATCCCCCGGCTCTTCGAGGCGCTCGACCTCTACCAGGCGGCAGTCTTCCGGCTGGCCGCCCGGCGCCGGACCGAAGAGGCATTGGCCGACCTGGAACGGATCAACGAGGCCTATTACGCGGCCGCCACCGCCGGAAGCCACAAGACGATGACGGAGATGAACCACCAGTTCCACATGCGCATCGGCAAGGCGGCGGGCAACGGATTCCTCGCGGAGGCCTACGAGGCCGCGCTGAATTACAGCATCCGCCTGACCTACCTGATGTTCGAGGAAGCCAGCCAAGAGCCCCTGCATTACGAGACCTACTATTCGCGGGTCTATCAGGAGCACAAGCAGATGATCCAGCTCATCCGGGACCGCGATGGTGACACGCTGGACGAGCTCAGCAAGCGTCACACCCAGCTCTTCAGCGAACGTGTCGCGGCCTTCGTCGTGGCGCGTGAGCCGCTGCGGTCCACCCCCCAGGAATTCGTTCGCTAGGCCCCGTCCCGCCGGGGCGGCAATTGACAGGACCGCCGCGCCGCTCCTATCGTCCGCCCGCCCCTTCCCGGAACAAGGTCAGGTCTCATCGCCCTCGTCACCAAAACCGCGCCGCCCACGGTCACCCTCCAGCACTACCTGGCGGAGGAAGAGTCAAACCACCGGCGCACCGTCGATGCGGCCGCGGCAATGTTCCGCGAGCGTGGCTTCGCCGCCGTCTCCATGGCAGAGATCGCTGCCGCGGTGGGTCTCTCAAAGGCCGGTCTCTACCACCACTGGCCCGGCAAGGAAGCGATCCTGCAGACCATCGTTCGGTTGTCCGGTGAACTCCTGCTGGAACACCTGCGCCGTGTCGAGGAGCTGGACGAGAGCCCCGGCAACCAGCTGCGCGACTACGTGACCTCCCGGCTTGAGACCGTGGCCCAGCATCAGGCGCTCTTCACCGTCACCTGGCAGGAACGCGCCATCGTCAGCTCCGGCGATTTCGACGGTCTGACCCGCATGGCCGAGGATTACCGTCACCGGGTCCGCGCGCTCATCGACCGCGCCAAGCGGAATGGCGAGGTCCGGCCCGAAGTCGACAGCCACCTGATGATGCTGGCGCTCGACGGGATGACCGGCTGGGCCTATTTCTGGTTCCGGCCTGACGGGAATCACGACATCCGGCAGATCGCGGATGCTTTCTGGATGATGCTCAGCCAGGGCGTCACGCCGGCTTCGGCAGCCTGAACCCCACCGCTTTCCGGCCCCCAGGTTTCCGCAGGGCAATCCTGCGGACCTGTGGGTGATTCCTGCGCGCCTGAAGCCAGTTTTTCCGACCTGATTGCACGTGAGCGTTGACAGCTTAGCCCGGTTGAGTCTACCCAATTTGCGTACCGACCGACGCGACGGTCGGTTTCTTGGAGAAGCCCGATCACGCGCGCCCCAAACGGAAGGCCAGAGCCATGCAAGAAGAAGCAAGCGTCAAAGCGAGCTGCCCCTTTTCCGGCGCCTCTTCCAGTCAGGAGATCTCCCTGCTGGATCCGGAAACCCGTGACTGCCCCTACCCCGCCTATGCCCGGATCCGCGCCGAGGAGCCGGTGAAGTACCTGCCGGACCAGGACATCTGGATCGTCAGCCGCTACGAGGATGTCGATTGGGTGCTGAGCAACCCCGTGCATTTCACCTCGAAGGAAGCGCTGTCCAGCGGCAATGCCTACCGTGATTACCCGGAAGCGCTGGAGGTGCTGAAACGCTCCCGCGCCCTGCCGCGCCAACGCACGCTGATCTTGGCGGACCCGCCCGTCCATGCCTTCCATCGAAAGGTGGCACAGCGCGCCCTGGCCCCGGCCCGCACCCTGCGCGCCTTCGGCCCGACCATCGAAGCCCGTGTCAACGGTTTCATCGACCGCTTCATCGAAAGCGGCGAATTCGAGGTGGTCAACCAGTTCTCCATCCCGCTGCCGATGGCCCTGGTTAGCATGATCTTCGACGTCACCGAGGAACAAGTCTACCGGATGAAGGGCTGGTCGGACAATTTCTTCGCCGCCCTTACCGGCCATGTGCCGGAAGAGACGGTGATGAACGCCGCCCTCGACACGCTGGTCTTCGAGGATTTCGTGCTCGACCGAATGGCCAAGGTGCGTGAGAGCGGCTCGGACTGCTTCATCGGCAAGCTCCTCGACCAGCCGGAAGACGAACGCCCGCTGACCGATGCCGAGGTGGTCAATATCTGCTCCCAGGTGCTGGTCGGCGGCAACGAGAGCACGATCAACTTCATCTCGAACCTCGTCTACGCCATCGCCACGACCGAGGGACTGGAGGCCCGGCTGCGCGCCGATCCGGACCTGATCCCGAACCTGCTGGAGGAATCCCTGCGCCACGAGGCTCCGCTGCAGGCCATGTACCGGATCACGCTGGAACCCGTCGAGCTGGGCGATGTCACCATCCCCGTAGGCGCCAAGCTGATGCTCAACTTCGGCTCCGCCAACCGCGACGAGGCCTTCTACGAGAACGGAGAGGTGCTCGATATCGACCGCGACAACCGCGAGACGCTGCACATGGCCTTCGGCCGCGGCATCCACGCCTGCGCCGGTCAGACCATCGCCCGCCGCGAAGGGCTGATCGCGCTGAAGGTGCTGCTGGCGCGCACCCGCAACCTGCGCCTGGCTGAGGGCAAGCCCCCGGTGCGCAACCCGCTCTACGGCGTGCGCGGCTTCCAGACCCTGCATGTCGCCTTCGATCCGATCCCGCAAACCGAAGAAGCCTGAGGAGGTTCAAATGCCCAAGGTAACCGTCGACATGAGCCTGTGTGAATTCCACGGCCAATGCGTCTTCGTCGCACCCAAGGAATTCTGGTTCACCGAGGATGACGACCTCGATTACAAGACCGAGGTCCCCGAAGAGGACCGCGCGCGCGTCGAAAAGGCCGCCAAGGCCTGCCCGCAGCTGGCCATCAAGGTGGAATGACCATGGCCGCGCCTGCTGCTGCTGACCGCTTTGTCATCGTCGGGGCCTCTCTGGCGGGCCTGCGGGCCGCCGAGGCCCTGCGCGAAAACGGCTACGGCGGGGAAATCGCCGTGGTGGGCGCGGAAGACCATCTGCCCTACAACCGTCCGCCGCTGTCGAAACAGATCCTGACCGGGGCCCAGAGCCGCCCGGAACTGGCCTTTCCCCTGGCCGAGGATCTGGACGTCACCTGGCACCTGGGCAGCCCGGCCACCGCGCTGGACATTCCCGGCCGCCAGATCACGCTCGGCTCGGGCGCGACGCTGGCCTATGACCGGCTGCTGATCGCCACCGGCGTCACCCCCTTCCTGCCGCCGCTGCCCGGCGCCGACCTGGACGGGGTGCATGTGCTGCGCACCATCGCGGATTCCGAACGGCTGGGCGCCGAACTGGAGCCGGGACAGCGCCTGGTGATCCTCGGCGCCGGTTTCATCGGCTGCGAGGTCGCCGCCTCGGCCCGCCAGCGCGGGTTGGAAGTGACGGTGATCGACCAGGCGGACCGGCCCATGGCGCGGGCGCTCGTGCCCGACCTGGCCCGTGTCTTCACCCAAGCCCATGAGGCACAGGGGGTCCGCTTCCACTTCGGACGCACCGCCACCGGCCTGACCGGCCAGGGTCGCGTCGATGGGGTGACGCTGGATGACGGCACGCAGATCCCGGCCGATCTCGTGCTGGTCGCCGTCGGCTCCCGCCCCGCCACCGGCTGGCTTGAGGGCTCCGGCCTGACCCTGCGCAACGGCGTGGTCTGCAATGGCGCCTGCCTGGCGCTTGGCAGCCAGGGCCGCATCGCGGCAGCGGGCGACGTCGCGGTCTGGCCCCATGCAGGCTATGGCAACCGCGAGCTGCGTATCGAGCACTGGACCAATGCCGCCCAACAGGGTGCCGCGGCGGCCCTGGCCCTGATCGCCCCCGAAGGCTCCGCCGTACCCTACGCGCCGCTGCCCTCTTTCTGGTCTGACCAGTACAGCCTCAAGCTGCAATCCCTCGGTCTGCCGGCCGAAGCCGACCGACTCGAGGTCGTCCATGGCACGCTCAGCGAGCCGAAGTTCCTGGCCGAATGCTGGAAAGGCGAAACCATGATTGGCGTGGTCGCGCTGAACATGGCCCCGCGCCTGGCCCGGTACAGGATGCGGATGGAACAGGACTTTCTCAGCGCCGCCTGACGGACACCTCAGAAAATCGGACTGGCAGGCCATCGAGACCTGCCGAACCATCCGCAACAGCGCCAGACAGGGGAAATGTCATCCAGCGCTTTGGGGGAGATTACGTCCAGCACTCACACATGGTTCAATTCTCAATGCACATTCGGCGCTCTCTGGAGAGAGCCCCGCGGGCTGGAGGCCTGCGCGACGGCCCATCATTGGGCGCGGACGTTGGCAGCGATCGGCCATGAGGTGCGCCTGATCGCCCCAAAGTTCGTCAAGCCGTACTTGAAGAACCAGAAGGGCGTTGTTGCAGAAAGGCGGCCTGAGACGTGAGTGCCCCTTTCCCGTTCAGGCTCAGGCCACGCGAACAACCTCGGCGGTGCCGAGCGCGTTGAAGCGATTGATAAGAGCGACGCGGATGTGGATTTCGGCGGTTTGGCGATCGGGGTCCCTTGCAGCGATGCGCTCGCCGAAGGACTTGATGCAGCGCATCTTGGCCTCCACGCGGCTGCGAGCGTGGTATCCGGTCCACCGTTTCCAGAACGCCCGGCCGTAGTGACGTGTGGCGCGCAGGGTTTCGTTGCGCGCCTTGGCAGCCGGGCAGTCCTCTTTCCAAGCCCGACCGTTCCTTCGGATCGGTATGATTGCCGAGCCGCCGCGTGCGATGATGGCGCTGTGACATCGGCGGGTATCGTAGGCGCCATCCGCAGTCACGGTGCCGATGTCCTCGTCCTCGGGGTCTGGCCCAACAGGTCTGGCAGGATGGGGCTGTCGCCTTCCCGGCTGGGGGTGAACTCAACGGCCCGGATATCCGAAGTGGTAGTGTCCATTGCCAGATGCACCTTGCGCCATTGGCGACGACCCTGAACACCATGCTTGCGGGCCTGCCATTCGCCGTCGCCAAGAAACTTGATGCCGGTGCTGTCCACCAGCAGATTCAGCGGCCCGTCGGCACGACGATAGGGGATCTGCACCTTGAGGGTCTTCTGCCTACGGCACAGCGTCGAGTAGTCGGGAATGGGCCAGTCCAGTCCTGCGAGCCGCAGGAGGCTCGCGACCATCCCGGCTGTCTGTCTGAGCGGCAGTTTGAACAGCACCTTGATCGACAGGCAGAACTGGATCGCGGCATCCGAGAAAACTGGCGGGCGCCCTGGGCGTCCCTCATGCGGCGCGTGCCAGGCCATCTCCTTGTTCAGCCAGATCAGCAGTGACCCGCGCTTCCTGAGCGCATCGTTGTAGGTAGACCAGTTTGTCGTGTGGTAGCGGGCGGGCTTGGGCTTGCTCATGCAGCGCGTCTAACCGCATGGATTCCCGATGTGAATCCTTCACCGGCTGAGTTCTGCAACAACGCCCTTCCAGTGTCAAAGCCTCGCCCCCAGACGAGCCCGGCGCACTAAAATACCTTGATAGATCTCCAGTCATTTCAGCCCCCATAATAGTTTCAACCTATGGGAAAAGACTAACTCGGAATTATCACTATTTACAGCTAGAGTTGTATCGGCTCGGTCGCGTCGGGTGGTCGCGATGAAATGCGCGACCACATCCGCCCCCAGTTCACGTCCGAACATCTCCGATGCTTCAAGCGCCTCAACAGCCTGGTTCAGGTTCAACGGCAGGCGCGGCTTGTCCGTCTGTGCGTAGGGGTCCGCAAGCGGCGCTCCCGGATCGAGCTCCCGGTCCAGCCCGTCGAGCCCGGCAAGGATCTGCGAGGCCATGAACAGATACGGGTTGGCAGACGGTTCCCCAGACCGGTTTTCAAAATGCGTTGCTGGATCGCCGGGCCCACCAACCAGCCGCAACATGGCCGCCTTGTTGTCATCCGACCAGATCGCTCGCTGCGGTGCCAGCGCATTGCCGTTGAGCCGCTTGTAACCGTTGATCGTAGGGTTGGAGAACGCGGTGCAGGCCGGCGCATTCTCCAGCAATCCCGCGCAATAGGCCCGCCCAACCGGAGACATCAGGTCAGTCTCGGACACAAAGGCATTGACGTCGCGCGCCTCGCCCGGGTTGAACCGCGACCCGAAGGCCCACTGTTCCCCGCCGCCGGGTCGGTGCGCCGGAAAGGCCCCCGCGGACCGGACCGGCCGCCGGCCTCAGGGCAGATCGCCCAGCACGAAATTGGCCTTCTGGTAGAAGTCGCGCGGCCGCCGGATATGCGACAGGATCACCGCGCGCAGCGCCTCGGGATCCCCGCGCGACAGGATCTCGACCATCTGGAAATGCTCCTCGATGGCGATCTCGCGGATCGCGTCGATGGGAAAGGCCCGGGTGCGGATCGGATGGGTGGCAAAGGTGTAATGGGCGATGGCCTCGGCCAGCGGGCGGTTGCCGGCCGCCGCATAAAGGCGCCCGTGGAAGGCGTTGTTCAGCTCGAAGACCTCGCCGAAGCGGCGCGCCCTTGAGGCCTCGCGGTGGGCTTCGGCCAGGGTCGTCAGTTCCTGCAGCACCGCCGCATCCAGCGGTGCGGCGAAATGCGTGGTCGCCTGGGCCTCTAGGCATTCGCGGATCTCGTAGAGATCGCCGATCTCCTGCAGGGAATAGTCGCGCACATGCACGCCCTTGTTGGGCTGGCGCACCACCAGGCCGGAATGCTCCAGCTCGGTGAAGGCGCGGCGCACCGCGTGGCGCGTGGCGCCGGTGCGCGCGATCACCTCGTCCTCGACCAGGCGTTCGCGCGGGTTCAGCTGGCCGGCGATGATCTCGCCCTGCAATTGCCGGTGCACGTCGGCCCAGCTCTTGGCGGTGTCGGGCATGGCTCTCCTTTCCCTCGTCTGGCTTGAAAGAATAGCAGAAAATCCTATCGGCGCAATTAGCGTTGACATTATCGATAATACTGGCGATGACTGACGCAACGGAGGAGGAACCCGTGTTCAGAATCGGAAGTGGCGCCGGATTTTCCGGAGATCGCATCGACGCACCGCAATCTGTCGTGGCCGCCATCGCCGCGGCCGGGGAAGGCGGAGCCATCATCTTCGAGACCCTGGGCGAGCGCACGCTGGCGCTTGGCCAGATCGCCCGCAAGCAGGACCCCTCGCGGGGGTACGAGCCCCTCCTGGCCGATTTCCTGGAGCCGATCCTGGCGCCGTCCGTGGCCGCGGGCATTGCCATCGTGGGCAATTTCGGCGCCGCCAACCCGCGGGCGGCCGCAGCCTGCATCCGCACCCTTGCCGCACGCCTTGGCCTGCCCGCGCTGCGGGTCGCGGTGGTGACGGGGGACGACCTGCTGGGCCGGATCGACCTGGCGCAGACCGAACGCTGGGAGGGGGATCAGCACCTGCCCGCGCTGGAGGGCGAGGTCGTGGCGATCAACGTCTACATGGGTGCGCGTGCCATCGCCGATGCCCTGTCGGAAGGCGCGCAGGTGGTGGTCACGGGCCGGGTGGCCGATCCAGCGCTGGTGCTGGGTCCGCTGGTGGCGCATTTCGGCTGGGACTGGGCCGACCTGGACCGCATGGCCGCCGGAACCCTGGCGGGGCACCTGCTGGAATGCGGCTCTCAGGTCAGCGGCGGCTATTTCGCCGATCCCGGCCTGAAGGATGTCCCCCGCCCCGCCGAGATCGGCTTTCCCATCGCCGAGGTCGAGGCCGACGGCAGTTTCGTGATCACCAAGGCCCCCGGCACCGGCGGTCTGGTCGATACCCGCACCGTGACCGAACAGCTGCTGTATGAAATCCACGATCCCGCGGCCTATCTGACGCCCGACGTGACGCTTGACATCACGGGCGTGCAGATCGCCCAGCTGGGGCCCGACCGGGTGCATGTGACCGGCGCCCGCGGCCATCCGGCCCCCGAGCGGCTGAAGGCCACCGTCAGCTACCACGGCGACTGGATCGGCGAGGCCGAGATCTCCTATGCGGGACCCAATGCGCTGTCGCGGGCGCGGCTGGCGGTCTCGACCATCCGCGAGCGGCTGAAGCTGGCGGGGATCGGTGCCAAGATGCGTGCCGACATCATGGGCACGGTCAGCGCCTTCGATGACGACAGCGGAGAGCTGCTGGCGCGGTTCCACGGCGGCCCCGACGGCGACTACCGCGTGCGCTTTGCCTTCGGCAGCCCCCGCCGGGACGAGATCGGACGCGCCGTGGCCGAGGTCAACGCGCTGTACTGCTGCGGCCCGGCCGGCGGCGGCGGCGTCCGCCAGAGCATCCGCGCCCGCGTCCGCACCCTGTCTCATCTGGTGCCCCGCCACCTGGTCAGCCCCGCCTACCATTTCCTGGGAGAGGACGCATGAGTTCGCGCAAGGTGCCGCTGCACCGCATTGCCCATGGCCGTTCGGGCGACAAGGGCAACCGGCTGAACGTCAACGTGATCGCCTATGACGCCGCCCATTGGCAGGTGCTGCGCGACCAGGTGACCGAGGCGCGCGTCGCCGCCCTGTTCGCCCATCGTGGCGCCACCGCCGTCACCCGCTACGAGCTGCCGGGCCTGAAGGCGCTGAACTTCGTCATCGACGACGTTCTGGAGGGCGGCGTGAATTCCAGCCTGGGCATCGACACCCATGGCAAGTGCTTGTCGTTCCTGGTCCTGGGGATGGAGGTGGTCCTGCCGGACGGGCCCGACGGGCCACCCCCGCAGGATCAGCAGAAAGCATACGTCTGAATACGTCTTAGGGAGGAGACCAGGATGAAACGACTGAAGGCAACCGCAGCGCTGCTGCTGGGGGGCGCGCTGCTGGCAGGCCCCGCCACCGCACGGGACCTGAAGCAGGGCGGCACCTTCCGGGTGGGCATTCCGCAGATGGCGCCCTCGGCCGATCCGGTCGTGACGACCTTCGGGATCAACTGGCTGACCGCCACCGTCGCCTGCGAGCCCCTGTTCGCCATCGATGCCAATTGGGCGCCGCAGCCGATGCTGGCCGACAGCTTTGCCTACAGCGATGACGGCAAGACGCTGACGATCAAGCTGCGCCCGGGCCTCAGCTTCCAGTCGGGTGCGCCGCTGACCGCCGCCGATGCCGTGGCCTCGCTGAACCGCTACCGCGACTCGGCCGGGATCGGTGCCACGCTGAAGGCCGTCACCACCGGCATCGAGGCCGTCGACGACCTGACGGTGCGCATCGACCTGAAGACCCCCACCGCCATCGTGCCGGGGCTGATCGCCTCGGCCCAGGCCTCGATCCTGTCGCAGGCCTCGCTGCAGGGCGCCTCGGCCACCCAGGCGGTGCGGACCCTCGATTGCACCGGCCCCTACAAGCTGACCAGCTACCAGCCCGACCAGGGCGCCGTGCTGACCCGCTGGGACGGTTACCAAAGCCGCACCGAACCCTCCTCGGCCTATGCCGGCGCCAAGCACGCCTATGCCGACGAGATCGACCTGAAACTGATGCCCGAGGCCTCGGTCCGGCGCGACAGCCTGCTGACCGGCGGCATCGACATGGCGATGGACCTGCCGTTCGATTTCTACGACGCGCTGCAGAAGGGCAAGGACACCTTCGGTCAGGTCATCCCCGACAACCAGTCGCTGACCGTGGTCTTCAACACCAAGTCGGGACCGGCGGCCAATGTCGATCTGCGCCGGGCAATCTACTATGCGCTCGACATGGATCCGATCATGCTGGCCTCGGTCGGCAATCCCAAGTTCTACAAGCTGGATCCCAGCTGGATCCCCGATCCCAACAGCATCTGGTACACCACCGCGGGCGTGCCCGACGGTTTCGGCAAGGCAAGGCCAGATCTGGTGAAAAAATACCTGGCCGCCGCCAACTACCACGGCGAGAAGATCCACTGGCTGGTCGCCGCCGAGCAGTACCAGAAGCACTACCTGCCCGCGCTGGTCGCCCAGCAGGAACTGGCGGCCTTCGGCATCAACGTCGAGATCGTCCAGAGCCCGATGGCCAACTACATCCAGAACCGCACCGATCCGTCGCAGATGGATGCGTTCTCCAGCTTCCTGCCGACCTATGTGGACCCGACCTCGATCGCCTATCTGAACCCGACCTATCCGGGCTTCTGGACCGATCCGCAGAAGACCCAGTTGATGGGCCAGCTGGCCTCGACGCTGGATCCGGCCGCACGAAAGGCGCTGTTCGAAAAGATCCATGCCCTGATCTACGACCAGTTCCCCTTCATCAAGTACGGAACCGAGGCGAACCTCTACGGGATGCGCAAGGGCGTGGGCAACCCGCCGGACGTGCCCAGCCGGGGCTATGACCTCTACAACGTCGCCCCGCCGCCGCAAAGCTGAGATGACCGTGACCGACCTGACCTCTGCCCCCGGTGTGGCTGACGAAGCCGAGGTCTTCGTCAGCGCCAACCCGCCGCTGTGGAAACGCCTTGTCCGCCATCCGACGGCAATGGCCTCGATCCTGCTGCTGGTGGTGATCGCGGGCAGCACGCTGCTGGCGCCGCTGCTGCTGCCCGGCAATCCGATGCAGCTGAACCCGATCGCCCGTTTCACGCCGCCCGGCGCGAAGCATTTCTTCGGCACCGACAACCTGGGCCGCGACATGTTCCGCATCGTGCTGTACGGCGGGCGCACATCGCTGTTCGTGGGTCTGGTCGTCACGGTGGTCTCGATGGCTGTGGCCATCGTGCTGGGGGCCCTGTCGGGCTTCTACCGGGCGCTCGACGTGGTGCTGATGCGCTTCGTCGACGGGCTGATGGCCTTCCCCGGCATCGTCATGGCGACCGCCGCGGCCGCCATCCTGGGCCCGTCCAGCCAAACGGTGATCCTGTCGCTGACGGTGGTGCTGATCGCGCCCTCGCTGCGCATCGTGCGCGGCCAGGTCCTGGTGGTGCGCGAGCTGCAGATGATCGAGGCCGCGCGCGCCACCGGCGTGCCCACCCTGCGCATCTTCACCCGCTACGTGCTGCCCGCAGTGATGTCGCCGATCCTGGTGCAGGCCTCGTTCATCTTCTCGGCCGCAGTGCTGGGCGAGGCGGGCCTGTCGTTCATCGGCGTCGGCATCGGCCCGCGCGAACTGTCGTGGGGCAATGCCCTGAGCGAGGCGCGCAACTACATCGCCGATGCGCCCTGGATCGTGATCTTTCCGGGTCTTGCGCTGATGCTGACGATCCTGGCGCTGAACCTGCTGGGCGACAGCCTGCGCGACATCCTTGACCCCCGCCTGTCCCGGAGCCGCTGACCATGTTGCGCTATCTTGCCAAACGCATCCTGCTGATCCTGCCGACCATCTTCGTGCCGCTGGTGCTGGTCTTCCTGCTGCTGCGGCTGTCGCCGGGCGATCCGGCGGGGATGATGCTGGGCGACCAGGCCACGCCCGAACAGATCGCGGCGCTGCGCGCCCAGCTGGGGCTGGACCAGTCGATCTGGATCCAGTTCGCGATCTGGCTGAAGGACATCCTGACGCTGAACCTGGGCCAGTCGATCTTCTTCCGCGAACCGGTCATGGCCATCGTGCCGCGCTACGCCGCCGTCACCCTGATGCTGAGCGGCATCGCCCTGGCGCTGGCCATCGCGGTGGGGGTGGGCGCGGGCCTTCTGGCGGCGCTGTTCCGCAACCGGCCGCTGGACCGGGGCATCGTCACCACCTCGGTGCTGGGGATCTCGCTTCCGGAATTCTGGTTCGCGCTGCTGCTGATCTTCCTCTTCGCGGTGGTGCTGCGCTGGTTCCCGGTGGCGGGCTACAATCCGCCCTCGGCCGGGGTGCTGGCCTTCGCCGCCACCATGGTGCTGCCGGCACTGGCGCTTGGCATCCGGCAATCGGCGCTGATGACGCGAATGATGCGCTCGTCGATGCTGGACGTGCTGAACGAACCCTACATCACCACCGCCCGCGCCCAGGGTCTGCCGGAACACCGCGTCATCGGCCGCTACGCCATGCGCACCGCCGCGATGCCGGTGGTCACGGTCGCGGGCCTTTCGGCCAGCTACCTGCTGGGCGGCGCCGTCGCGATCGAGATCATCTTTGCCCTGCCCGGCCTGGGTCGGATGCTGGTCGAGGCCGTCGGACGGCGCGACTACCCGCTGGTCGAGGGCGGCGTGCTGACGATCTCGCTGATCCTGGCGATGCTGAACCTGCTGATCGACCTGATCTATGCCTGGCTGGACCCGAGGATCCGTTACCAATGACCGAAACCGTCCTTTCCGTCGACCGCCTGGGCCTTGGCTTTCGCACAGGCGGGGGCTTCCTGCCCATCGTCACCGACATCTCCTTCGACGTCGCCCGCGGCGAAGCCGTGGCGCTGGTGGGCGAAAGCGGCTGCGGCAAGTCGATCACCGCGTCCGCCATCATGGGGATCGCGCCGCGCCATGCCGTGATCAGCGGCAGCATCCGCCTGAACGGCACCGAGATCGCCGACCTGCCACCGAAGGCCCGCCGGGCGCTGTGCGGCCGCCACATGGGCTATATCTTCCAGGAGCCGATGACGGCGTTGCACCCGACCCTGACCATCGGCGCCCAGATGAGCGACAGCCTGCGCCACAACCTGGGCCTGTCGCGCCGCGCCGCCCTGGACCGCGCGGCCGAGCTTCTGGACCGCGTGGGCATCCCCCGCGCCCGTTCCATCCTGCAGGGCCATGTCCACGAGCTGTCGGGCGGGATGCGCCAGCGAGTGATGATCGCGCTGGCCGTGTCGTGCAGCCCCTCGCTGGTGATCGCGGACGAACCGACCACCGCGCTCGACGTGACGATCCAGGCACAGGTGCTGGAACTGCTGGACGAGATGCGCCGCGAGATGGACCTGGGGCTGCTGTTCATCACCCATGACCTGGAGGTGGTGGGCGATTTCTGCGACCGGGCCGTGGTGATGTATGCAGGCGACGTGATGGAACGCGGCGCCACCCGCGACATCGTGCGCCGCCCCAGCCACCCCTACGGGCGCGGGCTGATCGATGCGGTGCCCTCGGACGGGCCGCTGCCCGATCGCCTGACGCCGATCCCGGGATCGGTGCCGCCGGTCGGCCACTGGCCGCAGGGCTGCCGCTTTGCCCCCCGCTGTGCCCGCGCCTCGGCGCGCTGCCGCGACAGCCGGCCCGACCTGGGGCCGGTGCACGACACCGATGTCCGCTGCTGGCATCCGCTGGAGGTCCCCGCATGAGTTCCGAACCCCTGCTGGCCGTCGAGGGCCTGTCGAAATCTTTCCGCGCCGTGCAGGCGGTGCGCGATGTCAGCTTCTCGATCCCGCGCGGCAAGACCTTCGGGCTGGTCGGCGAAAGCGGCTCGGGCAAGTCGACGACGGCGCGGCTGGTGCTGCGCCTGATCGAGCCCACCTCGGGCCGGATCCGGTTCCGCGGCACCGATCTCGCGGCGCTGCCGGCACGCTTGCTGCGGGCGGAACGCGCGCATATGCAGATGATCTTCCAGGATCCCTACGGCTCGCTCAATCCGCGGATGTCGATCCGCGACACCCTGGTCGAGCCGCAGCAGGTGCATGGCATCGGCAGTCCCGAAACCCGCCTGCGCACCGCCCAGCGGCTGCTGGACGAGGTCAGCCTGCCGCGCGCGGCCCTGGACCGCTTTCCGCATGAATTCTCGGGCGGGCAACGCCAGCGCATCGCCATCGCCCGGGCCCTGGCCACCAACCCCGAGCTGATCGTCGCGGACGAGCCGGTCTCGGCGCTGGACGTATCGGTGCAGGCGCAGGTGCTGAACCTGATGCGCGACCTGCAGGACCGCCATGGCACCACGATGCTGTTCATCAGCCACGACCTGCGGGTGGTTCGCTTCATGTGCGACGAGATCGGCGTGATGTACCTGGGCCAGATCGTCGAACGCGGCCCGCGCGAGCGTCTTTATGCGACCCCCGCGCATCCCTATACCCGCGCCCTGCTGGCCAGCGTGCCGGGACAGGGCCGCGCCCCGCAGGCCCGCCTGGGCGGCGAGATCCCGAGCGCCCATGCCATCCCCTCGGGCTGTGCGTTCCGCAGCCGCTGCCCCCTCGCCCGGCCCCGCTGCGCCGAGGAAGCCCCCGCCCTGCGCCCCGTCGCCGACGGCCACCTGAGCGCCTGCCACTATGCCGAAGAAACGGTGTCGGCGTGAACGCGCCGGTGATCACCGCGGAGGCGGCGCGCTATCACGGGGCCGAGGCGGCCGGGGTCGCGGCCTACCTGGGGCTGCGCTACGCCGAACCGCCGCTGGGCGCGCGGCGCTTCGGCCCGCCGCTGCGCCATGCGGCGCAAGGCGACGTGGACGCGACGCGCCCCGCCCCGGCCCCGCCGCAGATCCTGCAGCCGGTCCCCGACTGGGCGCCGCGCGGCGCGGGCTTTGTCACCGACGAGGACTGCCTGAAGCTGAACCTGTGGACGCCGCTGCCGATGGGCGCGCCGAAGCCGGTGATCGTGCATGTCTTCGGCGGCGGCTTCCAGGGCGGCTCGGCCTCGGGGACCTTCCATGACGAGGCTGGTTTCGTCCGCCGCGGCGATGTCGTGCTGGTGCGGCCCGCGATGCGGGTGGGGGCGCTTGGCTTCCTGGACCTGGGCACGGCCTTCGGCGGCGGCCGGGCGGCGGCAAACCGCGGCCTGCTGGACCTGGTGGCGGCGCTGCACTGGGTGCAGGACAATATCGCGGCCTTCGGCGGCGATCCCGGGAACGTGACGCTGGTGGGCATGTCCTCGGGGGCGTTCACCATCTCGGCGCTGTTCGGCCTGGAGGGGGTGGCGCAGCTCTTCCGCCGCGCCTGGGTGATGAGTGGCTCGACCGGACGGATCATCGATGCGGCCACGGCCCGGGCGATCGGAGCCGACGTCCTGGCGCGCTGCGGCGTCACGCCGGGCGATCAGGCCGCCCTGCAGGCGCTGCCGGTGGCACAGCTTCTGGCGGTGCAGGGGCAGGTCCTCGACACCCACCTGGGCCATCGCAACGCCCCCGGCGGGCGTACCTTCGGCATCGTCCACGACGGCATCAGCCTGCCGCGCCTGCCGCAGGAGGGGCTAGCCTCGGGCATCTTCCGGGACCACGGCCTGGTCGCCGGCTGGACGCGCGAGGAAGCCCGGCTGTGGTACGCCCTTGGCATCATGCCCGCGCCCGCGGACACCGCGGCGCTGCGCGACACCATTGCCCGCTTCTTCCCCGACACCGCCGATGCCCGCCTGCAGCAGCTGATCGCCGACCGGCCCGGCGCCAGCCTGTCCGAGCTGGAAAGCACCTTCCTGTCGCGCACCGTCTACCGGGACCCGGCGCTGCGGATGCTGCGCACCCATGCCGACCATGGCGGCGCGGGCTGGGGCTATGAATTCCGCTGGCATCCGCGGGGGCCGCACGCCGCCTTCGGCGCGGCGCACGGCTTTGACGAGCCCTTCGTCTTCGACAGCCTGGGCGAGGGGCGGATGCCGCTGGCCGAAGGCGACCCGACCGCCGCCGCGCTGGCGCAGGTGCTATCGGAGGCCGTGCTGTCCTTTGCCCGCAACGGCGATCCGGGGGCAGGCTTCCCGAGCAACCTCTATGCGCTGACGGACCTGTCGGAACCCGCCTGACGGAGGCCGAAGCGCGCGCGGGCGGCCTCGGTCCAGGGCTGGAAGAGGCTGACCAGGTTGCCCTTGGGGCCGCACCACCTTAAAGGTGTGATTAATTTACGACCACAATCTGTGCAAGAGTTGCATCTGACGATTCACACGGCAACGGGGGACAGGCCCAGACAATTCCATCAGGCTCGTTACGAAACCGTTCGCCAGTGGGCACTGGCCATGTATGGATAGCCCCTTGGCAAGAGCATTATTCGGTTTTGGCATTCAGGTCGGTCGCAGCCATGTATACGGTGTCAGTTTGCAGCATTATGGCCGCGCGCCTTGATGAAGTCAGCCGGCGGTCGGGTCCGATCAATGGCACGCGCTCGAAGGCGCTTCGGTCTGAACTGGGTGACCCGTTCCGCTTTTTAACGTCCCTGTGCCATCACCTCACATCGCGCCTCACCAACTCCTGGCCTGCCGTCCTGAGGGCGGCCACTGTTTTTCTACGCCAACGCGGTCCGGTAACTCTCGCCGCTTCTGACCAGCACCCAGAACGTGCGCGCCATGCGGTTAGCCAGTACGATTGCGACCACCTTCGCCGGCTTGCGGTCGAGCATCTGGTCGAGCCAGTCGGGCATGGCATTCCTGTCTGTCGTTCGCCGTCCGCGCCGCGCGTTCGCTATCGGTCTCGAACGCAGTAGCGCAACCCTGGCGCCCCTACATGCCAACCAGACACGGCTCAAGCCGCGAGAAAAACAGCAGAAGCTGTGCGTGCCTTAACTGGCGACGCCACACCACGGTCCCATTCGTGCTGACGCCGTGAACTTGCAAGACATTCTTGGCCAGATCGAGGCCGGCCGTGATAGGCTGTACCATGGAGGACTCCTTTCGGGTGACTATATATCCAGACCTACCTTGGCACATCGCGATGCCGTTGGTGGAGCCCTCCACACCATCAATGGCACCTCACTGGCTCACCCTGGCGGAGCGGCGGCTCGAGGAGAACCTTGAGAGACAGGCAGGCCTGGATCACGGCGTCGCTATAGGCCCGTTGTCGGCCGCGCCGCTCGGACGGCGCCGCGTCCCATTGCATCGAGGGGTCGAATCAGACCGGCAGCGAACCGCGTCCCCTGAGCACCTGATTTGTGTGATCTGGAGAGATCGTTTCAATTTTGCCTTCGTCGCGGCCATGCGTCTCTGGGCGCAATGAACTCTCTTTCCAAGTCATAGGCAGCCTCGATCTCCTCTCCGAGCGGTGCGTCGTGTAAGCGCGCGCAAACCCGATCTATGGGTGCCAGGCCACCCAGGCCGTCGTGCGGACGCTCCCAGTTGTAGAAGTGCTGCCATTCGGCAAGAAGCCGATCCAGATCGGGGTCGTCGAGGTCCACCGTTGGCCAGAACTCTTCAAGCCCGGTCTTCTGGACGCGTTCGACCTTGCCGTTGAGATGCGGCGACCTAGGCCGGATCGGGCGGAACTTGATCCGCCAGTCGCGGAGCTGCTGCTGGACCTTGCGCAGTGGCTACTTGCTGACCGAGGCTATGATATCGATTGGTTCCGCGAAGCCTATCAGGACAAGGGGATCAGGGCCTGTATTCCATGCCGCAAGCCCCCCATCATCCGGGCGAAAACGCCCATGTTGCTCCAGCGCTTCCATCGGTTGCCCCCAATGCCAGAGCAGACGCGCGCGGCAAGGGCCGCTCAGGACGGTGGCGGCGGGCACTCCCGGAAGATGCGGGCCGGGCATCTTGCGCAGATGGCCGGATCCAGCCGCGGCACGATTTCGGCGATGGCGTCGCGCTTGCTGAGATGGATCCTTTCGCGGCCCAGGGATTTCAGAACCCGGAAGCGCGCCAGCTTGTCCAGCGAGCGCAGCGTCACCAGTTTCAAGTGGAAGGCGCCGCCGATCCGGCTGCGCAGGCGCGCTTCCTCGACCAGAAGCTCCGCCGCCGGCAGGTCGATTTCGCCGCTGCCCGAGGTGATGAACAGGATATGCTTCTGCGAGGGACGTTCCAGGCGGAAGCGGTGGAATTCGCGCCGGATCGCCTCTGTCGTGCCGAAGTAGAGCGGCCCGTCCAGATTGGCGATCATCAGTTGCGGACATTCATTCAGCTCATAAAGCCGGGCACTGCGCAGCGAATGATTGGGCGTGTCCGGGTCGGGGGCGCAGACCGCGATCACCGGGCGCGCGATGCGCATCAGGAACAGCACCAGCGACATCAGCACGCCGACATAGATGGCGAATTCCAGGTCGACCAGCAGTGTCGACAGAAAGGTCGTCACGGCAATGGCGGCCTCGGCATTCGAGGTGCGGAACAGGTGACGCAATTCGTGGAAATCGATCAGGCGCCAGGCGACCAGGGTGATGACCCCGGCCATCCCGGCGATCGGTACGATGGCGAAAAGCGGGGCGACCACCAACAGGATCACCAGCAGGAAGACCGAGGCGAAGATCTGCGCCAGCGGCGTCTGTGCCCCGGCATCGAAATTGACCCCCGAACGGGTGAACGAGGCCGACGAGGGATAGCAGTGAAACAGGCTGCCCACCACGTTCGACAGGCCCTGCCCCATGAATTCGCGATTGCCATCCAGCATCTGTCCGGACTTCGCCGCCAGGGCGCGGGCCACCGACATTGCCTCCAGCAGGCAGACCAGCGCGATGGCGAAGGCACCCGAGGCCAGCGATTTCACCCCGTCAAGCGACAGCTCGGGCAGGCCAAAGGTCGGCACCACCGAGGAAATCCGCCCAACGGTGACCATGCCGGCCCCCGTGCCACCCAGGGCCAGGCTCAGCCCGGTGGCGATCACCAGGGCTATCAGGTAGTTCGGCCAACCAGGACGGAACCGCCGCACCAGGATGCCGACCGTGATCGCGGTCACCGCCACCGCTATCGCACGCGGATCGGCCTGGGGCAGGTCGTGGACCAGGGTCAGGATGAAGGGCACGACATGTTCGGGCCTGGGCAGATCCAGCCTGAAGATGTCACCGATCTGGCTGAGCGCGATCAGTGTCGCGGCCCCGGCGACGAAGCCCGTCATCACCGAATGCGACACGAAATCGACCACGCTGCCCAGGCGAACGAAGGCCAGTGCCAGCTGGATCAGCCCGACCAGCAGGGCCAGGGTGACTGCAGCGGCGATGAACTCGGGCGAGCCGGGTATCAGGTGGCCGCTGAGCGCCCCGAAGACCAGCGCCGAAATCGCCGTTGCCGGACCCGAGGCCGAATGCCAGCTGGACCCGAAAAGCGCGGTGATCACCGGAGGCACGATGGCTGTGAAGAACCCGTATTGCGGCGGCAGCCCGGCGATGGCGGCAAAGGCCACGCTTTGCGGCAGCGACAGCGTGGCGCCGGTCAGACCGGCGAATAGATCGGCCCGGATCGTGCGGCGATTAACCAGCCGGATCCAGTCCGGTCGGGTGGTCAGATCGCGCCCCGCCTGTCGTAAAAGCCGTGCCGCCGTCGTGCCCCAGCTGCCCCGGGGGGGCTTGCCGTCGGAAATCTCCTTCGACCGTTTCGTTGAACCTGTGGCGACCCAGGGTTCCATGCGCATGCGTCCATTTCGATAGAGAGTGGGGCCACCGCCCGCTGGGGCGGCAACCGGCAACCGGCTGTGGGGATGTGGGCGGCCCGGGCGGCGGGCCGTGCAGGCCAGTGCAGGCCAGCGTCGGCCGCTTTGGCGTGGCCGGCGCTGGCTGTGCTCTGGTCGCGCTATTGCGCCGCCGACATTGCGGCGCTGTCGCGGCTGTCCGACGCCGGGGCAAGCCCGTACCAGCTGTAAAGTTCCGCCGGCGCGTCATGGGCCATCATGTAGGCGCGCAGGCCCGCGTACAGGCGTGCTTCGACCGCGGCGTCACGGATCGGCGCGGCCTGGTCCGGATCGGCTGCCAGATCATACAGTCTGAAACCCGGGTCCTCGAACCCGCCATGGCCATTGGGGGGGCGGCTGGCCGTCGGCAGGGCATCGATGCGCAGCAGTGGCACGCCGCGGCAGAAATCGAAGGGCGCAGACAATTGCGCGCTGCGCAGTTCCTCCGGCTGGAAGGGCCGCATCATGTGCTGGGGCATCAGCGTGTATTCATGCAGCCCCCCGCCCTTGCTGTCGGGCGGGTAGTGCAGCATCACGTAGCGGCCATCGGTGACACCGACCGGCCCGCCGAACAGGCCAAAGCCGACCACCCGTTCCGGGTTGGAGCCTTCCCGCAGCAGATCCAGTGCCGAGCGTCCCGTCACTTCGGGCCCCGGGGGACTGCCGAAGATATCCAGCAGGGTCGGCATCACGTCGATGGTCTGGGTCAGGCCAGAGACCCGCATTCCGCCGCGATCCGCGAGGTCGGGATGCCACAGCAGCATCGGCGTATGCACCACCTCTTCGTAATAGGGCATCAGGCTCTTGCCCCACCAGCCGTGTTCGCCCAGCAAAAAGCCATGGTCGGTGGTCAGGACGATGGCGGTGTCCTGCCACATGTCATGGGCATCCATGTAATCCAGCAAGCGGCCCAGGTAGGCGTCGCACATCCGCACCAGCGCCGCGTAATTGGCCCGGATTTCCGCCACCGCCTCATCGCTTTCGCCGACGCGCTTGTAGTCGGGCCAGTTCAGCACCGCGCCGCGCCAGGCGCTGTCGCCGTCACGGCGATAGCGGGCGGGAGCGGTGAAGGGTTCATGCGGATCGAACAGTTCCAGCTGCAGCAGCCAGCGGTCCGCCGCCCGGTTCGCCTCCAGGAATTCGAAGGCCGAGGCGAAGCAGCGCGCGATAGGCGTATCGGCCTCGTTGGTTTCGTATTCCAGATTGACCAAATGCTGCAGCCGCGCCGGTTTCTTCTGCGGGTCGTAATGGGCATGGCTGTAGCGTTCGGCGAACCGCTCCAGCGGCGGGTTCACCATCGCCTTCCAGCAGTCGTATTCCTGGCCACGGATGAAATCCCAGCTGTCGAACCGGGTGTGGAACCCGCTGCCGCCGTCCTGGAAATAGTGGAAGTGATCGGTGACCAGATGGCTGTAGACGCCGGCGCCTCGCAGATCGTCACAGAACGAGCGGTCATAGGGCTCCATCGGGCCCCAGCTGCGGTGAAAGAAGTTCGCCCGCCCGGTCTGGATGTCGCGCCGTGCCGGGATGCAGGGCAGGCTGCCGGCATAATGGCGATCAAAGCGGGCCCCGCGCGCGGCAAGGCGGTCGAAATTCGGCGTACCGATGGTGCCGCCGTAACAGTCGAGCGCAGCACGGTTGAGCGAGTCGAACAGAAGGAAAATGGCTCTCATGCGGGATGATCCTGGCTGAAGGCAGACCGCTCAGGCGTCATAGAAGACGCGCAACCCGGTGTGCGAGGCGCTGCTGTCGGGGGCGGTGCCCGACCGCGCAGCGATGCGGTAGCGATAGCAATAACTGATATGGCAGAGGAAACTGCCGCCTTTCATGACCCGCAGCCCCTGCTGGCGGGCGCTGGCGTTGCGCGCCGCCGCGCGCCGCCCGACAGAGCGGACGCGGAAGGGATCACCGCCCCATTCCCAGACATTGCCGGCCATGTCGTGCAGCCCCGCACCATTGGCCGGGAAATGCCCGACCGGAGAGGTGCCGATCCAGCCATCCGCGCCGCTGTTGGCCTGGGGGAAGCGCCCCTGCCAGATGTTGGCGGGCAGAAAGCCTGTGTCGTCGGGTTCGCGGTCTCCCCAGGGAAAGCGGGGATCCTGCAGCCCGCCACGGGCGGCATGTTCCCATTCCGCCTCGCCGGGCAGGCGTCCCCCGGCCCAGGCGGCGAAGGCCTGCGCATCCTGCCAGGCGACATGCACCACCGGGTGGTCCATCCGTTCGGCAAGGTCGCTGCCCGGGCCCTCGGGCTGATGCCAGCAGGCGCCCTGGACGGCGGCCCACCAGGGGGTGGTGACAGAGGTCGCGGCGGCCTGCGCGGCGGCGGGCAGCAACCCGCGGAACACCAGACCCCAGCCGAAGCGTTCCGACAGCGTCACATGGCCGGTCTGCGCCACGAAGGCCGCGAAACGGGCATTGGTGACGGGATGGGGATCGACCGCAAAGGCCGGCAGGCGGTGAAACCGCAGGATGCCTTCGCCATCCTCGGGCAGGACCGGGGCACGGGTGCCGGTATGGCTGCGCGCTGCCTGGAAAACCACCGGGGCGGGGCGGTCCGGGGCACCCGCCGCCAGCAGCCACGCGGGCGGCGGCGGGCAGCTGCCCGCCCGCCCTGCCGAGGGAACCGCGGCAAGCGTCGCGCTGCCAGCCGGATCACGCCCCGATCCCCCCGCCTGGGCACAACAGCCCATGTCAGGCCTCTGCCGTGGCCGGGCTGCGGATATCCAGCGCGGCGCGCAGGGCGGCGCTGTCATGTTCCGGGGTATCGCCGATCTCGGCCATGTGGATGTCCAGCTTGTCCAGCAACTTCAGGAAGATGTCGCAATAGGCGGGATTGCCGGCCTGATTGCACAGCTCCATCGGGTCGGCATGGCAATCGAACAGCTCCCATTCCGCCGCCGCCCCGTTCGCCCGCGCCCCCGGCTGGCCCAGGTCGTCATTGTACCAGTAGATCAGCTTGTACTGGCGATCGCGCACGCCGTAATGCGCCCAGGCCTCGTGGATGATGTCGTTGTGCATCCAGTAGCGGTGATAGGCGATCTGGTCCCAATCCGCGGGCGTGCGCCCTTCCAGCGCCGGGCGCAGAGAGCGGCCCTGCATGTAGCTGGGCACGCGCAGGCCGGCATAATCCAGGAAGGTCGCCGCGAAATCGACGTTGGACCCCAGATCCTCGCAGGTTGTTCCCGCCGGGATCGTCGCCGGGAAGCGCGCGAGGAACGGCATGCGATAGCTTTCCTCGTACATGAAGCGCTTGTCGAACCAGCCGTGTTCTCCCAGGAAGAACCCCTGGTCCGAGGTATAGATCACCAGCGTGTTGCGCGTCAGGTCCAGCCGGTCCAGCGTGTCCAGCACCCGGCCCACGCCATCGTCGATGGCCTGGACGGTGCGCAGGTAGCGCGACATGTACCGCTGATACTTGAATTCGGCAAAGGCGGCTGGGTCGTCGAAGTGGAAATTGTGCCCGGTTTCCGCACAGATCACCGTGATCGTTTCGCCCGGCATCAGTTCGGGCACCTTGCGCATCGGCCAGGGGTCGACCATCAGCGCGCCAGAGACCCCGGCCGGGCCTTCGGGCTGGACCAGGCCCAGATCCTCCCACAGCAGGTCGGACTTGATCCGCATCTTGGCCGCCGCCGCCGCCGCCGCGCGATTGGAATAGTCATCGCGGAACGTATCGGGCAGCGGAATCGACCCCGGCGGGTACAGGCCCTTGTGGCGGGGATGGTATTGCCAGTTCCGGTGCGGCGCCTTGTGATGGCACATCAGGAAGAACGGGCGGTCGGCATTGCGTTCGATGAAATCGACCGACATGTCGGTGATGATGTCGGTGGCATAGCCCGGGATACGTCGTCGCCCCTGGGCGGACAGAAAGGCGGGGTCCCAGTAGTCGCCCTGCCCCGGCACCACCTGCCATTCGTCGAACCCGGTCGGGTCGTGGGCCGGCCCCTCGCCCAGGTGCCACTTGCCGAAGATCGCGGTGCGATACCCCCCGGTCCGCAGCGTCTTGGCCACGTTGGGCCAGCGGGCGTCGATATGGGTGTCCAGCGTGGTGACGCCGTTGACGTGGTTATGGGTGCCGGTCAGGATCGTCGCGCGCGAGGGCGTGCAGATCGAGTTGGTGACATAGACGGCGTCATGGCGCAGCCCCTCGTTGGCCAGTCGGTCCAGGTTCGGCGTCTGGTTCAGACCGGCCCCATAGGCGCCGATGGCGCGGGCGGCATGGTCGTCCGACATGATGAAGATGATGTTGGGCTGCACGGCTGATCTCCCCTTCTGACCCGGCCCTCCGGCTTCGGAGCCGGGAAGGGCGGGCACCGAAGCCGGAAAACCGGCATGGTGCCATCGTTGTCTGGTCAGATAGAGCCATTCCGGCATTCCTTTGAAATAGATTGGAGGTGCCAATCATAACCAAAAAGAATGTCTTTCAGCGATCGGGCTCTCAGGGCTCAGGCGTTGGCGCGGTCCCATTCGACCAGTTGACGGACGAATTCGCGCACCACCGGCAGGGTGCGGATGCTTTCCAGACAGCGGATCTGGGTGTCGAAGGTGCGCACCGGATCCGGCAACGCCACCGGCAACAGGTCGTACATGCGGGCAAACCGGGCCACTGGCGTCGGAAGGATGACCAGATTGTCGCTTTCGCGGGCATGCAGCAGCGCCATGTTGATCGAATTCGTCGTCAGGGACACATTCGGCGCCTCTGGCAGACGGGGCAGCACGCGCGGATCATCCTGGGTGATGTCATGCTGGTTGCGCAGCAGGTTGGTCCACTGGAAGCACGAAAGCTCGTCTATGCTGCGGATGTCCATCGCATGCACCGGGTGGTTCTTGCGGGCAAAGACTGCGGCGGTACCGGGATGCAGGGTCCGGGAATGCACGCCGGGTATCGGGTCCTCGAAGCGGTCGACGCTGCTTAATGCGATGTCGATGGCGCGCTCGCGCAGCAATCGGCCCAGGGTGACATGCTGTTCCAGGGTCACCTCGATCCGCAGGCCCGGGAAGCTGGCCTGAAGCGAGCGCGTGATCACCGGCACGACGGTCAACGCCCAGAGCGGCCCACAGCCGATGCGCAGCCGCGAGGAAGAGCCGGTGCGCATCTGGAACAGCTCCTCGCGCACCCGGTCCAGTTCGTTGCGCGTCGCGCGCGCCGCCCGCAGCAGCGCCTCGCCGTATTCGGTCAGTTCGACCCCGCGCGACACCCGGCGGAACAGCTTGACCTGGTGCAGATCCTCCAGCTTCTTGACGCTCTTGGTCAGCGCGGGCTGTGAAATGCCGAAACGCTCTGCCGCGCGCATGAAGCTGCCCATTTCGGCCACATGCAGGAAATTCTCCAAGTTGCGGTCCATGGCATTTCCTCAGGTTATGTATCGGGCAGAATATC
Organism: Pseudooceanicola sp. NS-SX9; assembly: GCF_057380705.1. Taxonomy (NCBI): domain Bacteria; kingdom Pseudomonadati; phylum Pseudomonadota; class Alphaproteobacteria; order Rhodobacterales; family Paracoccaceae; genus Pseudooceanicola; species Pseudooceanicola sp. NS-SX9. The sequence continues at coordinate 36,739 of NZ_JBXXRN010000007.1, read as the reverse complement.
GATTTCAGTCGGCCCGACAAGTTCGACATGTCTGGACCATCTGCCATCAGTCCGGGGCGCGTGCCCCGGCGCATGAAAGGACCAGGCCATGTCGCAAGCGCGTCCCAACATTCTCTGCCTCGTGAGCGAGGATTGCTCTCCGCGGATGGGGGCCTATGGCGATCCCCTGGCCCGCACCCCCCATCTGGACCGGCTGGCGGCGCAAAGTGTCACCTACACCAATGCCAATTGCACCGCGCCGGTCTGCGCGCCCTCGCGCTTTGCCATCCTGTCCGGGCGCCATGCCGAAAGCTGTCCCACGGCGCAGCACATGCAGACGCGGGCGCATTATCCGTGCGACTGGCCCAGCTATCCCGAAATGCTGCGCGACGCCGGATATTACTGCACCAACAACTTCAAGACCCACTACAATTCCGACATCGACAGCCAGCGGATCTGGGACGCCTGCTCGCCTCAGGCGCATTGGCGCGACCGGGCGCCGGGGCAGCCCTTCCTGGCGGTGTTCAATCCGATGACGACCCATGAATCCTGCACCTTCACGCCGCAGCCCGGCGCGGTTCAGCCCGCCGATGTCACCCTTCCCGCCTATCTGCCCGACACGCCGGGGATGCGCGAAAGCCTGGCGCGCCAGTACAATGCCATGGCGGCGATGGATGCCGAGATGGGCGCCCGCCTGACGGAACTGGCCGAGGCCGGCCTGGCCGAGGACACCATCGTCTTCTACTTTTCCGATCACGGATCGGCCCTGCCGCGATCAAAGCGCTATTGCTATGACGAGGGCCTGCGGGTGCCGTTGATCCTGCATGTGCCCGAGCGCTGGCGCGGGTTGCTGCCGCTGGCGGCGGGGACACGGGTGCACAGCCCGGTGTCGCTGGTCGACCTGTTCCCCAGCTTCCTGGCGATTGCCGGTCTGGCCGCGCCGGTCGGGCTGCAGGGGGTGCCGCTGCTGGGGCCGAAGCGGAGCGAGCGCCACTTTGCCTTCGCCGGGCGCGCGCGGATGGGGGAACGCTATGACCTGGTGCGCAGCGCGCGTTCGGAACGTTTCCGCTACATCCGCAACTATCAGCCGCATCGTCCGCATGGCCAGTACATCGCCTATGAATGGCTGGGCCAGCACTATCAGGATTTCGAGACGGCGCATCGCGATGGCACCCTGCCCCCCCTGCAGCAGCGCTTCTGGCAACCCAAGCCCTTCGAGGAATTCTACGACATGCAGGCCGATCCGCAGGCGCTGCACAACCTGGCTGACGATGCCGGCTGGCAGGGTGAACTGCAGGCGCATCGCGCGGCGCTTGATGCTCACATTCTTGCGATCCATGACACGGGGTTCCTGCCAGAGGGCAGCCCGGACGAGGACTGGAACCTTTGCCACGACCCCGAGCACTATCCCTTGCCAGAGGTCCTGCACCTGGCGGGGCTGGCGGCACGGCGCGATCCTGAGGCGATCCGATGGCTGTTGCACGACCTGTCCGTCGGGGTGCCGGTACAGCGCTACTGGGCGGCGCAGGGCCTGCTGATCCTCAGCCATCACGGTGTCCGCCTGCCCGCCTGCCTGCCCGCCGCCTATGACAGCGAAGACGATCCCCACACCCGCATCGCCCTGGCCGAAGCGCTGGCGCTGCAATCAGATTCGCCTTTCTGGGCCAGTGAGTTGCTGGGCATACTGGACACAGAGCCGAACCTGTTCGTGAAAAGCCAGGCGCTGCAGGCGCTGACCTATCTGCCCGCCGCGGCCGCGATTGATCCGGATCGGATCGCGCCCTATGTCGACCATGACCGGACCTTCATCCGGCAATCCGCCGACTACCTGCACCGGCGTCTGACGGCTTCGCATGATCCGGCCCGCCCGGTCTATCGGCTGGACCTGCAGGACCTGTCGGTTCAGGCCCTTTGAGCCCAGCGTTGCAGGCCTGGCACCGGGACCGCCCCCGCCGGTCTGCAAGCCGGTATCAGGATCGAAATCTGGCCCTCTCATAACCATTGGAAATATGTTGGCCGGATTAAGCATTTCAAAATTCATGAAAGGGGCGCCAATCTGCGACGACACAGCCGGCGTTCGCACCGGCCGCACCGCGCGTGGGAGTGCGCGGCAGAATTCCTGAGGAGGAGCACATGATCAAGAAACTGGCCATCACCGCCATGGTCACCGCCATGCTGGCCACGGCCGCGCAGGCGGCCGATTTCCCCAGCAAGCCGCTGAAGGTCGTCTTTCCGAACGCGGCGGGCGGGGGTTATTATGCCATTGGTCTGGCGGTCACCAGCGAGATGGAGAAATACATCGGCCAGCCGATCGCCATGCAGTCGATGCCCGGCGCCGCGACCTCGACCGGGACGCGCTATGTCGCCAAGGCGCGCCCCGATGGCTATACGGTGCTCTTCACCCATGATGCGCTGTACCAGGCCGCGGCGCTGAACATGCTGGGCTTCGACCTGTTCGACACGTTGGAACCGATGGCCGAGGTCATCACCACCTCCAGCCTGATCTTCGCCCGCGCCGATGCGCCCTACAACAACCTGACCGAGCTGAAGGCCTATGCCGATGCCCATCCCGGCGCGCTGCGCGGCGCGATCCAGACCGGCGGGCTGCAGCATTCGGGATTTGCCGATTTCGACGACAAGCTGGGGGTGGGCGATGAAATCGCCTTTGTCCATGTCAGCGGCGGGTCTGGTGAATCCAGTGCGGCGCTGATCGCCGGCGATGTCGACCTGTTCCAGGGCAGCGGCATGGCCTCGAAGGGGCTGGTCGAGGCCGGCAAGATCAAGGCACTGGCAGCGCTTGGCAATACCCGCGACCCGAACATGCCCGATATCCCGACGATGAAGGAACAAGGCTTCGAGACGCCCGTCCTGTCCAGCCTGAGCGGCATCTTCTGGATCCGCAAGGACACGCCGGAGAAGATCAAGCAGGTCTGGGAGGACGCGCTGGAAAAGACGATGGCGGACAAGGACGCCGTGCAACGCATGGAACAGAAGACCGGGCTACCGTTCGAATATGTGGCGGGGGATGCCATGACCCAGCAAATCCACGCCAGCTATGATCTGCGCAAGGCCACCATGTCCAAGCTGGGCCTGCTGAGCGAGTAACCAAGAGCGCCGCTGGCCGGGTCGGGCAACCGGTCGCCGGCTGGGGCACTGCGACGATGTCGCCAAGGGAGGAGAGACGGGCCGTGAAGCAATTGGTTTCCGGAACTATATTTACGCTGTTTTCAATCGGGTTCCTGTTGCTGTCGCTCGGGATAAAAGATCCGGGGTTCGACGTGCTGGGGCCGCAGTTCCTGCCCCGGGCAGCGCTGTGGGTGATCCTGGTGCTGGCCCTGATCCAGATCGCCACCGGGCTGCGCGTGCTGCGTGCCGGGCGGACCGAGGACGCCCTGGTGCTGCGTCCCGCCGTCATGCTGCGCCCGGCGGTGACGCTGGTTCTGCTGGTACTGCTGGGGCTGTCACTGGTCGCGGGGGTGCCCTTCTACCTGTCAGGGGCGGTCTTCATGCTGGCCACAGGCGCCATGGTCGTCGACCGCAGCAGCCGGCCCCAGCTGGCCGGTCTGGTGGTGGTCTCGATCCTGCTGCCGGTGGTCATCCGCTACGTCTTCCAGACGATCCTTGTCGTCAACCTGCCCTGAGGCTGCCGCCATGTTGCATTCCTTATTCGACTCTCTCGCGTTTCTGCTGACCCCGGCGGGCCTTGGCTGGTCTCTTCTGGGCGTCGCCCTGGGCGTGGTCGTCGGCGCCATCCCCGGCCTTGGCGGGGGCATGCTGATGGCCCTGCTGCTGCCGATCACCTTTTACATGGACAATGTCCTGGCCCAGACCTTCCTGATCGGTATCTATGTGGGCGGGGTCACGGGGGGCCTGATTTCGGCGGTGCTGCTGTCGGTTCCGGGCACGCCGTCTTCGGTGATGACCACGATCGACGGCGGCGCCATGGCGCAAAAGGGCCTGGCCGCGCGCGCGCTGTCGATCGGCATCATGGCCTCCTTCGTAGGGGGCATGATCTCCTGGGCGCTGCTGCTGACCCTGGCGGTGCCGCTATCCGATGTGGCGTCGCATTTCCGCAGCTTCGACTACTTCGCCTTCGTCCTGCTGGGCATCGTGCTGATCGCCTACATGAGCGGGCGCAACCCCGTGGCGGCGCTGATGTCGGGGGTGCTGGGGATCTTCGTTTCGACCATCGGCTTTGACCAGATCTCGGCGGCGCCGCGCTTTACCTTCGGGCTGGATTTCCTGAGCGACGGTTTCTACATCCTGCCGGTCTTGCTGGGCTGTTTCGCCGTGCGTTCGGTGTTGACGGATCTGATCCGCCCGCCCCAGAGCCAGAAGCAGACCGCGCAGCGCAGCTTCACCATGCGTCAGATCGTGGCAGAAACCGGCCGTACCTTCCGCTATCCGGTGAACCTGCTGCGCTCCTCGCTGATCGGCAGCTGGATAGGCCTGCTGCCCGGCATCGGGTCCAACGTCGCCTCGATCATGTCCTACATGGCCGCCAAGAGCACCGCCCGCCATCCCGAGGAATTCGGTCGCGGGTCGGAAGAGGCGGTGATCGCCTCTGAGGCGGGCAACAACTCTGCCGTGGGGGGCGCGCTGATCCCGATGATCGCGCTTGGCATTCCGGGGTCGGGCCAGGACGTGCTGCTGATGGCCGCGCTCATCATGCATACGATCCAGCCCGGGCCACTGCTGGTCATGCAGCATCCCGACATCTTCTATGGCATCATCATGTCCTTCTTCCTGGCCAATATCCTGACGCTGGTCGTGATGTTCGCCGCGATCAAGCCGATGGCGCGCGTCATTACCATCCCGCACGGCATCCTTGCGCCGCTGGTGATGGTCTTCTGCGTGGTGGGCGTGGTTTCGGCGCAGAACAACATCGACGATGTCTGGGTGATGCTGGGCTTCGGGGTGCTGGGGATCGTGATGACCTCTCTGGACATGCCGATCGCGCCCTTTGTCATCGGTTTTGTCCTGGGTCCCATGGCCGAGGAACGGCTGCGCTCGGCGCTGATGGGATCGAAGGGGGATATCGCTCCGCTGCTGGTCAGCCCGGTGTCGGGGGGCATCACGCTGGTGGCGCTGGTCATCCTGTTCTGGCCGCTCCTGAAGGCGGGCCTGGGCTATCTGCGCCAGCGCCGCGGCGCACAGAACGCCTGAGGCGGCGGCGCACGGACGCAGGGCGGGCGGCCGTCACCAGCCCGCCCGCCAGAGATGAAATCCGGGGAGCATGCCATGCAGCCGAACATCCTTTTCCTCTTCCCCGATCAGTGGCGCGGCGACTGGATCGGCGCGCTGTCGGACCTGCCGTTGCGCACGCCCAACATCGACGCCCTGCTGGGGCGCGGCACGGCGGTCGGGCGCTGCTGGACGCCCTCGCCCCTCTGTGCGCCAGCGCGTTCCTGCCTGGCGACGGGGCGTGCCTATGGCCGCGCGCCGGTGCTGCACAACCTGATGGACAACCCACCCGACACGCCCACGGTCTTTGCCGCGCTGCGCGACGCAGGCTATCAGACCGCGAATACCGGAAAGTCCGACCTGCTGAAGGGCGGCTTTTCCTGGGGGCGGGACGGGCGGCACCGGGTCGGGGACCGCGACGGCCTGGCCGATCTGGGCTTCAGCCACGGGTTCGACAGCTGCGGCAAGAAGGCCGCCGAACGGCTGATCCGCGAAGGGATCGACGACCCCTATACCACGATGCTGCGCGCGCGCGGGCTGGATCAGCTGTTCCATGACGATTACCGCGCCCGCCCGGTTGCCGGCAAGGATCATCCGCCGCTGTCGGACTGGCTTCTGGGGCGGATACGGGAGGTCCCCGGCGCCTATGCCAATGTCGCTCCCGCGCCGATCCCGGACGACGCCTATAACGACAATTTTGTCGGCGCCCTGACACTGGACACCCTGGCCGGTTTCGATCCGGCGCGGCCCTGGTTCGCCATGGTGAACTTCCCCGGTCCGCATGATCCGATGGATGTGACCTCCGCGATGATCCCCGGCTGGCAGGATGTGACCTTCCCCCTGCCCCGCGGCCGCGACAGCGATGATCCCGACCTGCAGCAGGACATCCGCCGCCGCTATGCCGCGATGATCGAAAACCTCGACCGCTGGGTGGGCGTCTATGTCGGCTTCCTGGAAAGCACCGGCCAGCTGGACCGCACGCTGATCGTCTTTGCCTCGGACCATGGCGAGATGCTGGGAGACCTGAACCTCTGGAAGAAACAGGTGCCCTATGAGCCCTCGGTGCATGTCCCGATGATCTTCGCCGGTTCCGGGGTGACGCGCCGTGGCGCGGTGGACAACCTGCCGGGCACGCTTCTGGACCTGCCAGCGACCTTCCTGGCGGCGGCGGGCGCTTCGGTGCCGGAGGGTTGGGACGGGGTGGACCTGGGGCCCTGGCTGGCGGGCGGCGCCTATCCCCGTGGCATCACCACCTCGGGGCTGGGCGCCTGGCGGGCGGCCTGCGACGGGCGCTATAAGGTGATCTGCGGGCTGGATCTGAACTGTTACCAGGAATTCCTGCAATTCGGCGCCTTCGACCTTTGCGCGCTGGAGCGCGGGCAGTTGTACGACCTGCTCGCGGATCCGGGAGAAAGCACTGATCTCTGGGACAGCCTACCCGCCATCCGTGACCGTCTGGTCGAGGAATTGCGCCGGGTCTACAGCGCAGACATTCCCCACATCCACGCCACCCTGGCGCAGAACCCGAACACCTACGTCTGAGCGGCCCCCAGGCGGATGCTCGAGGTCCAGAACCATACCCGCGACGTCAGGATCTTCGAGGATGGCGTGGAGATTGCCCGCCACCCTGTCCTGGAGGGCAAGAACCAGCGCCGTGTCGATCCCAGCCGCCGCAAGGCGCCGCCGAAGCGGCCGGTCGCACGCCCAGAGCGTCCGCCAGGCCTGCGCCGCTCCCTGGACTTCTATGACGCCGTCGGTCGGCGACTGGCCTCCGGAGAGGTGCCAAGTGAACTGGGTGCTGGACCGCGTTCGGGGCGCCCTCGTCGGCCTGAAAATGCCCCGTGCCCTAGAGGCTCTGGATCATACCCTGCATCGGCCGGAGCAGGGCGAAATTACCGCGCTGGAGGCCATCGATATCTTGCTGAGTGAAAAATACTCGCCTAGGCGATGGACTCATTGAGTTTCAGAGCCAGTATATGACGACTGCTGCGAGAGCGATGGCAGAGAAGAATGACTTGGGGCACCTGTCGTATCGGGTTGCTACGGTGAGATCATGAACGCCACAGGTTCGAGAGAATGATCGAGCCCAGTCCTTGAGCCTGCCGAACATGATCTCGATACGATTGCGCCGTTTGTAGCGGCGCTTGTCGTATTTGACCGGGGTCTTGCGCTGCGTCCGTCCAGGGATGCAGGCGCGTATCCCCTTATATTGCAGGGCCTCTCGGAGCCAGTCAGCGTCATAGCCTCGGTCTCCGAGCAGCCAGTCGACCTTCGGCAGGCTGCTCAGCAGCGCCCGCGCACCGATGTAATCGCTGACTTGCCCGGCTGAGACGAAGAAGTTGATCGGACGGCCTTTGCTGTCACAGATGGCATGTAACTTCGTGTTCATGCCTCCCTTGGTGCGACCGATCAGGCGGCCACGCCCCCCTTTTTTGCGCCCAGGCTGGACGCCGTACGATGAGCCTTCAAGTAAGCATCAATCATAGCAGTCTTCTCCTCGTGGTCCTCGCCCGCCAACCCGGCCAGCATCTGAGCAAAGATGTCCTTCTCACTCCACCGCTTCCAACGATTGTAGAGTGTCGTGTGGGGGCGGCATGCGGCAGGCGCATTCCGCCACCGCAAGCCGTTACAATTTATGAAGATAATCCCACTCAACACGCGCCGGTCATCAGCCCGGGGCTTACCGTGCGACTTGGGGGAGTGGGGCGCGAGGCGCACCATCTGCACATCGCCCAGCCAAAAGAGATCAGACATGTCACCGCTCTGTTTTAGCGCGATGAATCATGCCCGTCGGCTCAAATCAATGGGTCCTGAGCCTAAGCACATCTGCGACGCCAGAACGCCGTCCAAACACCCGGGGAAAGCTTACCTATGCGGTCTGGGGCGGTCACATCATCAAATCCCATCAGGCAGTTTCCGCCCACCCGAGCCATTTGCTGATATTTTCGCCCATGATGAACGCGCGATCCTGGTCCGACATGAAATCCAGGCTTGCCCACCATTCTACTTCCTGCGCGTAGGGCACATTGATGAGCGTGATGTCGGACGCGAAGAACATCCGTTCTGGCCCGAACGCGTCGTAGGCCTTGTGGACGAGGGTCTGCATATCGCCGAAGGGGGCGGGCTGTGCCGTCAGGAAGGACACCGTCCCAACCTTGATCGTGACGTTCGACAACCTGGCGATCGGCGCAACCTTGTCGAACGCCTCGACGGCGGCTGCCCCGTGCGGTTTCGTCGACAGGCCGAAGGAATCCAGGCAGAGCTTCAGGCCAGGGTGTTTTTCCGCGATTTCAACCATCGTCGGCAGCGCCAGACCGGCATGGATCGCGAGCGGTATCTTCTTCTCTTCAAGGATCGGCCACAGCCAGTCTCCCTTGCCGGCGGCCAGCCATTCGGCCCCCTTGGGGAAATCCATGAACATGCTCGCGCCGGCCATGCCCTGCGTATCGAGCCAGTGCTCGATCTTGTCCCTGTCCTCTGGCTTGGGGAAATTCAAAAGCCCCATCACCTTGAAACGGTCGGGATATTTCTCGGCGGCTTTCAGGGAATAGCTGTCACCATGGGCAGCCCAGGACGGCGGAATAAGGATGGCGCGCCTGACATTCGCGCTGTCAAGTTCCGCGATCAGCTGTTCCGGCGAAAAAGGCGCCTGCCGCCCGGACTTGCTTGGCTGTTTCTTGCCGCCTGGCGCCCAAATATGGGCCTGGCCATCGGTTATCGTTGCAGGCAACTTGCCCGCGGCATTGGCTGATCGCGGCAGGCAATACGCCGAAGCCGCGGCAAGACCGGCGAGCAGGGCCTCACGCCGGTTGAGACAGAGCGTCATTCCGAAATCCTCCCAGTTTCGCGCCGTCCAGCCGAAGTATCACGCACCTCCCGCGCGCCGAACCTACCTGAAACGGCTCATCGACGACCGGATGTTATGGCAAGGCGCGATTGCGCCCCCATTGGAACAGGACAAAGAGATATCGGAAATGGGCTCTGATGGTGGGGTGGTTGGGCTCAGCCTCGGCTCAAACTTTCCGTTCACCGCAGATCGCTCGAACGGCAGGTTTTGAAATTGGCGAGGCCGTCGAAGGGCTTTGTAGCCCTCGCACACACCGCAACAGCCTCTATCGTTGACGACCACCCCTGTCAGGGCTCCCCTTCGACAGATCCTGCTCACGCTCTGGACTATCGACCGCGTTTCCGCGTCCGCGGGGCACGGAGCGCGTAGCCCTCTGCCCCGCCAGAGACCGGGCCATCTCAGCACGTTGCGTCGTCGTCTCGGTCAACGGTGCGCAACGTCAGGTGCACATGTGGGTGATGCGTATCCGTGTGCAGGGCCATCGCATAGTCATGCCGCCCCCGAAACTCCTGCCTTGCTAAAGCCCTGACCGCGTCTTTCACCGCTTCTGCATTCGCCGTGCCGGGCATCGAAAACACGATGCTGGTCGTGATCCTGGTCCGGTCAGTCGCCGAGCCTTCCCGGCGATCCTCGTCGTGCTTCTCCATCCACTCGCGATAGATCACTCCGACCTGCTGCCGCCCCGAAAAGGTCTCGCCCCGGTCGTTCTCGACCTCGATCTTTCCGTTTCGGCTGATGTAGGCGAGATGCTCTGAGGCCCTGACCGCTTCTGAGGCTCGGCTGACCTTGATCGGATTGCCGGACTTGTCGTTCTTGGCAGGCTTGGACACCTTCACCATGACTTCCGGCGCTCCTTTGACAACACGGGCCAGCCGCGCCTTGTCTGCCGCCGAGATGGTCTGTGCCTGGGCAGAGGAACGATCAGCCTGATCAGCGCCAGCCTTAGGTTTTCGAGTACCGCCACCGACTGATCCGCCTGCCGGTTTGTTCAGTTCCTTGTTGGCAGATGACGACCAGCAATCCTGAAACCCTAGCTCCGACTTGAAGTCGCTCATGGCTGCTCACCTTCCCCAGACTGGAACTGAAAACGGCCTTCTGCATAAACGCTCATGCCGAAGTCCTTTCAGCGGAGTGTCGGGGGTGTGCGAGAATGCCCCCCGGATCGCGCCGACACCGCCCAGCACGACGACTTCGAAAGCCACGATCAGCCGTTCGACCCCGGCATAGGGCGATACGGACGACCGCATGGCGAGCAGGACACCGGCCAGCGCCGCCAGCGCCGCCGCCAGCGCCGCGACCTGGATATGGACACGCCTGACCCGCACCCCCATCAGGGCTGCGATTTCGGGCCGGTCCGATGTGGCACGCACCGCACGCCCGAAGGCGCTCCGGTTGACCAGAAGCCCCAGAACGAGGAAGGCGCCCAGTGCAATGGCCAGCGTGATCAGCGGCAGGACCCCGAAGGTGACCGAACCGATGTCGATCCGCGCCTTGCTGAGATCGCCGATCTCCAGCCCCCTGAGATCGGCCCCGAACAGCGCGACCATCCGCGCCATGACCGTGGGAAATCTGCGCGACTGGCTCCTGTCGCCTGCGGCGAATGCCGCCGGCCTCGCCGCGGCAGCGCCCGGCCTCACGCCGGAAATGGTGGCGGCGGTGTCGAAGCTCACGCGCAATCAGGATCTGATCACGGTGGCCGCCAAGGTCGAGGTCGTCAGCCGGTTTCGCAACACCATCGGCCTCAGGGGGCATCTCGCAACCCGGCTTCAGCCCAATCACCCCTCCGACGATCCCCGCGGGATCGCCGCCGCGATCCTGGACGGCCTGTTGCAGGGTTGCGGCGATGCGGTGATCCTGTCACCCTCGTCGTAATCCGGGATCGCCGCCCAGTTCCGGCAGCGCTGGCGCCAGGCATGAGCGTAGCTGTCGGGATCCTTCAGCTCGGATAGCAGGGACAGAAGGCTGACGGGCGCGCGCGACTCCACCGGGCCCGCAGCCTCCTCCATATCCTTGTAGCCCCAGCAGCCATTGTAATAGCGCGTCAGGAAGATGGCCCCGAAGGTGATCGACCCGTCTCCAAGGTACTCACGGCGCTCGAAGCCACCAGGTTCATTGAAACTTCAAAGGCAGTCTTGCACTGGTTCACAGGAACTCAGGTGAAAGCGCGGCGTGCGGTCGAAAAGGGGTGTTATTTCTCGGTTAATACCGAGATGCTCCGAGCCGAACGGCATCGGTTGTTGGTCGCCTCATTGCCAAGCGACAGATTACAGACGGAAACGGACGGCCCATTCGTGAGAGCCCCGCGCGGCACGGTACGTCCACGCGATGTAAAAGAGACCGTCGTGCAGCTTGCTGAAGCCTTCGATTGCACCACGGGGGCTATGCGGTCGGGGCTTATATCGAACCTGAGAGATTTGTTAAGCTAGGCTGCATCGACTGCGCCGTTGGCAGGAGCGTTCCTGTCTGAACAGTTTGTCCGTTAGACGTACAGCCCCGTCACGGGACCCGGATTGGGTGATCGCCACGCCGCGTACGGATGACCACTTTTGAGATTTTGGTTCAGGTGCCGTGCCGCATCACTGTCAGGCAGCTTTCTCGCGCCAATCACCTTGGCCCTTAAGATATTCTCTTTTTGTCCATCCTTGATGGACTAAATCACAGATTCCCACAGAAACGAGTGGAGTTGCCTTTGAAATTTTGCCATTATGTCCTCCATGAGCGGACAAGAACATGACAAACTAAAGAAACTTCTTGAGGCCGTCCCCGCGGGGTTCTTTGTCGACTCCCATTGGCTTGAATACCATGGGATAGGCCGGCGCTCCTCCTACGCCTATGTCCAACGCGGCTGGCTGGAACGTCTGGGCCGCGGCGTCTTCCGCCGCCCCGCACCAGGCAGTTCCGCCTCGAACACGCTCGACTGGAAGACCTGCCTGCTCTCGCTCCAGCACATCATGCACTACCCTGTCCATATCGGCGGGGCGACGGCATTGGGGCTGCAAGGCTATGCGCATTACCTCTCACTCGGCGACAAGAGCACGGTCTGGCTATACGGCGCGAAGATCCCCAATTGGCTCGAAAAACTGCCGCTCAACGCTGACCTGCGCACCCGCAGCGTGTCGCTGTTCTCTGACCCTGATCTGGGTGTCGTTGACGCCCGAAGCAATCCCGGTGAGACAGCATCAACCCTGCCATGGGATTGGAAACTGGTGATGTCCTCGCCGGAACGCGCGATCCTTGAAGCGCTGGACGAGTTGCCGGATCAGGAGAGCTTTCACAACCTCGACATGGCGTTCGAAAGCCTGACGACACTGCGCCCGAAAACCCTTTCGGCACTGCTCAGAAGTTGCAAGAAGATCAAGGTCAAACGCCTGCTCTTCGTGTTCGCCGACCGCCATGACCATGCCTGGCGCAAACGCCTCGATCCGCAAGAGTTCGATCTTGGCAGCGGTGATCGCGCCTTGGTCAAAGGCGGCAAAATACATCCGCGCTACAGGATCATGGTGCCCGAAGAGTTTGTAAGAAAGGAAGGTGGTCATGGCGCGTGAAGACTATGCCGCCCAGGTGGCCCTGCTCGTACGCATACTCCCATATGTTGCCAGGGAGGAGATATTTGCGCTCAAGGGCGGGACCGCCATCAACCTCTTCTATCGCGACCTTCCGCGCCTCTCGGTCGATATCGATCTGACCTATCTACCCGTCAAGGACCGCGCCGAAAGCCTGGCCGAAATCAACGACGCAATGGACCGGATTGCCGCCGCCATCGAAGGCCACATCGCCGGCGTCAGAACACAGCGCATTGCCGGCGGTGGCGGTGGCGCCACACGGGCGCTCGCCCGCCTCGGCCCAGCCGAGATCAAGATCGAAACATCCCCCGTCACCCGGGGCGTCGTGCATGAACCTGAGCAACGCGAAGTCTCCGAAGCCGTCGAGGAAGCGTTCGGATATGCAGCAATGAACATCGTCTCCTTTGAGGATTTGTTCGGCGGCAAGCTACATGCAGCCCTTGATCGCCAGCACCCCCGAGACCTCTATGACGTCAAACTGCTCTACGAGCACGAGGGGTTTACCGACGCGTTGTTCCGCACCTTTCTGATCTACGTCGCCAGTTCCCCCCGCCCGCCGCACGAACTGCTGAACCCGAACCTGATCGATCTGGATCAGCCTTATACCCGGGAGTTCGAGGGCATGACGAAGGAGCCCACCGACCTCGGCGCGTTGATCGCAACGCGCGACCGCCTGATCGGAGACATCCAAACCCGCATGGATGAAGGCGCGAAGAGGTTCTTGAGAACCCTGCATGAAGGCGATCCCGACTTCGACGCGATCAACCGCCCTCAAGCGGCCGAACTTCCAGCCGTCAGATGGAAGCTCATCAACGTGAACAAGCTGAAGGCAAATGACCCCAAGAAGCATGCTGCCCAAGGGGAGGAGCTGGAAAAGCTCCTCGGCTGAAGATCGGGGCTCCGGGACAATCTGTTCAAAGATCCCGGGATCGAAGCCCGAGCTCCCTCGACGACCGCCGCTCCCAACTCCTACGATCCGCCGTCCAGTCCCGCATCCGGCAACTGCTCCTGCTCCGGCAGATCCGCGAGTGTCTCCAGCCCAAACGCGACCAGGAACTGATCCGTGGTAACGAAGGTATAGGGCGCCCCGCAGCGCGGCGACCGAGGCCCGGTTCCGATAAGGTCGCGCGCATGCAACCGCCAGATCAGGTCGCGGGTGATCGGCTGGTGGTAGGCGATGGCCACCAGCACCGCGACGTCGAATTCGTTCAGATCGAGTAGCTGGTCGCCGACATCCGCCGCAGCGCGGATCACGGGCGCATAGGTCGCGCGCGTCCGGAACATCCAGCCGCCGGCGACCCGGGCGATCTCGAAGGCCCGCCCCTCCAGATCGGCAGACAGGTCTTCGATCAGAAGATCGACCGAGGCCCCCTGCCCCACGACCCGCGCCAGATCCTCGCACGACACCGCCTCAATCCGGCGCATCCATTCACGCCAGCGCAGCTCCGGCGGCAGGTCCGTCAGCTCGGGGTCGCGTCGATCCCTGGCCATCACAAAACCTTTCGTGGTCGCATGTCCGTCTCGCTTTCCCCGTGATTGCGGGTTTCCTGCATGCCCAGGCCGGCCGTCTTGTTGTAGGCGTTGCCCTTGCTCGTCTGGTCGGTCTCGGAGTTTTGCTTGCTCTCGGCGCTGGAGTGGCCTTCGGAAGTGTTAGCGGAGGCGCTGGTGTCGTAACCGACCTTCCGGTTTTGCAGCCCGGTCTCGCCCATGTCGGAGCTGTCTCCAGCCCGTGACGAGGAGGATTGCCGACGGCCGAGCTGTCCATTGACCTGACCTCCGATCGAGACCTTTGGCAGAAGCCCCTCTGCCGCCCGCGCACCTTCCCGGGCAAGCCGCTCGGACGTCTTATCTTGTGTACCTCCGAGCGGGCCCGGTCTGACAGCGCCGGAGGTCGGAATGGGTGCTCCGCCGCCGGCGGGAGTCTGTGCGGCCATCGCGACGCCACCCGGGGCCGCCGAGGCTGCCGCCGGCGAAGCGACCGTTCCAGCCGTCACAGCGGATGGCGCTCCGCTTGCCGCAGCCCCGGCAGCGCCAGGCGCACCTTCCCGAACACTAGATCCGGTGGACGGCGCCACTGCGCCCATTGCGGCGCCGGTGGCGATGCCAATAGTGTTCAGGCCAGCTTCGGCCATCTTGACCGCGCCCTTTGTGATGTCCTTCTCGACACGCACGCCGCCTCCAACAAATGCATCCCCATGGGTCGTAATTTCGTGGCTATTGCCCTCCTGGGAATTGACGCCGATGCGGGTCGAGATGGTCCCATCACCTCCGGTGGCGACCGACTTACCGGTTGTTTGCGTCACGGAACTGCTATCGGTTGCCGTCTGCGTATTCGTGGCGGCGTTGGTTCTCAGGTTTCCTTTGGAATCCACATATTGCCCGCCGGCATTGATCGACTTGCCGGTCAGATAGGATTCCATCTGGTTCCAGCTGGTGCCGTCCGCCCTCTGTAAATGCTGGATCAAAATTCCCCAGAAGTGCTGGCGCAAAATTCCCCACCTAACGGGTTCGGGGATCAGCCGTGCAGGTGATTGGCGCCTCCGTTGTTGGGCGGTCGGCCGCGCCGTTTCTGAGGCGGTGGCGGGGTGATGTTGGCATGCGACCGGGTGTGCTCGGGCATCAGGTCGGCGTGGCCGCGCACCTGCAGTATGGCGCATTGCGACGCCGGGAGCGGGAGCCATCCACCCCATCTGCAACGGGCTGACGGGTGCTGCAGCGAATGGATACGCCATGCGCATTCTTTGGCCGCTCGTTGGCATGAGGGGCGGACGAGGCCGCCCGCCCCTTACGTCACCGTTTCGGTCGCCTCGGCCCAGGCGTCGAGATAGCTGCTCATGACGAGGTAGACGATTTGCGAAAACTGGTGCCGGTTGAGCGTCCCCTCCTCGGCCGGAAAAGCTATCCGCTGGCGCTGCGTCTCGTGGCTCTTGCAGACCCAGGCCGGATAGTCCGGCCGGGGCTCTTCGAAGATGACCCTGCCGCCATCCGCAGACAGGTTTTCGCGACGTACAGGCTCGGCGTTCCCTCTCTCATTCCGCTGCCGCCCGGGGGCTCGTGTCTTCCTGGTCGTCAGGGAGTGCCGCCTCTTCGTCCTGGTCCAGGTCGGTATCCTCCGGCATAGGCGCATAGGACTGCGACGTGATGGAATCCGAGGCCAGGGCCTGCGGATTGACGCGCTCCTGCCGGCGCTTCAGGGGTTCGCGCTTCCGCTTGGGGCCCAGGCTCGGGTCGCCAGCCCGGATCGAGGCCACCTTCCGCGCGCTTTCGATGTCGTTGATGCTGGTGCGGTCGCTGACGGGCATCTGCAGGCGCTCCAACTCCACGATCCGGCGGAAGCAGCTGACCTTCACCTTCCGCAGTCCCTTCGTGCAATTGCCCAGGGCCTTCTCGACCTGACGCACCGCCGCGCTGCCGACTTCATCGGATACATCCCCGTAAATCATGAGGAATTGCACCATCCGGATGATGTCATCCGCCTGCGCAAAGAGATCGAGGAGCTGAAGGCTGCGCCGCGACTGGATCGACGCCTGCACGCGGTGGGGCTTTCGGCTGTTCGTCTTGCCGCCATTCGAGGCTTCCTCGTACTGGCTGTGCAGCGCGGTGAGCCGGGACGACAGGTGGTCCAGCGTGTCCTGGAACTGCTGGAGGTACTGGTTGTATTCCTCCCGCGCCTCCAACCGGTCCCGGGCTACGTGGTCGATCGCGACGGCGTATTCATTGCAGGCCTTGAAGTCGCGCACGTAGATCAGGATCGCTTCCGGGGTGTGGAGCTCCACATCCTGGAGGATCTCGGGGATCTGAGGCCGGTAGGCGTGGCGGCGACGCGCCTGGCCGGCGATCCGCCGCCCGGCAATCTCCTCCTGGCGGTCCGGCGGCAGGTCGGCCAGTGCCGGGCGCTCGCGTCGCCGGTTTCCCCGGCCTTTAGTAAAGGAATTTTCCGACTTTAAATTAGCCTTTTTGTCATCAACGTGCATTTCGTCAGACATGAAAGTCTCCGCTTTTTGTAGATTAATTTAACTGGCGAACTAAATACATATTGCATCCTCTGCCCCCCGCCGTCGAGAGACTTGTCGGACCGGCGCGACTACGCTACCTTCAGGACACTCTCTGCCCTTGCAGAAGTCAGACCGTCGTCTGTGGCCTTGCCGAAGACACCACTGACCGCAGGCAGTCATCCTGCGGCGCTTCTGGCCCGATTTCGGGTACGTCTCGCTCCTGGAGCAGGCGGATGGCTCATGAAGCCTAAGCGGTGATCGTAATGATCCGGAGGCCGCGCAGCGCCTCTGACCGCACCCAGCCTGAGGGAATAGGCCCCTCAGCCGCGCACCGCCCCTGTGGCCCCGCGCGTTGGCATGGACCTCAAATCCATGCGGGCTGTCGAACTGTGTCTGTTCACATCACCAAGGCCCATCCCATGCGATGGCCTTTTCACCCCCTGGGGAAGTCCTTTCCCTGTGTGGGGGGACTCCCTTCTTCACCAATGGAGAGTCCCATGAACAATACCCAAAAACCCGGCATCACCACCAATCCCGCCTTCGACGGCCAGGACTTCAACGCAGAGGCCTTCGCCGTGGTTGAAGCTGTGGACTTCGATTCCGAACCCACCTCCGCAACGTCTGCCGCGCCTCGTGCGTCCCGCAAGACGACGCGCCCGGCCACGACCGCCCGCCAGCCCGAGCTGGTGACGCTTGGCGATCCGGCAGCCCATGCCGAAGCCATTGCACGTGTCGAGGCCCTGACCGAAAGCACGCAGCGCCTCGCCAGGGAAAAACTGGCGTTGCATGCCCAGGCCACCGCTCTTCAGGCCCAACTGAAAGCGGATGCTGAAGCCACGCAGAAGAAACTGGAAGCCCAGGCCGAGACCATGCGCCAACAGATGCATGTCCTCGAAACCGAGCTGACGCACATGACCGAGAAATTCGAGCTTGTCGCCAACTCCGAGGCCTTCCGCTTCAAGACCTTCTTCTGGCGCATCGTCCAGGCCTTCGCGATCCTGACCGGGATCCTGATCGCCGTCGGCTTTGCTTTCGCCTGAGGGGAGACCAGCCATGACCATCTGTGGCCCTGACCTCCTCGCCCCTGTCCTTCAAACGGCGGGCACGCTCCAAAGCTTCCTCAGCGGGCCGGAGCACACCCGCCGGGCGGACCTGAAGATCCTCCCGCGCATTGTTTGCGGGGACGGCTTTTCTCTGTCGATCCAGGCGAGTGACTTCCACCACTGCGAACCGCAGTGCCTGGAAGGCCCCTACACCACCGTCGAATGCGCTTGCCCGAGCATGCCGCATGACACGCTGATGCCCTTCATCCTTCGGGAGGCGGGCGTCAAACCGACCAGAAGTTGCTACCGCCACGTTCCTGTCGAGGTGGTCGTCGACATCATCAACGCACACGGCGGTCTCGTCGTCTGACACCGGTTCGCAAGGACCTTCACCCTCTGGGGAGCACATCCCCTAAGGGGCGTTGCTCCCTTTTTTTATTGGAGCAACCACATGAACACCCTTCTTCGGACCCTTCTGTCCCGCGTCCCTTTCTTTCGCAGTGCTTGCCGCGCCCGGAGGGCCCGCGTGCAACCTATGCTGACCGACACCGATCAGGATCAGGTCTTCATGATCTTGGACGGCGCGCCGATCACTTATCGCCAGTTCAACGATCGAATGTCCGAGCATTTCGCTCCGCAAGCCGAGACCGATCTCCCGGGCGCAGACCTGCCTCAGGTCCAGCCGGCCGAGTGAACCATCCCCCCATCAACAGGAGGCCAAACATGGCACATACCCTGGAACAATCCGGGTTTGACCGCGTGAAGGAGCTTGCCGCAGGTCGCTGGGGCAAGATCATCGGCGATCTCTATCCGAACCTCTCGCCGGCTATCGGCCGCCCGGGCCTTGCTCGCATGTCCTGCCCTGTCCACGGCACCGCCAAGGGGCGCCGCGGCGATGGCTTCCGCGTGTTTCGCGACTTCGGGCAGACGGGCGGCGGGGTCTGCAATACCTGCGGCACCTTTGGCGGCGGGATTGACCTCATTTGCTGGCTGGATGGTCAGGAGGGCAATCCCAAGCACGCTCTCGCGGTGCTGGAGGACTATTTCGGAATCGGCCAGAATGGCGCCGTTGCCGAAGCCAAGAAGGCGCGCCAGTCCGCCCCTCGCGTTGCTCCGGCACCTGCAAAGGACGAAAAGGCTATCGAACGCCGCAAGAAGATTCTGACCGAAATCTGGGAGCAAAGCACTCCGCTCGCCGATCTCGGTCCGGATCACCAAGCCATCCGGTATCTGCGCGACACCCGGGGCATCTCTGATGTGGATCTGCTCTACGGGCAGAAAAACATGCGCTTTCACCCCGAGCTCTTCTACGCCCGGAGCGAAATTGCAGAGCGCCCCCCGCTTAAATTCCCTGGCATCGTCAGCCTGATGCACGATGCCGAGGGCAGAGCCGCTGCGCTTCATCGTATCTTCCTCGATCACACGGAGAGCCAAAAGGCCCCGGTCGAGAAGACGAAGAAGATTCTGGCAAGAGACGGAGAAGTCCTGAACGGGTCCATCCGGCTTCATGGCAGGGCCCCGTTCAGCACCCACGCCAACGTTTGCGAGGGTATCGAAACCGGGCTGGCGATCGCGCATTCCACCGGGCAGTCCGTCTACGCGGCTGGCTACACGACGCTGATGTCTTCCTGGCATCCGCCAAAGGGCACCAAGTGCGTGACGATCTGGGCTGATCGCGACCAGAATGAAGCTGGCTTGAACCATGCGGTGAAGCTCAAGCATCGTCTCGTCGATGAGGGCTTCGTCTGCCGCATCCTTGTGCCTGCGCACTTCAGCAGCCCCAAGGAAGACTGGAACGACGTGCTTCTGAAGCTCGGTTTTGCAGAAGTTTCTGCAGCTTATGCCGGCACTTCAAACGAAACCGACGTCTACTGAACTTCAAAGAGCCCTCAGGGCTCTTTTTTTTTGCTTTGCCCTCGGGGCTGGGCCGTGCGATTACGGCAGGACTTACCTTTCACTGGCGAAAGAAAGGGTTTAGAATTTTGAGCCGTTTCCTACTTCCAATACTCCTTCTGGCCGCCGCACCCGCACTTGCAGAACCGGCTTCCTTTTATCTTGATCGCGAGCGCGGCTGGTTCTGGCACGAGGACCCTCCACCGGAGGAAGAGGCCGAGGAAATCCCGGTTCAGACGCCGCCGCCGGCCCCGCCGGTCGCGCCTCCTGAGCCCATGGCGCCCCCCGATCCGCCGCCTGCCCCCGCGCCCCCGCCTGCCCCGGGCAGCGTCGCGTTTTTGCGCGAAGCACTTCCAATCGCTCTCGATACCGCCATGGACAATCCGACGCCCGAAAACGTCGAGCGATACTTCCTGCTTCAGAAGAGTGCGATGGATCGCAGCGAGGTCTTTGCCGAGGTCTCGCAGATGGTCACGACCGGGCACCCGGAACTGGACGAAGGCCGGCGCAGACCGCGCCAGGACAGCTTCGCAAAGGCCCTTGAAGAGGAGGCAGAGCAGCGCAAGCGCGAGGTGCTGACCGAGTTCTTCAAGACCAACGCCCTGGTCATGTTCATGGACCGCAATTGCTCCTCCTGCGCGCTGATGGCCGAGAACTTCTACCGGATGGAACAGACACACGGTCTTGTCTGGCAGACCATCTCCATGGACGGCACCCTCCTGCCCTCCGACATTTCCAGCACCCAATCCTTCGACGCGGGCCTTGCGGAACAGCTTGGCGTTGCCAACGGCGGCGCGGTCTTCATCGCTTCTCCGCCCAGCACCTTTGTTCCGGTGACCTGGAACCCGACCGGTGGTGCCGAAATCGCTGATCGCATCCTCCTGGTCGCCCGGCGCGCCGGGCTGATCTCGGATCAGGATTTCCGCGACAGCCAGCCGATCAATCCCCGCATCGGTGAAGTCGCCCCCGTGGTCAACGGCCCGCTGCCCGAAATCTTGCAACAGGCCGATGCCTACCTGAGCCCTTCCCGCCTTCATCTCGACAACGCCGAGGTCCCCCGATGAAACGCTTCATCCGCATGGCCCTCGCGGCCACAACCAGCCTGTCGATGGCAATGGCCCTGCCCCAGGCCGCGCAAGCAGATCTGGAAAACACGCTCGAGAACATGCTGGGGGCCAACGTCCAGGTGAACAACCCCGGGACCATCGCCAGTTCGCGGCGGGGCGGCTTCTACGGCGGCTCGATCTACGTCAAGGGCAAGGTGATGAACGTCAGCGTCATCAACTTCACGCCGCCCAGCTTCAGCGCCGGCTGCGGTGGCATCGACCTCTTCGGCGGAAGCTTCAGCATGATCAATGCCGAGCAGTTCGTGGCGCTCCTGCGCAGCATCGCCCAGAACGCCGCCGGCTATGCCTTCCACCTCGCGCTGAAGAACATCTGCGAGCAATGTTCGACGATCATCAGCGGTCTCCAGAAGATCGTTCAGGAAATGAACCAGCTGACCGCGAATTCCTGCCAACTGGCAAAGGGCATCGTCAACGGCGGTCTCAGCGCGCTGGAAATGAGCGACGTGAAGGGGATACAGACGACCTCGATCCTCAGCGGCTTCAACGATGCCTACGAGGCCTTCTGGGGCTCCCTGTCCTCTACCGTTGACTCCCTGACCGCCACCAATTCCGACGGCTCGTCCGACTACGATGCCTTCGAGGTCAATGTCGTCTGGGAGGCGATGCAGAACAGCGGCGTAAGCGGCTGGTTCACTTCTGGCGATACGCAGCTCATGGAAGCTCTCATGAGCATCACCGGCACCGTGGTTCTGTCCGGGCCTGTCGAGGATTCCAGCGGAAATCCCTCGCGCAATGTCACGGCCTCCGTGGCTGGCGCCAAGCTCAGTGTCCGCGATCTGATCTACGGCAATGACGAGGCCGCGCTGCTGGAATGCAGCGACACGGAAAAGTGCCTCGATCTCGGCAACCAGACCGTGGCTCTGACCGGCCTGCAGGAAATGCTGGAGGATGCCCTGGTCGGGAGCGGCCCGACGGATTCCAGCTCCGTGCTTTATCGGATCATCAACGGTGGCAGCAGCGACACGGACGCGGCCGCGGTCATTGGCCGGCTGGGCAACTATGGCTCGATGCTGCTCGACATTGCCGAGGTGTCCGAGACCGGGACAACCGCAGCCTATGACTTCTTCGACGAGGTGAAGGAACGTCTGGCCTACGAGCTGGCGGTCCTCTTCATAAACGACGTGCAAGTTGCCGTCGACCAGGCCGTATCCTCGAACAACTACGAGACCGCCTATGCGGACGAATGGCGCAAGACCGACTTCCGGGTCGCGATCGGCCGGGTGAGCGCCGAGCTGGCCGCCATTGGCGAAGAGACCGCGATCCCGTCGGAAACCCGCTCCAACTACATCCAGCTGCGCGACTACCTGGTGCGCAACTACAGCCCCCTTGAGTGAGGCCAGACCATGGAAATGCTCGCCTACACCTTTACGGATGTCACGGTCGTCACGCAGATCCTGAGCCAGGTGGCGATGATCTTCGACGGGAACGTCTTCTCGGTCGCGGCCAAGCTGGCCGCGATCATCGGGATCCTCGTGGCGCTCTTCAGCGGCATGTTCAAAGCCGGGGCCTCGTTCACGCCACATGCCTTCATCATGCCCATCATGGTGACCTGCCTGCTGCTGTTGCCCAAGGTCGACCTGGTGGTGGAGGACAAGAACGGCGGTCTCGCCCGTGTCGACGACCTGCCGGTGGGCTTCGCGGCCCCGATCTCGATCATCACGCAGATGGGCATGGGCCTGGGCACGCTGTTCACCGAGGCCATGGGACTGGACGACAACCAGATCACCATGGACAACGGCCACCTGGTCAGCCTCCGCGCGCCGCTGGTCTATCAGCAGATCATCACGGATCCGGATTTCCAGGGTACGGCGGCGCAGTTCAGTGACGGCCTGAGCCCGACCAAGGACACCATCACCTATGTCCGCCGCTGCCTCGCCTACGATTCCAAGGGGACCGACGCCAGCAAAAAGCTCTGGAACCTCCAGAACCGCGACATCGACGATATGCGGGTGGATCAGGCGCCGATGACCCTCACGGGGGCCAATGGCAGCATCTACGAGTGCTGGGAGCTTTACGACGCGCTTATGGATGATTTCGCATCCGCCGATTTCCAGGACCGTCTCAACGCTTCGGTCAACACCTACTTCTCGAAGTACCAGAACGACACCACCACCGCGCTTCGGTATCAGGCCGCGCTGGAAAACCTCGTCGATGACCTGCCCAGCTTCTATGCCATCACCGCGTTTGCCAACGCCCTGAAATACGCGCCCGCAAGCCTGATCAACGCCGGCGGCGGCGGGTCGCATCAGGCCGCGCTGGAAGATGCACTGAACCAGAAACGCGAGAACAACTACGGGACCGCGGCGCTGATCTTCGAGAACATCACGATGACGATCTCCTTCCTGGAGGTCTGGAGTTTCAGCCTGATGCCCCTGGCGCTGCTGCTGTTCATGTCTGGCGCGGTCGGAGCGAAGCTCGGGACCAAGTACATCTGGATGCTGGTCTGGGTTCAGCTGTGGTATCCGGTGCTGCTGATCGTCATGGGTTTCCTCGATGCCTGGCTGAACAAGATCGCGGTCTCAAGCTTCCACTACATCACGCAGTACAACGCCTTCATCCATGACATTCTGCGGCTTCAGGATGTCGGCTACCTCAACCTCAGCATGGCGACGGCGCTTTCGATGTTCCTGGTCTTCGGGTCCTCGACGGTGCTTGCCAGCGCCATGCAGCGCGACATGACGGCCTCGGACCACTACGACCCGAAGAAGAACGCTCCGGATACGCTGAACCGGAAGGCACTTTACGACATTCAGGGCATGGGCTCCTACTCCGACGCCACCGGCATGGTCGGGACCAATGCCCAGCAAGGCTTTGCAGGCATCAAGCTGACCTTCGACCACCAGAGGGCGGACGGCACCAGCTGGAACCAGATGGAATCTTACCTGACCGGCAAGTCGATCACTGCCGGCGGGCAATACGTCGACTCCAAAGGAAACCTGAAAACCAACGCCGCCACGGATACGCAGACGGAAACCGATACAAGTTCCGTGACGCAAACGACCGGCAAGACGGTCTCCACCGGAGGTGATGGGACCATCTCGACCCGCATCGGCGTCAATTCCCAGGAGGGCGACAGCCACGAACTTACGACCCATGGGGATGCGTCTATTGGCGGCGGCGTGCGCATTGACAAGAACATCACAAAGGGCACGATCAAGTTGGCCGAAGCGGGCTTGAACACTGCGGGCATCGCCACCGACATCGCCAAGGGCGCAGTGGCGCCGGCCACTGGATCCAGCGCTCAGGCCGGCGCGCCTGGCGCAGCCGGGGCTGGAGGAAACGGCGTGCCGTCCGTTGGATCGGCGGGAACAGCTGCTTCGCCAGCGGCAGCCAATGCGGCTCCCGGGGGCGTTGCGATGGCCGCACAGACCCCTGCCGGCGGCGGTGCCAGCCCTATCGCAGCCGCGCCCCAAGGTCCGGTCGGAGGTAAGACGTCCGAGCGGCTTGCCCGGGAAGCGGCGCGGGCCGCAGAGGCGATTCTGCCTCAAGTCACAATTTCTGGGGGAGTAAATGGACAGCTCGGCGGACGGCTGTCCTCCACGACCCGGGCTGGAGACAGCTCCGACATGGGCGAGACCGGGCTGCAAAACCGGAAGGTCGGTTACGACACCAGCGCCTCCGCGAATACATCCGAAGGCCACTCCAGCGCCGATACCAAGCAAAACTCCGAGACCGACCAGACAACCGATGGCAACGCCTTCAACAAGACGGCCGGCCTGGGCATGCAGGAAACCCGCAACAGCTCGGAAAGCGAGACCGACACCGCAAGCGACATGTACCATGAGGTCGCATCGCAGCAGGTTGATCTGGTCTATGCCTCCAACCTGACCGCGGCGGATAATGTGGGCTACACGATGCTCCAGGAGTTGGTCCACAACGTTCCCGGCGCCCTGCGCGCGGTGAACGAGTTCATGGACCAAAACGAGGACAAGCTCGCCATCACCTTCCCCGGGCGCGGCGAGACTGCGGAGCGTGCCAAGTTTGCTCTGGCTGCCTTCTACGTGTCGCAGGGGCTGGGCGGCGGCATGCTGTTCGGCGGAGATCCTGATGCGAAGGAGAAGATGGCCGTCCTCAACACGCTGTCCGATGAAGTGCTGGCGCGCACCACCTTCGGCGTGGGCCGGTCTCCGGGCGATGGCATGACCCTTGACGGCCTGAAGTCCATGGACCCGGTGACGGGGCTGGATGTGCGCAATGCCGGCGCCGAAGTCCGAACCGGCTACTACGTCTCCGAGGAGGCCGCGCAGGACGCCGTCGATCGCACTCTGATCTCCCCCGACATGGACCAGACCTTCCGGTCCCTCGAAGAAAACCTCGGCGCCCGGCTGAAGGATCTTGCCCCCGGCGAGGCTGCCGGCATCCTGGGCCTGTTCCGCCAGAAGATCGACGCGGCCCGGGCCCCGATGGACGACAACGAGGAGGCCTGGATCAGCAAGTATCGGGAGCTGGGCGGCTTCCGGGCAATTCAGACCAGTCTGTTCGGGTGGAACGACAACATCTCAGAGCGTGGGGATCAGGTGCTCGACGCCTATTCCAGCGCCAAGGGCAGTGCCTGGGAACGCTTCCGCAATTGGGCTTCCGGTGAGGGCAACAATCCGCAGGATTTCGACCAGGCAAGAGAGTGGGGCGACAAGATGGTCGAAAACCGTCTGGCCGCGCTGCGCGAAGCCGGCGTCGCGACCTCGGACAATCCCGTCGCGACCTACATGGCACTCACACAGCTGCGTGCCGGTGCCGTGCATGAGGGGGATCAGGTGCTGGCCGACGAGTTCACGAACCGCATGGAGCTGATGAAGTCCCGGGATCCCGTCCTCGGGAACCAGGAGGTCAGCCAGCGGATCGAGGCGCACGCCATGCTCGGCGCCAGCCCGGAAGCGATGACCGATGCCTACCTCTATGCGGCCAATGAATACCAGCTGGGGCAGCTGCAGGACCGGCTGTCCCTGACGACCGGCCGCGATCTCGGCGCAGGTGGGGTACCCGTGCAGTGGGGAAATCCGGACATCCAGCCCAAGGGCATTACCATCGGGCGCGGCGGAGAGTACGACGACCCCATCCGTCTGAGCGCCGAGGACCGGGACGTTGCCATCCGGACGCTTCTCGGTGAGGCGGGCGGCGAGAGCGACCTGGGGCAGGCCGCTGTCGCCCATGTGCTGCGCACCCGTTACGAAGCCGGCACATATGGGGACACGGTGGCGGAAGTCGCAAAGAGCCCCAACCAGTTCAGCACCTGGAACCGCGGGCCCGGGGGAAACCACATTCCCTACAAGGCCTCGCCCGGAGATGCGAGCTACCAGAAGGCAGGCAGGATTGTGGATGGGGTGTTCAGCGGAGCGATCCCCGATCCGACCCACGGAGCGACGAACTACTATGCCCCCAAGGGTATGGCGAAGCTTGTTGCCGAAGGGGATCAGCCAAACCTCGAACCGACGTGGCTCGATCAGAAGACCAAGGAAAGCGGCGGGGCGATCACCATCGGAAACCACATCTTCGCGGGCCGCGCGGGCTGAGCATCTCATTCACGGACAAAGAAAAAGGAGCCCTACGGGGCTCCTTTTGGGTCAAGAAATGTCGACTTTCTTCATCCCTTCCATCCTCCCCGCCAACCCCACAGGAAGTTACGTTCCCAGCTGAATTTGTAGGCCGTGCGAAAATTATCTTCACTCGGCGGCGGTGCTTTGGCGCCAGCCTTGACGGCCATCATGAACCACACGCAAAAGCCGACGACGATGAAGACTGCGATCAGAAATCCCATGGGTCCGCTCCTTACAATTGCGTTTTCGGGGATCCGCTCTGCCCAAATGGGAAGCGCGAAGAGGTTTCAGGCGAAATTACCGCAACTCGTGAAAAATTTCTACCCGCAACAATCGTGTGGCACCTCCATGCGGAAACAGTCTCGATGCGGCCCGACCGACCTACTGACCAGCCAGGAAGAACTTCAGGCTGGGGTGCAGGAAGACGTGAAGAAAGTGGTGCCGCGCCTCCGGGACCATCGAGCAGATCGAGAACAGCAGATAGGCGACGGCCATGCACAGAAGGGCAAGAACCATCCGCAAGATCAGGATCCGCAGCCTGAGATCGAGGCGCATGTAGGAAACGGTGATCTGTTGGGGCGCCACGGCGGGCGCTGCCTGCGGAGGGGCAGCGGGCCGCACAGCGACCTGCCCCTGCCCGCCTGTGACCCGGGGTTTGCGGCGATCGGGCGCGACTTTGCTCATGGTCCTCGGTCCTTTCTTGCCGGGGCCGTCCGAACCCCGGATGCGTGGGTTAAAAATTCTATAAATTAGATGTTTGCGAAAACGTCTGAGCCTATCGGGCGAAAAAAGGCAATCATTCGATCAGCCGGGCAAGGCTATAGTCGGAGTGTCATCTTTTGCTATGGCCGACAGATCGCTTGATTTGTATGCTGTACCATAGCCGCAAGCCAAATTTACTTTATCGCGCATAATATATTTTTAAAGGCCAAGGAAATCATGCTGATCTTTGCCCTGCCCACTCTTGAAGGTGTTTCCCTTGACTCATTCCGGCAAGGGTCGCTCCTGGAGCATGACTATGTGACGCCCCGCGATGTCGCAGAGCTCAAGGCGATCAAGCTGGCGCTGCTGGAGCAGACCCGCGACGCTGTGACAGAGAGGGATTTCGACCGCGCAGAGTTCCTGTCAGGGTACATCGAGGAAATCGAGTCGATTATTGAAGAGCTTATGGATAGCTGGCCCGAGGACTACCAGGACCCGAGCTTTGACGACGGAACGCTCCTGTAGCGACGTCGCACATCCGCCCCGTCGCCGCTACACAGCAAGTTGCGGGACACGGTGTCCTATTCCATGCTATCCCTTCACGGTGATACATATCCCTTTGGTTCAGGTGCCGCCGATTGACTTCGAACCGGCATCGCATACTTAACTGGTGATGTTAGCGTCAAACCAACCGTCTACGGGAAGCGAAGGCATGAATTCAAATGGCAAGGACAAGCTGCCCGACGAGATTATTCGAGAAGCGATGAAGAACCGCGGCATTGAGTTCAAGGACCTCGCCGACATTGTTGGCGAAAGGCCAGACAAGCTCGCCGCAGCCGTCCGATGCGCCACGGGCGTCGGCAGGCGTTCGATCGAGATGCGCCGAAAGGCCGCCCTCGCATTGAACCTGGATCCAGATCAGGTCTGGGACGCATCCTTCTTGACGGTACGTGTCCGCCAGGGCGGCGGGGGCGCGAAGGTCGAGCCAGCCGACAAGATCAGCAAGGACGTATGGGACCAAATGGCACCGGCGGCGCGCGTGCGCGCCATTCTGAAGCAGCGGGAAATACCCAGCCTTCAGGATCTCGCGGATCATTTCGAGGTCACCTACCGGATGCTGACCTCCAACATCTACGGGACCACGGCATCCGACGAGCTACGCGAAAAGATCGCGGCCTACCTGGAATATGATCCGGTCATGATCTGGCCGCACCTCTACCCCGACGAGGTAAAGAGCGAGGGGCGCGACCTGTCCCGGGCGCTGAAGGAGTATCCTCAGCTGAAGACTTTCCTCGGCTTTGGCGACATGACCCGCGACTTTAGCATGTGCCAGCACGGTACGCTCAAGACGCCGGCCGGGTCTGCTGATGCCAGTGATGGCGACCGCCTTTGACGCAGCGCTGGCACCACGGCTCACCGGAGCCACCGGGAGTGCCGACGAGATTTTAGGGACCGATGACTGAGAACGCCCCCGAGCACCCGCCCTATCCTGATCATGATGCGCTGCTGGGGCGGATTGAAGCCACCATAGCCGCCCGGGAAGCGGCCCTCGTTGCCGAAGTGGAGGGCTTTGTCGCGTCTCTAGCGGCCAGGGAGGAAATCTCCCCAGAGGTGCTATGGCAGCTCTGCCGCCCCGCGCCGGCCGCAGACCCCAAAGTGCCACCGAACCCAGTGAAATACCTTAGCCCCTTCGACAACCGGGTGTCCTGGAGCGGGCGTGGCAAATCTCCCCAATGGTATGGCCTCGCCATCGAGGTCGGGTACAAGGAGGAGCAGCTGATCAACCCGGATTGGCTCAAGGCAAAAAGCGAATAGACAATCCTTTCTGTAATTAAAATCAATGGGTTGGTGAATTTTTCGTTTACCAAACCGGAATTGAGCTGTATCTCAGGTAGCCATGTCGGAACCATCCGGCACTCCGAAACCTGTCGGAGTATCCCTGCAAAAAGAGGGGGCTGAAATGGACCATGATCCTTCCAATGTGATCGACATCAACCAGAGAACCGGCGACAGCCTGAACGATCGGGCCGCCTGGCAGGCCATTCTCAATGCTGCCGTCCTGCCCGCGTTCCGGCTTTGCGAACTCCACCTCAACGATGAGGGGATCGGTTGCGGCTACCACCAGGATGGTGTCCAGCATAAGAACCCGTTTCAGACCCTCTACTGGACCGGCCGCGGGACCCTGGGCAGCACTCGGATGGGCCTCCTCTTTACCTACGCCGGAACCATGATGCGCTTCGACCTGACGGCCATGCGCGAGGTCGGATATGTCCGCCACTGCGCGACCTTCTTCACCGAGAGATTCTCGACGGAGGAACGTCAGCTCGGCGCCAAGATCCTGCACCGTTCCTCCTTCGGCCTCGGCCTTGCGCTCCAGATGGAGAAGGGCCCGGTGCCGCATGTGCAATGGTACACGACGCCCTCGTCCCGGCTTAAGCACTGAACGCGCCCAGCACGCCTGACGACACAGCCAAGGCCCTGATCGTTTCTGATCGGGGCCTTTCTGTCGGACGCATCCGAACCGCCGTCTTGTGGAGCGCTTCTGGACGTTGCGGAATCTTCTTCCCGGGTGTATATGTCTATGGATATACATCGCAGCAGGAGAGACCACCATGCCGCAACACTCCCCAAGCTCTACGCCGCGCGAAGCCAAGCTCTTTCGCAACAACAAGAGCCAGGCCGTGCGCATTCCCGCTGACTTCGAGCTGCCCGGGGATCGGGTGACCATCTACCGGGATGGGGATCGCCTGATCATCGAACCTGTCCGCAGGAAGACGCTCGCCGAGGTGCTGGCAAGCCTGCCGCCCCTTGGGGCGGAGGATCTGCTTCCCGATGTCGATGGCACGCTCCTGCCCGCCAAGGGAATCGACCTGTGAAACGCTATATGCTCGACACGAACATCATTTCCGACCTGTTGCGCAATCCCGCAGGGAAAGCAGCGCAACGCGTTGGTGAAGTCGAGCCAGCCAGCCTGTGCGTCAGCATCATCACCGCCGCTGAGCTGAGGTACGGATGTGCGAAGAAAGGGTCTGCGAAGCTCACGGCTCATGTCGAGGCGATCCTCGCCAGTCTTCAGATCCTGACCCTCAATGTGCCCGCAGACACAGAGTATGGCCGCATACGTTCCGATCTGGAGGCCGCAGGAAGGCCGATCGGCCCGAATGATCTCCTGATTGCAGCACATGCCAAAGCTGTTGGTGCCACTCTCGTGACCGACAATACGGCCGAGTTTTCGCGCGTCGCTGGCCTGGAGCTGGAGCTGGAGAACTGGATCAGGTAGGTCGGACCGTTCCGGTCGGCCTTACCCTGTGTGCGCCACCCCCTGTTGGCGCCGCATCTGTTCTGCGAAGGAACGGCTCAGGGATCGTTGATGTCGCGGTCCCAGAGCTTGACCTGGCCCTTGCGCACCCCCGCCCAGCGGCGCAGCGCCAGCCAGGCCAGCACCGACAGCCCGGCAAACACCACAAGGTGCCGGCCCAGGCTGTCCGTAACCGGTGTTTCCGCCCCACGCGTGTTCAGCTTGACGGGGTGAAGTTCCATGGCAGGAGCTCGTCGATCCGTCTGGCCGGATGACCGGCGGCGATCGCTTCGAGGGTCGCCTTCAGATAAGCGAAGGGTTCCACGCCATTGACCTTCGCGGTGGCGATCAGGGAGGCGATGCGGGCCCAGGTACGACCGCCCTCGTCATGTCCTGCAAAGAGGGCATTCTTTCTCGTCAAGGCGATCGGCCGGATCAGGTTCTCGATGGCGTTTGAGTCGATTTCGATGCGACCGTCGTGGAGGAAGGTCTGCAGTCCGCCCCAGTGGCGATGGATGTAGGTCAGCTTTTCACCCAGCCGCGACTTGGCCGAGATACGCAGGCGTTGTGCCTGCAGCCAATCACCGAACTCGGCCACGAGGGGCACGCTGCGGGTCTGGCGGGCCGACAGGCGCTGACCGGGGCCCATGCCGCGGATCTCGGCCTCGATGCGGTAGAGCTCGGCAATCCGGCGCAGTCCCTCGGCAGCGATCTCGGATCCATCCCGGTCGAAGACCTCCTTCAGCTTCCGGCGACCGTGTGCCCAGCAATGCGCGACCGTGATCGGCGCGCCGCCCTTGCGGGAGGGGCGCGTCAACCGATCGTAACCGGTGTAGCCGTCCAATTGCAGGATTCCGTCGAAGCCCTGCAGGATCTGTTCCGCGTGCGCGCCTGCGCGGCTGGGATGGTAGGTGAAGACGACACCGGGCGGATCCTCTCCGCCCCAACCGCGGTCATCACGCGCCAGAGCCCAGAGGTAGCCGGTCTTGGTCTTGCCCCGACCGGGGTCCAGCACTGGGGCGGTGGTTTCGTCCATGAACAGCTTGGTCGATCCTTTCAGGTGTTCGGTCAGCCGGTCGACCACGGGGCCGAGGTGGAACGCGGCTGTGCCCGCCCAGTCCGCCAAGGTGCTGCGGTCGATCTGGATGTCGGAGCGGGCAAGGATCTGGCTTTGCCTGTAAAATGGCAGGTGGTCCGCGAACTTGGACACCAGGACGTGCGCGATGGCGCCCTCGGTCGGCATCCCGCCTTCGATCAGCCAGGGCGCTGCGACAGCCTGAGTGACCCCGTCCGTGCAGATCCGACAGGCATACTTCGGCCGGATGTCGACCAGCACGCGGAGCTGCGCCGGGACGATGTCGAGGCGCTCTGTACGATCTTCGCCGACCCGGTGCATGCGACCGCAGCCACAAGGGCAATCGAGGCTCGCCGGTTCGATGACGCGCTCAATGCGCGGCAGATCCGCAGGCAGATGGCCGAGGTTGCGCTGACGCGTTCGGCGCGGCGTCGTGGTGGACGGCGCAGCCTGCTCCTTGCGGGTCTCGGTCTCGGCGATGGCCGTTTCCAGGTCCTCGAAGGCCAGCTGCCGGTCGTCCTCACTCAGCTTCTCGGAGCGTTTGCCATGCACGACATGGTTCAGCTCGGCCACGAGATGCTCCAGCCACAGGTCTCGCGTCCTTCAGCGCATCACGCTCCTGCAGCAGCGCCAGAACAGCGGCGCGCTGGCTCTCGGGGATCGCGGACAGGTCGATGGGCGAGGCGCTGGACATGGCCGGATGATACCGCGCTTCAGGCCGTACTGCGCGGATATTCCCCAGGCCGAGTCACTCTGCCACAGCCGGACGGCGCACTTCCAGCGATCGCACCCGGCGCCAGTCCAGGCCTGCGAACAGGGCCTCGAACTGCGCCCGGTTCAGCGTCATGGCGCCGTCGCGGATGGCAGGCCAGGTGAAGGTGCTTTCCTCCAGGCGCTTGTAAGCCATGACCAGACCGCTGCCGTCCCAGAACAGGATCTTCAACCGGTCAGCCCGCTTTGAGCGGAAGACAAATACCGTCCCCGTGAAAGGATCTTCGGCCAGCGTGGACTGGACCAGCGCTGCGAGCCCGTCATGGCCTTTCCGAAAGTCTACCGGCTTCGTCGCCACCAGGATCCGCACGCCCTGAGACGGCATCAGCACGGCGTCATCCCGAGGGCATGAACAATCTCCGCGATGCGGACCGCAGGCGTGTCATGCGCCAACTCGATCACGACGCCGCCATGGGCAATCTGGATCGGGGACAGAACAGGCCCTGCCTCATGCGTCCCAACATCTTCGGCAGGATCGCAGACCACGAGAGGCGAGAAGACCGGTTCGTCGGGAGCAGCGGCGGGCAGCACCAGCTTGCCGTCCTTCGCAAGCCGTCGCCATGCCGAAAGCTGATTGGGACGGATGCCGTACCGCTCGGCCACGGAGTTCACAGTCACGCCGGGCTTCAGCGTTTCCGAAACCGCACGGGCCTTGGCCCCATCCGGCCAGCGCCGATGACCCGAGGCATGGACCTCGACGCCCAGAGAATTGAGAAACGATCTGATCGCGCACATTGCGAAACGCACTCCCCATCATGAGATGCGTATCACTTCGCAATCGACGCCACACACGGCAACGTGGGCTACAGACACCGGTTACAGAAGACCTTGAACGTGACGATCCCGTATCGCGGTTCCAAGGGGCCGCTGCATCTGCTCGTGGACAGCACCGGCATCAAGGTGGAAGGCGAAGGCGAGTGGCACACGCGCAAGCATGGCGGCTCGAAACGAAGGGTCTGGCGCAAGCTCCACCTCGGGATCGATGAGGAAACGCTGGAGATCCGGGCAGTCGAGGTCACCTCCAGCAATGTCGGCGACGCGCCGATGCTGCCGGACCTGCTTGCCCAGCTGCCCCCGGATCAGGAGATTGCCACCGTTACAGCAGACGGTGCCTACGACACGCGCGCCTGCCACGACGCCATCGCTGACCGCGGTGCGGCAGCAATCATTCCGCCCCGCCGCAACGCGAGACCCTGGAAGCCGGACACGGCAGGAGCCCGAGCGCGCAACGAGATACTGCGGACGTCAAAGCATCTTGTCCGGGCGCTGTGGCGGAACTGGAGCGGCTACCACCGACGTAGCAGAGTGGAAATGAAAATGAACTGCGTAAAGCTACTCGGACAGAAGCTGATGTCCCGCGACTTCGACCGCAAGGTTGCCGAAGTTCAGATCCGTGCGGCGGTAATGAACCGCTTCACTGCCCTCGGCATCCCGGTCACCAGTGGCACTGGGATAAGTGTGTCTGGAGAAAGGGGAACTGCGGTCATCATCTGATTTGTGCAACAGCGCCGGGCGCGCACATGGGTGAAACGTTATCGCCGGTCACGACCGGGCTCAACCGGTCTTTGGGCGTCGCCTCCCAGCCCGAGCGGTTGACCGGCGATTCTGGCGCGGTCCTGCTGTGTGGGGCGCTGGAGCGCAGCGGCATCATCGCCTGGATGACCGAGCGCCTGAATGACACGCGCCGTCAGGTCGGATCTGTCGCAAACTTTCGACGTTCTGAGCGCGCGTGATATGCCCGCGTTGTCAGAGAGTTAGCGAGAGGCGGGCGACGTGATCGAGTTCAAGGGGGTGCATTATCCGAAGTCGGTGATTCTGCACGCGGTGTTCTTCTACCTCCGCTATGCGGTCTCGTACCGCGCTCGGCCATGATCTGCTCTGTATCTCGGCGCAGGTGGGAAGCGCGTGGCACCGCCTGACACCCCGAGGGAGAAAGCCGCAGTCCCCCGGGAGCGCGGGATCCGCAAGGCACTGCCCTCAAGCGGACGCGCCCTCGGCATGCCGGGCAAGGGTTGCAGAGCCTGCCGTGGGAGGCAGACGCAGAAAACCCAGAGCACCGACAAGGCCCACAAGCGACATGACCGCAAAGCCGATGCGGTAGTCGGCGATCGTCGTGTCGCCGCCGGTCAGTGTCGACCCGAACTTGATCACGAGCAGGGAGAACGAGACCGCCAGGGCCTGGGTCAACTGGATCACGATGTTGGAGGTGACGGTGGCTGCACCGCGCTGCAAGGGCTCCAGATCGCTGACGGACAGCGTGTTCATCGCGGTGAATTGCATCGAGCGGGACGCGCCGGAAACAATCAGCACCGCGATCAGCAAGGGCATCGCGCCGGAGGCGGGCACCATGCAGAACGCAAGCACGGAGAGAGACGTCAGAAGCCCGTTCACGACAAGGATGCGGCGGAACCCGAAGCGCCGGATCGCCCGCGTGGTGATCAGCCTGACCCCCAGATTGCCCGCGAAATACACCAGCATCAGGCGCCCGGTCTCGATCACCGACATATGCATGCCCACCTGCAGCAGCAGCGGCAGAAGGAACGGGCTGGTCGAGATGCAGATCCGCTGAAGCACGCCCCAGGTCAGGGTGCTGCACTGGAATGTCGGCAATTTCCAGATCGACAGGTCGATCAATGGCGCCGGCGTATGTCTCAGGTGGCGCAGGGCAAACCCGAGGACCACCAGACCAGCACACAGGGTCAGCGCCCCCTGCAGCCGCAGATCGTCGTTGGCCAGCCCCTCGAGGCCGAAGAGGCCAAGCGTGAGGCCCCCTCCGGTCAGCAGGAAACCGATGGCATCGAACCGCCGCGCCTGCCGCTTCCGGCCCGAGATCAGGACGATGCAGCCGATGAACACCAGAATGCAAATCGGTGCGTTGACGAAGAAACACCACCGCCAGCTTGCATGTTCGGTGATGTAGCCGCCAAGCACCGGCCCCAGGACCGGCGCCAGAAGCGACGGCCATGACACCAGTGCCATCGCTTCGATCAGGCGATGGCTGGGGGTTTCCTCGAGAACGATGATACGGCCGACCGGGATCATCATCGCGGCGCTTGTCCCTTGCAGGAACCGCGCGACCAGAAGCACCGGCAGGTTCCACGCCGCCCCGCACAAGAGCGAACTGAGCCCGAAGCCGGTGATCGCCACAAGCAGGATATTGCGGGAGCCGAACCTGTCGGTAAGCCACCCGGAGGCAGGCACCATCACAGCCTGGGCGATCATGTAGAAGCTGACGCTTGGCCCCATTGCCAGAGGGTCGACGCCGAAATCCCGGGCGATCCGCGGCAGGGCGGTGTTGATCAGCGTGCTGTCCAGCCCCTGCATGAAACCCGCCAGAGCGGCAAGAAGGGCGATCAGCGTCAGGCGCTGCGGCAGTGCAAATCGGGCATCAGGTTTCATGGCGGTCCAGAGAGCTTTCGGTGGCCCTATGTCCTGATCTGCAAGCGACGGATCAACAGGGCATCTCAAATCACATGGGCGACTTCACTACAGAGAGGTGGCGCGCCCCGCCCCCCTTCCGGCCGCAACATGGCGCCCCCCGGCAGTCGATCCGCGAGGGGCGCCAAGGATTACGCGACAGACCGGGATTGGCGGGTCAGGACTTGCCGATCAGGTCATCCCAGTTCTCTGGAAGCCGGACCCCGCGGGCCGTGGGATAGCCATGGCTCTGGTTCTGCACGAAGCCCTTGCTTTGGTTCCGGCCGGGATCGCCGCTCAGGACGATGCCGATCGTCTCGGGCTTCACGAAGACCGGCACCAGCCGGTCGAGGTCATCGCTCTGCGTGTAGTCAGGCCCGACCATCCCCGTCTCTTCCAGCTCGCGCAGATCAAAGCTCGTGTACCCAAGCTCCCACGCATGCCGGTAGAGGGTGCGCACGGTCATCTTGGTATTCTCGTAGATGTAGGTCTGCACATCCGCCTTCGACAGACCGGCTGCCGCAAGGATGCGCGCGACGCTCGGGCTCATGATCAGCAGGGGGCAGTTCTTCGCCTTCTTGATGCCGGTATGGGCCCAGAACGCACAGGTGCCGCCGAAGACCTCGACCAGCCTGTCGAGATGCTCTTCCGCCGTCTCTCCTGCCGTGTAGATCGGCACGGTCGAGGCTAGCGTGCTTTGCACCGTCACCACGTTCTCGCCGCGTGCAAAGCCGAAGCTTTCGGCGAAGGAGGGCCAGCCGACCTCGCTCACCGCGTCCTCGCTTTCCGCCAGCACGACGTTCATCCCCTGCCCGATCGAGGCCTTGTCGGTCTCGTCGGGGGCAAAGCGGATGCCCACGAGATTGCGCAGGACCATGCGGGCAAAGCGCCCGATGCTGGTGTTGGACTGACGCCCGACACGCAGGGCGGCGGTCTCGTAGTTGAAGCCCAGCTGCTTGATGATCGGACCGTTGATGACGACGATCGGCTCAAGCCCCGGCGAGGCGCCGAAATCGCGTGCGTAGAAGTTCGGATCGGCCATCGCCTCGACGACCGCGATCAGGATCGGCATGTATTCGGGCCGGCACCCCGACATGATCCCGTTGATCGCCACGGCGCGGATCGTCGCCTCGCGGTTCTCGGGCTGGATCACTCCCAGAATCTCGTCCGGGTCGCGGTCGGTGAAGCGCAGGAAGCTTTCCACCCGCTCCCGCGTCGGGGGGATGATCGGCAGCCCGTCCGTCCAGCGACGGTCGAGGAAGTACTGGTTCACCTCATCAAGCGTTCCGCGAAAGATGATATCCTTCGACT
>NZ_JBXXRN010000006.1:0-229853 GCF_057380705.1 Pseudooceanicola sp. NS-SX9 | reverse complement strand
CGTCTCGGGCGAGATCGTCGTGAAGGACCCGATGGCGCTGGCGCAGTGACATGCCCTGGGCACTGGAAACCTCGGGGCTGACCCGCCGCTTTGGCGATCTGGTGGCCAATGACGGCATCGACCTGCGCGTGGCCCCCGCCGAGGTTCACGCCGTCATGGGCGAGAACGGCGCGGGCAAGTCGACGCTGATGTCGATGCTTTATGGTCTGCTGGCGCCCGATGCGGGGGCGATCCTGCTGCAGGGCCGAGAGGTGCGCTTTGGCAGCGCCCTCGATGCCATCGCGCAGGGCATGGGCATGGTGCACCAGGCCTTCCAGCTGTTCGAGGACCTGACCGTCTGGGAAAATGTCGTCTACGGTGCCGAGCCGCGCCGCTTTGGCCTGATCGACCGGCGCGCCGCGCGGACCCGGGTGCAGGCGCTGGCGCAACGCCACCACCTGGCGGTCGATGCCTCGGCGCGGGTGCGGGATCTTTCGGTGGGCATCCGCCAGCGGGTCGAGATCCTGAAGGCGCTCTATCGCGATGCGCGGATCCTGATCCTGGACGAACCGACCGCGGTGCTGACGCCGCAGGAACGCGACGGGCTGTTCGCCATCATCCGCTCGCTGCGCGAGGACGGCCGGACGATCCTTTTCGTCACCCACAAGCTGCACGAGGTGATGGAGATCACCGACACCATCACCGTGCTGCGTCACGGCCGGGTCACCGCACGGCTGCAGACGGCCGCGACCGACGCACAGCAGATCATCCGCGCGATGACCGGCCGCACTGTCAGCCTGCAGGTCGAAAAGGCCCCCGCCCGGCCTGGCGCGGTGGTGCTGCAGGTCGATCACCTGAGCGTCGGGCAGGGTCCGAAGCCCGCCGTCGACGACATTTCCCTGACCCTGCGCGCCGGAGAGATCACAGGCATCGCGGGCGTCGCCGGCAATGGCCAGAGCGAGCTGGTCGAGGCGATCACCGGCCTGCGCCCGGCGCGCGGCCGCATCACGCTGAATGGCCAGCCCCTGCAGGGGCGCCCGCCCGCCGCCCGGCGCGCCGCAGGTCTGGCGCATATCCCCGAGGACCGCGCCGCCACCGGCACCGCCGCCGGGGCGTCGGCTGCGGAAAACCTGCTGATGGGACGCCAGCACGATGCCGCGCTGACCCGTGGTGTCACGCTGGAGCGCGCCGCCATCGACGCCCGCGCCCGCGCGTTGATCGCGGCGCATGACATCCGGATATCCTCGGAACACACCAAGGTCGGCACGCTCTCGGGGGGGAACCTGCAAAAGGTCGTCATCGCCCGAGAGCTGGATTTCCAGGCGCCGCTGCTGATTGCCGAACAGCCCACCCGCGGTGTCGATGTCGGCGCCATCGAGGCGATCCATGCCCGCATCGTCGCCGAACGCGACCGGGGCTGCGCGGTGCTGGTGGTCTCGGCCGAACTGTCCGAGATCATGGCCCTGTCGGACCGCATCCTGGTCCTCTACGAGGGCCGCCTGATCGCCGATCTGCCCGCGTCCGAGGCCGACGAACAGACATTGGGCCTGCTGATGGCGGGCCGCACGGGGACCCGCGTCGCATGAGCCATCTGAAGACACCGCATCCGATCCTGCTGGCGGTGCTGGCGGGGGGCGTCCTGGGGGCGCTGCTGCTGCTGGTTTCGGGGGAAAATCCGCTGCGCGCCTATGCGGCGATGCTGACCGGCGCCTTCGCGCCCGCCAACTGGGGCAACACGCTGACCTGGGCCACGCCGATGGTGGGCATGACGCTGGTCGCGGCGATCCCGCTGCGCGGCGGCATGGTGAACCTTGGCGGCGACGGCCAGATCGTCATCGGCGGCTTCGTGGCCGCCGTCACTGCGATCTATGCGCCCCTGCCGGGGCCGCTGCTGGCGCCCGCGGCGCTGCTGGCGGCGATGCTGGCCTCGGGGCTTTATGCGGCGCTGGCGGCCTGGGGGGAAACCCTGCTGGGCATCCCGATGCTGATCACATCGCTGCTGCTGTCCTATCCGGCGATCGGCGTCACCGCCTGGGCCACCGGCTTTCCGCTGCGCGACACCGCGACGGGGCTGGCCCAGACCCTGCCCGTGCCCGAGGCCGCCCGCCTGCCGGTCCTGTTCGGCCCCGTCGGCACCAGCACGCTGATCATGGCGCTGGTCGCCGTCGCGGTGGTCTGGGCCGACCGCCGGTCCATCCCCGGATACGAGCTGCGGATGCGCGGCCTGAACCCGCGCTTTGCCCGCTACGGCGGCATCCCGACGGCGCGCCAGACGGTGCTGACCATGGCGGTTTCGGGGGCGCTGGCGGGGCTGACGGGGGCGCTGATCGTGCTGGAGGTCCACGACCGCTTCATCAACGGCGCACTGGTCAGCCCGGGCTACACCTGGTCGGGCCTGATGGCGGCGCTGCTGGCGGGGGGCGAGCCGCTGGCGGCGATCCTGGCGGGCTTCTTCTTTGCGGCGTTGCAGACGGGCGGCTTTGCCATGCAGCGCGACACCCAGATCCCCCGGGTGCTGGCCATGGTGCTGCAATCGGTGATCATCCTGTTCGTGGCGCTGCGCCACGGCATCCGCCCCGGACGTCAGGGGGACCGGACATGAGCCTGATCAACGCCTTCACCGTCAATTCCACCATCGCCGGGATGACGCCGATCCTGCTGGCCGCGCAGGCAGGCGTGCTGTGCAATCGCGTGGGGATCTTCAACATCGCGCTGGAAGGGCAGATCCTGGTCGGGGCCTTTGCCGCCGTGGCGGGCAGCTATTTCACCGGCAGCGCCGGGCTGGGGGTGGCCTCGGCCGTGGTCTTCAGCATGCTCTTCTCGGCCATCCTGGCGCTTGGGACGACGCGGCTGAAGGGCGATCCCATCGTGATCTCGGTCGGGATGAACCTGCTGGCGGGCGGCCTGACCGCCTACCTGCTGAGAGAGCTGTTCGGCACCGCGGGCACGTTCTCGTCGCCGCAGATCGCCGAGGTGCCGCGGATCGTGCTGCGCTCGATCAACACCACGCCCTGGCTGGGCTGGATCCTGTCGCGGCAGACGGCGATCACCTGGGCAGCCTGGGCGATTGTGGTGGCGGTGACGGTGGTGCTGTTCCGCACGCCTCTGGGGCTGCGGCTGCGCGGCATCGGCCAGAACCCGCAGGCGGCGCGCACGCTTGGCGTCGATGTCGACCGGCTGCGCATCGCGACGGTGCTGGCGGCGGGCGGGCTGACGGGGCTTGCCGGTGCGCAGCTCTCGATCGGGACGGTCGGCGTCTTTGCCGAGGGCATGAGCGCCGGGCGCGGCTGGATCGCGGTTGTCGCCGTCATGCTGGCACGCGACCATCCGGCCTGGGCGGCGCTGGTCTGCCTGGTCTTCGCCATGGCCGACACGGCCTCGGTCCAGTTGCAGGCGCAGGGGCTGCCGAACCAGCTGACCGATGCGCTGCCCTATGTGATCACATTGCTGGCCCTGGTGCTGGGGGCGCTGCGCACGCGCCGCCGGGCGCTGGCCTGACCCCCCTTCGCGAAAGGATATCCCATGCCCAAGGCCCGCATCATCCTGGATGTCGATACCGGCGTCGACGACGCCCTGGCCATCTATTATGCGCTGCGCCACCCGGAGGTGCAGCTTGAGGCCCTGACCTGCGTCTTCGGCAATACCGACGTGACGATCGCCACCGACAACACCCTGAAGGTGCTGGAACTGGCGGGGCGCCCGGATGTGCCGGTGGCGATGGGGGCGGCCAGGTCGCTTCTCTATCCCTTCACGCGCGAGGCCGATTATGTCCATGGTACCAATGGTCTGGGCGACGTGGACCTGCCCGCGCCCCGGATCCGCCCGGTGGCGGAACATGCCAGCGACCTGATCATCCGCCTGGTCAGGGAAAACCCCGGCCAGATCACCCTGTGTCCCGTGGGGCCGATGACCAACGTGGGCCTGGCGCTGGCCAAGGCACCCGACATCGCCCCCTTGATCCGAGAGATCGTCGTCATGGGATCGACCTTCCAGCACCCGGGGATCCACGGCGTGGCGCGTCCCATGGTCGATGCCAATATCCACAACGACCCCGAGGCCGCGCATATCATGATGACCTCGGGGGCGAAGATCACCCTGATCGGCATGGATGTGACGATGAAGACGCTGATGTCGCGGGCGATGATGGCGCAGATCACCTCGCAGGGCAGCGCCGCCGGCGCCACGCTGATGCAGATCGCCGATTTCTACGTCCGCAGCTACGAGGCGATGCATCCCGGCATCGACGGCTGCCCGCTGCATGATCCGCTGGCGGTGGCGGCCTGCCATGCGCCCGATATCGTCACCCGAGAGGCGATGCGCGTGGATATCGAGCTGTCGGGCCCTCTGACCCGGGGCCAGTGCATTCCCGACCGCCGCCCGATGGGCCTGGCGCGCGCCAATTGCGAGGTGGCGGTGGATGTCGAACGCGCCCGCTTCGAGGCGATGTTCCGCGATACGATGCTGCTTTAGGGCAGGGGGCCCGGGGGGGGATCGTCCCCCGGGCGCGGACCTTCAGGCGGCCTGGATCTTGTCCAGGATCCAGCGGGCGAATTCGTAGTTCGGCCGCTCCAGATGCGACAGCGCGCCGGGGGCGGCGAACTTGCTTTGCATGCCTTTCCAGACCTTTTCGGTGCAGCCCTTGTCCTCTTCGTTGACATGGTCCAGCAGACCCTTCAGCGCCTCGAAATACTCGGGCGCCTTCGGATCGGCGATGAATTCGGGCGAGAGGCCGCCACCATAGAGGATCTTCACGTGGTCGGGCCCGTCCGGCATCAGCGACAGGTACCAGAAATAGCCCGGCGTCAGCGTGATCAGCAGCGACGGATAGATCGCCAGCAGCCAGGTGCGCTTGCGGTCATCGCCCTCCAGCACCGTGTTGGTGGGATGCGCCAGCGCCAGCGGTACCGTCTCGTCCTTGAGGATGTGGTGGTAGTTGAAGGTCTCGAACCCCTCGGGGCAGACCATGTCCTTCAGCTTGGACGCCCCGCCGATGGTGCCCGAATGGCAGACCGGCAGGTGGTAGCTTTCCATGAAGTTCTCGGCCAGGATCTTCCAGTTGGTGTTCCAGCGGTGCTCTTCGCGGAACAGTTCGGTGTAGCGCCCCATGTCCAGATAGCCGACCAGGGTGTCGACATCCTTCAGCGCTTCGGCCGGTTCCGGCAGCGTGGGGTCCAGTGTCACCATGATCCAGCCGTTCCAGTCGACGCAGCGGATCTGCGGCAGGGCGATGTGCTCTTTGCAGAAGGACCCGTTCAGCTCCATCGCGGGGGCGCCGCGCAGGCTGCCGTCCAGCGAATAGGTCCAGGCATGGTAGGGGCAGACGATGGCGCGGGCATTGCCGCGGCCTTCCAGCAGCGTCGACATGCGGTGACGGCAGACGTTCGACAGTGCCCGCAGCACGCCCTCGCGGTCGCGCAGCACGATCACCGGTTCGCCCGAGATCTCCATCGTCAGATAATCGCCCTTGGCCTTCAGCCCGTCGGCGCGGCCGGCGCAGACCCAGCTTTTGGCAAAGACCTTCTCTTCTTCGGCGGCCAGGAAATCGGCCGAGGTATAGACCGATTTCGGCATCGCCTGTGCCTGTTCGAACGGCGCCGCCATCGTCGTGGCGAGCTCTGCCAGGGGGGGGGAAAGCTCTGTCATCTGGGATCTGTCCTGTAGCAGTGATGCGCAGATCCTGCGCCGCAGCGGGCGCTTGCGAAAGTACGTTCTGTCTCAGCATGAGGTAGGACAGGGCTAACCAAAGGGCATCTGGCTTCGGCAATTCTGAAACTGCCCGGGTTTGCAGCCTTAGCCATGGACTAAGCAAAGCTGCGATAGATTGTTATTTACCCTAACCCGGAACCCTTTCAGTCTGCCGTCAAGAATGCTGGCCCGCAGCCCCGCGCGGGCAGACACAGGAAGGAAGAAGAATGCTGGATCAAGACGTGCTGGACGAACAGCAGGCGCGCATCGACCTTGCGGCGGCGCTGCGCATGACCGCGCGCGAGAACATGCACGAGGCGGTCGCGAACCACTATTCCGTCGCGCTGAGCGCCGATGGCAAGCGGTTCCTGATCAACCCGAAATGGATGCATTTCAGCCGGGTGAAGGCGTCTGACCTGATCCTGGTCGACATGAACGACCCCGAAGCCACCGCCCGGCGCCCCGATCTGGACACCACCGCACGGGTGATCCATGGCCAGGTGCACAGCCTGTGCCCGGCGGCGCGGGTGATCATGCATCTGCATCCGATCTCGACCACGGCGCTGGCCTCGCTCGATCCGCCGGAACTGCCGGCGATCGACCAGAACTCGGCGCGCTACTACAACCGCGTGGCGGTCGACACCCATTACGGCGGCATGGCCAATTCCGACGAGGAAGGCCGCCGTCTGGCCGGTCTTCTGGGCAATCATTCGCGGCTGCTGATGGGCAACCACGGCGTGATGATCACCGCCCCCACCATGGGCGAGGCCTGGGACGACATCTATACCTTCGACCGCGCCGCGCAGATCGTCGTGGCGGCGATGGCGACGGGCCGGCCGCTCAAGCATCTGTCGGCGGAAGCGGCCGAACAGACCGCGCAGGACTGGGAAGGCATCACCGATTTCTCGATCCGCCATTTCGAGGAGATGAAGTTGATCCTCGATCAGGAATGCCCCGACTACCGGGACTGATCCCACAGCCGTGGCCCGCCCTGCGGCGGGTCACGCCTGCAGGGCAAAGGCGGTGTCGGGGGTGACCTGGTGCTGCACATGGGCGACGAAGGCCGACACGTTGCGAGAGGTCTCGGCGCCGACGGTCATCAAAAGCCCCAGCTTCAGCGCCCGCACCGGCGCGGCCACCGGCACGTAGCGCAGCCGCCCGCCATCGGGGGCCCGGTCGCTGAGCGGGCGGATATTGGCGATGGAATAGCCGAAATCATTGGCCACGAGCGAGCGCATGACGGCAATGTCGCGGGTGCGTTCGACGATGTTGGGATGGATGCCACGATCGGTCAGCAGCGACAGGAAGTATTCCGAACTCATCGGCAGGTCCAGCAGCACCATCGGATGGACTGCCAGCTCTTCCGGGGTGACGGTCTTGTTGTTGGCCAGCGGATGCTGTTCGCCGAACAGGGCAAAGGGCGGCAGGTCGATCAGCGGAATGAAGGTGAAATCCGACGGGATGTTCAGATCATAGGTCAGCGCCACATCCAGACGTGCCGCGCGCAGGTCGTCGAACAGTTCGGACTGGTCGCGCTCGTACTGGAAGAAGGTCACCTCGGGGTACATGTCGACGAAGCCGCGGCGCAGGCGCGGCAGCAGGATCTGCGCGAAGGTCAGCAGGCAGCCGACGCGGAAGGTGCCGCGGACATTGCCGGCGATGTCATTGGCCAGCTCGGTGATGGCGCGGGCCTTGTCGAGGGCCTCTCGCGCGCCGACCAGAAAGCGTTCCCCCACCTGGCTGAGCGAC
Organism: Pseudooceanicola sp. NS-SX9; assembly: GCF_057380705.1. Classification (NCBI taxonomy): domain Bacteria; kingdom Pseudomonadati; phylum Pseudomonadota; class Alphaproteobacteria; order Rhodobacterales; family Paracoccaceae; genus Pseudooceanicola; species Pseudooceanicola sp. NS-SX9. The sequence continues at coordinate 222,440 of NZ_JBXXRN010000006.1, read as the reverse complement.
AGCCCCTGGGCATGGCGGCGCACGAACAGCTGCAGGCCGAATTCGGCCTCCAGCTGGCCGATCGCGGCCGAGATCGTCGGCGAGGACACGTTCACCTTCTGCGCGGCCAGCGCGATAGAGCCGCATTCGCAGACGGCGACGAAATATTCCAGCTGGCGCAGGGTGAACCTGAGGGGCATCGGGGGCTCCGGGGGCGGTGTGGTCCGGTTCTAGCGGGGCAGGCGGGGGCGGGCAATGATCCCGCACCCCCCGGGGCCTATTCGTCGCCCGGCACCCCGTAGGAGGGGGCGGCGGCGGGATCGAGCGCGCGGGTGACGTAATCGTCGGCCTGGGGGCGATAGACCTGCCAGGCACGGGCGAGCGCTGCGATGGGGCAGGCATCGTCCAGCCAGTCGATGCGCAGCTCGGCATAGGGCCAGGCCTGGGCATCGACCACCAGAAGGCCCGCGGAATGCACGGGCCCGGCTTCGCCGCCGGCGGCGATGGCGGCCTGCATGGCGGCGATCAGCCGGTCGCCCAGGCTGCCGGTGGCGGTCTCGAAGGCCTTCACCATGGTGGCGGGGATCTGGTCATTGGCCAGCAGGTTGCCGCCCGAGGCACAGTCGATCCCCTGGGCCTGGGTCCAGATGCCCAGGGCGCGGGCGCCGGAATGGATGGCGCTGCGGCCGTGGGCGTCGATGGCGATCAGCTGGCGGAAATCGGCAAAGCCGTCGGCATCGCGGGCGCGCGCCACGGCTTCGGGGGCCGAGGCACCGGCGGCCATGGCATCCAGCATCGCGGGCCCGAGCGCGGGATTGGTGATGTTTTGCGAAGAGGCCGCGCCAACGCCTGCGCGGGCAAAGGCGCAGCGCGCCGCAACCGCGGGCGAGGACGAGGAAATCGCCATGCCGAACTGGCCGGTCCGGGCGCAGCGCGCCACGATGGAAAAGGTCATGCGGGGGCTCCGGGTGACATGGAAAGGGCCCGGGCGGTGGCCGCCCGGGCAGGTTGGATCGCGCAGGGGAGAGAACGCGCGATCAGTCGGGAATGACGGCGGTGGCCTCGATCTCGACCAGCCAGTCGGGGCGGGCCAGCGCGGTGATCACCAGCCCGGTCGAGACCGGATGCACGCCCTTGATGTATTCGCCCATCACGCGATAGACGGCCTCGCGGTGGCGCACGTCGGTCAGAAAGACCTGCACCCGGCAGACATGTTCCATGCCGCCGCCGCATTCTTCCATCAGCTGCTTGATGTTTTGCATGACCTTGTGGGCCTGCTCGGTCGGGTCGTGGCTGTCGATGTTCTTGGCGTCATCGAGGTTCTGCGGGCACTGGCCGCGCAGGAACACCATGCGGCCGCGCGCCACGACCGCCTGGCACAGGTCATTGTCGAGGTTCTGCTCGGGGTAGGTGTCCTTGGTGTTGAACGGGCGGATGCGGGTATGGGCCATCTTCGTTAGCTTTCGAGAGGAAGGGTCAGGCGTTGCTGGCGGCGGGCGTGCTGTCCGCGGCATCGGGGGTATAGGCGTTGTAGCCGGCACGGATCTGGATATGGTCCGCGATATAGCGCGCGTCGTGCCAGCAGCCCCAGATGAAGCTGGAGCCACGGCCCGACAGCCACGGCAGGCCGACAAAGTAGATGCCGGTTTCCGCCGAGACGCCGCGCTGGTGCCTGGGGCGGCCGGCCTCGTCGAAGGCGTTCACGTGCATCCAGCTGTAATCGTTGCTGAAACCCGTGGCCCAGATGATCGTGCCGATGCCGGCGGCCTTCAGGTCAAGGGTCTTCAGCGGGTCGGTGACGCAGGCGGGCATCTGGCCCAGGTCGCGGGCGGTGGGGTCCTGGGGCAGATCCAGCCCGTTGCGGGCGATATAGGCGTCGGCCTCGTCCAGCAACGACAGGTAGTTGTCGTCGCCGCGCAGGATGTTGCGCTCCAGATCACCCGAGAAGGTCAGCACGCCGTCACTGCAGCTTTCGGTGCGCCCCACCAGGGTGATGCCTTCGCGGCCGAGCCGCCGGAAGCTCATGGTTTCGCCGCCATGGGCGCCCGAGACGGCAATGGTGACATGTTCGGTGCCCGGGGCGGCGGCCTGCTTGTCCCATTTGCCCAGCACGCCCAGCCACCAGACGAAATCGCGGCCACGGTAGCTGCGCGGCGGCCGGTCATGCGGCCCGACGGAAAGGTAGACCTTGCGGCCCGCGCGGCCCAGTTCCTCGGCGATCTGCGCCCCGGACGAGCCCGCGCCCACCACCATCACCGCGCCCATCGGCAGCGCGTCGGGGTTGCGATAGGCGCTGGAATGGATCTGCCGGATGCCGGGGGTCTCGGGGACGATGGGCGGGATCACCGGGGTCTGGAAGGCGCCGGTCGCCACCACCACGCTGCGCGCCTCGATCGCACCGGCCGAGGTCGTGACCAGAAAGCCCGGCCGCCCGGAAAGCGGCTCAAGCCCGGTCACCTCGACGCCGCAGCGCACCGGGGCATCGACCATCCGGGCATAGGCTTCGAAATAGGCGGCGATCTCTTCCTTGGGGGGGAAGCCGTCGCCGGGGGTCTCGGGGAATTCCATGTTGGGGAAACGGTCATGCCAGGCCGGGCCGTTCGCCACCAGCGAATCCCAGCGGCGGCTGCGCCAGCTTTCCGCGATGCGGTCCTTCTCGAGCACGATATGGGGGATGTTGTTGCGCCCCAGATGCTCGCTCATCGCCACGCCGGCCTGCCCTGCGCCGATGACCAGCGTATCGATCGTTTCAACCGGCATCATGCCAACCCTTTCTGAAGTCTCGTTCCGGGGCCGTGGCCCTCTGTTGCGAAAACCTTAGAGCGCGCCTGGCTTCGGGAAAATTATGATTTGATGTAGCATTGGTTAGGATTTGTCTTTGTCATCAACGGCGGTCTTCTTCGGATCAGGCTAAGCGTGGCTGCTGGAAATCCTGCTGGCGGGGCTGCGGCCCGGCTTGCTAGGCCGGGGGGATCGCAGCGGCAGGAGCAGGCGCATGACCGACAGGCTAACCGAAATCCTTCGTACCCTGGTGGCCTTTCCCACGGTGACGCAGGGGCCGAACGGGGCCCTCGTGGACTGGTGTGCCGCGCTTCTGGGCACGGCGGGCTTTGCGGTTCACAAGGTGGCTGCGGCCTCGGGCGACCGGTTCGGCCTGCTGGCGCGGTTCGGCGCGGGGCCGGGGGGGCTGCTGCTGTCGGCCCATACGGATGTGGTGCCGGTGGCGGGCCAGGACTGGAGCCTCGATCCCTTCAGGCTGACGGAACGCGGCGACCGGTTGCACGGGCGCGGCACCACCGACATGAAGGGCTTTATCGCCTGCGTTCTGGCCATGGCCGAGGGGCTGCGTGCCGCACCGCCCGCCCAGCCGGTGATGATCGCGCTCAGCTGGGACGAAGAGGTCGGCTGTCGGGGCATCCCCGAGATGATCGACCAGGTGATCCCGGTGCTGGGGCGGCCGGCGCTGTGCGTGGTGGGGGAACCGACGCTGTTGCGGCTGGGCACCGGTCACAAGGGCAAGGCCAGCTTTCGCGCGGTCTCGACGGGGCAGGCCGGGCATTCCGCCATGGCGCCGTATTTCGTCAACGCGCTGCATGGCGCGGCGGCGCTGATCACCGACATGGCGCGGCTGCAGGCTGATCTGATGGCCCACGGCGCGCAGGATCCGGCGCAGGATCCGGCGTGCTCGACCATCCATGCGGGGGTCATGCAGGGGGGGGTGGCGCTGAACATCGTGCCCGACCGCGCCGAGGTCCAGTTCGAGATCCGCCACCTGGCCGCCGAGACCCCCGAAGGCATCCTGGCACAGCTGAACGTCCCCGAGGGGGTCTCGATCACCCGCACCGGCCACTATCCGGGGCTGGGCACGCAGGCCGATCACCCGGCGGTGCAGGCCTTTGCCGCGCTGTTGCCCGATGGCGGCGCGGCGCCGGTGAAGCTCGCGTTTGGGACCGAGGCGGGCTATTTCGCGGCGCTTGGCCTGCCCACGGTGGTCTGCGGCCCCGGAACCATGCAGGACGGTCACCAGCCGGACGAGGGCATCGACATCGCCCAGTTGCAGGCCGGGCTGGCGTTGTTGCAGCGCGCGGTGCGCATGCCTCTGCCCATCGAATAGGCTGCCTCTTTGCAAGGTGACCCGGGATTAGGCCAGACCTAACCCGGTACGCGGAAATTCGTAATTTACCGCCCCCCCCTACTGCGGCCTAGTCTGCCCCAGCCGCGGCGGATCCCCCTGCCGCCCCCCGATTTTCAACGGGCGACCCTCCTCCATGATCGCCCGGCCCAGACGGAGTATGAAGCGTGAGCAAACCGCAGATCGTCCTTGCCTGCCTGTTCCAGGCCAACGGCTATCACAACGGCGCCTGGCGGATGCCGGGGGCCGAACCCGGCGCCGATACCGACATCGACCATTACATCCGCTATGCGCAGAAGCTGGAAGAGGCCAAGTTTGACCTGTTCTTCCTGGCCGACACCCCCGCAACCCGCACCGACAACCTGGACATCTGGACGAAATCGCCGATCTACCAGAACGGGCTGGAACCGATCACCGTGCTGACGGCCCTGGCCATGCACACGAAACACATCGGTCTGGGCGGCACCATGTCGACCAGCTTTGCCGAACCCTTCAACATTGCCCGCCAGTTCGCCGCGCTCGATCATATCTCGCGCGGGCGGGCGGCGTGGAACGTGGTGACCTCGGCCAATGACTATGCGGCGCGCAACTTTGGTCTGGACCGGCTGCCGCCCCATGCCCGGCGCTACGAGAAGGCCAGCGAATGCGTCGAGGTGGTGCAGAAATACTGGGACACCTGGGAAGATGACGCCTTTATCTTCGACAAGGAGGCCGGCCGCCAGTTCGATCCGGCGAAATACCACGTGGTCGATCACAAGGGCGAATTCTTTCAGGTCTACGGTGGCCTGAACGTGGCGCGCAGCCCGCAGGGCCATCCGGTGATCATCCAGGCCGGGGCCTCGGATGCCGGCAAGGAGCTGGCCGCGCGCACCGCCCAGGTGGTCTTTGGCACCGGTGGCAGCAAGGCGGCGGCGCGGGCCTTCTACACCGACCTGAAGGGCCGGATGGCGAAATACGGCCGCGCCCAGGACCAGCTGAAGGTGCTGTCGGGCCTCAATGTGGTGGTCGGCGATACCGTCGAGGAGGCCGAGGCCAAATACGACTACCTCAAGTCCTTCATCCCGGTCGAGCTGTCGGTCCTTTATCTGTCGATGGATCTTGAGACACAGCTGCTGGACCTGCCGCTGGATGCGCCGATCCCGGCCGAGCGCGTGCCCGCGGTGTCGAACCACCACACCGCCTATTTCAACCAGATCGTCGAGCAGATCAACGCGGGCAAGACCCTGCGCGAGATCGCCATGGGCTACAAGCGCGGCAACCGCTTCATGTGCGGCACCCCCGAGATGATCGCCGACTGGATGGAGGAATGGATCGCCGAGGGCTGCGGCGACGGTTTCATGGTGCCGCTGGCCTATCTGCCCGGGGCGCTGGACGACTTTGCCGGCAAGGTGATCCCGATCCTGCAGGCGCGCGGCCTTTACAAGACCGATTACGCGCCCGGTACGCTGCGCGATGGCATGGGCCTGGCGCGCCCGGCCAACCGGCATCTGGTGGTGGAACCGGCCTGAACCGGTCTGAACCGGGCATCTGCCCCTGTCGAATCGTATCAGCGCGGCTGCGGATCTTCCGTGGCCGCGCCGCGCCTTTCCGGGGGCTTTCCGCAGTTCCCGCGAGGCCGCTGATACGATTTTTCCGGGCTGGGCGAAATTTCGCGGCCGCCTTCGGGTTTCGATTTACAACCGCCGCGCCGCGCGCCAGCACTTTCGCCAACGTCCCGGAACTCAGGAGGAATTCGGATGAAGGCGCTGGTATTGGAAAAAAAGGGCAAACTCTCGCTGAGAGAGTTCGACATCCCGGGAGAGATGGGCCCCAAGGACGTTCGCATCCGCACACACACCGTCGGCATCTGTGGCTCGGACGTGCATTACTATACCCATGGCAAGATCGGCCATTTCGTCGTCAACGAACCGATGGTGCTGGGCCATGAGGCCGCCGGCACCGTGATCGCCGTCGGCGCCGAGGTCACCCATCTGGCCCCCGGCGACCGCGTCTGCATGGAGCCGGGCATCCCCGATCCGACCTCGCGCGCCTCCAAGATGGGCATCTACAACGTTGATCCCTCGGTTCGTTTCTGGGCGACGCCGCCGGTGCATGGCTGCCTGACGCCGGAGGTGATCCACCCCGCCGCCTTCACCTACAAGCTGCCCGAAACCGTCAGCTTTGCCGAAGGTGCCATGGTCGAACCCTTTGCCATCGGGATGCAGGCGGCGCTGCGCGCGCGCATCCAGCCCGGTGACGTGGCGGTGGTGACGGGCGCGGGTCCCATCGGCATGATGACGGCGCTGGCGGCGCTGGCGGGCGGCTGCGCCAAGGTGCTGGTGGCCGATCTGGCGCAGCCCAAGCTGGACATCATCGGCGCCTATGACGGCATCGAAACGGTCAACATCCGGGAAAAATCCGCGGCCCAGGCCGTGGCCGAGATGACCGATGGCTGGGGCGCCGACGTGGTCTTCGAATGCTCGGGGGCTGCGCCCGCGATCCTTGGCGTGCCGCAGCTGGCGCGGCCCGGCGGCGCGGTGGTGCTGGTGGGGATGCCCGTCGATCCGGTGCCCGTCGACATCGTCGGCCTGCAGGCCAAGGAACTGCGCATCGAGACCGTCTTCCGCTATGCCAACGTCTATGACCGGGCGATTGCGCTGATGGCCTCGGGCAAGGTGGACCTCAAGCCGCTGATCTCGGCGACGCTGCCCTTCGATCAGGCCATCGCCGGTTTCGACCGCGCCGTCGAGGCCCGCGAGACCGACGTCAAGCTGCAGATCACCCTGGCCGACTGAGGCTTTTGCCGCCGTGAAAAACAGATCTGCCCGACATGTTTTCGTCGGGCAGGCTGCTGAAAAGTACAAGGTCCCCATGTGCAGCCGCCGCTCTGTTAGCGGTATCAATGCATCCTGTAACCTTGTTCATCCCCCAGAATCACCAGGAAAAATTGACCTCTCGCGCTGCATTGCGGCGCGAACATGCGCTGCCCTGCGGCGTTCAGGTCAGTCATTCTGCCCATATCCCGTGGCGTCAGCCGCAAAAAAGTATCGGTTAAAATTCGGATCTGAGGTAGAGGCCGTTGCCGCCCGGGGCTACCTTCCCGGCAACCCCGATGGGACCGGTAGAGGAGCCGGGCCCGCAGGGAGAGGAGGAGGACCCCAGATGCAACCCGACCTGGAACTGGTGCACATCCGCAAGGGCGAAAGCTTTGCCTCGTGGATGCATGGCTACCCGTTCCGGACCGTGCGCTGGCATTATCACCCCGAATACGAGATCCACCTGGTGGTGGACACCCACGGCACCTTCTACATCGGCGACCACATCGGCGAATTCGGCCCCGGCCAGCTGATCATGACCGGGCCGAACCTGCCGCAGAACTGGATTTCCGACATCGCCCCCGGGCAGGTGGTTCCGGCGCGCTCTTTCGTGATCCAGTTCCCCGAATGCTTCATCGCCGACGCGCTGGAAACCATGCCCGAGATGGAGCTGGTGCGCCCGCTTCTGGAACGCAGCCACCGTGGCCTGCTGTTCGATGCCGCCACCAGCCGCGCGGTGGAACCGCTGATGCGCGCCCTGGTCGAGGCCCGCGGCCTGAAGCGGCTGGCGCTGTTCTGGGAGGTCCTCGACATCCTGTCGCTGGCTCCCGACCCCGAGGTCCTGGCCAGCCTCAGCTATGAGCTGGACCTGCAGGAGATCAACCAGAGCGGCGTCAACCGCGCCATCGCCCATCTGCGCGAACACCTCTCGGAAGACATCGACGAACGCGAGCTGGCGGACCTGGTGGGCCAAAGCCCCTCGGCCTTTTCGCGGGCGTTCAAGCGGCACACCGGATCGACCCTGGTGCGCTACAAGAACCAGCTTCGGGTGGATCTGGCCTGCCAGATCCTGCTGACCCACCCCGAGGCCCGCGTGGCCGACATCTGTTTCGACGTCGGCTTTTCCAACCTGTCCAACTTCAACCGCCATTTCCTGAAACTGAAAGGAATGTCGCCCTCGCAATTCCGGGCGACCTTCGCTGCCAACGGGGCGTTCGCCGCCGCCAAGTAGCCGTCACCACATCGCTTTTTCACGAATTCGGATGACCCCCGTCGTCCGGAACAGGACGGGCCTTGCCCGTCGCATCCCAGGGAGGACTGACACCATGAAGAAACTGCTTTGCGCGGCCTCGGCCGCAGCCCTTGCGCTTGCCGCCACCAGCCCGGCCTTCGCCGCCGACAAGCTAAAGATCGGCATGACGTTCCAGGAGCTGAACAACCCCTATTTCGTCTCGATGAAAGAGGCGCTGCAACAGGCCGCCGCCAGCATCGGCGCCGATGTGGTCTTTACCGATGCGGGCCATGACGTGGCCAAGCAGATCTCGGATGTCGAGGACATGCTGCAGCAGAACATCAAGATCCTGCTGCTGAACCCCACCGACAGCGCCGGCATCGAAAGCGCCGTGACCATGGCCAAGCAGCAGGGCGTGATCGTGGTGGCGGTGGATGCCAATGCCAACGGCCCCGTCGACAGCTTCGTGGGATCGAAGAACAAGGACGCGGGCTACAAGTCGTGCAAGTACCTGGCCGACTCCTTGGGTGGCAAGGGCGAGGTCGCGATCCTGGACGGCATCCCCGTCGTGCCGATCCTGCAGCGCGTCGAGGGCTGCAAGGAAGCCCTGGCCGAATATAGCGACATCAAGCTGGTCGATACCCAGAACGGCCGTCAGGACCGGTCCGTCGCCATGGGCGTGGTCGAGAACATGATCCAGTCGCATCCGAACCTCGCCGGCCTCTTCTCGGTCAACGACGGCGGTGCGATGGGCGCGCTCGCCGCCATCCAGGGCTCGGGCAAGGACATCAAGCTGACCTCGGTCGACGGCGCCCCCGAAGCGGTTGATGCCATCGCCAAGGGCACCCCCTTCATCGAGACCACCGCGCAATTCCCGCGCGATCAGGTCCGCGTGGGCCTGGGCATTGCACTGGCCAAATACTGGGGCGCGCAGGTGGTGCCGAAAGAGGTCCCGATCGACGTCGAGGTCGTGGACCAGAAGAACGCCGAAGGCTTCAGCTGGTAAGCCCGCCGCCGTCCCCGGATCCCTCCGGGGGCGGCCTTCCCCTTCCTTCAACGAGGAGCACGCGATGCTGGAACTGCAAGGGATCCGCAAGAGCTTCGGCAAGATCGAGGTCCTGCACGGGGTGAACCTGAGCATCCGCGGCGGCGAGGTCCACGCCCTTCTGGGCGAGAACGGCGCCGGCAAGTCGACGCTGATGAAGATCCTCAGCGGCATTCTTCAGCCCACCGCCGGTCAGATCGTCCTGGACGGCAAGCCCTGCCATTTCGCCGATTACGATGCCGCCATCGCCGCGGGCATCGGCATCGTCTTCCAGGAATTCAGCCTGATCCCCTACCTGACGGCGGTGGAAAACATGTTCCTGGCGCGCGAGATGAAGACGCGCCTTGGTCTGCTGGACCGCCGCGCCATGGCTGCGCGGGCCCGGGAAATCCTTGCGCTGCTGGATGTGGATCTGCCGCTGGACGTGCCGGTCAGCCGCCTGTCGGTCGCCGAACAGCAGTTCGTCGAGATCGCCAAGGCGCTGTCATTGGACGCGCGGATCCTGATCCTGGACGAACCCACCGCGACCCTGACCCCCTCGGAGGTCGAGCATCTTTTCAAGGTGATGCGCCAGCTGCGTTCCAAGGGTGTGGCGGTCGTCTTCATCTCGCACCACCTGGACGAGATCTTCGAGATCTGCGACCGCATCACCGTGCTGCGCGACGGCGAATTCATCGGCGATTGCGCGGTCAAGGACACCGACACCGACCGCCTGGTCGAGATGATGGTGGGCCGCCGGATCGAGAACAGCTTTCCCGACAAGCCCGCGATCCCCGCCGATGCCCCAGTGGTGCTGCATTGCGAGGAAGTCCAGCTGCGCAAGGGCGGCCCGGTGTCGTCCTTCCGCCTGCGCGCGGGCGAGATCCTGGGCTTTGCGGGCCTCGTCGGATCGGGGCGCACGGAAACCGCGCTGGCGATGCTGGGCGCCTATCCGGCAGCGCGCTGCAAGGTGCTGGTCGACGGCGCCGAGACGCGCTTTCGCGAACCGGCCGACGGGCTGATGCACGGCATCGGCCTGCTGCCCGAAAGCCGCAAGGAACAGGGGCTGATCACCAGCTTCCCGATCCTGCAGAACATCTCGATCAACAATTACGGCAAGTACCGCAAGAACCACTGGTTCATCGACATGAAGCAGGAACTGGCCGCCACCGAAGAGGCGATGCGCAAGGTCCGCGTCAAGGCCCAGGGGCCCCATGCGCGCGTCGACACGCTGTCGGGCGGCAACCAGCAGAAGGTGGTGATCGCGCGCTGGCTGAACCACCAGATGAAGGTGCTGATCTTCGACGAGCCCACCCGCGGCATCGACGTCGGTGCCAAGGCCGAGATCTACGCCCTGATGCGCGAATTCACCGCCCAGGGCTATTCCATCATCATGATTTCCTCCGAACTGCCCGAAGTCATCGGCATGTCGGACCGCGTCTGCGTCTTCCGCTCGGGCGGGATCGTCGCGACGGTCGAGGGCGAGCAGATCACCTCGGAGCAGATCATGACCCATGCCACGACCGGGAGGGTCCAGAATGTCGCATGATGCCAACACCGCACCGTCGCAGAACCGCAGCACGGGATTTTCCGTCGCGGGGATGCTGAAATCGCCGCTGGCGCTGCCGCTGGTCGGGCTGATCGTTGTTTCGGTCCTGATGGGCTTTGCCTCGGACAACTTCTTTTCCGTCAACAACATCCTGAACGTGCTGCGGCAGGTGTCGATCGTCGGCATCATCGCGGTCGGCATGACCTTCGTGATCCTGACCGGCGGCATCGACCTGTCGGTGGGCGCGGTGATGGCGCTGGCGGGCACGATTGCGGCGGGGCTGATGGTCAACTTCGGGATGCCGGGCTTTGTCGGGCTGCTGGCGGGGCTGGTGATCGGCGTGCTGCTGGGGCTGTTCAACGGCGCGCTGGTGGCCTGGGGGCGGATGCCCGCGATCATCGTGACGCTGGCGACCATGGGCATGGCGCGCGGCTTTGGCCTGCTGTATTCGGGCGGCTACCCGATCTCGGGGCTGCCGTCATGGATCTCGTGGTTCGGGATCGGCCGCATCGGCATCATCCCGGTGCCCGTCATCATCATGTTCGTGATCTATGCCCTGGCCTGGGTGCTGCTGCAGCGCACGCCCTTCGGCCGCCATGTCTATGCGATCGGCGGCAATGAACTGGCGGCAAAGCTGTCGGGCGTGAAGACCCAGCGGGTCAAGCTGGCGGTCTACGGCATCTCGGGGCTGACCTCGGCCTTCGCGGCGATCATCCTGACCGGCCGCCTGATGTCGGGCCAGCCCAATGCGGGCGTGGGGTTCGAGCTGGATGCCATCGCCGCCGTCGTGCTGGGCGGCACCGCGATTGCCGGTGGCCGCGGGTTGATCCTGGGCACGCTGATCGGGGCGATCCTGCTGGGGATCCTCAACAACGGTCTGAACCTGATGGGCATCAACCCCTATCTTCAGGACGTCATCAAGGGCGCCATCATCCTGCTGGCGATCTACATCGGCCGCGAATGGTGATCCTTGGCGCGCGCCCCCGCCCTCCCGCTTCGGGGCGCGCGCATCAATTCTTTCCCCTTTGAAATCCTTTGGAGAACATGCATGTCTCAATCGCTGGAAGGCAAGATTGCCGTCGTCACCGGCGCGGCCTCGGGCATCGGGCTGGCCACCACCAAGATGCTTCTGGGCAATGGTGTGACCGTGGTCATGGCTGACTGGAACGAGGCCGCCCTGGCGGCCCTGACCGCCGAGCTGGGCGAGAAGGCCATCCCCCAGGTCACCAACCTGCTGGACCCCGATAGCTGCAAGGCCATGGTCCCCGAGGTGCTGGAGAAGGTCGGCCATGTCGACATCCTGTACTGCAACGCCGGCACCTATATCGGCGGTGACCTGTGGGACACCGATGCCGACACGATCGACCGGATGCTGAACCTCAACGTCAATGCGGCGATCAAGAACATCCAGGCCGTCGTGCCCCACATGATGGACCGCAAGAGCGGCGACATCATCGTCACCTGCTCGATCTCGGGTCACTTCCCCGCGGAATGGGAGCCGGTCTATTCGGCCTCGAAATGGGCGATCACCAGCTTCGTGCAGGGCGTGCGGCGGCAGATGATCCCCTATGGCGTGCGCGTGGCGCAGGTGTCGCCGGGTCCGGTGATCAGCGCCCTGCTGGCCGACTGGCCCGAGGAAAACCTGCGCAAGGCCAAGGAAGAAGGCGCCCTGATGGATGCCGAAGAGGTCGCCGAGGCGGTCGAATTCATGCTGACCCGCCGCCGTCAGGTGACGGTGCGCGATCTGGTGGTCCTGCCCACCGCCTTCGCCCGTATGTGATCCCCGCTGCGGGGGGCCATCCCCCCGCAGCCCCAACGCCCCAAAGGAAGTCCCATGTCCCAGCATTTCATCGGCGTGGATGTCGGCACGGGATCGGCCCGTGCGGGTGTCTTCGATGCCACCGGCCAGCTGCTGGCCACCGCGAAACGCCCCCTCACCCTGCACCGCACCGACGCCGGCCATGTCGAGCAATCCAGCACCCAGGTCTGGAACGCCGTCTGCGAGAGCGTCTCGGACGCCGTGCGGGGATCGGGCGTGGCGCCCGGCTCCATCACCGGGATCGGCTTTGACGCCACCTGTTCGCTGGTGGTGCAGGGGCCCGAAGGCGGCCTGCCGGTGGGCGAACCCGACCATCCCGAACGCGACATCATCGTCTGGATGGACCACCGCGCGCTGGATCAGGCGGCGCGGATCAACGCCGGATCCCATGACGTGCTGAAATACGTGGGCGGCGTGATCTCGCCCGAGATGGAAACGCCCAAGCTGCTGTGGCTGAAGGAAAACCGCCCCGAGGTCTATGACAGTGCGCAGCATTTCTTCGACCTGACCGATTTTCTGACCTGGAAGGCCACCGGCGCCACGGAGCGCTCGTCCTGCACCGTCACCTGCAAATGGACCTACCTTGCCCATGAGGATCGCTGGGATCCGGCGTATTTCCACGCCATCGGGCTGGGGGATCTGGCGGATCAGGGCTTTGCGCGCATCGGGGCAAGGGTGGTGCATCCGGGAACCGCCCTCGGCCAGGGGCTGACCGAAGCGGCCGCCCTTGCCATGGGTCTGCGCCCCGGCACCGCCGTTGCCGCCGGGCTGATCGACGCCCATGCGGGCGGCATCGGCACGGTCGCGGCCAAGGGCGGCGCCGAGGATGCCACGGCCTGCCTCGGCTATGTCTTCGGCACCTCCTCCTGCACCATGACGACCACCGCCGAACCCGCCTTCGTGCCGGGCGTCTGGGGGCCCTACTATTCCGCCATGGTCCCCGGCATGTGGCTGAACGAGGGCGGCCAGTCCGCCGCCGGTGCCGCCATCGCGCAACTGGTGCAGCTGCACCCCGCCACTGCCGCGGCCACCGAAGCGGCGGGCGACAAGGGGCTGGTCCCCTATCTGGCAGATCGCGCGCTGGCGCGGGCGGGCAGCGCCTCGGCCGCCGTGCGGCTGGCCGATCATCTGCATGTGGTGCCGGAATTTCTGGGCAACCGCGCCCCCTTCGCCGATCCCCATGCCCGCGCCGTGATCGCGGGGCAGGGGATGGAGGAAGGCACCGACAGCCTTGTCGCGCTCTATGTCGCCGGGGTCTGCGGGCTGGGCTACGGCCTGCGCCAGATCATCGAGACGCAATCCGCCCATGGCGCGCCCATTCGCACCATCTCGGTCTCGGGGGGGGCGGGGGCGCATCCGCTGACCCGCCAGATCCTGGCTGATGCCACGGGCCTCCCGGTCGAGGTCACGGCCTGCGAGGAACCGGTGCTGCTGGGCTCGGCCATGCTGGGGGCGGTGGCGGCGGGGGCCTTCCCGGACCTGCCCGCCGCCATGCCCGCCCTGTCGCGCGTCGCCACCCTGTGCCAGCCCGACACGGGGCTGAAGGCGCTGCATGACGCCCGTTACCGCGCCTTCCTGGCGCTGCAATCCACCGCGCGGGACATCCGCCACGCCCTCGAGAAGGTTACCACATGAACGTGATTTCCACCGCCCTCGCCACGGCCCGCGAGGATGCCCATGCCTTTGCCCTGGCGAACTGCCTGCGCGGGCTGGCCATTGACGGGGTCGAGGCCGCCAATTCCGGCCATCCCGGCGCCCCCATGGGCATGGCCGAGGCCGCAACCGCCCTGTGGATGCGGCATCTGAAGTTCGATGCTTCCAGCCCCGACTGGCCCGACCGAGACCGCTTCGTGCTGTCGAACGGGCATGGCTCCATGCTGCTCTATGCGCTGCTGCACCTTTCGGGCTATCAGGACATGCCGCTGGAACAGCTGAAGAATTTTCGCCAGTGGGGGGCAAAGACCGCAGGCCACCCGGAATACGGCCACGCCAAGGGGATCGAGGTCACCACCGGCCCGCTGGGGCAGGGCCTCGCATCTGCCGTGGGCATGGCGCTGGCCGAACGCAAGCTGAATGCCGAATTCGGCGATGAGCTGGTGGACCACCGCACCTGGGTCTTTGCCGGTGACGGCTGCCTGATGGAGGGGATCAGCCAGGAGGCGATTTCGCTCGCCGGACACCTGCGGCTGGACCGGCTGACGGTGCTTTATGACGACAACGGGATTTCCATCGACGGGCCGACCTCGAAGGCCTTCACCGAGGACGTGACCGGCCGGTTCGAGGCCGCGGGCTGGGCGGTGCTGTCCTGCGACGGTCATTCGGTGGCGCAGGTTGATGCGGCCATCGCGCAGGCCAAGGGGATCGACCGCCCGGTGCTGATCCGCATGCGCACGGTGATCGGGCTGGGGGCGCCGCACAAGGCGGGGACGGCGGGCGTGCATGGCTCGCCCCTGGGCGACGCGGAACGTGCCATGGCGCGCGAGGCGCTTGGGCTGGGGCCGCAGGATTTCACCATCCCCGCCGATCTGCTGGCCGAATGGCGCGCGGCGGGCATCCGCGCGCAGGCGGATCGCATCGCATGGCAGGGGCGGCTTGCGGCCTCGGACAAGGGGGGCGAATTCACCCGCCGCATGGCAGGCGATCTGCCCGCAGGGTTCGACGCCGCCGTGGCAGAGGCCCGGCAGGCGCTGTTCGAGGCGCCGCAGAGCGTTGCCACCCGCAAGGCCAGCCAGCTGGCCCTTGCCCCCCTGACCGCAGCCTGCCCCGAGATGATCGGCGGTTCCGCCGACCTGACCGGATCGAACCTGACGCGGGTGCCGGCGGTCGACAGCGATTTCCAGCCCGGCGCCTATGGTGGGCGCTATGTCTCTTACGGCGTGCGGGAATTCGGCATGGCGGCGGCGATGAACGGCATCGCCTGCCATGGCGGGCTGATCCCCTATGGCGGCACCTTCCTGGTGTTCTCGGACTATGCGCGCAACGCCATCCGGCTGTCGGCGCTGATGGGGGTGGGCGTGGTCTATGTGATGACCCACGATTCCATCGGGCTGGGGGAAGACGGGCCCACCCACCAGCCGGTCGAACACCTGGCCTCGCTGCGGGCCATGCCCAACCTCAACGTCATGCGCCCCGCCGATGCGGTCGAGGCGCTGGAATGCTGGGAGATCGCGCTGCGCACGCGCAAGACGCCCTCGCTGCTGGCGCTGTCGCGTCAGGCGGTGCCGCAGCTGCGGGGGCCGGGGGCCGAAAACCTTTCCGCCAAGGGCGCCTATGTCATCCGCGAGACCGACGCCCCCCGCGACGCGACGATCCTTGCCACCGGCACCGAGGTCGCCATCGCGGTCGAGGCGGCAGAGGCGCTGGCGGCTCAGGGCATTCACGCCGCCGTCGTCTCGATGCCCTGCTGGGAGCTGTTCGAAGCCCAGCCCGCCGCCTATCGCACAGCCGTTCTGGGCAGCGCCCCCCGCGTCGCCATCGAGGCCGCCGGGACCTTCGGCTGGACCCGCTATGTCGCGTCCGAGGACGACGTGCTGGGCCTTCGCGGCTTTGGCGCCTCGGCCCCGGCCGAACGACTTTACGCCGAATTCGGCATCACCGCCGCGGGTCTGATCGCCCGCGTCAAACATCACCTGGCCTGAGAGAGGCACAATGCAGTTTTCCGGAAAATCCGTCATCATCACCGGCGCGGGCAAGGGGATCGGGCGTGCCTGTGCCCTTGCCATGGCCGCCCGCGGCGCCGAGGTCATCGCCATGACCCGCACCGCCGCCGACCTAGAAACCCTGCGCGCCGAGATCGGCGGGCGCTCGATCGCGGTGGATCTGCAGGATCCCGCCGCCACCCGCGCCGCCATGGCCGAGGCGGGGCCTGCCGACTTCCTGATCAACTCGGCCGGGATCAACATCCTTGAGAGCAGCTTTGACGTGACCGAGGCCAGCTATGAGGCGGTGCTGGGCATCAACCTGCGCGCCGCCCTGATCACCTGCCAGGAGTTCGCCCGGGCGCGGGTGGCGGCGGGCGGCGGCGGCGCCATCGTCAACATCACTTCGATTGCCGGGCATCGCGGCTTCACCGAACACCTGTGCTATGCGGCCTCGAAGGCGGGGCTGGAGGGCGCAAGCCGCGTCATGGCGAAGGAATTCGGGCCTCATGGCATTCGGGTGAACTGCGTGGCGCCGACGATCACCCTGACGGAACTGGCGGCCGAGGCCTGGTCGGATCCGGTGAAATCCCAGCCGATGATGGTGCGCCACCCGATGAACCGCTTTGCCGAAGCGGACGAGGTCGCCGACAGCATCGCCATGCTGCTGTCGCAGGAGGCGCGCATGATCACCGGCGCGGTGCTGCCGGTGGACGGCGGTTTCCTTTCGGTGTGATCCACGCGGCCCCTTCGGGGGCCGTTGCCTTTCCCCCAAGCCCTTTTCAGGAGAACGAGATGAAATTCTTTGTCGATACCGCCATCGTGGCCGAGATCCGCGAGCTGAACGATTACGGTCTGCTGGATGGCGTGACCACCAATCCGACGCTGATCGCGAAATCGGGCCGCGATTTCCGCGAGGTGATCGCCGAGATCTGCGAGGTGGTCGAGGGGCCGGTTTCGGCCGAGGTGGCGGCGATGGAGGCGGGCGCGATGATCGCCGAGGGCGAGAGCCTGGCGCAGATCGCGGACAATGTGGTCATCAAGCTGCCGCTGACGCTGGACGGGCTGAAGGCGTGCCGGCATTTCTCGGGCAAGGGGATCGCGACGAACGTGACGCTGTGCTTCTCGGCCAACCAGGCGCTGCTGGCGGCGAAGGCGGGGGCTTCGTTCATCAGCCCCTTTGTCGGGCGGCTGGACGACATCAACCTGGACGGCATGGAGCTGATCCGCGAGATCCGCGAGATCTACGACAATTACGCCTTCGCAACCGAGATCCTGGCGGCTTCGGTGCGCACGGCGAACCATGTGAAGGAGGCGGCGCTGGCGGGCGCCGACGTGGCGACGATCCCGGCGAAGGTGATCAAGGGCCTGGCCGCGCATCCGCTGACCGACAAGGGGCTGGAGCAGTTCGCGAAGGACTGGGCGGCGACGGGCCAGTCGATCCTGTAAGCGCTTGTGGCGGGGAGCGTCGCCGGGCCCGTCGAGGGCCCCGCGACGCTGGTGCGCGGTGCCCGCGCACCACGCGCCCCGCGCCCCAAGCGGGGTCCCTGAATGCAAAAGGCCCGCAGCGGGTGCTGCGGGCCTTTGTCATCTTGGGGGGCGGATCATTCCGCCGGTTTCATCGCCGGTTCCACGCCAACGGGCGGCAGTTCGCCGTTCAGCGCCCGGGTCAGCTGTTCGTGGTCCAGCTTGCCTTCCCACTTGCTGACCACGATCGTGGCCACGGCATTGCCGATGAAATTCGTCAGCGAGCGGCATTCCGACATGAAGCGGTCGACGCCCAGGATCAGCGCCATGCCGGCGACGGGAACGGTGGGGACCACCGAAAGCGTCGCGGCCAGGGTGATGAAGCCCGCACCCGTCACGCCTGCCGCGCCTTTCGACGACAGCATCGCCACCAGCAGCAGCAGGATCTGGTCGCCCAGCCCGATGTGGATGTCCATCGACTGCGCGATGAAGAGCGCGGCCAGCGTCATGTAGATGTTGGTGCCATCAAGGTTGAACGAATAGCCGGTCGGCACGACCAGACCCACGACGGGACGGGGGCAGCCGGCGCGCTCCATCTTCTGCATGAGCGCGGGCAGCGCGGATTCCGAGGAGGACGTGCCCAGCACCAGCAGCAGTTCCGCCTTGAGGTAGCTGATCAGCTTGAGGATCGAGAAACCGCAGAGCTTACCGACGATGCCAAGCACGCCCAGCACGAAGATCAGCGCGGTCAGGTAGAAGGTGCCCACCAGCATCGCCAGGTTGGCGATCGAACCGATGCCGTATTTGCCGATGGTGAAGGCGAAGGCGCCGAAGGCCCCGATCGGTGCGGCTTTCATCAGGATCGCCACCAGGCGGAACATGATGATCGAGGTCTTTTCGCAGAAGTTGACGACGGGGGCGGCGTGATCACCCACCAGGATGCACGAGACGCCGAACAGGATCGCCACGAACAGCACCTGCAGGATGTTGCCATCGGTGAAGGCCGAGAAGATCGTCGTCGGGATGATCCCCATCAGGAAGCCCTGCAGCGAGGTCTCATGCGCCTTCGAGGCATAGCTGGCGACGGCGTCGCTGTTCAGCGAGGCCGGGTCGATATGCATCCCCGCGCCGGGCTGCACCACGTTGGCAATGATCATGCCGATGATCAGCGCCAGCGTCGAGAAGAACAGGAAGTAGCCGAAGGCCTTGGCCGCGACCGAGCCCACCTGCTTGAGGTTGCCCATGCCCGCAAGGCCGGTGACGATGGTCAGGAAGATCACCGGCGCGATGATCATCTTCACCAGCTTGATGAAGGCATCGCCCAGCGGCTTCATCGCCTCGCCGGTCTGCGGATAGAAATGCCCCAGAAGGGCGCCGATGGTGATCGCCACCAGCACCTGGACATAAAGGTGACGGTAGAAGGGAATGGGCTTGCGCGCAGCGGCCGCGCCGGGTTCGAAGTGCATCTGCTCCTCCACAGGCTGAAGATTGCGCACAGGATAGAAAGCCCTGCGGTTTCATGCCAATTCGATGACAAATCTGGCAAATTACCGATTTCACTGATGATTTGTCAGCGAGGGGGTGGAAATGTGTTTCGATTTCCACACAGATATATTTCTGCTAGTGTGGGAACCGAAACACCCTGGAACCCGGACCGCTGCCATGCGCCTGCCCCTTGTCGAGTCCCGCCTGCCCCGATGGTTGCTGCCCCTGGCGGCTGCGCTGGCCGTGCTGGGTCTGGTCTGGCTGCTGGCCTTCGACCTGGCGCTTGCGGGCCAGCGCAAGGCGGCGCTGATCGACGGCCGCGCCCGGGTGCTGGCGATCGCCTCGGAACTGTCGCGCCAGCAGGCGGTGGGGGCGGTGCTGGCCAGCGATCCGCAGGTGGTGGCGGCGCAGGCGCATCCTTCGGCCGCCGCCCATCTGGCGCTGTCGCAGCGGCTGGAGGCGCTGAATACCGACATCGGCGCCAGCGTGCTTTACGTCACCGATGCGGCGGGGCGGGCGACCTCGGCCTCGAACTGGAACGAGGACAGCAGCTTTGTCGGCAGCGACTATGGCTTTCGCGCCTATGTCGGGGATGCGGTGCGCACCGGCGAGGGGCGGGAATATGCGCTTGGCTCGGTCAGCCATCGGCCCGGGCTTTACCTGTCGCGGCGCATCGGCACCGCCGCAGCGCCGCTGGGCGTTGTCGTCGTCAAGCTGGAGTTCGATGATCTGGAGGCCAACTGGCGGGCGTCTGCCCGTCCGGCCTGGGTGACCGATCCGCTGGGTTTCGTGACGCTGACCTCGGATGCGGCACTGCGCTTTCATCATGCCCCCGCGGCGGGGCGGTGGACGGTCAGCCTGCCGGTGCCGCGCTCGGACTGGCGGCTGGACTTGCGGATGCAGCGGGCGCCGGTCTATGTGCCCGCAGCCCTGGCGGTGACGCTGGTGGCGCTGCTGCTGGCGGGCGGGATGCTGCTGGCCCAGACGATCCGCCGCCGTCAGAGCGAGGCCGCGCGCTACCGCGTCCGGCTGGAACGCGCCGTTGCCACCCGCACCCGCGCCCTGTCCCGGCAGATCCATGAACGCGAAGAGGCCGAGGCGCAGCTTGCCGGCATGCAGGCGGCGCTGGTGCAGGCCAACAAGCTGGCTTCGCTGGGGCAGATCTCGGCCGGGGTGGCGCACGAGATCAACCAGCCCCTGTCGACGATCCGGCTGCTGGCGGAATACGGCCAGGACCTGCTGCCGGGCGATGCCGCCCCCGTGCAGGAGAACCTGCGCCAGATCGTCGAGATGTCGCATCGGATCGAGACCATCACCTCGGATCTGAAGGGCTTTGCCCGCAAGGCGCGCGGCGTGCAGGGGGCGGTGTCGCTGGCCGAGGCCTGGCAGGCCTCGCTGCGACTGGCGGCCAGCCGCCGCGCCAGCGAGGCGGTCGAGGTCCGATCCGACGTGATCCCCGCCGATCTGCGGGTGGTGGCGGAAACCGTGCGGCTGGAACAGGTGCTGGTGAACCTGGTGCAGAACGCCCAGGAGGCGCTGGCGGGCCGTCCCGACGGGCGCATCCACATGCGGCTGGAGGTGGCCGAGGATCACGTGCGGCTGTGGATTTCCGACAATGGCCCGGGGCTGGCACCGCAGGTGGCGCAGGCGCCCTTCACCCCCTTCCAGACCACCAAGGCCACCGGGCTGGGGCTGGGGTTGGTGATCTGCCAGGGCATCATGCGCGATTTCGGCGGCGATCTGCGCCCCGATCCCCACCCCGACCTGCCGGGCGCGCGCTTCCGCCTGACCCTGAAACGATGGAGAGACGCATGACCGAGCTTGTCCGCCTGGTCGAGGACGACGCGCCGCTGCTGGCCGCCCAGGTGCAGGGGCTGCGGCTGGCGGGGTTCACGCCCGAACCCTTCGCCGTCTCGGCCGAGGCGCTGCAGGGGCTTGGGCCCGACTGGCCGGGGGTGGTGCTGTCGGACGTGCGGATGCCGGGGATCGACGGGCTGGAACTGGCGGCGCGCATCCGCGCCATCGACCCGGACCTGCCGGTGATCCTGCTGACCGGCCATGGCGACGTGGAAATGGCGGTGCAGGCGCTGCATGACGGGGTCTATGATTTCCTGACCAAGCCGGTCAGCCGCGGCCCGCTGGAGGCCGTGTTGCGCCGCGCCCTGGCGGCCCGCAGGCTGGTGCTGGAAAACCGCCGCCTGCGCGCCGCCCAGGCCGAGGCGCCGCTACCCGTCGACGGGCTGGTCGGCCAAAGCCCCGCCATCCGCCACATGCGCGAAACCGCCGACCACATCGCCGGTGCCGGGATCAACGCGCTGTTTCTGGGCGAGGCGGGCGTCGGCAAGGAACGCCTGGCACGCCATATCCACTCGATCTCGCCCCGCAGGGCGCGGCCCTTCGTGACGGTGAACTGCGCCGCCATCGCGCCGGAACGCTTTGACGCGGAATATCTGGGCAGCGTCGCCAGCGGCGGCCCGCATCTGCGCAGCTACGGCCGCATCGAAAGCGCCTCGCGCGGGATGCTGTACCTCGCCGGGATCGAGAGCCTGCCCGAGGGCCTGCAGGCGCGGATGCTGGAGGTGATCGAAACGGGCTCGGTCTGGCCCACCGGCGCCGCCGGGCCGCGGCCGGTGGATCTGTGGGTGATCGCCTCGTCGCGCACGGATCTCGCGACCGAGGTCGCGGCCGGACGGTTCCGCGCCGATCTTTACTATCGCTTGTCGGGGCTGACGCTGACCCTGCCGCCGCTGCGCGCCCGCCGCGAGGACGTGCCGCTGCTGTTCCGCCATTTCATCCAGCGCTTTGCCGAGCGCACCGGCCGCCGTGCGCCGCCCCTGACCGAGGTCGACCAGGCGCATCTGGACACCCACGACTGGCCCGGCAACCTGCGCGAGCTGGAGCAATATGCCGAGGCCTTCTGCCTGGGGCTGGAAGCGATGCCGGAAGAGGCGGGCCAGGGGGCTTCGCTGTCGGAACTGGTCGGGCGCTACGAGGCGGCGCTGCTGCGCAACGCCCTGCGCCAGGCGGGCGGCAATGCGACCGAGGCGATGGCGCGGCTGCAGATCCCGCGCAAGACCTTCTACGACAAGCTGGCCAAGCACGGCATCCGCAGCGGCGATTTCCGCGCCGGGTAAGGGGCGGGCAGACAACGGGATCAAAGGATCCAAGGCGCCTTCAGGCACAGCTGCGACTGCGGGATATGGCCAGAAGGCGGGGGCAACGGGTATGGTCGGGAAGGTCAGCACCGGGACATGCGCGGTCAAGGGGCGCGCGCCCGGCCCCCTTGTGGAACAGGGCTCAGTGGCCCAAAGGACGACGCTGCGGGCCTGCCTTTGCCCCGCGAGCGTCCCCTCGGGCCTGTCCGGTCCGGTGGATGGCGCGATGCGGCCCGCCACCGGGCGGGGCTTCGGGATCGGGGTGTCGCGGGCCCGGCAGGCGATGCCGCGCCCGGGATCCCGGCCTGTCGGACGTGGCGGGATCGGCCGGGCGCTAGGCCGGATGTCCTGACATCGCGCGGAACGATGTCCCGGTTCGGCTGCCCGCGCTTGCCAGCATCAGACCAGGGCGCCCAAAGACCGCCGGCGGGCAAACATGCTGCCGACGGCCGTGTCCCATCGGGTCTGTGCGCAGCTTCGGCCCGTCGCGGCCGGTCAGGCGCCCCCGGCCGCAGGAGGCTGCGTCGGGCCTGTCCCAAGCCATCGGGCCCGCGCCCCGGGTCCCGTCAGGTCAGGCGCACCGGCATCCGGGCCTGCGCCAAGGCGTCGGGCCGGGACCTGGGGGCCCGACCCGCGCCGCGCCCCATCAGGTCATGTCAGGCGGGCACCGGCATCCGGGACTCGGCCAGACCGGCCAGCCAGCCCGAGCCATAGGGGATCGCCTCGTCGTCGAAATCATATTCCGGCGAATGCAGCCCGGCGGTATCGCCATTGCCCAGGAAGATGAACGAGGCCGGGACCTTCTCGCCGTAGTACGAGAAATCCTCGGCGCCCATCATCGGCTCGACGGCGGTTTCGACGCCACCCGGGCCGGCATGGTCGCGGGCCACGGCAATGGCGTGTTCGGTGGCGGCGGGATCGTTCATCGTCACCGGATAGCCGCGGTTGTAGTCGATGGCGATGCGGGCGCCGCTGGCTTCGGCGATGGCGGTGGCGATGGTGGTCAGGCGCGCCTGCACCTGGTCGCGCAGGGCAGGCGACATGGTGCGCACCGTGCCGCCCAGCGTCACCACCTGCGGGATCACGTTGGTGGCGGGGCTGTCGGTCTGGCAGGTACAGACCGACAACACGGCCGAATCCCGCGGGTTCACCGTGCGCGATACGATCCCCTGCAGTGCCTGGATGATCTGCGCCGCGATCAGCATCGGGTCGATGCAGTCATGCGGGCGCGCCGCATGGCCGCCCCGGCCGGTGATGGTGATCCCGAAGGTGTCGGCCGCCGCCATGATCGGCCCCGGGCGCGTGGCATATTGGCCGACCGGCAGGCCGGGGTGGTTGTGCAGGCCGTAGACCTCTTCGATGGCGAAACGGTCGAACAGGCCATCGTCGATCATCGCCTTGGCCCCGGCGCCGCCTTCCTCGGCGGGCTGGAAGATCAGCACCACCTTTCCAGCAAAGTTGCGCGTCTCGGAGAGGTATTTCGCAGCCCCCAGCAGCATCGCGGTATGGCCGTCATGGCCGCAGGCATGCATCACGCCCGGCGTCTTCGAGGCATGGGGCTTGCCGGTGATCTCGGTCAGGGGCAGGGCGTCCATGTCGGCGCGCAGGCCGATGACCTTGGGGCCCGCGCCGGGGGCGGCACGGCCCTCGATCACGCCCACCACGCCGGTGCGGCCAAAGCCCTCGTGGACCTCGTCGACACCGAAGCTGCGCAGCAGTTCGGCGACGCGCGCCGCAGTGCGGACCTCCTGGTAGAGCAGTTCGGGATGTTCATGGAAATCGTGCCGCCAGGCGGTGATCTCGGGCAGCAGTTCGGCAAAGCGGTTCTTGACGGGCATGGGGGCTCCGGGAGGTGTCTTGAAAGGGGGGGATCAGGCGGCCAGCTGCACCAGCAGCTTTTCCATGAAGGCCCAGCCGGCGTCGAATTCCGAGACCTCGATGAATTCGTCAGGCGTATGGGCCTGGGCAATGTCGCCGGGGCCGCAGACCACCGCCGAATAGCCGTGGATCTGGAAATGCCCGGCCTCGGTACCGTAGCTGACCACGTTGGTCGAGTTGTCGCCCGTCAGGCCGCGGGCCAGCGCCTCGGCGGCGCCATCGGTTTCAGGGGTCAGGGCGGGGACGGAGAAGCCGTCCTGGACCTCGATTGCGGCGTCGGGGGACACGGCCTTCATGCCGGCCTCGACCTCGGCCACGCAGGCAAGGTAGCGCTGCCGCCAGGTGTCGGGATCCTCGCCCGCGACGACGCGGAAGCCCAGGGTGAAGACGCATTCCCCGGCGGTGATGTTATGCGCCGTGCCGCCATGGATCTGCCCGACGGAGACGGTGGTGAAGGGCGGATCGAACATCGCGGCCATCGGAACGGGCGGCGTCGTCATCAGCTCTGCATTGGTCTGGTTCAGCCAGTTCAGGATGCGGCCCGCCTCGTGGATGGCCGAGACGCCCGCGTGCTGGCGCGAGGAATGCACCGGCACGCCGATGATGCGGGTGGGGAAATTGACGCCGCCCTTGTGACCGGTCACGACCTTCATGCGGCTGGGTTCGCCCACGATGACGGCTCTGGCGCGCGGCAGGGTGGCGGCCATTTCCTCGACCATGCCGACGCAGCCGGTGCAGCCGACCTCCTCGTCATAAGAGAGCGCGATCTGCAGCGGGCGCTTCAGATCGCTTTGCGCGGCGCGGGCGGCGGCGGCGATGGCCAGGGCGTCGAACCCCTTCATGTCGCAGGCGCCGCGGCCATAGAGCTTGCCGTCACGTTCCGTCAGGGTCCAGGGATCGCTGGTCCAGTCCTGGCCATCGACGGGCACCACATCGGTATGGCCCGACAGCACCACGCCGCCTTCGACCGCGGGGCCGATGCTGGCGTAAAGGTTACACTTGTCGCCCTCGGGGTTGTAGACGCGATGGCAGGTCACGCCCCACTGGCCAAGGTAATCCTGCACCCAGTCCATCAGCGGCACGTTGGTGGAATGGCTGACAGAGGGGAACGAGACGATTTTCGCGAGGACCTCTCGCGGGGAAAGTTCGGTGGGCATTTCAGTTGGCTTTCTGGAAACGGGATCAGTCCTGCAGGACGTAGTGACCGGGCACGACCTGGGTGTAGACCGAGGCGGCAGGGTCATGGCCGACCGGGAAGATGGGCGAGGGGATGGGTTTGTATTCCACGTCGCCGCCCAGTTTGCGCTGCCCGGGATCGGCCACCGGCACCGCCGACAGCAGCGCGCGGGTATAGGGGTGGCGCGGGGTCTCAAAGATCTGGCGGCGGGTGCCCATCTCGACGATGCGGCCCAGGTACATGACGCCGACATGGTGGCTGACGCGCTCGACCACGGCCATGTCGTGGCTGATGAACAGGAACGACAGGCCCAGGTCGGTCTGCAGTTCCATCATCAGGTTCAGCACCTGCGCCTGCACCGAGACATCAAGGGCACTGACCGCCTCGTCCGCGATGATCAGCTTTGGGTTCAGGGCCAGGGCGCGGGCGATGGCGATGCGCTGGCGCTGGCCGCCCGACAGCTCGTGCGGGTAGCGGCGCATGAAGCCGCGCGGCAGTTCCACCCGGTCGAACAGGCCCGCCACCCGGTCCTGCAGTTCCGATCCCGCGCAGATGTTGAAGTTGCGCAGCGGTTCCGCGACCTGTTCGAACAGGCGCATCTGGGGGTTCAGGCTGGCGAAGGGATCCTGGAAGACCATCTGCATGTCGCGCCGTGCGCGCCGCATCTTGCCCTCGTCGAAGGTCATCACGTCCTTGCCTTCCAGCCAGACCTGACCCGAGGTCGGCTGCACCAGCCGCAGGATCGACCGCCCGCAGGAGGATTTTCCGCAGCCCGATTCGCCCACCAGGCTGAGGGTCTGGCCCTGACGGATCTGGAAGCTGACGTCCTCGACCGCATGCACGTTCGAGATCGTCTTGCGCATCAGACCCCCCTTGACCGGGAACCGCGTCGTCAGGTGCTTGACGTCCAGCAGCACCGGCGGTTCCGCCTCCGCCTTCGGCGCCCGGGGCGCATGGACCACCTCGGTGCCGTCGCGCGCCAGCAGGCGCATCGGTTCGGGGGCATCCTTGCCGCGCATCTCGCCCAGGCGCGGCACGGCCGCCAGAAGCGCCTTGGTATAGGGGTGCTGGGGCACGGCGAAGATCTGTTCGACCGGGCCTTCCTCGACCTTGTTGCCGCGGTACATGACCACCACGCGGTCGGCCATCTGCGCCACCACCGACATGTCGTGGGTGATGAACATGACGGCGGTGCCCTTCTCGGACTTCAGCCGGTTGATCAGCGACAGGATCTCGGCCTGGATCGTCACGTCGAGCGCGGTCGTCGGCTCGTCGCAGATCAGCAGGCGCGGCTCGCAGGCCATGGCCATGGCGATCACGACCCGCTGGCGCATGCCCCCCGACAGCTCGTGCGGGTACTGGCGCAGGCGGCGTTCGGGTTCGTTGATGCGCACCATCCGCAGCAGCTCAAGCGCCCGTTCATCGGCCTGCGCGCGGTTCAGCCCCTTGTGCACGCGCAGCCCCTCGGTCAGCTGGCGGCCGACGGTGAAGACCGGGTTCAGCGTCGTCATCGGCTCCTGGAAGATCATGCCGATCTCGTTGCCGCGGATGTGACGCATCGTGTCCTTGTCGGCGGTCGCAAGGTCGATCGTGTCGCCCCGGGCGCGGTCGAACAGCAGCTTGCCGCCGGCGATCTCTCCGCCGCCGAATTCCACCAGCCGCATCAGCGACAGCGACGATACCGACTTGCCCGAGCCGCTTTCGCCCACCACGCAGACGCATTCACCGGGGGCGATCTGGAAACTGACGTCCTCGACGCCCAGCACGGGCCCGTCATGGGTCTGGAAGGCAACACGCAGGTTGCGGATGTCTACCAGAGGCGCTCGGGGGGCCTCTCCGTCTACTGAATCTGTATTCTGATCAAGCACTTGCGCCGTCCTGTTGGTTCCGGTGCAGGCAGGGCGGGCGCGTCTGGCGGCACCTCGGATCCCCGTCTGTCACCTCAGCCTGTCGTGCGGACGGGGCAGGGGGGAAGCCGAATTTGCCAATTTCGGGCGATATTTCCTCGGCCGGCCCGGCGGGCTGCATTGTTTGCTCGCGAATTATACACGACCGTAGCTTACCGGGCGGAATGCAAAGGTTTGCACCGTCCGGGCCGCGATCGGCTATTGCGTTTTGCAAGCTGATCGGCGGAACCTTCACGTGACCGGGACGTCAAGATCCCGGCATGAACCGGGAGCGTTCGCCGAAACGGCGGGCCCATCAAGATAATAAAGAACCGAAGCATTCCAGGGGGATGCGAGCGGGCCCCTGGCCCGTGCCGCCCCCTTGCGCGCTGCGCTCGGTCCGTCCTGCAAGGAGTTTCCATGTCCCTCAAGACCCTGCTACTGGGCGCCGGTGCCGTAATGGCCCTTGCCCCCGCCGCCTTTGCCGAACGCGGTGACAGCGGACACCTGAACCTGATCTATTATCAGGCGCCTTCGATCATGAACCCGTACCTGTCGGGCGGGACCAAGGACCTGGAGGCCAGCAGCCTGGTGCTGGAGCCGCTGATCCGCTTCAACCCCAAGGGCGAGATGGTGCCGTGGCTGGTGACCGAGATCCCGACGGTGGAAAACGGCGGCGTCAGCAAGGACCTGACCAGCATCACCTACAAGCTGAAGCCGGGTCTGAAATGGTCGGACGGCAGCGATCTGACCGCCGATGACGTGGTCTTTACCGGCCAGTACTGCATGGATCCGCAAGGCGGCTGCGCGCAGCTGGCGCATTTCCAGGGCGTCGACAAGATCGAGGCGGTGGACCCGCTGACGGTCAAGATCACCTTCAAGGAACCCAAGCCCTATCCCTATCTGGCCTTCGTGACCTACGAATCGCCGATCCTGCAGAAGAAGCAGTTCGAGAACTGCACCGGCACCAAGGCGCCGACCTGCACCACGCAGAACTTCAACCCGATCGGCACCGGCGCCTTCAAGGTGGATGAATTCCGCCCCAACGACGTGATCAGCCTGTCGGCGAACCCGAACTACCGCGATGCGAACCTGCCGCATTTCGCCAGCGTCACGCTGAAGGGCGGCGGCGATGCGGCGGCGGCGGCGCGCTCGGTTCTGGAAACCGGCGAATATGATTACGCCTGGAACACCCAGCTGGCCCCCGAGGTCCTGGCCAAGATGGTCAAGGCCGGCAAGGGCGAGACGATCCAGGCCTTCGGCTCGCTGGTGGAACGGATCGAGATGAACATGACCGATCCCTCGCCCGATCTGCCCGATGGCGAACGTTCGACCGCCAAGCATCCGCACCCGATCCTGAGCGACATCAAGGTCCGCGAGGCCCTGTCGATGGCGATCGACCGCC
This sequence comes from Pseudooceanicola sp. NS-SX9, assembly GCF_057380705.1. Taxonomy (NCBI): domain Bacteria; kingdom Pseudomonadati; phylum Pseudomonadota; class Alphaproteobacteria; order Rhodobacterales; family Paracoccaceae; genus Pseudooceanicola; species Pseudooceanicola sp. NS-SX9. The sequence continues at coordinate 193,820 of NZ_JBXXRN010000006.1, read as the reverse complement.
AGATGCTGTCGGACATCGGCTATGGCCCCGCCGGCCAGCCGACCTGCAACCTGGTGCCCGCGCCTGCGGCCTATGCCGACGAAACCAACACCGGCTGCTTGAAGCAGGACATCGACGGCGCCAAGAAGCTGCTGGATGAAGACGGCTGGAAGGTCGGATCCGACGGCATCCGCGAAAAGGACGGCCGCAAGCTGCACCTGCTGTTCCAGTCCTCGACCAATGCCGTGCGTCAGGACTTCCAGTCGATCATCAAGCAGTGGTGGCAGGAAATCGGCGTCGATACCGAGCTGAAGAACGTCGATGGCTCGGTCTTCTTCGGCGGCGACCCGGGCAGCCCGGATACCTTCCAGAAGTTCTATGCCGACGTGGAAATGTACGCCAACAACTTTGCCGGCACCGACCCCGAGCAGTACCTGGCCATGTACACCTGCGACAAGGCCCCCCGCCCCGCGACCGGCTGGCAGGGCGAGAACATCAACCGCTACTGCGATCCCAAGTATGACGAGCTGGTCACCGAACTGGGCAAGACCGCCGATATGGACAAGCGTCACGCCCTGGCCAAGCAGCTGAACGACATGCTGACCAAGGACACGATGACCATCGTGCCGCTGGTCTACCGCGGCACCGCCTCGGCCAAGTCGAAGACCCTGGGCGGCGTCGAGATCAACGCCTGGGACAGCCAGCTTTGGAACATCGCGGACTGGTACCGGATCAAGTGATCCCGCGGCGGGTGGCCTGACCGCCCGCCTCTCAGCCCGTGACCGGGGCCGGTTCCGACCGGCCCCGTGCGACCTTTCCAAGGCCCCGAGGTCCCCTCTCATGTTCACTTTCACCATACGCCGGCTCGTGATTGCGGTGCCGACGCTTCTTTTCATCTCTCTCGTCATTTTCCTGCTGCTGGATCTGGCGCCGGGCGATCCGCTGGCCAGCCTGCCGCTGACCATCCCGCCCGAGGTGCGCGACAAGATGCGCGCGGCCATGGGCCTCGATCAGCCGCTGTGGATCCGCTACCTGTTGTGGGTCAAGCAGTTCTTCTGGGTCGAACCGCTGAACATCCTAGACACGATGATGGGCACCCACCTGGCGGGCGACGCACAGCGCGTGATCTCGTGGCAGACCCGCTCGCCCGTGGCAGACATCATTGCCCAGCGGCTGCCGCAGACCCTGTGGGTGGTCGGTCTGTCCTATGTGGTGGGCGTGCTGATCGCCGTGCCGATCGGGGTGATTTCCGCCTACAAGCAATATTCGATCTTCGATCAGGCCGGCACCTTCGTGTCGATGGTGGGCTTCTCGGTGCCGCCGTTCTTCACCGGCGTTCTGGTCATCATCATCTTCTCGGTGCATCTGGGCTGGCTGCCCTCGATCTACGACACCACGCTGAAGGTGCATGACTGGGCCACCTTCACCACGCAGCTCAAGCAGATGGTGATGCCGGTCATGGTGCTGGCGCTGCAGACCACGGCACAGATCAGCCGCTTCATGCGGGCCTCGATGCTGGACAACCTGCGCCAGGACTATGTGCGCACCGCCCGCGCCAAGGGCCTGAAAGAGCAGACCGTGCTGATGGTGCACGTGCTGCGCAACTCGATGATCCCGGTGATCACGGTGATCGCGCTTGGCGTGCCGTCGATCTTCGGTGGCGCCATCATCACGGAACAGGTCTTCAAGGTGAACGGCATCGGCCAGCTTCTGATCACCGCCATCCAGGCCAATGACGTGCCGATGGTGCAGACGCTGACCTTCATCTTCGCGGTGCTGATCGTGCTGTTCAACCTGATCGCCGACATCCTGTACGGCATCTTCGATCCGAGGATCCGCTATGACTGAGGCCGTCCATTCCTCGAACATGACCGATGCGCCGCCGTCGTCGCAGCTGCGCGACGTGTGGCGGCAGTTCCGCTCGCACCGGGGCGCGATGGCGGGGCTGATCGTCTTCGTCATCATCCTGCTGGGAGTGCTGGTGGGGCCGCATGTCTGGACCGTCGATCCGACCAAGTTCGACATCCGGGCGCGCAATTCCGGGCCGATGCTGGGCCATCCCTTCGGCACCGACCAGCTGGGGCGTGACCTGATGGCGCGGATGATGGCGGGCGGCAAGGTGTCGCTGGCGGTGGGCATGACGGCGATGCTGATCGCGCTGGCGCTTGGCACGCTGATCGGCGTCTGCGCGGGCTTCTTCAGGCGTCTGGATGGCGTGCTGATGCGGCTGACCGACCTGTTCCTGGCGCTGCCGCTGCTGCCGTTGCTGCTGGTCATGGTGATGCTGTTCCGTGAACCGCTGTCGCGGGCCTTCGGGCCGGAACACGGCATCTTCCTGCTGATGGTCACCGCCATCGGCCTGACCAGCTGGATGCACACCGCCCGCGTGGTGCGCGGCGACGTGCTGGCGCTGAAGGAACGCGAATTCATCCTGGCCGCGCGTTCGATCGGGACGACGCCCACCAAGATGATCCTGCGCCACGTGCTGCCCAACGTCCTGAGCCCGCTGATGGTGTCGGCGACGCTGGGGATCGCGACGGCGATCATCACCGAAAGCTCGCTGTCGTTCCTGGGGCTGGGCTTTCCGCCGGATTATCCGACCTGGGGACGGCTGCTGTACGATGCGGTGGACCAGATCCAGCTGTATCCGCTGCGGGTGATCCTGCCGGGGGTGGCGATCTCGCTCACGGTGCTGTCGGTCAACTACATCGGCGACGGCTTGCGCGATGCGCTGGATCCACGGATCCGCGGGCGCTAGAGGCAGAAAGGGCCGCCCCGGGGGCGGCCCTTTTTCTTAGGCCGGGGGCTGTCAGCGGCTGGGCCGCTGGCGCCGTTCCAGCCAGCCGGTCAGCCGGACCGAGGGCAGCAGGAACGCCAGGTAGATCAGCGCCGCCAGCGTGATCGGCGTGGCGTTGTAGGTGACGGAGCGCGCATTTCCCGCCACATGCAGCAGTTCGTTCACCCCGATGATCGAGGCCAGGGACGTGCCCTTCACCAGCTCGATCGTGTTCGACAGCAGGTCGGGCAGCACGTTGCGCACCGCCTGCGGCAGCACCACGTCGCGCAGGGCCTGGGCGCGCGACAGGCCGGTCGCCCGCGCCGCCTCCATCTGGCCGGGGGCCACCGATCCAAGACCGGCGCGCAGGATCTCGCAATAGTAGCTGGAGGCATTCAGCAGCAGCGCGATCACCACCGCGGCCATCGGCGGCGGCCGCAGCCCCAGGAAGGGCAGGGCCGAATAGACGATGATGATCAGCACCAGCGGCGGCAGGCCGCGAAAGCCGTTGACCCAGATCCGCACCGGCCGCCGCAGCCAGGCGCGCCGCGCCCCCGACAGCAGCGCCAGCGACAGGCCCATCCCCACGCCCAGCGGCGTCAGGATGACGGTCAGCAGCACCGTGATGCCCAGCCCCTTCAGCAGGAAGGGAAAGGCCTGGGCCATGATCTCGGGGTTGAAGAACTGGTCGATCAGCGTGTTCATGTGCGTTTGCCCCAGCTCATGGTGCGTTCCAGGTGACCGGCCAGCGCCATCAGCGGCAGGAAGATGATCAGATAGCCCACCGCCGCCATGATCAGCGGCGTCGCATTGCCGGAAAAGCTCTGGGCTGTCTGGGCCTCGTTCAGCAGTTCGGGCAGGCCGATCGCGGTGCCCAGGGCGGTGTTCTTGGTGATGCCGATGGTGCGGTTGGTCAGCTGCGGCACGCAGATCTTCAGCGCCTGCGGCAGCACCACGTCACGCAGCGTCTGCGATTGCGTCATCCCGGTGGATCGCGCGGCCTCCCACTGGCCGGGGGGAATGGCCTCGAGCCCCGCCCAGAAGATCTCTTCCGAGAAGGCCGACAGGATCAGCGTCAGGGTGATCCAGATCACCCAATAGGCCGAAAGCGTCACGCCCACGCTGGGCAGGCCGAAGAACAGCAGCAGGATCACCGCCAGCGGCGGCACCGCGCGCAGGCAATCGACCCAGAGCCGCAGCACCTCGACGATCCAGCGCGCCGAGACCAGCCGCAGCAGCGCCAGCGCCAGACCCAGCACCAGCCCCGCCACGATCACGCACAGCGACAGCGAAATCGTCACCCAGGCGGCATGCAGCAGGTCGGGCAGGTATTCGCGCGCGACCTTGGCGTTGAAATAGACCTCGGCGAGGCGGTTCAGATCCATCGTTCAGTGCCCCTCGCCCAGGAAGGCGCGGGCGCGGCCGCCCTCGTTCGCCATCAGCTCGGCCGGGGTGCCGTATTCGACGATCTCGCCCGATTGCATGAAGGCCACGCGGTCGGCGGCCTCGCGGGCAAAGCGCATCTCGTGGCTGACGACCAGCATGGTCATGCCGGCCTCTTTCATCTCGCGCATGGCCTGAAGGACGCCGCCCACCAGTTCCGGGTCCAGCGCCGAGGTCGGTTCATCCATCAGCATGACGCGGGGGCCAAGCGCCAGCGACCGCGCGATGGCGACCCGCTGCTGCTGGCCGCCCGACAGTTGCGCGGGATAGTGGCCGGTGCGCTCGCCCAGGCCCATGCGGTGCAGTTCGCGCTGCGCGATCTCGCGGGCTTCGGCGGCGGATTTCTTCTGCACCCGCTTCAGCGCCAGCATGACGTTCTGCTCGGCGGTCATGTGGGGGTACAGGTTGAAGGACTGGAACACCATGCCGATGCGCTGGCGCATCTGGTTGATGTCGGTGTCCTTGGCCATGATGTTGGTGTTGTCGACGTAGATCGCCCCCGAGGACGGTTCTTCCAGACGGTTGCAGCAGCGCAGCAGCGTCGACTTGCCCGAGCCCGACGGCCCGATCAGGAAGACCATCTCGCCCTCCCGGACCTTGAGGTTGATGTTCTTCAGCACCTCGGTGTCGCCATAGGCCTTATAGAGCGCCTGGATGTCGAGGATGGGTCGCATGGGGGATACTCCGTCGGGAGGCGCGCGCCAAAGGAGCGGCGCGCGCGGGAAGGCTTACTTGCAGTGCAGCTCGTGCGGGGTGGCGTCGTAGCCGTCAAAGCCCTCGGGGCCGTAGCCGGGCTGCGGCGTCACGTCGAGCGAGCCCTTCGGCGGCTCGACACCCAGCCATTTCTTGTAGATCTTGGCGGCGGTGCCGTCGGCCTTGATGCATTCGATCGCATCCTCGACCTCGTCGCGCAGCTTCTCGGAGCCCTTGGGGAAGGGGTAGGTGAAGTAGACGCCCTTGTCGACGTGGTAGGTGGCCATCTTCAGCCCGCCGGATTTCTTGGCGATGGTCAGGCCGGTGACGGTGTTGACCACGGCGGCATCGGCGCGGCCCGCCTTCACGGCCTGCGCCGCATCGGTCAGCGAACCATAGGATTCAACGGTATAGCCGTATTTCTCGGCATCTTCGCGGGCCCATTTGTCGCCGATGTTGCCCTTGTTGGTGGCCAGCACCTTGCCCTTCAGGTCTTCAGGCTTGGTCCAGTCGGCGGATTTGTCGGACATCAGATAGGCCATGTCCGAGGACCAGATGCCCTCGGTCAGCAGGAAGGACTGCGCCCGTTCCGGCGTCGCGGTGAACGGCACCGAGAGCATGTCGAACGTGCCCGCCTGCAGCGCCGGGATCAGCGCCGAAAAGCTCATGGCCTCGATGGTGATCTTGCGGCCCAGGCGCTTGGCGATCTCGTTGGTCATGTCGACGGTCATGCCCTCGACCGAGCCATCCATCTTGGGCATGGCAAAGGGCGGCGCATTGCCGTCCAGCGCCGATTTCAGCGCGTCAGCCGCGAAGGCCGGGGTGGAAAGCGCGCCGGCCATCAGGGCCATTGCAACAAGAAGAGGGCGTTTCATGAGAGGAATCCTCGATGTTGGATGCAGTCAGGTTCTCAGTTTCAAACCGATGTTTCAATTGATTGATTTGTTTCTTTCGGTCGCATCGGTGACGGTGCCGAAATTTTGAGCAATTTCCTATTCGATGTCGCGGCGGGCGCCGTACATCGGCATCCGGGTCTTGTCGGTCTGGCGCGGCACGGCGGCGCCCATCGCCATCGTATCACGCAGCACGGCTACGGCGCGCTCCATGGCGGGGCCTTCGGGGGCCGCGCGGCCCTGGCCCAGCCAGACGCTGGCAACGGCGGCGCGCAGGCGGGCGTCCTGCTGTTCGGGGGTTTCCGGGGTCATGATCAGGCCTTTTCGGACAGGGAAGAAACGGGCTGGGAGGGATCGGAGGGCGCCAGCATCCGCGCGGGATCGGCGCGGCGGGGGGCATCGCCGCTCAGCGCCTGTTCCAGCGCATGGGCGGCGCGCAGCAGCGTGGCTTCCTGCAGGAAGCCCGCCGCCAGCTGCACCGCCACCGGCACGCCCGCCGCGTCAAATCCCGCCGGAAGCGACAGCGCCGGATGCCCCGAGAGCGAGAAGGGCGTCGCCCCCGAAGTGGCGGTGAAGGCCATCACGGTCGCGTCGTCCTCGATCCGCGGCGCGGTGACATAGGTCATCGGCAGCAGCAGCACGTCGACCTCGGCAAAGACGGCATCGGTCAGCGCCACCAGCCGCGCGCGTTCGCGCAGCGCCGCCAGGTAATCGGCGGCGCGGGTGTACATGCCGGTTTCCATCTTGGTGCGCAGGGCGGCCCCCATCAGGTCGCGGTGCTCCAGGTAGTCGCGTTCGTGGATGGAAAAGCTTTCGCTGCGGTTGATCGGCCCGCTGATGCGGCGGTATTCGGCCGGGGCGACGGGCAGGGCGATGTCCTGGACGCTGGCGCCCAGGGCGCGCAGCGTGTCGGCGGCCGTCTTCAGCGCGTCGATGATGGCGGGCTGGGGCTCGACCCCGGCGGCGGAGAGGTTGGTGACAAAGCCCACCCGCAGCCCCTGCACGCCGTCGCGCAGCGTCGGCAGCACCGGCGCCACCGGGCTGCGCAGGCAGCTTTCGTCGCGCGGGTCATGGCCCGACAGCAGTTCATAGAGCAGCGCCGCGTCCTCCACGCTGGCGGTCAGCGGGCCCACGGTGTCGAAGCTCCAGCAATTGGGGATCATGCCGTGGCGGCTCATCCGGCCGAAGGTGGGTTTCAGCCCGACGGTGCCGCAACCGGCGGCGGGCAGGCGGACGGACCCGCCGGTATCGGTGCCAAGCGCGAAACAGGCCATGCCCGCGGCGACCGCCGCCCCCGAGCCAGAGGACGACCCGCCGGTATAATGCGCCGGGTTCCAGGGGTTGCGGGCGGGGGGCGCGGGCAGGTCGAAACTGGCCGCGCCGGTGCCGGTGCCGTATTCCCAGGTGTTCAGCTTGCCCATCAGGATCGCGCCGCCCTGTTCCAGTGTCTCGATCACTCCGGCGTTCATGTCGGGATCATAGGTCTGGGGAACGCGGGATCCGGCGGTAGTCTCGAATGCGCGGGTGTAGAAATTGTCCTTGACGCCGAAGGGGATGCCATCCAGCGGGCCCAGCCGCCGGCCGGCCGCCGCGCGGCCATCCGCCTGCGCCGCCAGGGCGCGGGCGCGGGCGAAATCGTGGCGCAGGTAGGCGTGGATCACCGCGTCGGCGGCCTGGATGCGGGCGATGGTGGCCTCGACCAGCGCCGAGGGCGTCAGGGTGCCGGTCTCGATCCGGGCGATGGCCTCGGACAGGGTCAGCGCGGCCGGGTCGGTCTGGGGATGGGTCATGGTCAGGTCCTTCGGATCGTCAGGCGGCGCGGGCGCGCCCGGAGGTGACGGCCAGGCCGTCCTCGCGTGTCAGGGAAAGGTGGAACAGCAGCCCCGAGACGGCGGTCAACGCCGCCACCGCCAGCAGGGCCGCGGAAATCGCGTGATGGGGGGGTGCCAGGCCTGCGGCCTCGAAGCGGGCGACGAAGATCGCCCCCAGCGAGATGCCAAGTGCCATCGACAGTTGCTGGCCCACGCCGCCAAGCGCGGTCGAGGCGCTCTGGCGGGGTTTCGGCACCTCGGCAAAGAGCAACGTGTTGATGGCATTGAATTGCAGCGAGCGGCTGACGCCATAGGCCAGCACGACGACCAGCAGCAGCGCCTGCGGGGTCTGCGGGCCCAGCATCGCCAGCGCGGCGGTCAGGGCACCGCCCAGCCAGCCGTTCCAGCCCAGCGTGCGCCGGAAGCCGAGCGCCCCCATGGTGCGCCGCATCAGCGGTTTCAGCACCATCGCCCCGGCGGCCACGGCAAAGACCGTGGTGCCCGCCTTGGCGGCGGTCCAGCCAAAGCCCAGCTGCAACTGGATCTGCAACAGGAAGGGCACGGCGTTCAGCCCCATCCGCGACAGGCCCCCGGCGAAGAAACCGATGCGGAACAGGCGCAGCTTCCACAGGCTCAGGTCCAGCACCGGGGCCCCGTGGCGGCGGCTGTGCAGCAGGAAACCGATGGCCGCCACCGGCACGGCCGCCGCCAGCCCCAGGCTGACCCAGAGCGGCACGAAGGGATGCACCAGCTGATCCAGCCCCAGCTGCAGCGCCGCCAGCGCCACGGCGCACAGCACGAAGCCGCGGCCGTCGAAGCTGCGCCGGGGTTCCGGCATGTCGGCGGGCAGCAGGCGGGGCACGGCCAGCAGGGCAATCGCGCCGATGGGCAGGTTGACGATGAAGATCCAGGGCCAGCTGGCATAGGTGACGATCCAGCCGCCCAGCATCGGTGCCACCACCGGGCCGATCAGCGCGGGCATCGACATCCAGGCGATGGCATTGGCCAGCTCTTCCTTGGGTGCGGCGCGGATCAGCAGCAGGCGGCCGACCGGGGTCATCATCGCCCCGGCGATGGCCTGCAACACCCGCATCGACACCAGCATCGGCAGGGATGTGGACAGCGCCGCGCCGACCGAGGTGACGATGAACCCCCCGATGGCCCACAGGAACACCCGCCGCGCGCCGAAGCGGTCGGCGAACCAGGCCGAGGCCGGGATCATCGCCGCCACCGTCACCAGATAGATCGTCACCGCCAGGTTCACCCGCAGCGGCGCCACGCCGAAGTCCTTCGCGATGGCGGGCAGCGCCGAGACCAGGATCGTGCTATCCAGGCTTTCCATCAGGAAGGCGCAGGAGATGACAAGGGCGGTCAGCAGCAGGCTGCCGCCCTGCGTGGTGCGGGGCGAGGGCATGGGAACCTCAGATGTCGGAAGGGGGAGGCGGGCGCGGAGACAGGCGCCCGCCCGTTCAGGCCTGGACGGCCAGGTCCGTCGTGGCCTGAAGGATCTCGGGGGTGGTGACGAACGAGACACCCTCCATCCCCGCGATCCCGTCAAGGATCCGGGCAAAAAGCTCGGACCGGTAGGGTTGGCCCATGATCCAGGGCGACAGGTTGATCGGCAGCAGGCGACCCTGACCGGTCTCGGTGGCCTCGCGCAGCAGGCGACGGGCCGAGCGGATCAGCGCGCCTTCGTATTCGTCCTGGCGGTGCTTCCACTGGTGGATCGCGTCGCGGTCCGACAATTCCGACAGCAGCGGCAGCGATGCGATGGGGCCGTTCGCGGTGGCGAAATCATAGGGCACCTCGTCATTGCCCCAATCGGCCATGGCGGTGAAACCGGCCTGTTTCAGCAGCGCGGGCGTGCGCGAGGACTGGCTCCAGCCCGGGGAATGCCAGGTTTTCGGCGTGACGCCGAAGCCCTTGAAGATGGAGAGCGTTTCGGCGATCACCGCGCGCTCTTCTTCCTCGGACATGCCCTCGTGGTGGATGACACCGGCATCGAGACCCGCGGCCACCATGTCATAGCCGGCGGCCAGAAGGTGGGTCATCAGGATCGGATAGCGCTGCGCCACCCGGGCGTTCAGGAAGGCCGATACATTGATGCCGCGCGCCGAGAGCGCATCCATCATGCGATAGATGCCGACGCGGTTGCCGTAGTCGCGCTGCGTGTAGACCTCGCTGTCGGGCCAGGCGCGGTAGGGCGCGCCATGGGGCAGGAAGGGCTTGGGCTCGATGTTCATCGGGAACCATTCCACCGCCAGCTGGATCCAGACGCCCAGCTTGGCGCCGTCCTTCCAGACCAGATGGTTGGTGGCATGGGTGTCGCGCCAGTTGTAGAAATCATGCTCCATCTGCGCGGTGCGGCGCAGCGGCGTTTGCAGATAGGCGGGGCCGGTGGGGGTGATGGGGGCGGGCATCAGTGATCTCCCTCAAGGGTATCCAGCCAGGCGGTCATGCGGTCGTACTGGGTTTCATAGTACCAGTCGGCGATTTCGCGCCCCGTCGGGTACCAGACATCCTGATGCGATTTCACATAGTCGAGGAATTCCGCGAACAGGTCGATGCGCTGCGGCTGGCCCAGCAGGAAGGGGTGGATGGCAAAGCACATCACCTTCGGGTTCTCGGCGCCCTCGGCATACATCCGGTCGAACTGCGCCTTCAGCGACACGAAGATCTCCTCCATCGGCATCCGGTGCCAATGGGCCAGGGGGGTGTCGTTCATCTCGATCGAATAGGGCACGGAAATCAGCTTGCCGGTCTTCAGCTTCAGCGGCATCGGCTGATCGTCGTGGAAGTAGTCGAGCGTGTAGCGCACGCCTTCCTGCGCCAGGATCTCTTGGGTTTCCAGGCTGGGCGTGATCGCCGGGGTCAGCCAGCCGTCCAGCGTCTGGCCGACGCGGGCCAGCGTTTCGCGGCTGTCGATGACGACCTGGCGCTGTTCTTCCAGCGACATGCCGTAGAAGTAGCGGGTGTTGTAGACGCCGTGGCTGAACAGCTCCCATCCCAGGTCGTTGCAGCGGGAGATGATGTCGGGGAAGTGGTCCACCACGCTGATCGACAGCGAAACCGTGCCGCGGATGTCGCGCTTGGCCATTTCGTCCGCCACCCGGCGGAAGCCGACGCGGTTGCCATAGTCGCGCATGGAATAGTTCAGCACGTCGGGCATGACGCGCGGCCAGGGATGCCGGTTCGGGTTCACCGGGGGCATCCATTCGTAATGCTCGATGTTGGGGGCGATCCAGAAGGCGATGCGGGCCTTGCCGGGCATCTCCATCTTCGGGCGCCCGCGCGAGGGTGCATAGCGGTATTGTCCGGTGTCCACCGGCCGGTTTTCATGAAGGAAGGAGGTTTCCTGCATCGTCTGCCCCGTTTCAATCGAGTATTTCAAACATTTGCTTCGTAAACGGTATTGAAACTGCTGTTCGAATGCAAGAGACTTTCCGCAAGGCGGCGGTACAGCCGCACGAGAGGAGACTGCATGACCAACCCCAGACCCGCCGCCGAGAAGACGCGCGGCCGTCGCAAGCAGACCCGGGAAAGCATCCTGGACGCCACCAAGGAACTGGTGGCCCGCAAGGGGCCCCATGCGACGACGGTGCGCGACATCACCCAGGCCTCGGGGGCGAATGTCGCGGCGGTGAACTATTATTTTCAGAGCAAGGACAACCTGGTCGAGGCTGCGGCCCGGGAAATCACCCATGCCATCAACGACGAACGCGAAGCCCGGCTGGAGGCGATGCTGCAGCAGGCCGGGGGGGCACCGCTCAGCGCCCGGCAGATCCTGACCGCGCTTCTGGCGCCGATCACCGACGTGTCGCGGGCGGCCGATGGCGGCAGCCTTTACGTGCGCAACGTCTACCAGATGCGCACCGTCCCCTATGCGGCCGACAACCGCGAAACGCTGGGCCGGCTGGACCGGGTTGCCCAGAAATTCATCACCGAGATCGGCCGCAGCTTTCCCGCGCTGACCCGCAAGGAGGCGATCTGGCGCTACGAGCTGGTCCGGGGCGCAGCCCTGCACATGGTGGCCAACGTCGACCCGCTGTGGCGACGCTTTGAACTGCTGGAGAAGGGATCGGGCCAGCCCTTGCCCGAGGTGCAGGAGCTGGCGCTGGACGAGAGCTTTATCACCCGCGTCATCGACACGCTGGAGCCGTTGCTGGGCACCCCCTGAACCAAACCGCCCGCCCGGGGGATGGATCCCGGGCGGGCGGCAAGGATCGCGGCGGCAGGCGGGATCAGGTCAGCCCGCCCAGCCTGCGGATCGTGGCGCCAACCTCTTCGCCGGTCGGGTCTTCGGTCAGGGCGGCGATGCCCGCGGCCTCGCCGGTGGCGAAGGCCGTGCCCATGACCCGGACCGAGCCATAGGCCACCGGATCGGCACCGATCACCCGCCCCGCCAGCATCAGGTTGTCGAGGCCCCGCACCCGCAGACTGTCAAGCGGCACCGAGGCAAAGCCCGGCCCCCCGACGGAATGATAGACCGGCTTGCCCGCCTGCCCGTGCAGTTCGGCGGGCCATGCGGCACGCGCCACGCTGTCGGGGCGCTGACGGCCGCTGATCAGGTCCTGCGCCGTCATCTCGTAGCGCGCGGCCGGGTGGCGGCTTTCGCGGATACCGATCTGCGGCCCGCTTTGCGCCAGGAAGCAGTGTTCAAAGCCCGGCACATGGGCGCGCAGCATCTCGACATAGTCATGCGCCATGGCGCGGGCCTGCTGTTCAGCCCAGGTAAAGCTGGCGGACCCCAGATCCTTCAGCGGCAGGTCGATCACCATCCACCACAGCTCTCCGGTGCCGGGGATGATGGAATAGATCCCGCCGTCCGCGCGCGAGATCGGGTAGCGGCCGGTCTGGTTGTAGCGCGCGATGGCAGCCTTGATGGCCTCGCGGTCGATGGGGACGGCGGGGTTCAGCCCGCCCACCCTGATCGGCGCAGACACAGCCTGAAGGTGGCCCTGGTCATCACCCTCGCGCATCGGAACGCCCGCGACCAGCGACAGGTTGGCATCACCCGTGGCATCGACAAAGCCTTCGGCGGCGATGCGGCGGCGGCCCTCCATCCCCGCAACGGTGACGGATTCGATGCGGCTGGCCGTGCGGGTGGCGGCGGCGACGCGCGAATGCAGCAGCACGTCGACGCCATGATCCGCCAGCACCCGGTCCAGCGCCAGCTTCAGCCCCTCGGGGTTCAGCAGCACGATCCAGTTGCCGGTGGTTTCCGAACAATGCGCCTGGCCGTCCATGCCAAGGCCCCGCATCGCCTCCAGCACCAGTTCGCCCGCGCCGGTGACGGCGCGCACGGGCGTCCGGCCCTGCTGGAAGAACCCGCAATAGGCCAGCACCTGAGAGGTCGTGGCAGCGCCCCCCAGAAAGCCGTATTTCTCGACCAGGCAGACCTTGGCCCCGGCCCGGGCGGCACCTAGCGCCGCCCCGATGCCCCCCGCACCGCCACCCGCGACGATGACGTCATATTCGCTTTCGATCTTGCGGCTCATGCGCGCCACCCGAGCAGGCGTTTTTCCACCAGTCCGACGATGCCCGACAGCACCACGCCAAGCGCCGACAGGATCGTCACCCCGGCGAACAGCCGTTCCAGATCATAAAGCGACCCGGCTTGCAGGATATAGGCGCCGATGCCGTATTCCGCGCCCAGCATCTCGGCCGCGACCAGCAGGATGATGGCGATGGCCAGGCTGACACGCAGGCCCGACAGGATCCCCGGCATGGCCCCCGGCAGCACGATGCGCAGCACGATGGTCGACCATTTCAGGCCGAAACTCTGGCCCATGCGGATCAACGAGCGGTCCACGTTGTCGACCGCGCCATAGGTCGCGACGACGGTGGGGGTGAAGGTGCCGAAGGCGATCAGCGCGTATTTCGAGGATTCGTCGATGCCGAACCAGATCACGAACAGCGGCAGCAGCGCAATCTTGGGGATCGGGAACAGCGCCGCCACCAGCGGCACCAGCCCGGCCCGCACGACCGAGAACAGCCCGATCATCACGCCCACGGCAATGCCCACGATGGCGCCCAGCGTGCCGCCCACGAACAGCCGCATCAGCGACGGCCCGAGGTTCTTCCACAGGTTCCCCGACACGGCGAAATCGTAAAGCGTCATCGCCACGGCCGAGGGGCGCGGCACCGTCAGTTCGGAAATGAAGCCCGCACGGGTGCCCCATTCCAGGAAGGCGATCAGCACGACGAAGACCAGCGCGCCGACCCAGCGGGGCGAGGTGGGCCTGAAGCCGCCGCCGCGGAATTTCACCGGTTTGGCGGAAACGGATGCAGAGGTAATGTCAGTCATCGACCAGCTCCATGTCGGCGGCCTCGGCCTCGGCGCGCATCAGGCCCCAGAGGTGTTTCTGAATCTGTTCCAGCTCGGGGTCGGCCGAGCTGCGCTGATCGAGGGGCTTGTCCAGCGTCACCACCTCGCGGACCTGGCCGGGACGGCGCGACAGCACCACGATCCGGTGGCCCAGGCGGACGGCCTCGTTCAGGTTGTGGGTGACGTAGACGGCGGTGAAGGGCTGGCGCGTCCACAGCGTCACCAGATCGTCCATCAGCAGTTCCCGCGTCTGGCTGTCGAGCGCGGAAAGCGGCTCGTCCATCAGCAGCACGGCCGGGTTCACCGCCAGCGCCCGCGCGATCGCCACGCGCTGCTTCATGCCCCCCGACAACTGCCGCGGCAGCGCGTTGCGGAAATCCGACAGCCTTGTGCGCGCCAGAACGTCGGTGATGATCGCATCGGCCCGCGCGCCCTTCACCCCGTGGTCCTTCAGGATCAACGAGATATTGCCCTCGACCGAGCGCCAAGGCAGCAGGGCGAAGTCCTGAAAGACATAGGTCAGCGGGTTGATGCTGTCGGCAGGCGGTTCGCCCAGTTGCAGCACCTGACCGCCCGTTGGGCGCTCCAGCCCGCCGAGAAAGCGCAGCAGCGTGGACTTGCCGCAACCCGAGGGGCCGACGATGCAGACGATTTGACCCTTCGGGATCGACAGGTCGATATTGCGGAGCACCTCGACATCACCATAGCGATGCGAGACCCCTTCGAGCTTGAGTTCCATGGGAATGTCCTATCTCGGGGGCGCGCGCGCCGCAGCGCCCGCGCCCGCCCTGGATCAGGAAAGGATGTCGACGTAGCTGTCGTCGACAAGCGTTTCATAGGTCACGTCGCCCTTGACCAGGTCCTCGGACTTGAACCAGTCCAGCTGATCCATGACCGAGGCCTTGTTCAGCGCCATGCCCTTGTTGATGCGCATCGACCCGTCGAGGATCGGCGCGCGGGCCTCCTCCAGCTTGCGGTCGGGGAAGACGTATTTGGCCAGCAGCTGGACCAGCGCCTCCTTCTCGTCATCGCCGGCGGTGGCATCGACGAAGGCGGCGTTGTAATCGGCCGTCCCGCGCGACAGCGCCTGCAGGAAGGCCTTGGTCTGGTCCTTTTCCTGGGCGGCATTCTTGGCCGAGGTGAAGACCGTGGTGACCTGGTAGTTGGGGATGTAATCCGCCACCTCGCCGATGATCTTGACGGCGCCGGCCTCGGCCAGGGGCTTGGCGATGTGGGGCACGATGGACCAGGCGTCGATCTGGCCGGACTTGATCGCCCCGATCACCGCGCCGGTCTTCTGCAGCGGCTTGTAATGCAGCGTCACGCCTTCCTTCTGGGCGATCTTGGCGCCCATGTACTGGAACGAGGACCCCGCCTGGGTGATGCCGAAGGTCTTGCCGTCCAGCTTCGAGGGATCGGTCAGCCCGGCGTCATAGGCCTTGTTCGAGGCCAGGATCTTCTGGCCGGAAATGCCTTTTTCCTCGCTCAGCGCGCCGCCGATGACCTTGGCCACGCCCTTGTCCGCAAGCGAGATCAGCCCGCCCGAGATCGCCGTCATCGCATAGCCCGTGTCGCCCGAGGCAATCGCCACCGCCATCGGCTGTGCCGCCTCGAACCAGTCAAAGCTGACATCCAGACCCGCATCGGAGAAATAGCCGCGCTCGAAGGCGATGAAGCTTGGGGCGTGGCTGACCAGGCGCATCGCGCCCAGGTGCAGCGCCGTGCCCGCGCGCGCGCCCTGCGACAGGAACGGCGTGGCCAGCGTGGCGCCCATCAGGCCCAGTGCGGACCGACGTGTGAAAGTGCTCATTGGATCTCCTCCCCCGTTGAGCCGGCCCCCTTGGGGGCCCTGTTGGGATGACCGCCGCCCCCTAGCGGGACGGCTGCAGGTCATCCCGGATATCTGCCAGCAATGCGGCAGTTGCAGCGGTGACGTCGCGTTCCAGAATGGCACGCACCATCGCCGCCCGGTGCCCTGCAATCGCCTGCGGATCGCAGACCCCCTCGCGCAGGGCGGCCAGCCGGAAACGTCTCGACTGGTCGAACAGCTGTCCCAGCATTCGGATCATCCGGGGCGAGCCGCAGCCCGACACCACCGCCGCATGCAATGCCCGTCCGGCCTCGTCCCATTCCATCGCCGCCGCATCGGGATCGTGCAGCAGCGCCGTCAGCGCCCGCTCGGCCCGGTGCTGGGCGGCAACCACGCGGGCCTCCCAGTCCACGTCGGAATGTTTCATCGACCAGGCCAGGGCCAGGGGCTCCAGCTCGGCGCGCAGGCGGATGATGTCGCGCAGGTCGGCCTCGGTCGCCGAGGCCACGCGGAAGCCGCGTTGCGCCGTCGCCTCGACCAGCCCCTCCGAGGACAGCATCGTCAGCGCCTCGCGCACCGAATGGTTCGAACCGCCGTACTGTGCCCGCAGGGCCTCGATCTTCAGCTTGGCGTCGGGCGCCAGATCGCCAAAGGAAATGTCCCGCCTGAGGGCAGCAGCGATCACGGAAACAACGGTGTCGGACGAGCTGTCGCCCTTCGGCGACCGGCGGCTGAACATCACGACGGACCTCCCCTTCCGTGTGGCGTCTTTCATGACGCGATTGCCAAAACGTGTAATATTTTTAAAAGTACCGAAGATTATCTGTCAAGGAGGAGACAGCATGAAAACCGAGCGCGTGGCGACACGGGTGGTTCCGATCCTGGGGCATCCGGTGGCGCAGGTGGCGACGCCGCCCTTGTGGAACGCGCTGTTCCGCAAGCGGGGCCAGGATGCGGTCTGCGTGCCGCTGGATCTGCCGCCCGAGGGGCTGGGGGCCTTCCTGGACCTGCTGCGACAGGCCGGGAACATGCCGGGGGCGCTGACCACCGTGCCGCACAAGGTGGCCCTGCACGATCTGTGCGACCGGCTGGAACCCGACGCGGCCTTCCTGGGGGCAGTCAACACGATCCGTCGCGCGAGCGACGGCACCCTGATCGGAGAGATGTTCGACGGTCACGGCATGATGGATGCGATCGAGGCCACGGGCCAGGGCCTGGCGGGCGCACGGGTGCAGCTGTGCGGCGCCGGGGCGGCGGGCAGCGCCATCGCCCTGCAGGCGGTGCGGCGCGGCGTGGCACGGCTGGTGATCCATGATGCCGACGGCACGCGCGCTGCGGATCTGGCGGCGCGGCTGGCGGGAATGGGGGCCACAAGCGTGGTGGCGGGGCTGGAGGCCGGGGCGGATGTGCTGATCAACGCCTCGCCCGCCGGCAGCCCGGGAGAGGCCCCGCCCCCCTTCAGCGAGGCGATGATCGCCCAGGCCGCCTGCGTCGCCGATGCGCTGACCGACCCCGAGGAAACCGCGCTGATTGCCCGCGCCGCCGCCGCCGGATGCCGGGTGGTGCGCGGCACCGCGATGGCCGATCAGCAGGGCGTCCGCATGCGCGCCTTCCTGGGGCTGGAACCCGGCTGATCCCCCGCCGATGCCGGGACCCCGGCCACCGGGACGCCGCGCGGGATCGTTTCAAGGAACCCGGGCCCCCGGCCCCTGCGCCGGGGGCCGGGATCTACAGCGCCGGGCCGGGGCGGATCGGGCTGCCGTCGGTGAAGCGGTCGAAGCGGAAGCGCGTCAGGTCATGGGCCGAAGCCTCCCCCAAGACCAGCCCCGCCAGCACCCGCCCGAAGGCCGGGCCGATGCCGAAGCCATGCGCCGACATGCCGGTGCCGATGGTCAGCCCCGGCAGCAGGCGGCAGCGGTCGGCAATCGGCACCACGTCGGGCATGGCGTCGATCATTCCGGCCCAGGCGGCTTTCAGGCGCACCTCTCCCAGCCCCGGCAGCAGGTCCTGGAAATTGCGCCGCATCGCCTCGACCGCGCGGCGGTTCGGGGCGGGGTTCAGTATCCGCATCCTCTCGAAGGGGGATACCTGGTCGGGCGCAAAGCGCCGCGGCGTGCCCCAGGCATCGGGATAGCCCGCCGGCGCCCCGATCCGCAGCCGCGTGCCGAATGGATCCTCGCGCCAGGCGGGCAGGTACTTCGGCAGATGGCGAAAGACATCGGGGCCCAGGTACAGCTCGTGAAAGCCCGCAGGCCCAAGGGTATAGCCGCCGTCCTGGCGGCGGCGGAAGGCGATGCGCTCGTCGGTATTGGCGCCGGGGTGGACCTCGGGCAGGGGTTCGGTGGCGCAGACGGTGCCGCGCACGGTCAGCTGCGGAATGCGGATCCCGGCCTGACGCAGCAGCAGGGCGCTCCAGGCGCCGCCGGTGACCAGGACCTCGGGGGCGCGCAGGGGGCCGTCCTCGGTGATCACGCCGCTGATGCGGCCCGCGGCCACGTCCAGCGCCCGCACGGCACAGTTTTCCCGGATCAGCACGCCCTCGCGCGCGGCCATCCGGGCCAGGGCGGGCACGGCCTTCCAGGGCTCGCCGCGCATGTCCGAGGGCGTCACCATCGCCCCCAGCGGACGGCGCGACATGCCGGGGATCAGGGCGTCGGTCTCGGCCGCGCCCAGCATCCGGGTGTCAAGGTGATGGGCCTCGGCCAGGCGGGTCCAGGCGGTGTAGCTTTCCATCTCGGCCGCGGTGCGGGCGATATAAAGGGTGCCGCCCGGTTGCAGGCCGATATCCTCGCCGCATTGCAGGGCCAGCTGCTGCCACAGGCTGACGGCCTCGATGGCCAGCGGCAGTTCGTCCGGGTCGCGGCCCTGCTGGCGGATCCAGCCCCAGTTGCGCGACGACTGCTCGCCCGCGACGCGGCCCTTTTCCAGCAGCACCACGTTCAGGCCGCGGCGGCGCAGGAACAGCGCCGCCGTCACCCCCAGCACGCCCGCGCCCACGATCACCACGTCGCAGGCCGCGGGCAGGGACGCACGATGCGCCGCCGGTTGGTCGATCGACAGCGGGAAGGCGATCATGCCGCCCCCACGCGCTCCGCCAGCGCCGAGCTGAGCTGCGTCATCCGTTCCATCGCCGTGCGCAGATCCGCATCCGGCACCGTCAGCGCCACCCGGATCAGCCCAGGCGCATTGGCCCCGAACGAAGACCCCGGCATGACCGCGACCTCGTGCTCGCGCAGCAGACGCCAGGCGAAGGTTTCCCCGTCAAGACCGGTGGCCGAGATGTCGATCATCGCGAACATGCCGCCTTCGGGCATCGGGCACGAGAGCGCCGGGGCGGCCTGCGCCAGATCATGCACCAGCCGGGCGCGGCGGCCAAGCGCGGTGCGCAGCAGCTCGGACGTGGGATAGTCGCGGGTCAGCGCCGCTTCGGTCATGTCGGCGATGAAGGGCTGGTTGCCGAACAGCATGGTTTCCGAGATCGGCAGCAACCGGGTGCAGAACTCGGCCGGGCCGATGGCCCAGCCGCTGCGGAACCCCGTCGCCGCATGGCTTTTCGAGATCGACGAGACCACGACCGTGCGTTCGCGCAGCGCCTCGATCTGCAGCGGAGAGGCGAATTCGCCCTCGAAGATCAGCGCCGCATAGACCTCGTCGCAGACGATCCACAGATCATGGGTGATCGCCAGATCGCCGAGCGCCTCGATGGTGGCCAGGTCCAGCACGGCGCCGGTGGGGTTGTGGGGGGTATTGAGCAGCAGCACCCGGCTATCGGCGGTGATGGCGCGCGCCAGATCGGCCGGTTGCAGCACAAAGCCCTTTTCGATGCGCAGCGGCACCGGCTGGACATGGGCGCCGGTGGCCTGCACCACGCCTTCGTAGGTGGCATAGTAGGGGTCGCCGATCAGCACGCCGTCACCGGTCTGCGAAAGCGCCGTGAAGACGGCATAAAGCGCGGTCTGCGTGCCCGGGAAGCACAGCACGTTGGCGCCGGTGATCTCGGGCCAGACGGGACGGTAGTAGTCGGCCAGCGCCGCCACCAGGTTTTCCTCGCCCCGGCCTTCGGAATAGCGGGTGCGCCCGGCGCGCAGCGAGGCGATGCATTCCTCGACCAGCGCCGGATCGGGGGTGATGTCGGGCTCGCCGATGGTCAGGTCGATGATGCTGCCGCCGGCGGCATTGGCAGCATAGGCGGCATTGTGCAGCGCCCATTTGTCTCCGCCGAGGTCCTGAAGGCGGTCGGTGATGGCGGCATAGCGCATGGCGGCTCCTTTCGAATGGTCAGGCCCCTGCCGGGACGGGCAGGTGGCGAAGCAGGGTGGTGTCGGGCAGCCGCAGCAACCCTTCGGCAGCCGACAGCGCGATGCGCGGCAGCCGGGATATGTCGTAAAGGCCGTGACCCAGGGACCCTTCCAGCCACAGCCCGTCGATCAGACCGTTCAGCGCCACCGCCAGCCCCTGGCAGGTGGCGGGATCGGCGGGCCGGTCGTGGGCCTCCAGCACCGGGTGGATCAGCGTTTCCAGGATCTCGAGGAAGTCGCGGTAGCTGTCGCGGTGGATCTCGGAATAGCCGGGCTCGGTCTCGACCAGGCTGATGAAGCTGGCCCAGACCGACACCTTGCGCGCCGAGAGGTTGGGCGCGGTGACATTGGCGGCAATGAAACAGGCCAGGGCCTCGGCGGGGGTGGCGCCCGCGGCCTCGGCGGCCTCGGCGGCGCGGCCGGTCAGCTGGCCCATCAGATAGCCATAGGCCGCCCGCACCATCGCATCCTTCGAGCCGAAGTGGTGCCGGATCAGCCCGGCGGTGACACCGGCGCGATCAGCGATGCGGCGGGCGCTGGCGGCATGCAGGCCCTCGTCGCCGATGGCCTCCAGCGTCGCCTCCAGCAAGCCGCGGCGGCGGTCGTCCTCGGACAGTCTCTGGAAGGTCTTGCGGGTCATTGGCGGCTCGGGTGGGGACGGCTGCCCCCAGCGGGGCTGCTGCGGCGACCGATGGCAAGGGCAAACCCGGCGACAGCGGCACGGGCGGCCGGGCGGGGTGCTGCAATATTGGTCATCGGGTGCGTCCTTCTGCGGGCTGCGGGGGCCTTGCGGGGGGCCTGGTTTGCTTTCCCTATCGTCACTGTTATACATTTGTATAGCAAAACCGGAAACACAAGAGGGGGCAGGCGCCGACAGGCTCCGCACCCCCCGGGAAGGGACGAAATGGCCGAAGAACCGGCAATCCTGGTCGAGGACCTGCACAAGAGCTTTGGCGCCAACGAGGTTCTGAAGGGGGTTTCGCTGCAGGCCAGGCCCGGCGACGTGGTGGCGGTGATCGGCGGATCGGGGTCCGGCAAGTCGACGATGCTGCGCTGCATCAACCTGCTGGAGCGCCCGACCGCGGGGCGGATCAGCATCCGCGGCGAGGATTACGCCCTGCGCCGCGGCCGCTCGGGCGATCTGGAGCCTGCCGACCCGAAGCAGGTCCAGCGGATCCGGGCGCATCTGGGGATGGTGTTCCAGAACTTCAACCTGTGGCAGCACCGCACCGTGCTGGGCAACGTGACCGAGGTGCCGGTGCATGTGCTGGGCCAGTCCCGCGCCGAGGCCGAGGCCCGCGCCCGCCAGGTGCTGGAGCGCGTGGGCCTGGGGGCCAAGCTGGATGCCTATCCGGCGCAGCTGTCGGGCGGCCAGCAGCAGCGCGCCGCGATCGCGCGGGTGCTGGCGGTCGACCCCCTGGCGATGCTCTTCGACGAGCCGACCTCGGCGCTGGACCCGGAGCTGGTCGGAGAGGTCCTGTCGGTCATCCGCGACCTGGCCGACGAGGGGCGCACGATGATCCTGGTCACCCACGAGATGGCTTTTGCCCGTGACGTCGCCAGCCACGTCATATACTTGCGCGACGGCCGGATCGAGGAACAGGGCCCGCCGGAACAGATCTTTGGCGATCCCCGTTCGCCGCACTTGCAGCAATTCATCCGTTCGGTCGCCTGACCGGGCCAATCACGCGGGGACCATCCGGCCCCGACAACAGAGGACAGTCCATGATCAAGAAACTTGCCCTTGCCGTGACCGCCGCGGCGGCCTTTGCAGCGCCCGCCATGGCCGAACCCACCTACAAGGTCGGCGTCTCGGCCGAACCCTATCCGCCCTTCTACACCCCCGATGCCGCAGGCAACTGGAGCGGCTGGGAAATCGACTTCATGCATGAGGTCTGCAAGCGGATCGAGGCCAACTGCGTCGTCACCCCGATCGCCTGGGACGGCATCATCCCGGCGCTGAAGACCGGCAAGATCGACATGATCATGGGCTCGATGGGGATCACCCCGGAACGCGCCAAGCAGATCGCCTTCTCGGACAGCTATTACCACACGCCGACCGATCTGGTCGTGGCCAAGGGCAGCAAGTACAAGCCCACCGCCGAGGGCATCAAAGGGGCCTATATCGGTGCACAGTCGGGCTCCATCCAGGAGGCCTACGTCAACAAGTACTACGCCGACAATGCCGGCGGCGTCCGCATCTACCAGACCCTGGACGAGGAACTGCAGGATCTGGCGGCGGGGCGTCTGGATGCCGTGGTCGGCGACAGCCTGGCGGTGCAGCCCTTCCTGGACTCTGATACCGGCAAGGCGTGCTGCGAGGACGCAGGTGCCGTCAAGGACGATCCCGATGTTCTGGGCCGCGGCGTTGGCGTCGGCCTGCGCAAGGAAGACACCGACCTGCTGAGCAAGGTCAACGCGGCGATCAAGGACATCCTGGCCGACGGCACCTACAAGACGCTGACCGCCAAGTACTTCAAGATCGACATCTATGGTGGTGACGGCAAGTAAGCCGTCCTGACCGGGCCCCGCGAAGGGGCCCGGTCCTTCAATGACAGAAGGAGCATGATCGCGATGATGCAAGGGTTCGACTTCAGCCTGCTGGCTTTGCACTCTCCGGGATGGGGCGGAGCGCTGCTGGCCGGTTTCCTGCGGTCCGTCGAACTGGCGGCAGGGGGCTATGCCCTCGGGATCGTCATCGGCATCATCGGAGCGGTCGCCAAGCTCTATGGCGGGCGGGTCGCCAAGGACCTGGCCGAAATTTACACACTGATCATCCGTGCCGTGCCGGAACTGGTGCTGATGCTGCTGTTCTACTACGCCGGTACCGACATGCTGAACCGGCTGATGCAGGCGATGGGGTATCAGGCGCTCGACATCAACGGGCTGACGGCGGGCATCCTGGTGATCGGGCTGGTGCAGGGCGGCTATGCGACCGAGGTCATCCGCGGCGCCATCAACGCCGTGCCCCATGGCCAGATCGAGGCCGCCCATGCCTTTGGCATGTCGCCGCGCCAGGTGCTGCGCCGGGTGACGCTGCCGGCGATGACGCCCCATGCCATCCCCGGCATGGCGAACCTGTGGATGATCGCCACCAAGGACACCGCGCTCCTGGCGGTCATCGGCTTCTCCGAGCTGACGCTGGTGACGCGGCAGGCGGCGTCCTCGACCCGGGCCTATTTCCTGTTCTTCCTGTCGGCCGGCGCGCTTTACCTGGTGCTGACGCTGGCCTCGAACATCGGCCTGCGCTGGTTCGAGAAACGGGCCCGTCGCGGCCTGGCCCCCGTCGCATAAGGAGGCGCCGACATGCCCGACATCGATATCGTCACCCCCCTGCGCCCGGCTTCGGGGCAGCGGCTGATCGCCGGCCTGAAGGCCGTCTGCCTGCCACACCGCATCCTGATGGCGCTGATCGCCCTCGCCATCCTGGCCGCCATGGTCCTGAAGATGGACTGGAGCTGGCTGCCCCAGTACCTGCCCAAGCTATGGGGCGGGCTGGAAATGACCATGATCATGCTGGTGGTCAGCGTCGTCCTGGGCTTTCTGGTGGCGCTGCCGCTGGGCATCGCGCAGGTGGTGGGGCCGCGGCCGCTGCGCTGGCTGGCCACCGCCTTCTGCACGGTGATCCGCGGCACGCCGCTGCTGCTGCAGATGTGGCTGTTCTACTACGGTCTGGGATCGCTTTTCGCCCAATACCCCGAGATCCGCGAAAGCTGGGCCTGGCCCTACCTGCGTCAGGCCTGGCCCTACGGGCTGATCGCGCTGACGGTCTCGTTCGCGGCCTACGAGGGCGAGGTGATGCGCGGCGCCTTCGCGGGCGTGCCGAAGGGCGAACTGGAGGCCGCGCGCGCCTTCGGCATGTCGCCCTTCCTGACCTTCCGGCGGGTCTGGTTCCCGCGCGCCCTGCACCGCGCCCTGCCGACCCTGACCGGAGAGATCATCCTGCAGCTGAAATCGACGCCGCTGGTCGCCACGATCGCGGTGACGGACCTTTACGCGGTGATCACCCGGGTGCGGCAGGCGACCTTCCTGACCTACGAACCCCTGCTGTTCCTGGTCGCCGTCTACCTGTGCCTGAGCGGCGTGCTGACGCTGGTGCTGCGCTGGTTCGAAAGCCGCCTGCCCACCGGCCGCTGACCCCCGACCCCAGAGCGAAAAACGCCGCCGGATCCTGGGTGATCCGGCGGCGTCTTCATGTCGGGAAGGGGCTTTTGTCCCGCCCCGGGCCTTACGACTTGTAGTCGGGATGGATCTGTTCGAGCAGCCGCAGATGCGCCGCCCATTCCAGCATCACGTCGTCATCCTCGCCCATGCTGGTGTCGTACTGGCTGGCGACAAAGGTGCACAGCGCCGGATCCAGCTTGCGGATCGGCTGGCCCATCGACAGCGCCGCCACCTGGATCTCGCACGAGCGTTCCAGGTAGAACATGTTGTTGAACATCTTGGCGGCGGTCGGGCCGGTGGTCAGCAGGCCGTGGTTGCGCAGCACCAGCACCGGCTTGTCGCCCAGGCTCGCGACGATGCGGTCACGTTCTTCCAGGTTCAGCGCGATGCCCTCGAAGTCGTGATAGGCGACCTGGCCGTGGAATTGCAGCGCGATCTGGTTCAGCGGCAGCAGCCCCTCGTCCAGGCACGACACCGCGACACCCGCCCGGGTGTGGGTGTGCATGATCCAGCCCGCCTTGTGGCTGGTGCGGTGGATCGCCGAATGGATGGTGAAACCGGCGGGGTTCACGTTATAGGGCGTGTCGTCGATCTTGTTGCCCTCGACGTCGATCTTCACCAGGTTCGAGGCCGTGATCTCTTCCCAGCGAAGGCCGTAGGGATTGATCAGGAAACGCCCCTCCTCGTCCGGGACGCGGGCGGTGATATGGGTGTAGATCAGGTCGGTCATCTTGTAATGGGCGGCCAGGCGGTAGCAGGCGGCCAGCTCGACCCGGGTTTGCCATTCGGCATCGCTCATGGGCATGAAAGATCCTTTCGTCAGTAGCCGCGCGCAGGGTCCACGGCATAGGTCAGAGGGGCGCCGTCGCGCAGCGCCCGGGCGGTTTCGATCACCTGGGCGGCGACGATTTCGGGCAGGGAATCGCTGGCAATATGCGGTGTGATCCTCAGCCGCGGATCCTGCCAGAAGGGATGGTCGGCGGGCAGGGGTTCCGTACGGAAAACATCCAGCGTCGCCCCCGCCAACTGCCCGTTTTCCAGCGCCTCCAGCAGATCCGCCTCGCAAAGGTGCTCGCCCCGGCCGATCTGGATCAGCCGGGCGCCGGGGGCGAGGCGTTCAAAGAGCGGCCGCGCCAGGATATCGCGGGTGGCCCCGGTCAGCGGCAGCACGTTGATCAGGTAAAGCGCGCCGGTGGCGGCCTGCGCCGCGGCGTCGTCGCCGGTCAGGTAGGTGACGCCCGGCAGCGGATCGGCGGGGGCGCTGCGGCTGGCCACGCGCACCGCAAAGCCAAGCGCCGACAGCGCCCGCGCCACCGCGCGGCCCATCGTGCCATGGCCCAGCACCGCCACCGGCACATCGGCAGGCGCCCGCATCGGCAGCGGCAGCCACAGGCCGCTGCGGGCGTTTTCCGCCATCGTGCCGAAGCCGCGTTCGTCCTGCAGCACCGCATGGACGGCATAGCCCGCCATCAAATCGGCCTGGTGCGGATCGCGCACCCGCGCCACGGGGATGCCTGCGGGCAGGCCCGGGTGGTTCAGCAGCGCATCCACCCCGGCGCCGATCGACATCGCCAAGGCCAGGTTCGGGTAGGGGGCAAAGGCGTCGGGCGCGGGGTTCCAGCAAATGGCAAAAGCGATGGCGGCGGGGTCTGTCACCTCTTCGGGGCGCAGCACCCGCACGTCGCGGGCGCCCGCCCGCAGCGCTTCGCCGTAAAGCGCGTCCAGATCCAGCGTGGCGCTCAGGCAGACGCCCAGGATCTCCGGTTGCGGTGTCATGGCGGTCCTCCGGGTTATTGCTTTCCTCTTGTTGCCCGATCGTATAACAAATGCCAAGACAAACGGATCCAGCCCCCCGGAGGTTCAGGCCATGACCGAGCGCGCAGCAACCGATATGGGCATCAACGATCCCGGGGCGCTGATCGACGCCCGGATCGAGGCCCTGGCCCCGCATCTGGTGGCGCTGCGGCGCGACATCCATGCCCATCCCGAAACCGGCTTTGACACCATCCGCACCGCCGCCCTGGTGGCCGAGGAACTGCGCGGCCTGGGCCTGCCGGTGCAGACCGGCGTCGGCCGCACCGGCGTCGTGGCCGAGATCGCGGGCGCCACGCCCGGGCCCACCCTGATCCTGCGCGCCGACATGGACGCCCTGCCGATCCAGGAACGCACCGGGCTGCCTTTTGCCTCGACCGTGCCGGGCAAGATGCATGCCTGCGGCCATGATTTCCACACCGCCGCCCTGCTGGGTGCCGCCCATGCCCTGAGCGGCCTCGGCGACAAGATCGCCGGCACCGTGCGGCTGGTCTTCCAGCCGGCCGAGGAAACCCAGGACAGCGGCGCCGCCGCGATGGTGGCCGATGGTGCGGCCGATGGCGTCGCCATGGCCGTGGCCTTCCACAACCAGCCCGAGATGCCTGCCGGCCAGCTGCGGCTGAACCGCGGCGCCACCACCGCCTCCAGCGACGAATTCCGCGTCACGCTGGCGGGGCGCTCGGGCCATGCGGCGCGCCCGCACCTGGCGGCCGATCCGATCGTCGGCGCCGCCTATGTGATCACCCAGTTGCAAAGCATCGTCTCGCGCCGGATGGACCCGGCCGATCCGATGGTGCTGACCATCGGGCAGATCTCGGGCGGGTTCACCGAGAACATCATCCCCGACAGCTGCACCTTCTCGGGCACCGTGCGCTGCCGCTCGGCCCAGACCCGCGACATGGCCGAAGAGGCCTTTCGCCAGATCTGCACCGAGGCCGCCCACGCCCAGGGCCTTGAGGCCGAGATCACCTATATCCGCGGCTGCCCGGCGCTGGTCAATGACGACGCCCTCGTCACCCGTGCCGAAGCCATCCTGAAAGAGCACTTCGGCACCCCGCCCAAGGTCGTGGTCGGGACCGATTTCGGGGCCGAGGATTTCTCGTATTTCTCGGAACGCATCCCGTCGTTCCAGCTGCAGATCGGCTCGGGCCAGCCCGGGCGTGACGACCGGCTGCACAATTCCGATTACCAACCCGACGAAAGCGCCATCCCGGTGACCGCGCGCGCGCTGGCACGCCTGGCCCTGGATCTGCTGACCCACGCCCCCGACTGACTTTCGGAGACCCCCATGACCCAGATCACCCTGCTTGACGGCGGCATGAGCCGCGAGCTGCAACGCTGCGGCGCCGAGCTGCGCCAGCCGGAATGGTCGGCGCTGGCGCTGATCGAGGCGCCGCAGACCGTGCGCGCCGCCCACGAGGCCTTCCTGAAGGCGGGCTCTCAGGTCGTCACGACCAACAGCTATGCCGTGGTGCCCTTCCACCTGGGCGAGGCGCGTTTTGCTGCCGATGGCGCGCAGCTGGCGGCGGATGCGGCGCATCTGGCGCGCGTGGCCGCCGATGACTTTCCCGGCGCGCGCGTGGCCGGCAGCCTGCCGCCGCCCTGCGGCTCCTACATGCCCGAGGCCTTCGACGCCGCCGTGGCGCGCCCGATCCTTGACGTTCTGGTCGCGGCGATGAACCCCGATGTCGACCTGTGGCTGGGCGAAACCCTGTCGTCGCTGGCCGAGGCGCGCACCGCCGCCGAAGCCGTCGCCGCCACGGGCAAGCCGCTTTGGCTGTCCTTCACCCTGCGCGACCGCAAGGGCGCCGAGCTGGAAACCCCGGCGCTGCGTTCGGGCGAAACGGTGGCGGATGCGGCGAAACTGGCGCTGGAGCTGGGCTCCGAGGCGCTGCTGTTCAACTGCTCGATGCCCGAGGTGATGGCCCCCGCGATCCGGGCCGCCCTGGCGGCGATGGGCGACAAGGCCCTGCCGATCGGCGTCTATGCGAATGCCTTCGGCTCCCAGGACGAGGACGGCGCCGCGAACGAGGTCATCTCGGAGGTGCGCAAGGACCTGACGCCCGAGGGCTACATCGGCTGGGCCGATGCCTGGGTTGCGGCGGGTGCGACGATGGTGGGCGGCTGCTGCGGCATCGAATCCCCGCATATCGCGGCGCTGGCGGCGCATTTCGCCGACAAGGCGTGACAGGTCCCGCGGGACCTTTCCGGGCCTGATCCGCAGGCCCGCCCCTTCAGGGCCCGGTGGATCGGAACCGATCCGTCGGGCCTTTTCCTTCGGCCCCGGGGCCGCCCTGGGGGGCCGGGCGGACATGAAAAAGCCGGGCCAACAGGCCCGGCGCGGTCGGTGCGGGATCGGGGATGCAGCCTTGCGGTCCCTCCTCCGGACCGGCGCGCCGTCAGCGCGCGTTCAGGCCTGCCATCACGGCGGCGCGGATGTTGCTGCGGGCAATGCCCAGATCCGACAGTTCACGGTCCGACAGGTTCGACAGCTCGTTGATCGCGCGGCGGGCGCGGATCCAGGTCTGCAGCGCGGCAATCGGGTTGCCCAGCGGGGCGGCAAAGGGGGTGCCCAGGCTGTAGCGGTCGAAAACGGGGACGTTGGTGGATTGAGTGGCCATGTCTTGCTCTCCGGTTCATCTACTGTGTTTCGTCTTGAGCCACAGATAGGCGATCCCCGTTGTTGGCGCTAACATCAAAACCGAATTGCCGCCATGCAGCGAGCGAATGGCATGAATTGCCGCGATGCAGAAAGGCGGCCCCGAGGGACCGCCTTGCGCCATGGATACCGTCTGTGCGGCGTGATCAGCCCAGGTTGATCCAGACGGATTTGGTCTGGGTGTACTGGCTCAGGGCCTCATAGGCCTTGTCGCGGCCATTGCCGGTCTGCTTGAAGCCGCCCCAGATCGAGGTCATGTCGCCATGGTCAAAGCAGTTCACCCAGCAGACGCCGGCCTCCATCTGCTGGCCGAAGGTATGCGCCTTGACCAGATCGCGCGTCCAGACCGAGGCCGCCAGCCCGTAGGCGCTGTCATTGGCGATCTCCAGCGCGTCTTCCAGGCCATCGACGGGGATGATCGTGCCGACGGGACCAAAGATTTCCTCCTGCGCGATGACCATGGCGTTGTTGACGCCGGTGAACAGCGTCGGTTCCACATAGGCGCCCGGCGCAAGGGATGCGGGTGCACTGCCGCCAAGCGCCAGCGTGGCGCCCTCGGCCTTGCCCTGCTCGATATAGCCCAGCACGCGCTTTTGCTGCTCGGCCGTGACAAGGGGGCCCATGGTGGTTTCGGGATCCAGCGGATCGCCCAGCTTGAAGCTGCTGGCGGTGATTTCCAGGAACTTCTCGACAAAGGCGTCATGCAGCGGCTTTGCCACCAAAATGCGCGAGCCCGCGTTGCAGACCTCGCCCTGGTTGCCGTAGATGCCGTTCACCGCATAGGTGGCGGCGGTCTCGATGTCGTCCCAGTCGTCCAGGATGATCTGCGGGGTCTTGCCACCGCATTCGGTGGTGACGCGCTTCATGTTGGACTGGCCGGCATAGATCATCAGCAGCTTGCCCACCTCGGTCGAGCCGGTGAAGGCGATCTTGTCGACCCCCATGTGCAGCGCCAGCGCCTTGCCCGCCTCTTCGCCCAGACCATGGACGACGTTCAGCACGCCCGCGGGGCCCCCGGCCTCGATGAACAGTTCCGCCAGCAGGCAGGCCGACAGGGGCGATTGTTCCGCAGGCTTCAGCACGACCGCGTTGCCGGTCGCCAGCGCCGGGCCCAGCTTCCATGCGGCCATCATCAGCGGATAGTTCCACGGCGTGATGATCCCCACCACGCCCAGCGGCTGGTTCAGGATGTAATGCAGCGCATCCGGGGCGGTCGAGGTGACCTTGCCGTCGAACTTGTCGATGCATTCGGCGAAGAACTTGATCGCCGTGACCGAGCCGGGCACGTCGATGTTCATCATGTCCATTACCGGCTTGCCCATGTCGAGGCTGTCGAGCACGGCAAATTCCTCGGCATGGGCCTCGATCAGGGCGGCGAATTTCTCCAGCACGGCCATGCGGTCGCGCGGCGCCATCCTGGACCAGACGCCCGAGCGGAAGGCCTTGCGGGCCACCGCGACGGCGGCGTCGATCTCGGCCTGGCCACCGCGGGCGACCTCGGCGATGACGGTGCCGGTGGCGGGGTTGATCGAGGGGAAGACGGCGCCCGAGGCGGAGGGCACATAGGTCCCGTCGATGAAATGCCTGGTGCAAAGGCTCAGTTTCTCGGCAGCGGCCTGCCAGTAGGCAAGGGTGTAGTCGGTCATGGAAAGCTCCTGTCGTGGTAGGTTTTGATTGCGGTCGTGCCGCAGGCCGACCGGGAGGACGATGAGGATCACCAGAGCCCGCACGATCCGCGCACCGATGGCGTTGACCTTGGGGGGATGCCCCGGCGCAGGGTGGAAGAGATGTGGATGGGCCGCAGGATCGCGCAGCCCGCCGGAAAATAGGTGACGAAAAGCGCGTCGAAGGAAAGAGGTAAGGACAGCAGGGCCGCCCCCCGAGGGGGGGGGGCTGTTTGCAGCGCCAGCAGGATGATGAAAAGGAAGGGCCGGACGGCGCTGGCCAGATCGGACCGGGCCTTTGGCGGGCTGCGCCCGACGCCGGGCCGGGCCCCGCGACAGAACGGACGTGACGCGCCCCCCAGTGCCCGGGCGCTGCCCGTTCTGGCGCAACCGCAGATACGGCCGGGCTGGGATATATACCGGCGGGCCGGAGGAAGAGAGGGCCTTCTGCCCGGCCGGAAGGCGGGTGCAGCCGCCCCGCAGGGCGTCGATGCGCATGCCCGGGGGGCCGAACACCCCGCCCGACGAAGAGAGGGCCGGATGCGTCGGGGCCAGACACCGGCAAGGACGGACCCCGCCGTCAGGAACCGCGCCCGGGGTCCGAATGGCCAGAACCGGAGGGGCAGAAGCCGAGGCGCGGGCGCATGAACGTCAGCGGACGGTTGACCTGGCACCGGCCAGGACGGGAAGAGCGCGGCGCCTGCGGTCATCTGTGCCCGGATCCCGGGCCGCCCATCGCGTGCAAGGGCCAGGGCAAGGGGGAACGCACCTTTTCCACGCCTGCGGGGCGCGCGTTTGAACGTGCCAGCCTTCCGGGCGCTGCGGCGCAGCATGATCCGGCCCGCGCCGGACGCTGACAGCCGTTCCGGGGCAGGCCCCGCGACATCCGGGGCAGGGGCATGAAAAAGGGCCGGTCACCCGGACCGGCCCTTTCGCTGTCTTGATCAGAAACGCCGCGACGGGCGCGGGATCACTCGGCCGGGTTGGCGTTGCGCACCGCGGTGACCTCTGCTGCGGTCACGGGACCGGCATCGTTGCCCCAGTTCTGGCGCAGGAAGTTCGCCAGCGCGGCCACGTCGCCGTCGCTCAGCCGGTCGGCATAGCCCTGCATGACCAGCTGCATCGGACGTTCCTTGGTCGAGGGCACCTGGGCCCCGTTCAGGATGATCGAGATCAGCGGATCCACCTTGTCCGAGACGACCAGCGAATTATGCGCCAGTTCCGGGAAGACCCCCGGCGCGCCCTTGCCGGTGACAAAATGGCAGGCCGAGCAGTTGTCGAGGTAGAGCCGCGCGCCCAGCGGCATGTCGGGGCTGGCCTCCGTCAGCATCTTGGCGGTGGCCTCGCCGTCCTTGTCGGGCCCGGCCGCAGGGATCGCCTGGGGCGTGGCTGCGGCCAGCGTCGTCGGCACGTCGCCCACCTTGCCGCTGAGCCCCTTCAGGAAGACCGCCATGGCGATGTTGTCGGCGTCGCTCAGGTACTGGGTCGAGTCCTTGACCACCAGGCCCATCTCGCCATTGGCGGTGGAATGGGCGTTGCGGCCGGTGGCCAGGTAGCTGGCCAGTTCGGCCACGCTCCAGTTGGCCAGAGACGAGGCCGGGCCCTGCAGCGCCGGGGCCGCCCAGTCGCCGACCACGCCGCCGGTCAGGAAGGCCTTGTCGCCGGCATGTACGCCGCCTTCGGCCATCAGGCTGTTGCGCGGGCTGTGGCAGGCGGCGCAGTGGCCCGGTCCTTCGACCAGGTACTGGCCACGGGCGGCCGCGTCACCGCTGACGGTGGCGGCAAAGCCGTTCTCGCCATGCAGGGCGACCCAGTTCCAGGCCCGGATGCCGAAGCGCATGTTGAAGGGGAAGGACAGCGCGGTGTCCTGCACCTTGTTGCTGACGGCGGGGACGTCGTTCATCAGGTAATCGTAGAGGGCACGGATGTCCTCTTCGCTCATGAAGCGGTAGTTCTCGTAGGGCATGGCCGGGTAGAGGTGCTTGCCCCCCGGGGCCACGCCGTCGACCAGCGCCGCGCGGAAGTCATCCAGCGACCAGGAACCGATGCCGGTCTCCTTGTCAGGGGTGATGTTGCTGGCCCAGATCGTGCCCATGGGGCTGGCGATGCCCTTGCCGCCCGCCAGTTCCTTGCCGCCGGTGGCGGTGTGGCAGGCAGCGCA
The DNA here is from genome assembly GCF_057380705.1 of Pseudooceanicola sp. NS-SX9. NCBI lineage: Bacteria > Pseudomonadati > Pseudomonadota > Alphaproteobacteria > Rhodobacterales > Paracoccaceae > Pseudooceanicola > Pseudooceanicola sp. NS-SX9. The sequence goes on along the minus strand of NZ_JBXXRN010000006.1, from coordinate 161,329 downwards.
GTCGGCCGCGCGCATGACGTATTCGCCCTGGCCCGGCTGCGGTTTCCAGTCCGCGGCCAGCTGTTCGGTCGCCGCCGAACGCTGGACGGGCACGAAGATGAAGGCCACAAGGGCCACGACGCCCAGCACAACCAGGCCCGCGATGATCTTCAGAAAGGTTTTCATCAGGGCGCTCCTCAGACCAGCGGACGCGGGTTGGACAGGTACTGGGTGCGGATCGCGTGGACCGTGTGATAGGCCAGCGCGCCCACAAGGCCCGTCGGGTTGTACTGGGTGTTCTGCACGAAGTTGCCCGCACCCAGGGCGAAGACGTTGTGCTTGTCCCAGGCCTGGCTGTAGCGGTTCACGACGCCGGTGCTGGCGCTGTCGGACATGATGTGGCCGCCCACGGTATGGGTGGTCTGGTAGGGACGCACGTCATATTGCGCACCGATGTCCTTGAAGCTGGACTGCACCAGATCGGCCCCCATGGTGGCCGCCAGCGGCTCCATCTGCTTGCGCATGTGCTGGTTCATCCGCAGGTCGTTGTCCTGCCAGTTGAAGGTCATGCGCATCAGCGGACGGCCGTGCGGGTCCTTGTAGGTCGGGTCCAGGTCGAGGTGGTTGTTGTTGTACGACATCAACGAGCCATGCGCGCCGATCGACATGGCGTGGCCGTACCACTTGCCGATGCCTTCCTTCCAGCCCGCGCCCCAGCTGGGCGTGCCCTTGGGCAGCGGCATCGAGCGGATCGGCTGGCCGTTGAACGTCCCCGAGCGCCAGTAGGCACCGCCGATGAAGCCTTCCTTGCCAAAGTCGATCTGGTTGACCGAGAAATCATCGATGCAGACCCCGTTGGCGCCGGTGCCGACGAAGGGGTTGAAGTTGGCATCCTCGTAGAACAGCGTCACGCCGCCGGTCATCTGGTAGGAATAGTTCTTGCCGGTCACGCCCTGGCCGGTGGCGGGGTTGAAGGCCTCGCCAATGCCCGACAGCAGCATCAGGTGCACGTTGTTCAGCTGGAACGACGACAGGATCACAATGTCGGCGGGCTGGAACACCTCTTCCTGCGCCTGGGCATCCCAGTAGGTGACGCCGGTGGCGGTCTTGCCATCGGCGGCCATCTCGACGCGCAGCACTTCGGAATGGGTGCGGTATTCGAAATTCGGCATCCGCTTCAGCGCGTCCAGGATGGTCGTCTGGGGCGAGGATTTCGAATATTGGTAGCAGCCGAAGCGTTCGCAGAAGCCGCAGTAGTTGCACGGCCCCATCTGCATCCCGTAGGGGTTCACATAGGCGGTCGAGGCAATGCCCGCCGGCGCCTGGAACGGGTGATAGCCCGCGGCCTTGCAGGCATCGTAGAATTTCGAGCTGTCGTAGGTCCGCTTCATCGGCGGCATCGGGTAGTCTTCGGACCGCCAGCCCTCGAACGGGTTGCCGCCCTCGCGCTTTTCGCCCTTGATGTTGCCGGCCTGGCCGGAGATGCCCGCGACCTTCTCGAACTGGGTGAAGAAGGGTTCCATCTCGTCATAGGTGACGGGATAGTCGCCGATCGTCATGTCCGCCGGGATGATCTGTTCGCCCCAGTTTTCCTTGACGTAAGAGCGCAGGCGCATTTCCTCGGGTTGGGGGCGCCAGAACAGGCCGTTCCAGTGCGTGCCCGCGCCGCCCACGCCGTTGCCCGGCAGGAACGACCCCATCGAGCGGTAGGGCAGGGCCACCTCGCCATCATTGCGCCGCACGGTGACAGTCTGCTGCGAGGGCTTTTGCATGTTCTTCAGACGGACGCCGTATTTCAGCTCGTCGATCTGGTTGGGATATTTGAACTCGGGCACCGTGTTCTGGTCGCGGCCGCGTTCCAGGGCGACGATCTCCAGGCCTTCCTGGGCCAGTTCGATCCCCGCGATGGACCCCGTCCAGCCGAGGCCGACGATGACGACGTCCTTCTTCTTTTCCTGACGTGCCATGCTCAAGCCCTCTCGCCCGTGATGGACACCGGGCCCAGCGGATATTTGACGTTGTGGCGCTCGGGCCATTCGCGGTAGGCGGCGCGCGCCCCGGGGAAGCCGATGTAGACCCAGGACTGCATGCCGTGGTTGCCGCCGTACATCGGGTCGGCGAAATAGCCTTCCTTGGTGTTGGCCAGCAGCGTGGTGAAGAAGATCGACACTTCGGGCGGCAGCGGAACCTCGCCCTTCTGCAGCTTGGTCAGGACGGCATCCTGCTTGTCGGCGGCCAGATCGGCAAAGACCGCACCCTCGTTCGCCTTGCACCAGTCGTCGATGACCGGGATGGCCTTGCGGTAGACCTCGGCCGGGTTCAGCGGCGTCTGCCAGCCGCGATCGGCGGCGGCCGAGGCATTGTAGGGGCCCTGCATGTACCAGTCGACCGCGGTGCCGTATTCCCCGGCCAGCTGCAGGTCGATGAAGACCGGCACGCGGGTTTCCAGGGCACCGGGGCCATTGCCGTCCGAGGGGATCAGCCGTGCCGTCGCCGCCATCACGAAGGCCCATTCCTGGGCATTCAGATAGGTGCGCTCATACTGGTCCAGGGGAACGGGCGGCTTGGCCTCTTCGGCCTTGGCCGAGAAGGCCACCCCCGAAAGCGCGAAACCCGCGGCCGAGGCTTTCAGAAAGCCGCGGCGGCTGGGGTATCCGGGTAAATCTGTCATTGGTTACTGTCCTGCCGAAAAGGTGGAACGTACGTGCCCACAGAAAGTGGACATATTGTCGCACTACGCCTCTCGGGAGATAGTCGCAACCGGGGCCAGGTCCCGCCCCGCCGCGGCCAGAGGATGCGGAGGTGATGCCACGCCACGATAACGCCAAAACAATGTTTCGTCAAAAACCCTGTTTCACAGGAGATTTTACCGGAATTGATACCCGGGACGCTCTCTTTTCCCGGAAGCGGATGTGCATTTCCGCACATCCGCCTGCGCAGGGATCAACGGGCCTGACCGGCGCCGACCGGCCGGCACTGGCCAGGCCCGGCCCGGATCAGCCCTGCAGCAGGTCCTCGATGCGGATCGGGAAGCGGCGGATGCGCTGGCCGGTGGCGTGCCAGATGGCGTTGCCGATGGCGCCCACGGTGCCGGTGACGCCGATCTCTCCGACGCCCTTGATGCCCAGCAGGTTCACATGGGGGTCGTCCTCGTGGACGGTGATGACCTGCAGGCCCGCCACGTCGGCATTGACCGGCACATGGTAGCCCGCCAGATCGGCGTTCAGCACCCGGCCCGTGCGGGGGTCGTATTTCGCCTCTTCGTGCAGTGCCATGCCGATGCCCCAGATCATGCCGCCGTATAGCTGGCTTTCGGCCAGCCGCGGGTTGATGATCCGACCGGCGGCAAAGGCGCCCACCAGCCGCGTCACCCGCATCTGGCACAGGTCCGGGTCCACCATCACCTCGGCAAAGACCGCGCCATGAGAACTCATGGCGTGGCGTTCGGCGTCCTCCTGCGGACGGGCGGCGCTGCCATTGCCCACCAGATCGGCGCCGTGCCGCTGCAGGATCGCCGCGAAGGGTTCCCCGCGCGCGGGGTCTTCCGCCAGGATCAGCCGCCCGTCATGGCCCGCGAAGGCCGCATTGCCCGCACCATACAGCGGCGAGGCCGGATCGGCTGCGGCGATCTCTCCCAGCTGGCGGATCACGTCGGTGCCGGCGGCGTGCAGCGCGCCCCCGGCCGTCGCCGTATGACCCGAGCCCCCCGCAACGCCCCCGTCGGGCAGCGACGAATGGCCCGAGCGGAACTCGACCTTCTCAAGCGGCAGGCCCAGGGCATCGGCGGCAATCTGCGCCAGCGCCGTCCAGGCGCCCTGGCCCATGTCCGCAGCCGAGGTCTCGACCAGCGCGGTGCCGTCGGCGCGCAGCGTGGCGCGGGCCTGGGCCTGGAACATCGGCGCGGGGAACAGCGCCGTGCCCATGCCCCAGCCCACCAGCTTGCCGTCGGCGCTGCGCATCTGCCCGGGCGCCAGCGGCCGGGCGCCCCAGCCGAAGGCCTCGGCCCCCTTCTGGTAGCATTCCCTGAGCGCCTTCGAGGAAAACGGCCGCCCCGTGCCCGGCTCGGTCTCGGCATAGTTCTTCAGGCGGAAGGCCAGCGGGTCCAGGCCCGCCTGCCAGGCCATCTCGTCCATGGCGCATTCCAGCGCGGCCGAGCCCGAGGCCTCGCCCGGGGCGCGCATCGGCCCCGGCGTACCCACGTCCAGCCGCACCCCGCGATGGGTCGAACGCAGCGCCTGCGCCGCATAAAGCCCCTGGGACGCATTCGCCGCCGGTTCGTGGAAATCGTCGAACATCGAGGTTTCCGAAAGGCTTGCGTGATCCAGAGCCAGCAGGGCGCCGTCGCGGTCGAGCCCCAGGTGCAGGTCCTGCCGGGTGGCGCCGCGATGGCCCGTGGGGCCGAACATCTGGGCGCGCGGCAGCATCATCTTGACCGGGCGCTGCAGCTCGCGCGCGGCCAGGATCGCCAGCACCTGCGGCCCGATCGGAATGGCCTTCGAGCCAAAGCCACCCCCCAGATAGGGGCTGCGCAGGGTGACGTTTTCCGCCGGGATCCCGAAGAACCAGGCGAAGGCCGCGCAGGACATCACCAGCGCCTGGCTGGGCAGGTCGAGCGTTAGCCGGTCACCGTCCCATTGCGCCACGACAGCATGGGTTTCCATGGCGTTATGGTACTGCGCGGCGGTGGTGTAGGTGACGTCGATCCCCTGCGCCTCGGCGGCACGGGCGGCCTCCATGTCGCCATGTACCGTCGGCGCGGGGCGGCCGAAGGCGCCGGGCTGCACGTCATAGGCGGGCCCATCGTCCAGCGCGATCCGGGGCGGTTCCATGGCGTATTGCGGGTTCAGCAGACGGGCGCCCTCGGCTGCGGCTTCGGGGGTTTCGGCCAGCACCATGGCGACGGGCTGACCGGCATAGCGCACCGTATCGTCCTGCAGGACCTCGATCCGAAACGAGAAGAAGGTGGGCTTTTCGCTGGGATCGCCCTCCAGATGGGGACGGTTCGCCGGTGTCAGCACGCGGACGACACCGGGATGCGCCAGCGCCGCATCGACATCCAGATGGGTGACGCGGCCGCGCGCGATGGTGGCCGGGGCACAGACCGCGTGCAGCAGGTGGTCCGGCAGGGTGTCGGCGGCAAAGGTCGCGGTGCCGGTGACCTTCGCCAGGCCATCGCGGCGCGTCACCGGCTGACCGGCGTTCGAGCCGAAGCGGAAGGGCTGGACGGTATCAGGCATGACGGGCCTCCGGGGTCAGGGGGGTGAAGGCAGAGCCGGGCAGAGCGGGCAGAACGTCGGGCGTGCCTGCGGCGGCCAGTTCCAGCGCACGGATCGCGGTGCTGCGCGCCAGGCGGCGTTTCCAGGCCAGATCGGGCGCCGGGTTGGCGCCTTCAAGCGCGGCCTCGGCCACGCGGGCAAACAGGGCCGCATCGGGGATCTGGCCGGTCATCAGCGCCTCGGCCCGGGCCAGCCGCCAGGGGACGGGGGCGATAGCGCCCAGGGCCAGGCGGCCTTCGGCGATGCGGGGGCCCTCCATCCGCAGGGCCGCGGCGGCCGAGGTCAGCGCGAAGGCAAACGAGGTGCGCTCTCGCACTTTCAGATAGCGGGCATGGCCGGCGAAAGCGGCAGATCCTGCGGGCAGGCAAAGCGCGGTGATCAGCTCTCCGGGCTGCAGCGCGGTTTCAAGATGCGGCGTATCGCCGGGCAGGCGCAGCAGATCCGCCAGCCGGATCCGGCGCGGGCCAGCGGGGCCTGCGACCTCGACCGCCGCATCAAGGGCGGCAAGGGGCACGCAGAAATCCGACGGATGGGTGGCGGAACAGGCGGCGCTGGCACCCAGCAGCGCCTGGGGGGCGGCCTGCGCAGCATCGCAGCCCGATCCGGCCTCGCGGCGGTTGCAGGCGCTGCCGGGCAGCTGGAACCAGGGGCAGCGGGTCTTTTGCAGCAGGTTCCCCGCCACCGTCGCGGCATTGCGCACCTGGCCGGAGGCGCCCGACAGCAGCGCCTCGGCCACCATGGGATAGCGCGCAGCAAAGGCCGGATCGTGCGCCAGATCGGCATTGCGCACCAGCGCACCGATGCGGGCGCTGCCGTCCACCGACAACTCGATCCCCGACAGGCCGGGCAGGCGGGTGATGTCGATCACCCGGTCCGGCAGCGCCACGCCGGTCTTCATCAGATCGACCAGATTGGTGCCCCCGCCCAGCCAGGCGGCACTGGGGGTCCAGGCGGCAAGGGCCTCGGGCAGGGTGGAAGGTTGCACGAAATCAAAGGGTTTCATGCGGCATCTCCCTTGGTCAGAGGGGTCATCTGCGCGGTTGCCTCGGCCACGGCAAGGGTGATGCCGTGATAGGCGGCGCAGCGGCAGATGTTGCCGCTCATGCCTTCGCGGATGCGCTCGGGGTCGCAGCCGGCCTGACCTTCGGCGATCAAGCCCACCGCGCTCAGGATCTGGCCGGGGGTGCAATAGCCGCACTGGAAGGCGTCGTTGTCGATAAAGGCCTGCTGGACGGGATGCAGCGCGCCGTCCCGGGCCAGCCCTTCGATGGTGGTGATCTGCGCGCCCTCAAGCGTCGCGGCCAGCGTCAGGCAGGCATTGGTGCGCCGCCCGTTGACCAGCACGGTACAGGCGCCGCACTGGCCGCGGTCGCAGCCCTTCTTGGTTCCCGGCAGGCTAAGGCGGTCCCGAAGCAGATCCAGAAGCGTCATGCGAACATCGTCGATCGCGATGTCGCGCGCCGCCCCGTTCAGGGTCAGGCTGATGGAGAGTGACATGCGTCCCCCCTTCCTTTGGCGATGGCTGGTGGCCGGACCCTCGCGCCCGGCCGAAGAAATCCGTAAGGTGGTCCCCGGATGCGACAAGAAATACGGAGGGCCCCTCCGTTTTCAAGGGCAGGATGACGATTTCGTGGAAGATGCCACCAGAAAACCCCGGGCCGATGCCCGGAAGAACCGCGAACGGCTGATTTCCGCCGCGCGCGAGGTGCTTGGGCAGGGCGGCCCCGGCGCCAGTCTGGAGGCCGTGGCGCGGCAGGCGGGGGTGGGAATCGGGACCCTTTACCGGCATTTCCCGAACCGCGAGGCGCTGTTTCACGCGGTGTTTTCCCGCGATCTGGAGGCGCTGGTCCAGCAGGCCGAGGCGCTGCAGGGCAGCCCCGATCCGGTGGCGGCGCTGCGCGGCTGGCTGCACGGGAACGTGGCGATGGTGGAAACCAAGCGGGGGATGCTGGGGGCGCTCTCGGTGGTGATGAGCGAGGAATCGAAGCAGGCCTATGCCGACCGGCTGGATCGGGTGACGGCGGCGCTGAACGGGCTGCTGGCGCAGGCGGCGGCCCAGGGCGCGGTGCGCGAGGGCGTGGTGGCCGAGGACCTGCTGCAGACGATGTATGCGCTGTGCTATGCACGCGAACCCGGGCCCGACTGGCGGGCCCAGGTGCTGCGTCTTCTGGATATCTTCCTGGACGGGATCACCGTGCGGCCGCGCTAGGTCCGGCCCGCGATCACCAGCGGGCCGGACAGCGTGCGGATCAGAACGTCTTCGACAGCGTCAGCTTCACGTCCCGGCCGGATTCCGCATAGGAGGCGCCGGTGGTGGTGTATTGCGTCACGTATTGCTGGTTGAAGATGTTGTCGACGCCGAAGTCGACGCGCAGCCCCTGCAGTTGACCGGTTTGCACGGTATAGCTGACGGCGATGTCGTTCACGCCCCAGCCGGTTTCATGCAGGCTGCCCAGGTCCTGGGCTTTGCCCGCGCGCAGCGTCCAGCTGACATCCAGCCCGTTCGGCATCACCCGGCCCAGCGTCAGGCTGGCCTGGTCGGTCAGGGCATACTGGTAATCCGCCCAGCTGGCCGAGGTCCGCTTGCGGTACTTGTTCGAGAAGGTCGTGGTCACGCCCGCCCGGCCATAGAAGCCGCTGGCTATCTGATAGGCCAGCTGCGCCTCCAGACCCTGGCTGGACAGAAGCTCGTAATTGGTGCTGGGATAGGCGTTGTTGTCCCAGATGTCGGTCTGATAAAGGCCGATCTGCGCGCTCAGATTGTCGCCCGCCTGCAGCACGCCCGCACCGGCATAGCGCAGCCCGGTTTCCCAGGTCCGGCTTTTCGACACGCTGTCGCCCCAGTAATCGCCGTTGCTGTGGGTGTAGCCCGCATATTCCGGCAGGGTCAGCCCCTCGGAATAGGTGAACGAGGAATAGGCCGTGACGCCGTGGCCCAGCACCTTTTCCACGCCCAGCCCCGCGCTGCGCGCCGTGGCATCCATGTCATCCAGCGCCGTGCCGGAGGTCGACAGCAGGTTGTAAAGCGACTGTTTCTCAAGCCGCCCGGCGGCCGAGACGCTCCAGCCCTGGCCAAAGTCCATCTTGTCGATGGCAAAGAGCGCCTGGCGGTTGTATTCGCCCGCCCCGGCGACGCCGCTCATCACGCCGTCATGTTCCTGATGCGCGATCTCGACGCCCGCGCGCAGGGTGTGGTCCACGCCACCGGTGCTGAAGCGGGCGGTGTTCTTGGCGCTGAGCGTATCGGTATCGACGCTGTAATCGCCCGCGAACATCGAGGAAATCGTCGACAGGCCCTCGATGTGGTATTTCTGGCGGGACCGGGAATACTTCAGCTCGAAATCGACCAGCGGGTTGCCGGTGGGCTGGTAGGTATAGGCAACGCTCGCGACATTGCCCTTGCGGTGGCGGTTGACGTTGCCGAAGACCGAAAGGGGGCTCGAGGTTGCGTAGGGCACGTTCTGCTGCACGCTTTCGGACTGGTCATAGGTGAAGGTCAGCGCCTGGTCGCGGTTCTCGCCAAAGCGGTAGCGGCCCTTCAGCAGCACGGAAGGCACGTTGTAGCCGCCCAGGTCGATCTCGTCTCCGTTGCCGTCCTTCTTGTTCTTCGAATAGCTGCGCGAATAATTCGCCAGGAAGTCGAAGTTCTGCGTCGGCTGCCAGGCCAGCGTGGTCGAGGTCTTCCAGCCGTCGCCGTTGGAATTGGCGCCCATCACCTGACGCACCTTGAAGCCTTCCTTGTCGCCGGTCAGGTCGGCCGCGTTGATCGTCTGCATGGCGATGGTACCGCCGACGACACCCGATCCGTATTCCAGCGAGGCCAGAGGCCCCTTCAGCACCTGGATCGACTTCAGCAGCGCCGGGTCCACGATCTGACCGGCCGAGTTGCGGTAGAAATTCCCGCCCGCGGTCGAGGTCCCGTCCAGCGCATAGATCACCTGCTGGCTGTCGGGCATGGCCGAGTTGCCGCCGAAATTGCGGATCGTCACGGTCGAGGTCAGCAGGTCCGAGGCCCGCGCCACGCTGACGCCCGGAACGTCCTCGACCGCCTTGGCGACGGTGGCGGGCTGCTTGTGCTTCAGCTGGGCCTCGGTGATCCTGGCGGTGCTGGTGCCGGCGGGGGCGTCGTCCTGCGCCTCGACGGTGATCGGCGCCAGCGCGGTGGTGTCGTCGCTGTCCTGCGCCCGCGCGAGCGAGACCGAGCCGGTGGCGATCAGCAGGCCGAGCGCGGTGCCCGCGACCAGCCGGTGACGTGCATGCGTCATGGGAATTCTCCGTTGGATGGCCCCCCGCATCGGGGGCCCTTGCGTGTCATGTGTCAGTTGGAAGGAGACGCTGGCGGCAGGCTGGCGAATGGGGTGTCAGCCGCTGGCCTGCGGCAGCAGCCAGGGCCGCCCGGGGCCGGGCGCCGTGTTGATCCGAAGGGGGCAGCCATAGCAGGCCGACAGGTCCTCGTCGGTCAGCACCTCGGACGGGGTGCCGATGCGGCGCAGCCGGCCGCCGGACAAAAGCGCGATGCGGTCGGCAAACATCGAGGTCAGGTTCAGATCATGCATCACCGCCACCACGCCGCCGCCGGCGCGGGCGAAATCCTGCGCCAGCCGCATGATCTGCAGCTGATGCCCGATATCCAGCGCCGAGACCGGCTCGTCCAGCAGCAGCCAGCGCGGCTGGCCGTCCAGCACCGGCTGCCAGATCTGCACCAGTACCCGGGCCAGCTGGGCGCGCTGCGCCTCGCCACCCGACAGCTGCTGCACCAGACGCGCCTCGTGGCCCGACAGGCCGACGCGGGCGATGGCGGCGCGCACCAGCGCATCGGGGGCGATGCCCTCGGGCGGCAGGCCGGTGCTCAGGCCAAGGCGGACCAGTTCCAGCAGGGTGAACGGGAAGGCGACGCTGGCGGCCTGCGGCAGCACGGCGCGCTGCAGGGCGCGGGCGGCGGGCGACAGGTGCCGCAGGTCCTGCCCGTTCAGATGGATCGTGCCGGTATAGGCGCGCTCGCCCGCCAGGGCTGACAGAAGGGTGGTCTTGCCCGATCCGTTCGGGCCGACGATGGCCGTCACCTGCCCCGGCTCCGCCTGAAAGCTGACGCTCGCCAGCGCCCGGGCGCGGCCGTAGGTGACGGTAAGGTCGGTGGCGCTCAGCATGTCAGATGTCCAGAAGGGCGCGGTTGCGCAGCAGGATCCACAGGAAGAACGGCCCGCCGAGGGTCGCGGTGACGATGCCGATGGGCAGTTCCGCCGGCGCCACGACCACGCGCGAGATCATGTCGGCCGCGATCAGCGTGACCGCCCCCAGCAGCGCCGCATTGGGCAGAAGCTGGCGGTGTTCCGGCCCCTGCACCAGCCGCAGCAGATGCGGCACCACGATGCCGACAAAGCCGATGCCACCGGTCATCGCCACCGATGCCCCGCCCGAGGCCGCAACCGTCAGGATGGCCAGCCGCTTCATCCGCTGGGTGTCGATGCCCATGTGGGTGGCGACGGCCTCGCCCAGGGCCAGCGCATCGAGGGCGCGCGCCAGCAGCGGGGCCGCAAGCAGCCCGAGCGCAATGATCGGCCCCGCGACCCACAGCCTGGCCCAGGTGGCGCCGCCGACGGATCCCATGCTCCAGAATGTCAGGTCGCGCAGCTGGCTGTCGTTGGCGCGGTAGACCAGCAGGCCCGTCAGCGCGCCGGTCAGCGCCGCCAGCGCGATCCCCGCCAGCAGCATCGTCGCGACCGAGGTCCGCCCGCCCCGCGTCGCGATGGCATAAAGCAGCAGCGTCGCCCCCCAGCCGCCCGCGAAGGCCGCGACCGGCACCAGCGCGCCGCCCAGCCCCGCCAGCAGCGCGCCCGGCAGCAGCCCGCCCAGCACGATCGCCAGCACTGCCCCCAATGCCGCCCCCGCCGAGACACCAACCAGCCCGGGATCGGCCAGCGGGTTCCGGAACAGGCCCTGCATCACCGCCCCCGAGACCGCCAGCGCCGCCCCCACCAGCGCCGCCGTCAGCACCCGCGGCAGGCGGATGTCCCAGACGATGGTGCTGTCGCGCAGGCTGGCCTGGGCCAGACCGAACCGGGCAAGAAGGGCGCCCGCCACATCGGTATCGCCCGCAGCCCCCCAGCCCAGCCCCAGCAGCATCATCACGGCCAGGGCCGCGATCAGGCCAAGGCGCAGGGCGCGGGCGCGGCTTCGACGGTCGCCGGTGGCGGCGCGGGGGGCAGAAAGGACAGCCATGGCCTAGCCCTGCCCGAGGGCTGCGTGCAGCGCCTCGGCAAAGCCCGCGGTCCGGGGGCCAAAGCCAAGCGCCGCCGGATCGACCCGGATGATGCGTTTCGCCGCCCCCGCGGCCGTGCGGGTGATGGCGGGCAGGGCCAGCACGGTGGCATCCGCCACGTCGATCTGCGCCGATCCGATCGGCGTCATCATCACGATCACCTCGGGGTCGGCGGCGATGACGGCCTCGTCCGTGACGGTGCGATAGCCGTCATAGGCCCGGCCCATGACGTTGATGCCGCCAGCCAGCCGGATGATCCCGTCGGCCCCGGTATCGCCGCCCGCCACGTTCAGCCGCCCGCCCTGATCCGACAGGATGAACATCACCCGCGGATGCGGACCCTCCTTGACCTGCTGCGCCAGCGCATCGAAACGGGCCTGTTCCTCGGCCGCCAGGACCTCGGCGCGGGCAGGGGTGCCGATGGCCGCGCCGATGGCGCGGATCTGGGCCAGGACGCTGGCGGCGGTAAAGCCGTCATGGACCTCGACCAGGGGCACGCGGGCGCCCTTCAGCTGATCCAGCGCCGTCGCGGGCCCGGCGCCATCGCGTGTGATCACAAGGTCCGGCCCCACCGACAGCACCCCCTCGGCCGAGAGCTGGCGCATGTAGCCCACATCGGGCAGCGCCAGCGCGGCCTGCGGATAGCGAGAGGTCGTGTCGCGCGCGATCACCCGATCCCCGGCGCCAAGCGCGAACAGCGTTTCCGTGACCGAACCGCCGATGGCGACGATGTGCCGGGCCTCGGGATAGCTTTCGGCCCCCGCCGCGACCGGCAGAAGGCTGACCAGCAGGGCAAGGGCCGCGGATCTCATTCGGCGGCCTCGCGCAGCGACGGGATGGCATCGAGGATACCGTGCCAGGTGGCCAGATCATCGGCATCATCATGGCGCTGACCGAAGCACTGGAAGATCAGATCCCCGGCGGGATCGAAGGCCTCGATCGAGACTGCGGGGCCACGTTTCGTGGGTTTTTCAACCACATAGACCTCGGCCAGGTGGTCGGCCCGCAGGTGCAGGTTGAAGGCCGGGTCCAGCACGTTCAGCCAGGGGCCCATCGGCTTGATATTGTCGAGCGTCCCCCAGTGGATCTGGATATGGCCGCGGTTGCCGACGAACAGGATCACCTTCTGATGCGCATCCGAGGTCGCCTGCAGCCACTCTGCCACCGCACCGGGCGCCACGCGGCGCGCGAAGGGCGCGCCCGCCAGCCGGTATGCGCCCAGACGGTTCATCCCCAGCTTGGTGCAGATGCGGTTGAACTGATGGGTGTCGGTCATGCCCTGCCATTCCGACACCAGGATGTCGCGCTTGGCGGGCACGGATTTCGCGCCTTCCGGGCCGGGGGCGGTTTCGGGTGTGATCACATCCGACTGGTCATCCAGGCGCAGCAGCGAAACCACATCGTCCCAGGCCTCCAGGTCCGAGCCCTCGCGCAGGTAGATCTTTTGCAGCGCCTCGCCATAGAGGTCGAAGAACTGCAACGAGCGGCGCGGGCCCTTGTCGGTCTCTTCGGTCACGGCAAAGCCGTAGGTCCAGAATTTCGGGAAGATGCGGGTGTCGATCTCCTTGCCCAGCACCAGCGCCGCATTGGCGCCCGAGCGGTAGTCGCCGAAGGTGCCGATGCGTTCATGCACGCAGGAGGCATTGCGGGTCAGGGTCATCACCCGGCCCAGCCGCCCCATCAGCGGCATCACGTCATCGGGCTGGGCCTTGATGCGGAGGACGCTGAAGGGGGCGGGCTGGCCGGTATGGGCCGCGACCAGCGCCGCTTCGGTGATGTTGAGGGCCTGTGCCAGATCGCGCGCACGCAGGGTGCTGTCGCGGCGGGCCAGGCGGATCTGTTCGGGGGTAAGAACGGGGGTCATCGTGCAGACTTTCGCAGAAGAAGGGGACCCGCTCCGCCGATGCGGGGCAGGGGGACGGCGGTCCGCGACGGGCCAGGTCGGGACGATGGTCCTGAAAGGGGGGCATGGGGGGCGACAGGGTCGCGCGCCTCGCCTGATGAGCGATCGCTGAGCAGCATGGGAAACCCGGGGGGACAAGGGAAAAGCGCGATGCTTGCTGCCGGCACGGGGAGCTTGCTGCTGACCCCTTGGTATAATTCCTGATTTCTTCAGTCAAGATTATCCCGGGCGTGACGTCAGGACCACCCCGGCGCCATCATCCCGCGTGGCACGGCAAGAGGGCCGTTGTTTCAAGGGCTTCTGATCCGAAATCGGGAACGGAAAAACAGCACCTCACGCTGTCGTGAGTGCGCATTTTCTGGCATATCGCCCGGATCAGTCCCACATCTGGCGCATCTTGGCGGCAATATCGATGGCGGCCGGGGCGCCGGGGACCGTGCCCGCAACCGGGGTGGGCGCCCAGTGGGCGACCTCGAACCGATCCAGGATCGCGGCTGGCAGAAAGCGCGAGCGCATCGCATAGACATGCCGGTCGCCGTTGCGGGTCTGCTGCGTCACGTAAAACCGCAGCGGCACCCCCAGCGTCAGCTGGTCCTTGGCGCGCGTCATCGCGACATAGAGCAGGCGGCGCTCTTCCTCGATCTCGGCGGTGGTGCCGGTGCCCAGATCCGAGGGGATGCAGCCATCGACCACGTTCAGCAGATAGACCGATTTCCACTCCTGCCCCTTGGCGGAATGGATGGTCGACAGGATCAGATAGTCGTCATCCTTCAGCGGCACGCCCGCGCGGTCGCTGGTGGCATCGGGGGGATCCAGGGTCAGTTCGGTCAGGAAGGCCTCGGCCGAGGGGTAGCCATGGGCGATCTGTTCCAGCTGCAGCAGATCGGCGCGGCGGGCCTCGGCATCCTCGTGCAGGCGGGTCAGGTGCGGTTCGTACCAGTCGCGGGCCAGGGCCAGGGCGGCGGGCCAGGGCGCCTGGGTGGCAAGGGCCGCGACGAAGGCGGGCCAGTCGTCACCGGCGCGCGGCGGGGCCGCGACATCGGGCAGGGCGGCGCGGGGATCGGGGGCCAGATCCAGCGCATCGAGGATCCGTCCGGCGGCCTTCGGCCCCACCCCGGGGATCAGCTGCAGCACCCGGAACCCCGCCACCCGGTCGCGCGGATTGCGCATCAGCCGCAGGAAGGACAGCAGGTCCTTCACATGGGCGCTGTCGAGGAACTTGAGCCCGCCGAACTTGACGAAGGGCACGTTGCGGCGCGTCAGCTCGGCCTCAAGCTGGGCGGAATGGCTGGAGGTGCGGAACAGCACCGCCTGCTCCTTCAGCGCCACGCCCGCCTCTCGGTCGTCAAGGATCCGGTCGACCATGAAACGGGCCTGCTCGGCCTCGGTGTTGGTGGTGATCAGCCGCGGCTTGCCGCCCGCGGTCCGCGCGCTCCAGAGGTCCTTGGCATAGCGTTCCCGGGCGCGGGCGATGACCGCATTCGAGGCCGCCAGGATGGGCGCGCTGGACCGGTAGTTGCGCGACAGCGTGATCACCTGCGCCGGCGGATCGAAGGCCTGCGGGAAATCCAGGATGTTGCGCACGGTGGCGGCGCGGAAGGCATAGATCGACTGGGCGTCGTCGCCCACCACCGTCAGGCCGCGGCCATCGGGCTTCAGCGCCATCAGGATGCGGGCCTGCAGGCGGTTGGTGTCCTGGTATTCGTCGATCAGCACATGGTCCCACTGCCCGCCGATATGGGCGGCGAAATCGGCATCTGACATGACCTGTGCCCAGGCCAGCAACAGGTCGTCGTAATCCAGCACGTTCTGCGCCTGCTTGGCCGCGACATAGGCGGAGAACAGGCGCTTCAGCTCGGCCTCCCAGGTGGCGCACCAGGGGAAGTGGTCGCGCAGCACGATGGCAAGGGGCTCTTCGGCATTGATGGCGCGGGAATAGATCGACAGGCAGGTGCCCTTGGCGGGAAAGCGCTTTTCGGTCTGGTTCAGCCCCAGGCCATGACGGCACAGGTTCATCAGATCGGCGCTGTCCTCGCGGTCGTGGATCGAGAATTCCGGCGACAGGCCGATCGACAGGGCGTGCTCGCGCAGGATGCGGGCGCCGATGGCGTGGAAGGTGCCGGCCCAGTTCAGCGCCTCGGGGGCGATGCCGGTGCCGAAGGCGCGCGCGGTGATGCGTTCGACCCGCTGCGCCAGCTCCCGCGCGGCCCGGCGCGAGAAGGTCATCAGCAGGATGCGCTGCGGATCGGCCCCCTGCACCAGCAGATGCGCCACCCGATGCGCCAGCGTCCCCGTCTTGCCTGACCCCGCCCCCGCGATCACCAGCAGCGGCGGCGGCGGAACTGCGCCCTCCAGCCCGAAGACGGCGGCGGCCCGCTGTTCGGGGTTCAGCCCGTCCAGATATGATCCCACGGAGTCGCGCATGTCTGGTCCTTCCCTGTCGGACACAACGTAACCAAATCGGAACACAAGGGGAACCTGCGATCTGCCCCTTTCCGCAGCCGTCGTTCCGGCAGGCGCAACTGCCCAAAAGTGCCGCATTTGTGAAGATTGGACGAAATTTTCTGAACTGGCGCGTTCAGTGCGTGACAATTCCCCGAATGTGGCCGAAGACGCGCGGGACACGTCGCGATCCGGCCCTGAAAGGTCGGGATCGCACCGGTTTCCGGACAGGCCGCAGGGGGACACGCCCCGGCCCGCTCCGCACCCGATGCGTCTGCCGTATCTCCTTCCCGGGCCGCTGCGAGGCTCGGACCGGTGGCGCAAAACTGTCCGGTCGGCTCCTGCGGAACCGGCCGGACTTTTTCCGTCAGGCGATGAAGGGCAGGCGCGGTTTCAGCGCCAGGGCGGCGGCGGCGGCAAGGCCCAGCAGCACGATCACCACCCACCAGCCATCGGCCTGCCAGGCCAGCGCGGCGGCAATGCCCGACAGGCTGGCGCCGGTGTAGAAGAAGATCTGATACAGCGCCGTTGCCTGGCCACGGTTGCGCGTCACGCTGCGCCCGACGGTCGAGGTGGCGATGGAATGGGCGCCGAAAAAGCCCATGGTGAACATCAGCGTGCCCAGGCAGACGACCGGCAGCGACGGCACCAGGCACAGCGCCAGCCCCGCCAGCACCACCGAGATGAAGAGGACCGAGGCCCGCCCCGCCCCGATCCGCCCGCTCAACCGTCCGGCGGCGACGGCGGCATAGCTGGAAGGCAGGAAGACGATCGACACCATGCCCACGGCGACCTGGCTCAGGCCATAGGCGGGCTCCAGCAGGTGAAAGCCGATGGTGTTGAAGAAGCCCACGAAGCAGAACATCAGCAGGAAGCCCTGGCCATAGGCGCGCCGCAGCACCGGCTGGCGCAGGTGGTCGGCATAGCCCGCGAACAGGCCGCCCCGGCCGCGCTCGGACGGGTGGAAATGGCGCGCCTTCGGCAGCCACAGCAGCAAGAGCGCCGCCGAGAACAGCGCGAACAGGCCGATCGCCACCATGATCACCCGCCAGCCGTAGCTGTCGACCGTGGCGCCCGCCAGCATCCTTGCGATCATGCCGCCGACCGAATTGCCCGCCAGCACGTAGCCCACGGCGCGGCCGACGCTTTCGCTGGCGATCTCCTCGGCCAGCCAGGTCAGGATGACCGAGGTCACGCCCCCCAGCATCAGCCCCATGACGAAGCGGATCACCAGGAACATCGTCCAGTCCCGCGCGCAGGCCAGCGCCAGCATCAGCACCGCCGTCACCAGCGTCGAGGCAAGAATCACCGGCTTGCGCCCAAGCGCATCCGACACCGTCCCCACCACGAACAGCCCGATCAGCAGACCCAGCGTCGACAGGCTGAGGCTAAGGCCCGCCTGCGCGGGCGTGATGGCGAAATCGGTCACGAAGACCGGCAGCAGCGGCTGCACCACGTAAAGCGACGAGAACGCCGTCGCCCCGCACAGCACCAGCGCCATGCAGACGCGGGAAAATCCGGCCTGGCCGTGGTGGATGGAAATGTCGGTGCTGGCGGTGCTCATGGCCTGGGGTCCCGGGGATCAATGTTGCCTTGCAGATACCGCTTTCGTATCAATCGCGAAAATACAATGATGGCAACATATCTATAACAGGATTGCATGGATGGATCTTTCCCGGCTGCAGACCTTCCTGCAGGTGGCGCAAAGCGGATCGCTGACGGCGGCCTCGGTGGCGCTGCGCATCGCGCAACCGGCACTGTCGCGGCAGATCCGCCTGCTGGAGGACGAAGTGGGCCAGCAGCTGTTCGTGCGCTCGCGCGCGGGGATGGCGCTGACACCGGCGGGGGTGCTGCTGCGGCAGAAGGTGGGCGGGCTGCTGCGCCAGCTGGAACAGGGGTTCGAGGACGTGCGCGGCCTTGAGGACGTGCCGCAGGGGCGGGTGACGGTGGGGCTGGTGCCCTCGGCGGCGGCGATCCTGGCGCGGCCCTTATTCATCGCTGTCGCCGAGCGCTATCCGCAGATCCGTCTGGCGGTGGCCGAGGGCTATACCCGCCACCTGCACGACTGGCTGCATTCCGGCGAGGTCGACCTGGCGCTGGCCTACCGCAGCCCGCTGCTGCGCCTTCCAGCCGAGACGCTGCTGACGGAAGAGCTGATGCTGGTGGGCCCGGAGCTGCCGGGAAGCAGGGTGACGGTCTCGGCGCTGGAGGGCATGCGGCTGGTGCTGCCGAGCGCCGAAAACGGCCTGCGGACGCTGATCGACGGCGCCGCACAGGCGCGCGGTGTCGAGCTGCAGGTGGTGGCCGAGGCGAGCTCGTTCCTGCTGGTGCTGCAGCTGGTGCAGGCCGGTTTGGGCAGTTCGATCCTGCCGCGCTCGACCCTGGCGCATTTCCGGCCCGAAGGCTTGCAGGTGGCCACCCTGGAGCCCGGCCTGCGACGCGAGATCCAGCTGGTATCGGGACGCGGGGCGGAAGGCGGAACCGGGCGGGCCGTGCTGGCGGTGCGGCCCATCCTGGAAGAGATGACGCGGACTCTGCTGAGCTGAATGGCGGGGCGGTGGCGGGCCGGACGACAGTGCATATTTGGGGAAAGATGAAAGCAGCCGGGCCCGATCCGGGGATGCGGGGGCGGTTTGCAACATTTGCTATCGCCCTGGCTGCCTGTCGCGGAAATGGCCGTGAAAATCGCGGATTTTCATTCCCTTGCCGGCCCCGGCACGCGAGGAAGAGAGGACCAGGGCGGGGGCTGGCCGAAGGGCATCCCGAGGCGCGAGGGCCCGGCCTGTCCTGCGTGGCCTCTACGGCCCGGGCTGCGCCCCTGTTCACGACGCGGCGCCACTGACGGCGCAGATCCAATGCAAGAGGACGGCCCCAGGGCCGGACGGACCATGACAGACACCGATCTTCTTCCCGACACCGCAGCCCTGCGCGCCGCACTGGCGCATCTGGAGGCCACCCATGAGCGCTTTGTCGAGGACATCGTCGCGCTGACCGAGATCCCGGCGCCCCCCTTCGCCGAAGCCGCCCGGGCCGCAGCCTTTGCGCAGATGCTGCGCGCCGAGGGTCTGACGCCCGAGATCGACGGCATCGGCAATGTCTGCGCCCTGCGTCGCGGCACCGCCCCCGAAGGCGGCCCGTTGATCGTCGCCTCGGCGCATCTCGACACCGTCTTTCCGGCCGGCACGGATGTCACCGTGCGGCGCGAAGGGTCGATCCTGCGGGCGCCGGGGATCGGCGACGACACCCGGGGGCTGGCCAGCCTGCTGGCCTATCTGCGGGCCCTGAATGCGGGCGGCGTGGAGACCGCGATGGATATCCTTTTCGTTGCCGATGTCGGCGAAGAGGGGCTGGGGGATCTGCGCGGCATGCGCCACCTGTTCCACGACGGGGCCTGGAAGGACCGCATCGCCGGCTTCTTCACCTTCGACGGTATCGAGACCGAGGATCTGACCATCGGCGCCATTGGCTCTCTGCGGCACCGGGTGGTGCTGCGCGGCCCCGGCGGCCACAGCCTGGGGGATTTCGGTCGACCGAACCCGGCCTATGCGCTTGGCAGCGTGCTGACCGGCATGGCGGCGCTGCAGGTGCCCCAGACACCGCGCAGTTCGTTTTGCGCCAGCACCCTGTCGGGCGGGACCTCGATCAATGCCATCCCCGAGGAGGTCGCCCTGGGTGTCGATCTGCGCTCGGGTGACGGGGAGGTGCTGGCCCGCCTCGACGACGCCCTGCGGGCGCTGGTGACCAGGGCCGTCGATGCCGAGAACCGCCGCTGCGGCACCGCCCATGGCGCCGTCAGCGCCGAGATCATCCCCCTGGGTGCGCGTCCCGCCGGATCCACCCCGCCGGACGCCTGGATCGTGCAGGCCAGCCTGGCCGCGATCCGCTCGGAAGGGTTCACACCGGTGACGGATGCCTCTTCGACCGATGCCAACATCCCGATGTCGCTGGGCATTCCGGCGGTAAAGTTCTCTCATGGTGGTGCCGGTGGCGGCGCGCACACGCTGGAGGAATGGATCGACGTGGCCCCCGAACTGTCGCTGCGCGGTCAGCGGGCGGCGCTGCGGGCGCTGGTCGCGGTGGCCGGTCTGGCCGAAGCAGCGGCCACCTGAGACGCCGTGCCGCCGTCAGCAGCCTTCGGAGCCGGGCCGCAGACGGCGCGACGGAACCGGCCCGCCCTGTGCGGAGCCGGTATTCACAACATAATGTGGATTATCAGATATCCCGACGCCGCCGCGGCGGAGCCAGGCCCGCGGCGATCCCCCCAAGGATCATCAGCGCCGCCAGCATCGCCGGGGCTCGGATCGGCTCGTCCAGCATCAGCGCCGCCAGCACCAGCGCCAGAACCGGCACCGACAGCTGTGCCAGTGACGCCCGTGCCACGCCCAGACGCGGCAGCAGTGCATACCACAACACATAACCCAGGGCCGATGTGCCCGCCCCCGACACCACCGCCAGCGCGATGCCCTGACGGTTGAACGTCCCCCCGTCGGGATGCAGCAAGGCCACCACCAGCACCAGCGGCAACGCCCCGGCGAAATTCCAGGCCGAAGCTGCCACCGGGTCACGCACCCCGCGTCCACGCAGTGAATAAAGGCCCCAGCCCACCGCAGCGCCGGCCATTGTCAGCAGTGGCACCAGCCCGCCCGGGGCACCGGGACGCACCAGCACCGCCAGCCCCGCCATCGACAGCGCCATGCCCAGCCAGCGCCGCAGCGGCGGACGTTCGCCCTGCGCGACGGCCCCGGTGAACATCGTCAGCTGCACGCCGCCGAACAACACCAGCGCGCCCAGCCCGGCATCCATCGCAACATAGGCCTGGGAAAAGCCGGTCATGTAAAGCGCCAGTCCCAGCACCGCCGGAAGGTCGGGACGCGGGCCGCGCGGCAGACCGCGGTTGCGCAGCGCCAGAAGCGCCATCAGCATCGCCGTCCCCGCCAGCATCCGCACTGCGGCAAAGCCCGCGGGCCCGATGCTGCCATCCGACAGCGCCTGGCGGTTCAGCAGCGAATTCGCCGCGAAGGCCAGCATCGCCAGCGCCGTCAGCGGGACCAGACCCCTGCGCATCGCCTGCCCTCCCGCATGCGGCGGCCCCGGATCGGGCCGCGTCCGCGCCAGTTTACGCCGGATGATCGGCCTTTCAACCCAAGGATGCAGGCCGGCGCGTCAGGCGCGGGGCGGCGGCGTGGCCCCGGGGGATCCGACCTTCAGCGCCGCCTCGCGTCCGCCGTAGGAGGCCACCAGCGCATCCTGATCCTCGAAGGCCATGGCATCGACCTCGGCCGGATTGCAGATCGCGTGCAGCGCGGCATAAAGCTCGGCGCGCTTGTCCTGGGCTTCGGGGGCGAAGGCCAGGTTGCGGACCTCGCCGGGATCGGTGTTCAGATCGAAGATCTCGGGCGGGAAGCCCTGGTAATGGATCAGCTTCCAGCCCCCCTTCTGCACCATGTACCCACCCGACACCGCCCCCACCGCGTGATATTCGCTGAAGACGACGCGCTCGGGGTCGGCAGGCTGCGCGATCAGCCGGTAGAGCGATACGCCCGGGCGATGCCCCTCGGGCGCTAGGCCGAAATGGTCCAGGATCGTCTCGGAAATATCCAGCAGCGTCGCCGGGGTCTGGCAAAGCTGGCCCTGCGGCAGGCCCGGCCCCGCCACGATCAACGGCACCGAGACGCTTTCGCGGTAGAAATTCGCCTTGCCCCACAGCCCGCGTGTCCCGACATTGTCGCCATGGTCGCTGCTGTAGATGATCGTGGTGCGCGCGCTCAGGCCCGTGGCCTCCAGCGTGTCAAGGATCCGGCCGATGTTGTGATCCAGATAGCTGCACAGCCCGTAGTAGACGCGGCGTGCCAGCTGGCGCTCGGCCTCGTCGCGCATGCCGTCATCGCCGATGAAGGCCGCGTCCTGCAGCGCCACCCAGGGGTGCTGCACATAGCCATCGCGCGGATGCAGCCGCAGCGGCGGCAGCGCGCCTTCGGGATAAAGGTCCAGGAAGGCCTGTGGCACGATCAGCGGAAAATGCGGCGCCACCAATCCGACATAGAGGCACCAGGGATCGGGACGCCCCGCGGCCTCGGCCAGCCAGTCGCAGGCCCGTTCGGTGACCCGGGCATCATATTCGGTATAGGGGCTGTCGCCGGGGCCGATGTAATCGCCCAGCATCCGGGTGCTGCGCTGTTCGCGCCGTTCGCCGGCGCGCCGGACCGACCCGTAGACCATGCCATGGCCGCCCGCCACATGCATCGGCAGGTGCTGGGCGTCAAAGCCGGTGTCGTCGGTGGTGTTGCGGTAATGCAGCTTGCCGATGCTCTCGACCCGGATGCCGGCGGCCTGCAGGGCATGGCCCCAGCCGCGCGGCGTCCCGGTATAGGGCATGGCATTGTCCCACAGCCGGATGTCCTGCACGCGACGGCCGGTGGCGAAGGCGGCGCGGGCGGGCACGCAGATCGGGCAGGGCGTGATCGCCTCGGCAAAGCGCACGCCGCGGGCCGCCAGCCGGTCGAGGTTCGGGGTATGCACCCGCACATCCCCCTGCGCGATGCCCATCGCGGTGATCGCATGTTCGTCCGACAGCAGGACCAGCAGGTTTCCCGGTGCAGTCATCTTGGTGTCCTCTCGCCTTGCGTCTCAGGTGCCGGTGCGGGTCTGGAAATCCGGGCGCACGCGGGTGATCCAGTCGGGATCCATCTCCGGGGCGGCCTCGACCAGGGTGCGGGTATAGGCCTCTTGCGGCGCATCGAGCACATCGCCCACCGGCCCGTGGTTGACCACCGCCCCCTGCCGCATGACGACGACGGTATCGGCGATCTCGCGCACGGTGGCCATGTCATGGGTGATGAAGATCATCGACAGGCCCAGGTCCTCTTTCAGGCGCCGCAGGATCCGCAGCACCCCCGCCGCCACCAGCTGGTCCAGCGCCGAGGTGACCTCGTCGCAGATCAGCAGCTCGGGTTCGGCGGCCAGCGCCCGGGCGATGGCGACCCGCTGCTTTTCGCCCCCCGACAGCTGGTGGGGATAGCGGCGGGCATAGTCCTCGGGCAGCTCCAGCAGGCGCAGCAGCTCGGCCACACGGGCCTTCTGCGCACCGCCCTTCAGGCCACGGAACTTCTCCAGCGGGCGGCCGATGATGGTGCCGACGCGCTGCGCCCCGTTCAGCGCCAGGTCCGGCAGCTGATGCACCAGCTGGATGCGCTGCAGCACCTCGGGCCGGCGGTTTTCCAGCTTAGGCAACAGCTGCTGGCCGTCAAAGACCATCGCCCCGTTCGACGGCGGCAACAGCCCCATGACCGAGCGCGTCAGCGTCGACTTGCCCGAGCCGCTTTCGCCCACGATGGCCACGGTTTCGCCACGGTGCACATGCACGGTCACATCGCGCAGCACCTGCTTGCCACCCGAGGCATAGCTGGCGGTGATGTTGTCGAGCCGCAGCAGCGCCTTCGCGCCTGCCGCCGCAACAAAGGGGGCAGCGCGTTCGGTCTTTACCCCGGCCAGAAGGGCGCGGGTATAGTCCTGCTGCGGCGCCGCCAGCAATTGCCGGGTCGGTGCGCTTTCCACCACCGCGCCATGGCGCATGACCATGATGCGGTCGGCGATCTGCGCCACCAGCGCCAGGTCATGGGTGATGTAAAGCGCCGCCGCCCCTGACCGCGTCAGCGCCCGCTTGACGCAGCCCAGCACGTCCAGCTGCGTGGTCACATCCAGCGCGGTGGTCGGTTCATCGAAGATCAGCAGATCCGGGTCGGTCGCCATGGCCATGGCGATCATCGCCCGCTGCAACTGGCCGCCCGACAGCTGGTGGGGATAGCGGTTGCCGATGCTCTCGGGGTCGGGCAGGCCCAGCTCGGCATAAAGAGCGGCGGCCTTGCGGGCAATGTCGCGGCGCTTCATCCGGCTGCGCATCCGCAGCACCTCGGCGAACTGGTCCCCGATGGTATGGGCCGGGTTGAAATGGCTGGCGGCCGATTGCGCCACGTAGGCCACCCTCATGCCGCGCATCTTTTCCTGCACATGCACCGGGGCGCCCAGCATCTCGGTGCCATCCAGATGCACCGTCCCGCCCGAGAACCGCCCGCCCTTGCGCACATATCCCAGGGCCGCCAGACCGATGGTCGACTTGCCGGCGCCGCTTTCGCCGATCACGCCCAGGATCTCGCCCCGGTGCAGATCGAGCGAGACGCCGTGCAGGATCTCGGACCAGGTGCCGTCCTTTTCGACCTCGATGCGCAGGCCTTCGATCTGCAGAAGCGGCTGGGTCATGGGCGGGATCCTGATCGGGGTGACGGGGGTGGGGCGGCTCATCGGATCTTGTCCGTGGCTGCATCCGAGACGAAGTTCATGGCGATCGCCATGCAGGCGATGACACCTGCCGGGAAGAAGGGGGCCAGCACCCCGAAGGTCAGCGCCGGCGCATTGTCACGCACCATCGAGCCCAGATCGGCAATGGGCGGCTGCACCCCCAGCCCCAGGAAGCTGAGCGAGGCGATGAACAGGAAGATGAAGCAGAACCGCAGGCCGAATTCGGTGACCAGAGGCCGGATCACGTTGGGCAGGATTTCCCGGGTCATCAGCCACAGCTTGCTTTCACCGCGCAGCCGGGCGGTTTCGAAGAATTCCAGCGCCGTGATGTTCATGCCGGTCAGCCGCGACAGGCGATAGACGCGGGTGGCCTCGATCACGGCGATGACCAGGATCAGCACCGGGGTCGAGGGGCCGGTCGCGGTGATCACCAGCAGCGTCAGGATCAGCGAGGGGATGGCGATGATCAGATCGACCAGCCGCGACAGGATCATGTCGACCTTGCCCCGGGCGATGGCCGCCCAGAACCCCAGGAAGATGCCCAGGACAAAGCACAGCACCGTCGCCGCCAGCGCCACCAGCATCGTGTTGCGGGTGCCGTACAGCAACCGGCTGAGCAGGTCGCGCCCCAGCTGGTCGGCGCCCAGAATCATGCCCTTGTGCTCGGATGTGGCGGTCCAGAACGGGCCGGACCAGGCCGATCCGATGATATCCTGGGGATCGAAGGGCGCGGTCAGGGGCGCTGCGAAGGCCGCCAGCAGCCACAGCCCGACCAGGGCGATGAAAAGGATGCGCAGGCCGGACAGAAGACGGGGAAGAAGGGGCATCAGCGCGGGAACCTCAGGCGGGGATTGAAGGCGATGGCCAGCACGTCGGCCACGGTATTGAGGAACAGATAGAGGGCCGCGAAGATCAGGCAGGCCGCCTGCACCAGCGGCAGGTCGCGCTGTGACACGCTGTCGATCAGCAGCTGGCCCAGCCCCGGGTAGACAAAGATCACCTCGACCACCACGACGCCGACGATCAGATAGGCCAGGTTCAGCACGATGACGTTGATGATCGGCGCCATGGCATTGGGCAGCGCATGGCGCAGCACCCGGCGGCGCATCGGCACGCCCTTCATTTCCGCCATGGCCATGTAGGGGCTGTCCAGCACATCGATCAGCGCCGCCCGGATCATCCGCATCATATGCGCCACCACCGAGAACGACAGGGTGATCGCGGGCAGGATCAGCACGTCGATGCGCTCGGCCAGGGTGGGGTTTTGCGGCAGGGTGGCGATCGGCGGGAAGATCTGGAAATGCAGCGCGAACCAGGCCACCAGCGTATAGGCCACGAAGAATTCCGGCATCGAGATCGCCCCCAGCGTCACCACCGAGGCCGCGCGGTCAAAGAAACTGCCGCGCCACAGCGCCGAGCCGATGCCCAGTACCAGCGCCAGCGGCACCGAAATCAGCGCCCCCATCCCCGCCAGGAACAGGGTATTGTAAAGACGGAAGGAAATCGCCTGCATCACCGGCTCTCCCGAGCCAAGGGAGGTGCCGAAATCGCCATGCAGCACGCCCCAGGCCCATTGGCCGTAGCGGAAGATGGCGGGCTGATCCAGGCCCAGCTTGTGACGCATCGCCTCGAGCGCCTGCGCCGAGGCATTGGACCCCAGGATCGCCCGGGCAATGTCGCCCGGCAGCATGTCCACGGCGAAGAAGATGACGGCCGAGATCACGACCAGCATCAGGATGCTGAGGATCAGGCGCTGCAGGATGGTCTTGGCAAGGACGCTCAACGGGGGCTCCGGGCAGTCGGGGGACGGCGCGCCGACCGCGCCGTCCGGGTGTTACGGGAAAGATCCGCCGATCAGGCAAACCACCAGCGTTCGGGCGCGCGCATGCTGTCAAGCTCGCGGTCATTGCCCAGTTTCTCGGGGGTGGCGACCTTCTTGGTGGCGGCATCGGTGAAGTTGGCGAAGGCGAAGATGTTGTTCGAGCCCTTGTCGCGGATGATTTCCTGCATGTCGCAGTACATCTGGCGGCGGGTGTCCTCGTTCAGCTCGGCCCGCGCCTTCAGCACCAGCTCGTCCAGCTGCGGGTTCTCCATGCCGGTCTCGTTCCAGCCGGCCTTAGCGGCCGAGGTGGTGTAGACGCCGCCGATCATGATGTCCTCGGTCAGCCGGCCCGACCAGCGGGTGGCACAAAGCGGCACATGGGTCCAGATCTTGTCCCAGTAGCTGTCGTCGGGGACGCGCTTGACGTTGATGGTGATGCCCGCCGCCTTGGCATGTTCCTTGAACAGCACGGCCGCGTCGGTCGCCCCCGAGAACGGCACTTCGGACACGTTCAGCTCGACCGTGAGGTTCTCCATGCCGGCCTTCTTCAGCAGCGACTTGGCCTTTTCGGGGTCGTATTCGCGCTGCGGCAGATCGGCGTTGAAGTAGCGGTAGCTGGCGTTGATCGGCTGGTCGTTGCCGACCTCGCCATAGCCGTTGAGGATGCGCTTCACCATGTCCTCGCGGTTGATCGCATAGCGCATGGCATCGACCACGTCCTGGTTCTTGAACGGGTCCATCGTCATCATCATCGGGAAGCAGTAATGCGCCTTCGAGGAGACCGACAGGATGTTGACCGTGGGCGCCGCCTTCAGCAGGTTCACCGTCTTCAGATCGACCTGGTTGTAGGCATCGATCTTGCCACCGATCAGCGCCGAGGTCCGCGCCGAAGGATCGGCAATGCCGATCAGCTCGACCGCGTCGAAGTGGCCGCGGCCCTCCTTCCAGTAGTTCGGGTTCTTCTTGAAGCTGGCGCCAACGCCCGGGCGCCAGCTTTCCAGGATGTAGGGGCCGGTGCCGTTGCCGTCGTTGGGATCACGGTTGCCATCGGCGACGATGGCCGCGTTGGGCGTCGCCAGGATCGCCGGGAAATCGACATTGGCGGTCTTCAGCGTGATCTTGACCTCCAGCGGGCCGGTGGCCTCGAAGGTCTCGACATCCTCAAGGAAGGGCTTGATCCCCGAGGTCGAACCCTCTTCCAGGTGGCGGCCCAGGGTAAAGACCACGTCCTTGGCATCCAGCGCCTTGCCGTTGTGGAAGCTGACGCCCGAACGCAGCTTGAAGGTCCAGATCTTGGCGGTGTCGTCGCTGCCCCAGCTTTCGGCCAGCTCGGGGATCAGCGCGCCGTCGGGCGCGATCTCGATCAGGCAGTTGCGGGCGCAGAGCTGGGCAATGTTGTAGAACTTGGTGTCATTCGAGGTGACATCCATCGTGTCGGTGGGCGAGAAATCCCCGATACCCAGCCGGAAGGTGCCACCCTGCTTCGGCGTGGCTGCGGCCTGCGCCAGGCCCGGGGCCAGCATCAGGCCCGCGCCCATCGCTGCGGATCCGGCCAGGAAGGCGCGCCGGTTGAGGCTGAAGGAAGTGTTCATCGTAATCTCCTGTCCGCGACCTGGAAGGGGGTGCGGTCTGTCTGTTGGAAAGGATCAGTGAACCGGGGCCCGGGCGCCTGGCGCTGCGGGGCCCGAAGGCAGGCGATCTCCGTCCGGTCTTCGAGGGGACCGGTTGCGGACGGGGACCGTCACGGGTCCGTCCCGGCTCCGGGCACGGGGGTGGCGGTCGATCGTCTGGGATGCAGCATGCGTCGTCTTTCGTTCTGTGATGGACCTGCGCCGAAGGCCTGGCGGCGCGCTCCCTCGCCCCCTGACCAGACAGAAAGCCGCAGGCGAGATAAATTACGAATAACCGCACTCAGGGTTCGTCAATACCTAATCAGACAGGCCATAGATGTGGCTTTGCCTTCCCTACCCTTTCGCAACCCTGACGTGAGATGGGGCGGTTTTTCCAAGTCTATACAGAAAGATATGGAAAAAGCAGCGGGGCCGGGCCACGGGTTTGTCCCGCGGGCCCGGCCCCGTCCCATCCCTGTCACGGCATCGTCACCTTCCGGCGCGTCACAGGTGAAGCGCCTATTTTATGATCTTGCCGGAGATCTTTTCCGCCCTCAGTCCGGGAAGATCCCGGCCGAGGTCGGCGCGCCGTCATCAAAGGCCGCCAGATGGGCCACGATCAGCTCGCGGTTGACGGCAAAGCCCTTGTAGGCGGCCAGTTCGGGATCGAGGTCGCGCAGCACCCGGTGCAGGCGGCGGGCCCATTTCGGCTGGCTGACCAGATCATCCAGGCTGGCCAGGTAGCAGCGGATCGGAAACGCCAGCGCATTGGACCGGGGCAGCCGCCAGAAGCTCTGCAATTCGACCCGCAGGAACTGTTTCGCGCCGACGTTTTCGGCCGTCAGGCTGCGCTTTTCCGGGCCCCATTCGGGATAGGTCTCGGGCGAGGTATCGAGGCGCGGGTTCACCGTCATGGTCCAGTTCAGCCGCCGGTAGGCCTGCCCCTGCCCGACCGACAGCAGGAATTTCAGCGCCTTGTGGAAGACGCCCGAACTGCCCGCCCGGGGCACTGGCGCGTGCCATTCGAAAAAGTTCATGCCGACATCGAAATCCAGCGACCAGTCGGCCTGGCTGGTGATCATGCCCGCATCCAGCCACAGGTTGCCGTCGCGTTCATGCAGCAGGGCAAAATCGCCCTGGGCCTGGCGGGTGATGTATTCCAGCGGACCGCAGGGCAACGTCGCGGGATCGAGGAAGGTGAAATGCTGCTCGATCCCCATCGGACGGTTGATCCAGTGCCAGCACTCGCCCGCGCGGGTCAGCTGGAACAGGTCGGGATAGTCCCGCGCCTTCGAGACCATGATCAGTTCCAGCAGGTCCCAGCCCGCCAGCTCCATATGCGGCAGCGACTGGCAGCGCATCGGATCGGCGGCCAGGGTGATCGCGCGGTCGCGCATTTCCGACACGTAATGTTCATCGACATCGAAGGCATGTTCGAAGGGCGTGCCGGCGGGGCCGCCGGGGTGCTGCTCGATGTTGACGGAATAGGCGTAGCTGTCGCGGTCGAAGGGGAAGGGGAACCGCGCGACGGCGCTGGCCGAGTTGCGGTAGGTGTAATCGCCGCGGAAGGTCTCGTCGTTGAAATGCCGGGTCATGGGGGTCCCTCTCAGAGGTCCAGCACCAGCGCCTCGCCGTGGAAGCGCGACATGCAGGGCATGATGCGGTCCTGGGCAGAGCGCTCGGCCGGGGAAAGCCAGTGGTCATTGTGTTCGATCTGCCCGTGGCAGGCGGTGACGCCGGTTTCGCAGCGCCCGCAGGCGCCGCCCCGGCAGGACCAGTCGACGGGCACCTGCGCGGCCTCGAGCGCCTCCAGCAGGCTTTGCCGGGGGCCAACGGTGATCTCGCGCCCAGAAGAGGCCAGCGTGACGGTAAAGGCCCGGCCCGGGGGCGGCGCGCTGAAGGCCTCGGAGCGGACGGCCGTGTCGGGCCAGTGCAGCCGGGCGGCGGCGCGGGTCACGTCGCGGATCAGGCTGTCGGGGCCGCAGACATAGACATGGGTGCCCAGCGGCTGGTCCGCCAGCAGCGCCGCAGGATCCAGCCGGGCGCCTTCGGAC
This sequence comes from Pseudooceanicola sp. NS-SX9, assembly GCF_057380705.1. Classification (NCBI taxonomy): domain Bacteria; kingdom Pseudomonadati; phylum Pseudomonadota; class Alphaproteobacteria; order Rhodobacterales; family Paracoccaceae; genus Pseudooceanicola; species Pseudooceanicola sp. NS-SX9. The sequence goes on along the minus strand of NZ_JBXXRN010000006.1, from coordinate 131,689 downwards.
GACAGGTGCAGCACCGGATCCACCCCGTCCGGCAGCAGCGCAAGGCCCGCCGCCTCGGGCAGGGAGCGCGCGGCATAATGCAGCTCGAACGGTGTGCCCAAGCGTTTCAGATCATGCAGTTGCGACAGGAAGGGGGTGATGCCGATGCCGCCCGCGATCAGCAGGTGGCGCCGCGCCCGGGGATCCAGCGCGAACAGGTTCACCGGGGTCGAGACCCGCAGCTGCATCCCGACATCCACCTGATCATGCAGGAACCGCGATCCGCCCCGCCCGGTCGCATCGCGGCGCACGGCGATTTCATAGCCCGAGCCGTCATGCGGGTCCGAGACCAGCGAATAGGCGTTGCGGTGCAGGGTGTCGGCGTCCTCCATCTCGACCACCACATGGGCCCCGCCCGAGAACAGCGGCAGCGGTGCGCCCGAGGGGTCCTCAAAGCGGAAATGGCGGACATGGGGGCCCAGCTGCAGGATCTGGGTGACGGTCAGCAGGCGTTGGCCCTTCATCATGGTTCAAGGCTCCGGGGGGCGGGGATCAGGCCGGGGGTTTCGGCGTCGATGCAGACGCCCTGGAAAACCCCCAGCCGGCGCGAGAAATGATCGCGCACGAACAGCACCTTGCCGCAATGCGGGCAGGTGAAGGGATCGGTTGCGACCTCGGGGGTGGTGGTCTTGCAATGGACGCATTGCACGGGGCGGGTGACGGCGCCGCGGTGCTCGGTCTCGATGGCGGCGGCCTCGAGGCCCTGCGCCAGTGCCAGCGCCGAGACCTGGCCCAGCAGCGCCTCGCTGCCCGCCAGATACAGGCGCAGGCCCATGCGCGCCTCCGCCAGCCAGCCAGCCAGCAGCGCCAGCGCCGCGTCCAGATCGGCGGCCGGGGTCAGCGCCTTCGGTTGCAGCGCCTTCAGGGCCTCCAGGCCCCAGTCATCGCCGCCCACCAGCAGCACCTGCGCGCGGTCCATCACCGCCGGATCGCGGGTCGCCAGATCATCGAGCGCCGCGACGCCTGCGGGATCGCAGACCATCACCGCCGGGGTGGCGCCATGGGGCGTCAGGCCGGGATAGACGGGGCGGCTGCTGATCGACGGGGTAAAATGCGTGTTGGGCAAAATGGTATCTCCCTGATCCTCGGGGGACAGGCGCCCTGCCCCCCCTGGTGGTCCTCAGCCCTTGGCGGTGCGGCGTTTCTTGTCCGCATCGTAGAAGGGCATGGTGGCGGCCTGCGCGGGAATGCGGGTGCCGTCGGGGTTCAGCACCTCCAGCACCGTGCCGGGAACGGCGCAGTCGACGGGCATCCGGGCGATGCCGACGTTGTGGGTGTTCAGGGGCGAATACATGCCCACCGTCACCACGCCGACCGGGGCGCCGTCCTTCAGCAGTTGCGCGCCTTCAGTCGCGGGGGTCGTGCCTTCCAGCAGCACGCCGAAGATGCGGAAGCGTTCGCGGCCCTGCAGGCGGAAATGCTCTTCGGCGCCGCGGAACCGGGTCTTGCCCTTGGAAACCGTGAACTCCAGCCCCAGTTCCCACAGCGTGTCGCCGCAGGGTTCATCGGCAAAGGGGTACATCTCGGAATTGTCGTAGGGGAAGAACAGCAGGTAGCTTTCGGTGCGCAGCAGGTCGAGCGTGGTGAACCGCGTGGGAATGATGCCCATGCCGGCGCCTTCGGCCACGATGGTGTCCCAGATCTCGAGCGCGTCCTGGCGGCGGCAGAAGATCTCGTAGCCGCGTTCGCCCGTGTAGCCCGTGCGCGAGATCATCACCGGCTTGCCGAACAGCGTCGTCTGCATATGGCTGAAATAGGCCAGATCGCGGATGCCCGGCACGTGATTGGCCAGGTAATCCACCGACAGCGGCCCCTGCAGCGAGATGTCGTGCAGGTCGTCGTCGAACAGGATCTGGCAGTTGCGGCCCGCGGCTCCGGCGGTCAGGCTTTCCATGCCGCCGCCCGATCCGTGCACCACCATGAAGCTGTGCGGCCCCATGCGGTAGACCACGCAGTCGTCGATGAACTTGCCCTGGTCATTCAGCATCGTCGCATAGGTCGACCGCCCCGGCTTCAGCTTTTCGATATCGCGGGTGACGGCACGGTCGATGACATACTGGGCATGCGGGCCCATCACATGGACCTTCTTCAGCCCCGAGACATCCATCACGCCCGCACGGGTGCGGATCGCCAGATATTCCTCGGTCTGGTCCTTGTCATAGGACCATGCGGTGCCCATGCCGCTCCAGTCTTCCAGATCGGAGCCAAGCGCACGGTGACGGTCCGCCAATGCGGAAAAGCGCCAGGATACGGTCATTCGGGGGTCCCTCCTCGGGGTCTTCGCTGTCAGGAATGGGGCGCCCCCTTCGGGGGGCGCGCCCGGGGGGTGTCACTTGTGCGAGGCCAGGTGATAGGCGTGCTTTTCGTGGCGCCAGCCCAGCACCACCGCCAGGACCACCATCGCCAGGCAGATCAGCAGCCAGACCCCTTCCGAGGCCCCATGGCCCGTGTAGATCGCGCCGGTGATGCCATTCCAGCTGTGCGCTTCGAACGGAGCTTCCATTGTCGTCGTCCTTTCGTCAGGGTTGGGGGATCATTCGGCAGGGCTGACCGAGGCAGGCAGCGCCTCGGGGTAGGCGATGGCGGGCACCTTGGTCTTGTCGAGGCCCTGGATCTCGGCCTCGGGGGGGACACGCAGCTGGCCGGTGACCTTCAGGATCAGCGACACCACATAGCCCGGCACGAAGCCCAGAACGCCCATGGTGATCGCGCCGACCAGCTGACCCAGGAACGAGGTCTCGATCACGCTGTCGCCCGACAGCGCCGGGTAGCCTTGCGCGAACAGACCCACCGACAGCAGGCCCCACATGCCCAGGAACCCGTGCACCGCGAAGGCGCCCACCGCATCGTCGATGCCGCGGCGTTCGATGAACGAGGCGACGAAGGGCATCGCACAGGCGCCGACAAAGCCGATGGCGAAGGCCATGGGCGGATACCACAGGTCGATACCGGCCGCGCAGGAGATGATGCCCCCAAGCGCACCCGACATCATCCAGAACGGATCGCGGGTGATCATCCAGGCGCCGATGATGCCGCCGGCCATGCCCATCAGGGTGTTGAAGGTCATCCCCGACAGGGTCATCGGCGTGCCGTAGATCGAGGTCTCGATGGTGGTCGACCAGCTCCAGCTTTCGCCGGGGACGATCACGCAGCCCATCAGGAAGCCCCAGAAGCCCGCGATGATCAGCATCAGCCCGATCAGCGTCATCGGCATGCTGTGGCCGGGGATCTGGTTGGCGGATCCGTCCTTGTTGAACTTGCCGACCCGCGGCCCGAGGTTGATCACCACGCCCAGGGTGAAGAAGCCCGCGATCATGTGCACGACGCCGGCGGCGCCAAAGTCATGATAGCCGAATTTCGTCACCAGCCAGCCGTCGGCATGCCAGCCCCAGGCGGCTGCAAGGATCCACACGAAGGCGCCCAGCAGCACGGCCAGCACCACAAAGCCCGTCAGCTTGATCCGCTCGATCAGCGCGCCCGACAGGATCGAGGCGGTGGTGGCGGCAAACAGCACGAAGGCACCCCAGAACACGCCCGAGGCGCGGTCATCGAGGTTCGGGCCCATGGCGTCGCTCCAGGGGGCGGCGACCGAGGCGGCATAGGCAAAGCCCGAGGTGCCCGAGGGCCCTTCGCTGCCCGAGAAGCCGGTGGGGAAGGCCCAATAGATCCACCACCCGATGAAGTAGAAGAACGGCACGATCAGCGCGAAGGCGAGGATGTTCTTAATCCCCGAGGCCAGCGCGTTCTTCGACCGCGAGGCGCCCATCTCGTAGGCCAGAAAGCCCGCGTGGATGAGGATCATCAGCGGGATGGTGAGAAAGTAGAAGGTTTCCGAGAAGGTGCCGTTGGCATGGGCCGCGGCCTCCTTCAGCTGCGCCACTGTGGCGGCCAAGGATGCATAGTCCTGTTCCACGTTGAACTCCCTGTCTGGTGGAGAGGATTCCGGTCCGCCTGTTATTTTGGTCTGAACCAGATCCAGAAATTGGCTCACTGGATATGCAAATCTGCGCCAAAACCCTCACCATGGGTCAAATCGTTTTCCCACGAAGAATTATCTGAGCCGCATTTCCCCGCCTCCGGGCCGATTTTTCGGACCATCCTGAGCGTTTCTTGGGCGTTTCTCTGTAACGTCAGGCGTCAGATCCCACCGGCAGCACACCGGAAACAAGGCCCGGTTGCGGTAGATTCGCGGTGATTCGAAGCGCTGCTGCCCAAAAGGCCCCGCGCATGGGGCAACACCTCCCCGAAGATCAGCCTCGGAGGATTTGAACCAATTGAACCAGTTTCGGACCGGATCAGTCTTCCTGCAGCAGCAGCTTCTGGTCCTGGATCAGGGCAAGCTTCATGAACTCGGTCGCCTCCTCGATGTCGCGGGCGGCGATGGCATTGAACAGGCCGTTGTAGCCGCGCTGGTATTCCGCGATCCGCGCCGGCGTCAGGTGGCGGCGGTACATCGCGGTGCGAAAGCTTTGCCGGCGGGCGTCGATCACCAGGTTGTAGCAGGCGATCAGCAGCGGGTTGCCAGTGCCCTCGGCCAGGCGGCGGTGGAATTCCTCTTCCAGGCGCACGAAGGCGGGGGCGTCGGCCTGCACGGCCTCCATCCTCGACAGGATCTCCGAGAGGGCGTCGATCTGGCGCGGCGGCATGGTGACGATCGCCAGGCGCACCATCTCGGGTTCCAGGATGCCGCGCACGACCTGCAGCTGCAGCGGCCCGGTGTCGGCGGCCACCGGCGAGATCGCCTCGCTGGCGCCCGAGGGGTTGTAGGTGACGAAGCTGCCCGAGCCCGCCCGCCGCCGGATCATGCCGCGCTCTTCCAGCTGGTCGAGCGCCTCGCGCACGGTGTTGCGCGCCACGCCCAGGTCCTGCGCCAGCTGGCGTTCCGAGGGCAGGCGTTCCTCGGTGGCGTATTCCTGGGAAACGATCCGCGTGCTGAGCGTGTCGATGACAAATTGCACGGTCGAGCCGGGCAGGTGCTGCGCGGCAGCGGAACGGGACGGGGCGGGCATATCGGTCCTTCATTGCGGCGCATCTGGCCTGAGGCGAAGGATAACCGCCCCGCGCCCGCAGGGAAAGTGCTGCCGGGGCAGGACGAGGGGCCTTCACCCGGGGGGGCATCCGCGCGTCGTGGCGCCCTGTCCGCCGACGATGCCCCCATGAAAGCCGCAGGACGGGCCCCGGCACATCCGGTTGCTTCCGGGGGCTGGCCTGGGGCCCTTCCCCCGATGGACCGGAGCCCCGTCGGGAGGACCTGCGCCGGAGGCGGAAGGCTGCTTCTGCCAGGGACCAGAGCCTGGGTCCGGCGTCGGGCGGGGTCTGGCGCCTGCGCCGCTTCGAACGCTCCGCCGGGGCTTTAGTCCGGGGCTGGGCGGGGGCCGGCGCGTGCTCCACTTCGAACGTCCCACCGGGGCTGGGCGGCGTCTGGCGCCTGCGCCGCTTCAAACGCTCCACCGGGGCTTTGGCCCGGCGCCGGGCGGGGCCCGGCGCGTGCGCCCCTTCAAACGCTCCACCGGAGCGTTTGATCGGTCCCCCCCGCAGGGGGGGACCGACCGGGGCTTACCCCATTCTCTCGCTCGAATAACTTCCGGGAGACGCGGGGAACACCACCGTCTTGCCGCCGTTCAGAAACGCCCGGTGATGCGCATGGGCATGGATCGCCCGCGCCAGAACCTGCGCCTCGACATCGCGGCCAAGGCTGACGTAATCATCCGCCGATTGCGCATGGGTGATGCGCACCGTGTCCTGCTCGATGATCGGACCCTCGTCCAGATCGGCGGTCACGTAATGCGAGGTCGCCCCGATCAGCTTCACCCCCCGTTCATAGGCCTGCTTGTAGGGGTTGGCCCCCTTGAAGGACGGCAGGAACGAGTGGTGGATGTTGATGATCCGCCCCGACATCTTCTGGCACATCTCGTCCGAGAGGATCTGCATGTAGCGCGCCAGCACGATCAGCTCGGCCCCGGTCTCATCGACCACCGCCATGATCTGCGCCTCGGCCTGCGGCTTGTTGGCCTTGGTCACCTTGATGCAATGGAACGGAATGTCGTGGTTCACCACCACCTTCTGGTAATCCATGTGGTTCGAGATCACCGCAACGATCTCGATCGGCAGGGCGCCGATGCGCCAGCGGTACAGCAGGTCGTTCAGGCAATGGCCAAAGCGCGACACCATCACCACCACCCGCATCTTGCGGGCCTCGTCATGGAAGGCAAAGTCCATCTCGAACGGGGCGGCCACGGGGGCGAAGGCGGGGGTCAGCGTGGCCGGATCCAGATCCCCGGGCGCGGTGAAGCTGACGCGCATGAAAAAGTTCCCGGTCTCCATGTCGTCATACTGGGAACTGTCGGTGATGTTGCAGCCCTGCTCGGCCAGGAAGGCGGAAATCGCCGCCACGATGCCGCGGGTGGATTGGCAGGTCACGGTCAGGCAGTGTTTGGTCATCATATCTCCTGTCGGTGGGAATGCCGGTCTTGCCGCCGGCCTGGGGCCCGGCAGGGCCCCTGCCCCACCGCCCGTCTTCCCCTGCTGGCGGCCCGCGCCCGGCCGCCCCCGGGGCTGATCACCGGGATAGCACCCCGGCACCGCCCCACACTTTCGAAAAACGGCCCTTTTGTTTCGGAAAACGGCCTTCAGCGTGCCGGTACAGGCAAACGCTGCGACCAAAGCTGCCCCAGCTGCTCCAGCTCTTCCAGCAGGATCGGGCCGTGGCGGTCCAGCCAGTCGATGACCGAGCCGAATTCCGCGATCCGCGCCTTGCCGCCCAGGATCCGCACCACCGGCCAGTCGCCCACCAGCGCATTGTCGATGCCATAGACCTCCTGGCCCCACCAGCGCGCCGGGCCGAAGGCATTGGGCATCTGCCGTCCCCGCTTCAGCGCCGCCAGCACCGACACCGGCGCCGTGCTGTCGGCGACCTCGACGGCGGCGTGCCACAGATCCAGCATCGAGGCATATTCCCAGCTGACCGCGTTCCACCGCCCCGGATAGCGTTCCGCATAGGCGTCGTAAAACGCCTTTGGGCGGCGGAAGAAGAACGCCTTGTCGGCCAGCAGCGGGTCGTCGAAATCAGGGAACTGGAAGGTGAAGCGCTCCATGAACTCGACCGAGGTCCGCTCCGTGATCCGCGCGTAATCGTCGCCCGTGCAGCACAGGATCTGGCCGCGGAACCCCTGCCGATGGGCCGCCACGGTCAGTTCCTCGGTCATCTGCGGCGCCGAGGAGCACCAGCACAGCACATCCGGATCCGCCGCCATCATCCGCGCCACGATGCCCATGGCGTCGGTTTCCTCGGGGGCATAGCGCAGCTCTTCGACGATGGGGTGGCCGGTGACGCGGAAGGCCGCGCGATAGACCGCAAGCGAGGGCAGCCCCAGCAGGTCGGTCTGGCTGCACAGCGCCACCCGGCGCGCCCCGGGATGGGTCCGTGCCAGCCAGTCGACGCCGGTCACGTTGAAGAAGGGATGCACCTCGGCGGGCGCGATCAGATAGGGCCGGTCGGGCGACAGGTCCGACGGCAGCAAGGTCGAGACCAGCGTCTTGCGCTCCATCAGATAGGCCAGCGCCGGTTCCAGCTCGTCTCCGCCAAGGGTCATCACCAGCCGCACCCGGGACTGTTCGACCAGGGCGCGCGCGGCGGCCAGCGTCGCCTCGGCGCCCAGGCCGGAATCGCGGATCACCATTTCCACCAGATGCCGCTTGCCGCCCACCATCAGCCCGCCACGGGCATTGATCCAGTCAACCCAGATCCGCCCGCCATCCACCCCCGGGCCGCCCCATTCCTTCTGCAGGCCGGTCAGCGGCACCAGAAATCCGATTCGAACCGGCGCCCGCGTCTGCACGTCGAGGCGCGGCAGCACCCCCGTCACCGCCAGGCGCTGCGCGAAAGAGGGGCTGCTCATCGGGGACTCCGGGATGAAAAGGGCATCATGGAGACAGATTTTGAAGCCCCCTCCCCTTCCTGACAAGAAATTTCGTTGACCCATGGAAAACGTCTGGTTCACTCAGGTTCACACCGATTGAACCAATACCGAAAATTGGTCTGATCCAATATTTCAAGAACCAGAACCGCAACGGGAGACGAAAGATGACGAAACGCGTGGCCATCATCGGCGCGGGCCCTTCGGGGCTGGCCCAGCTTCGGGCCTTCCAGTCGGCGGCCGAAAAGGGCACCGAGATCCCCGAGGTCGTCTGCTTCGAGAAGCAGTCGAACTGGGGCGGCTTGTGGAACTATTCCTGGCGCACGGGGGTCGATGAACATGGCGAGCCGGCGCATGGATCCATGTACCGCTACCTGTGGTCGAACGGCCCGAAAGAGGGGCTGGAATTCGCCGACTATTCCTTCGAGGAGCATTTCGGCAAACAGATCGCCTCTTATCCGCCGCGCGCCGTGCTGTTCGACTATATCGAGGGGCGCGTGCTGAAGGCGGGTGTGCGCGACATGATCCGGTTCTCGACCGTGGTCCGCTGGGTCGAATACGACGCCGAAACCGGCACCTTCGAGATGACGCTGCACGACCTGGCCCAGGACCGCGTCTACCGCGAAAGCTTTGACCACGTGATCTGCGCCTCGGGGCATTTCTCGTCTCCGAACGTGCCGGACTACCCGGGCTTCGAGACGTTCAACGGCCGCATCGTGCACGCCCATGATTTCCGCGACGCGCGCGAATTCGCCGGCAAGGACGTGCTGATCGTCGGCGCCTCCTACTCGGCCGAGGACATCGGCTCGCAATGCTGGAAATACGGCGCCAAGTCGATCACCAGCTGCTACCGCTCGGCGCCGATGGGCTTTGACTGGCCCGAGAACTGGGACGAGAAACCCGCCCTGCAGCGCGTCGAGGGGCGCCGGGTGTTCTTTGCCGACGGCACCGCGCGCGAGGTCGATGCGATCATCCTGTGCACCGGCTACCGCCACCGCTTCCCCTTCCTGCCCGACGACCTGCGGCTGAAGACGGCGAACCGGCTGGCGACGGCGGATCTGTACAAGGGCGTGGTCTGGGTCCGCAATCCGGCGTTCTTCTACCTTGGGATGCAGGACCAGTGGTTCACCTTCAACATGTTCGACGCCCAGGCCTGGTGGGTGCGCGACGTGATCCTGGGCCGCATCGCCCTGCCCGATGCGCAGACCATGATGGCCGATGTGGCCGAACGCGAAGCGCGCGAGGAGGCCTCGGACGACGTGAAATACGCCATCCGCTACCAGGCCGACTATGTGAAGGAACTGGTGGCCGAGACCGACTATCCCAGCTTCGACATCGACGGCGCCAGCGAGGCGTTCTTTGAATGGAAGAAGCACAAGGCGAAGGACATCATGGGCTTCCGCAACAATTCCTACCGTTCTGTGATCACCGGGACCATGGCGCCCGCGCATCACACGCCCTGGAAGGATGCGCTGGACGATTCCATGGCCGCCTATCTGCAGGACTGAGAACTCCCCGACTGGCAGGGGGTCGCCTTGGCCCCGCCCGGCCCCGATCCCCTGCCCCTTTTCCCGACAGGAGGCCCCGATGACGGACCCGTTCGCCCCGCTTTTCCGCCCCGGGCCACCCCGCGCCCTGCCCCCGCGCCGCCCCGGCGCCCCCCCGCCCGCAACCGAGCGTTACCGCATCCCCGGCGGCGGGGCCTGGGGCGTAGAGATCCGCACCGGCGACCGCCTGACGATCACCAGCCCCGAAGGCGCCCAGCGGGCCGAGCTGCTGGCCGCCACCCCCGAAGGCCGCACCGATGCGCCGCTGCTGGGGGTTTCGCCCGACAGCCCTGCCGCCGGGCTGAGGGCGCTGCTGCCGGGCCTGCCCGCCATCGCCACGGCGCTGGCGCGGCGCGCCATCACGCCGGACCGGGTGATCGGCCTCTTCGGTCCCGACAGCCCCCCGGGCGATGCCGCCAGCTTCACCGTCCAGGGCAGCGGCTGGCTGCTGCTGGCCGTGCCCGGGGCCCCGATGGCGCCCGACAGCGCCGCGACGCTCAGCCCGATCGACCTGCAGATCACCCGCGCCCGGCCCCGGGGCGGCAAGCGCTTTGACCTGCCCGACCCGCTGGCCGATCCGCTGGAGGACCTGCGCGTCGCCTCGGCCACGGCGCGGGCCTACCGGGTGGCGAAGGGCGAATACCTGCAGGTCATCGACGTCGATGGCCGGCAATGCACCGATTTCCAGTGCTTCGATGCGCGCAAGGTGGATCGCGGCATCTTCCATCCGCTCGATGTCACCACCACCCGGACGCTGCTGGGGCACAGCTATGCGATGCCGGGACTGCACGGGAAATACTACGACCAGGACATGACGCCCCTGATCGAGGTCATCCAGGACACCTGCGGCCGCCACGATGCCTTCGCCATGGCCTGCGCGGCCAAATACTATGACGATATCGGCTATCCCGGCCATGCCAACTGCTCGGATAATTTCAACGGCGCGCTGGCGGATTTCGGCATTCCCGGGCGGCCCGGCTGGATGGCCGCGAACTTTTTCTTCAACACCGCCATCGACGCCCATGGCGTCGTCGTCGCGGATGAACCCTGGTCGCGCCCGGGCGATTACGTGCTGCTGCGCGCGCTGACGGATCTGGTCTGCGTGTCCTCGGCCTGCCCGGATGACACCTCTGCCGCCAATGGCTGGGACCTGACCGACATCCACCTGCGCCGCTATCCCGAAACATCCCGCCTGACCCGCGCCACCGCCTGGCGTTCCCTGCCCGAGGATCCCCCCCAGATGACCCGCCACAGCGCCTTTCACGACCGTTTCGCCACGCTGACCCGGGATTTTGTCGAATATCGCGGCTTCTGGCTGCCGAACGGCTTCCCGACCTGCGATCCGGTCGAAAGCTACCACGCCTGCCGGAGCGGCGTCGTGATGATGGACCTCTCGGCGCTGCGCAAGTTCGAGGTCACCGGCCCCGATGCCGAGGCGCTGCTGAACTGGGTGCTGACGCGCAATGTCTCGGCCCTGGGCGAGGGGCAGGTGGTCTATTCGGCGATGTGCCACCCTCATGGCGGCATGATGGATGACGGCACGCTGTTCCGCCTGGGCCCGCAGAACTTCCGCTGGATCGGCGGCACGGACGAGGGCGGCACCTGGATGCGTGAAGAGGCCGCAAGGCTGGGGCTGAACGTGCTGGTGCGCAGCTCGACCGACCAGCTGCACAATCTGGCGATCCAGGGTCCGAAATCGCGCGCGCTGATGGCGCAGATCCTGTGGACCCCGCCGCATCGGGCCGCGCTGATGGAACTGGACTGGTTCCGCTTTACCGTCGGCCGGATCGGCGGGCCTTCGGGGGCGCCCGTGGTGGTCTCGCGGACGGGCTATACCGGGGAGCTGGGCTATGAGATCTTCTGCCATCCGAAGGACGCCGGCACGGTCTTCGACGCGGTGCAGGCTGCGGGCACGCCGCTGGGGCTGAAGCCGATGGGGCTGGCGGGGCTGGATCTGGTGCGCATCGAGGCCGGGCTGGTCTTTGCCGGATACGATTTCGACGACCAGACCGACCCGTTCGAGGCCGGGATCGGCTTTACCGTGGCGCTGAAGACCAAGACCGCCGATTTCGTCGGCCGCGAGGCCCTGCTGCGCCGCAAGGCCCATCCGGCACGCCGTTTCGTCGGCCTGGAGATCGACAGCCCCGAGGTTCCCGCCCATGGCGATCCGCTGCGGGTGGGGCGGGCGCAGGTGGGGCAGGTGTGCTCGGCCATGCGGGTGCCGCGGACCGGCCAGGTGATCGCGCTGGCCCGCATCGACCTGGCCCATGCCGAGGCCGGAACCCTGCTGGAGGTCGGGCAGCTGGACGGCCGGATGAAGGCCCTGCCGGCCCGGATCGCCCCCGTCGCGCATTACGATCCCGGCAAGGAACGCCCCCGCAGCTAAGTGCCATCCCGGGGGCGGGGATCACCCCTGGGAGGAGGGCAGGCTTTGGCCCAGGCGCGGCGCCACCGGCCACAGCAGCAGCATCAGCACCGCCAGCAGGGCGAAATGCGCCTCGGCCAGGGTGGTGTAGTCATAATGCTGCGCCAGCAGGCCGATCACCAGCACCGCCCCCGCCGCCAGGGCATAGGTGATCGCCGCATAAAGCGACGCCAGCCGCCCCTGCCGCGCCGGACTGGTGCCATGGGTGATCAGCACCAGCGACAACCGGTAGCTCATGCCGCCCATGTAGCCCAGCATCGCGGCGCCGGGCACCACCAGCAGCCCCACCCCGGTGCGCGCCGCCACGATCACCAGCGCCAGCCCCGCCGCCCCCGCCAGCATCCCGTGCGAGCGCGGCCAGCGCGGCGCCAGCCAGGGGCTGCCGATCTGGCCGGCAAAGCTGAACACCAGCATCACCGGCACCACCAGCGCCTGGGCCAGCGGCTGGCCCGCATGGGCAAAAAGCGTCGGCGACAGTACGATGGACGACGACAGCGCCACCCAGGCGACGCAGCCGGTCACCAGCCGCAGCAGGTTGCGCCGCAGCACCGCCTGCACCCCGCCGGCCTCGCCCGAGGGGCGCACGTCGCGGGCGTTCTGGCTGCGCCGCGCCCACAGCACCAACCCCAGCGGCACCAGCAGCCCCAGGCAGACCAGCGCATGCAGGCGGAAGGTCAGGTGCACCGCCGCCTCGCCGAAGGACCAAAGCATCAGCTGCGACCCGATGGTGCCGACAATGGCACCCGCCAGGTTTCCGGTGGCCGACAGGCCCCGCCCCCGGTCCCCCAGCACCGCCGTCACCAGCGCCGCCGAAGCCCCGGTGCCGCACCCCCCCGAGATCCCCGCCAGCACCCGGCCCGCCAGGATCCCCGGTGTCGTGGCCGTCGACAGCAGCAGATCCCCCGCCATCGCCAGCACCAGTGCTGCGCAAAGCATCTGTGCCGCCCGCCCCGCCGGACCCGGACGCGCCGCCCAGACCAGCGTCGCGATCAGCGCCGCCACATAGACCGAGAAGGTCAGCGTCAGTTCAAGCGCCGAAAAGCCGAGGGCGCTGTTGTAGACCGGCAGCAGCGGCGTGGTTGCATTGGTCCCTGCCAGCAGCAGGCTGAAGGCCATGGCGGCAAGCCCACCCTGGGCCACGGCCAGGCTGCGGGCCCCGATGCGCGACACCAGGCCGCCTGCGGAACTGTCCAGAAGCGCCATCTCAGCACGCCTGTCCGGCAGAAGGGCGCGGGGCGGGATGCAGCAGCGGCGGGCGGGTCATAGGATGTCCTTCCAGTGAATCGTCATGCCGCAATAGGACGAAGCCCGCCCCCCTGCCACGCACGCCCGGGTTCATGGCGCGCCGAAATCCGCCGCGCGCCGCAAACCGGCCAGCAAACAGGCATCCGGCGTTTCAGAAGAACTGCGGGTGGCGGGCCCGGATGTCCTCGACCCGGGCCAGGGTGCCCGTCAGGTGCTCGCGCACGGCGGCCTCGGCGCCCGGCACGTCCCCCGCCCGGATCGCCGCCAGGATCTGCCGATGGCACAGGATGATCGAGGCCGGCTTGCCGGGGTCGGGCAGGTTGAGGTTGCGCAGCCGGTCGATATGGCCCGAACGCGCGGTGATCAGATCCCACAGCGGCTCGACCCCGACCAGGCCGCACAGGGTACGGTGGAATGCCCGGTCCAGCACGGAGAATTCCGCCATGTCGCCCGCCTCCATCGCGCGCTGCTGGCGATCCAGGGTCATCTCGATCTCGGGCAGGACGGCGGGATCATGGGCCTGGGCCAGGCGGCGCGTCACCTCCAGCTCGACCGAAAGGCGCAGGAACTGGGTTTCGCGGGCATGGCCGATGTCGATGCGCGACACCTCGGTCTTGGACTGCGGAAAGATCAGCAGCAGCCCCTCTTCGGCCAGGCGCTGCATGGCCTCGCGCACCGGGGTCTGGCTGACGCCGTAGGTCTCGGAGACCTCGGTGCGCGACAGCGACTGCCCGGGCAGCAGCTGCAGCGACACGATCCGGTCGCGCAGGGCCGCGTGAATCTGCTGACTGGCCGAGATGCGCTTGATCACGCCGGGCCCGACCGAGGCACGGACATCTCCGGCCGACAGGGCCGCCGAGGAGCTGGAACCGCTCATTTTCTTTGTTTTCCCGTCCTCTGAACGTTTCTTACCGGGGGAATTTACAACGGGCTTGCGGGGAATGCACTAATATATTAATGCATAAGTTAAGCGGTGCCGACCCAGACCGCTTCAAGGGAGGACATCATGAAATTCACGCTGACGGCGCTTCTGGCCGCCACTGTTGCCATGCCTGCGGGCATCGCATCGGCCCAGACGCTCAACATCCAGACCTCGTTCAACGCGGGCGATTTCTCGACCCAGTTCCTGACCGACAAATGGCTGCCGAAAATCGAGGAGATGACGGACGGACGGATCAAGATCGTGCTGACGCCGAACGGTTCGGTCGTGCCGGCGCGCGAAACCCCCGAGGCGGTGGCCGCGGGCGTTCTGGACGGCGATTTCACCTCGGTGAACTATTTCGCCGGGCTGGAGCCCGCCTATGCGATCATGGGCGATCTGATCTCGGGCTATGACACGCCCGAGCAGATGCTGGGCTTCTGCAAGGACGGCGGCGGCGAGGCGATGATGCAGAAGGCTGCGGATTCAGTCACCGGCGGCGAGGTCCACGTGGTGGCCTGCGGTCCCTATTCCAAGGAATCCCTGCCCGCCCGCGTGCCGATCAACACCTTCGCGGATCTGGCCGGCAAGAAGATCCGTTCGCCCGAGGGTCTGGCCGCAGCCGTCTTCAAGGCCGCCGGCGCCTCGCCCGTGTCGATCCCCTTCTCAGAGGTCTACGGCGCGCTGGAAAAGGGCATCGTCGACGCGGCCGATGCCTCGGCCTATGTGAACAACTCGATCTCGGGGCTGCATGACGTGGCGCCCTACCCGCTGTTCCCCGGCATCCATTCGATGCCGTCGATGCAGTTCACCATCAACGCGGACACCTGGAAGAAGATCTCTCCCGCAGATCAGAAGGCGCTGCATGACTGGTGGTACGACGCCATGTTCGCCATGGCCAAGGAAACCGCGCGGCTGGATCAGGAGCTGGCGACCCGCGACGAGGCCGGCGGCAAGATCCACGTGATCAACTGGGCCCAGGCCGATCGCGACAAGATGCGCGACGTCGCCCGCCAGCAGTGGGAAGACTATGCGAAGAAATCGCCGCTGGCGCAGGAAGCGCTGGATGCGAACCTGAAATACATGACCGAGATCGGCCTGTTCAAGGACTGATCCCGCCGGCCGCGCCCCACCGGCGCGGCCTTCCCCACATTCCCGGAGGGTGCCATGAAGATCCTTCTGGCCCGCTACGCCCGATGGATGGACCGCATCAGCGTCTTCATCGGCCAGGGCTGCTCTATCCTGTTTTTCGCCTGCATCCTGAT
Organism: Pseudooceanicola sp. NS-SX9; assembly: GCF_057380705.1. NCBI lineage: Bacteria > Pseudomonadati > Pseudomonadota > Alphaproteobacteria > Rhodobacterales > Paracoccaceae > Pseudooceanicola > Pseudooceanicola sp. NS-SX9. The sequence goes on along the minus strand of NZ_JBXXRN010000006.1, from coordinate 116,333 downwards.
CTCGGCCGCCGAGGTGGTGATGCGCTACGGTTTCGACCGCCCCTCTGACTGGTCCACCGAGATGTCGATGACGCTCTGTGCCGCAACCTGGGTGCTGGCCGTCGGCTACGTGACGGAACGCAACCGCCACATCTCGATCACCATGCTGGAACTGGTCGTCGGGCCGAAGCTCTGGCACTGGTTCCGCCTGTTCCAGATGCTGATCAGCTTCGGCGCCGTCTTCACCCTGACGCTGGCACTGTGGAAACCCGCGATGAAGGTGCTGGCGCGGACGGAATATTCCGGCTCGGCCTTCAACTCCATCCAGCCCACCATCTTCAAGACCATCATCATCCTGGGCTGCGGCCTCTACATGGCGCAGCTGCTGGCCAACATCATCCGCTGGTGCCAGAAAACCGAAGGAGACATCAGCGTTGGGCATTGAAATCATTACCCTTCTGATCGTCGTCTCGTTGCTGGCGCTGATGGCGCTTGGCGTGCCGCTGGGGATCACGACGCTGACGGTCTCGCTGGGGACGGCGCTGCTTTACTTTGGCGAACGGGCGGGCTTTTTCATCGTCGCCGCCAATGTCGGCGAGGTGCTGCACAAGTACGAACTGATCGCCGTGCCGTTCTTCGTCTTCATGGCCAATGTGCTAGAGCGATCAGGCATCGCCAAGACACTGTTTGACTCCATGGCGATCATGGGCGGGCGTTTCCGCGGTTCGGTCGGCGTACAGACCTGCATCGTCGCCGTGGTTCTGGCCGCCATGTCCGGCATCATGGGCGGCGAGATCGTCATGCTGGGCCTGATCGCCCTGCCGCAGATGCTGCGCCTGGGATACGACAAGAAGCTCTCGATCGGCATCATCTGCGCCGCCGGCGCCCTGGCCACGCTGATCCCGCCCTCGGTGGTGCTGATCATCTACGGCCTGGCGGCACAGGTCTCGATCACCAAGCTTTTCGCGGCCTCGGCCGTGCCCGGCATGCTGCTGGCCGCGTTTTACATCGGCTACATCCTGCTGCGGGTGCGCCTGAACCCCGCCATGGCGCCGGTCTACGACATTCCCGAAACCGGCCTGCCCTTCTTCCAGCGCCTGAAGTACCTCAAGGGCGTCATCCTGCCTGCGATCCTGATCGGCGCCGTGCTGGGCGTGATCTATTCGGGCATCGCCACCGTCACCGAAGCCGCCGCCATCGGCGCCGTCGGCGCGGTGATCATCGCCGCCGTCCGCGGCGAGCTGAGCTGGCGGATGATGCGCGACAGCATGCGCCAGACGGTGCTGACCGTCGGCTCGATCATCTGGCTGGTGCTGGGCGCGGTCTCGCTGATCGGCATCTACAACCGGATCGGCGGCGGGGAATTCCTGCGCGGCGTTCTGACCGGCCTCGACGTCGCCCCCATCGTCGTCATCATCGTCATGATGCTGATCGTCATGGTGCTGGGCACCTTCCTGGAATGGATCGCCATCCTCTTCATCACCGTGCCGATCTTCGCCCCCGTGGTGGTGGCGCTTGGCTACGACCCGGTCTGGTTCGGCGTGCTCTTCGCAATGAACATCCAGATCTACTACCTCTCGCCGCCCTTCGGACCCGCCTGTTTCTTCCTGAAATCCGTGGCCCCCAAGGAGATCGAGCTGCAGGACATCTTCCTGGCCGTGATGCCCTTCATCGGGCTTCAGGCGGTGGGCCTGCTGCTGGTGCTGTTCATCCCCGACCTGGCGCTCTGGCTGCCCTCGATGCTGGACTGAGGAGACCGATCCGATGACCGAAGACGACAAATACAAGCTGACCCGCCAGGACGAGGACATCTCGGCACCCGAATACGAGGCCGAGGAAAAGGCGGAATACTACGATTTCGGCAACTGGCCCGAGGTGTTCGGGCTGGTGCTGGCCGCCCTGCTGTTCTGGCTCAGTTTCGCATTCACGGGATAAGACGACATGACACGCAAGAAACCTGAAGACCTTCGTTCCGGGCGCTGGTTTGCGCCGGATGATCTGCGCAGCTTCGGACATCGTTCGCGCATGATGCAGCTGGGCTATGCAGAGGAAGAGTTCCGCGACAAGCCCGTGATCGGCATCCTGAGCACCTGGTCCGAACTCAACACCTGCCATTCGCACTTCCCCGAGCGGGTCAAGGACGTCAAGCGCGGCGTGCTGCAGGCCGGTGGCTTTCCCGTTGAAATGCCTGTTCTTTCCGTCGATGAAAGCAACACCAAGCCGACCTCGATGCTCTATCGCAACCTCCTGGCCATGGAGACCGAAGAGGTCATCCGTTCGCATCCGCTCGATGGCGTGGTGCTGATGGGGGGCTGCGACAAGACCACGCCGGGCCTGGTGCTGGGCGCCATCAGCGCCGGGGTGCCGATGATCTTCCTGCCCGCCGGGCCGATGCTGCGCGGCAATTACGCGGGCCGGATCCTGGGCAGCGGCTCGGATGCGTGGAAATACTGGGACGAACGCCGCGCCGGCAATATCTCGGATACGGAATGGCAGGGCGTGCAGGGCGGCATCGCGCGCTCGGCGGGGACCTGCATGACCATGGGCACGGCCTCGACCATGACCGCGATTGCGGATGCGATGGGGCTGACGCTGCCCGGCGCATCCTCCATCCCGGCGGCGGATGCCAATCACCAGCGCATGGGGTCCGACTGCGGGCGCCGCATCGTCGAGATGGTCTGGGAAGACCTGGTGCCCGCGAAGATCATAACAGACGCCTCCGTACGGAACGCCGCCATCGTCGCCATGGCGACCGGCTGTTCGACCAACGCCGTGGTGCACCTGATCGCCATGGCGCGCCGCGCCGGGATCGATCTGACGCTGGACGATCTGGACGCGCTTGGCCGGGTGACGCCGCTGATCGCCAACGTCCGCCCCGCCGGCAAGGACTACCTGATGGAGGACTTTTTCTACGCCGGCGGCCTGCGCGCGCTGATGAAGCAGATCGAGGACCGGCTGGACACCACGGTGATCACCATCACCGGCAAGACCCTGGCCGAGACCCTGGAGGGCGCGCAGGTCTACAATGACGACGTGATCCGCCCGCTGTCGAACCCGGTCTATCACGAGGGCTCTCTGGCGGTGCTGCGCGGCAATCTCTGCCCCGACGGGGCGGTGATCAAGCCCGCCGCCTGCGATCCGAAATACTACAGGCACGAGGGCCCGGCGCTGGTCTTCGACAGCTACCCCGAGATGAAGAAGGCGGTCGATGACGAGGATCTTGCGATCACGCCCGACACGGTGATGGTGCTGAGGAATGCCGGTCCCCAGGGTGGCCCGGGCTTTCCCGAATGGGGCATGCTGCCGATCCCCAAGGCCTTGATCAAGCAGGGCTATCGCGACATGCTGCGGATCTCTGACGCGCGGATGTCGGGCACGTCCTATGGCGCCTGCGTGCTGCATGTCGCCCCGGAATCCTACATCGGCGGGCCTTTGGCGCTCTTGAAAACCGGCGACATCGTGCGGCTGGATCTGGAGGCGCGCAGCCTCGACATGCTGGTCGACGCGGCCGAGCTGGAGGCCCGCCGCGCGGCCTGGACCGCCCCCACCCCCCGCTACGAGCGCGGCTATGGCCACCTGTTCTCGAAACACGTCACGCAGGCCGACAAGGGCTGCGACTTCGATTTCCTCGAAACCTCATACGGCGCAACCGCCGGTGAACCCGATATCTTCTGAAGGACCCCGCGATGACCGACTACGTACTTTCCGACGACACCCGTGCTAGGCTGAAGCGGATCTCGACCGCCTCGATCGCCACCCAGCTCTACAAGCGCGGCCTGCGCAATCAGTTCATCCAAGGGGTTGTCCCGGTCAGCCCCAAGGCAGAGCGCATGGTGGGCCAGGCCTTCACCCTGCGCTACATCCCCGCCCGTGAAGACCGCAACCCCCTGGAGGTCTTCCGCGACCCCGCCCACAAGCAGCGCGTCGCGGTGGAAACCTGCCCGCCCGGCCATGTGCTGGTGATGGACGGTCGCAAGGACGCGTCCGCCGCGACCGCGGGCTCGATCCTGGTGACCCGGCTCGCGGTGCGCGGCTGTGCCGGCGTCGTCTCGGATGGCGGCTTCCGCGATGCCGAAGGCATCGGCGCCCTCGACATGCCCTGCTTCTACGCTGGCCCCTCGGCGCCCACCAACCTCACCAAGCACGAGGCCTCGGACATCAACATCCCCATCGCCTGCGGCGACGTGGCGGTCTTTCCCGGCGACGTTCTGGTCGGCGACCGCGACGGCGTGATGGTGATCCCCGCGCATCTCGCAGACGAGATCGCCGAGGTCTGCTCCGGCATGGAAGCCTTCGAGGATTTCGTCCTCGAAGAGGTCCTCTCCGGCACGCCGATCATCGGCCTCTATCCCTGCACGCTGGAAGAAAACCAGCAAAAGTTCACCGAATGGCGCGCCCGCACGGGCCGCTGACCCTTCCCCATTTTCTTGTTTCCAATACCTCGGGGGTCCGGGGGCAGCGCCCCCGGGGTCTCCACCGGAAAGGACATTCCATGGATGGCACCACACCCGCCTTCACCCCCCACGGCCGGCACCTGATCGCCGGCCAATGGGTCGCGACCCAGGCCCGCTTCCCCTCCGAACCCGCCCACGGTCCGGTGCACAGCTTCTCCGTCGGCACCCCCGATCTGGTCAACGCCGCCTGCGAAGCCGCCGAACAGGCCTTCTGGTCCTACGGTTACGCCACCCGCGCCACCCGCGCCGCCTTCCTCACCGCCATCGCCGATGAGATCGAGGCCCGCGCCGAGGCGATCACCCAGATCGGCTCGCAGGAAACCGGCCTGCCCGAGGCCCGCCTGCAGGGCGAGCGCGGCCGCACCACCGGCCAGCTGCGCCTCTTTGCCGATCACATCCTCAAGGGCGCCTACCTCGACCTGCGCCACGACCCCGCGCTGCCCGAGCGCCAGCCCCTGCCGCGCCCCGACCTGAAGCTGATCCAGCGCCCCATCGGCCCGGTCGCGGTCTTCGGCGCCTCGAACTTTCCGCTCGCCTTCTCGACTGCGGGGGGCGACACCGCCGCAGCATTTGCCGCCGGCTGCCCGGTCGTCGTCAAGGGCCATTCCGCCCATCCCGGCACCGCAGAGATCGTCGCCGAGGCGATCCATGCCGCCATCAAGACCTGCGGCCTGCACCCGGGCGTCTTCAGCCTGATCCAGGGCGGCAAGCGCGATGTCGGCACCACCCTCGTGCAGCATCCGCGGATCAAGGCCGTGGGCTTTACCGGCTCGCTCGGCGGGGGCCGCGCGCTGTTTGATCTCTGCGCCGCCCGGCCCGAACCGATCCCGTTCTTCGGCGAACTGGGCTCGGTCAACCCGATGTTCGTGCTGGCGGGCGCGCTCGCTGCGCGGGCCGAGGCGATGGGCAAGGGCTGGGCCGGATCGCTGACCATGGGCGCGGGGCAGTTCTGCACCAACCCCGGCATCGCCGTGGTGCCGACCGGCGCCGAGGGGGACAGTTTCGTCGCCGCCGCCACCGCCGCCCTGCGCCAGGTCGCCCCGCAGGTCATGCTGACCGAAGGCATCGCCGCCGCCTACCGCGCCGGCAAAGAGCGTTTCGAGAGCCGCAACACCGTGCGCACCCTGCTGGCCACCCCGCAGCAAGGCCGCAGCGCCGCGCCGAACCTCTACGAGACCGATGCCGAGGCCTATCTGCAGGACCATGCCCTGGGCGAGGAGGTCTTTGGGCCGCTGGGCCTGGTGATCCGGGTGCCGGACCAGGAGGCGATGGCGGTTCTGGCGCAGGGCTTCGAGGGCCAGCTGACCGCCACGCTGCACATGGAGGAGAGCGATCTGGCCGAGGCCCGCGCGCTGCTGCCGATCCTTGAGCGCAAGGCCGGCCGGGTGCTGGTCAACGGCTTCCCGACCGGCGTCGAGGTGGCCGATGCGATGGTCCATGGCGGGCCCTATCCGGCCTCGACCAACTTCGGGGCGACCTCGGTCGGCACCCTGGCGATCCGCCGCTTCCTGCGCCCGGTCTGTTTCCAGGACCTGCCAGAGGCCCTGCTGGGCGAAGATATGGTCTGAGACCCGTGGCCTGAAAGCAGGCCCGGGAAAGGGGCGCTGCCCCTCTGCGCGTGCCGCGCATTCACCCCGGCATATTTCCTGAAAGATGATAAGGCGGGGAACCGACATCGAGAAGGCCCCCCGGAGACAATCCGGGGGGCCCTTGTCTTGCGATCAGCCGTGTAGCGGGCCGGTGGCGCCCGCCAGGGATATCCCTTCAGGCCTTGCGGCGCCGAAGCCGGGCGACAATAAGCACCAGCAGGACCAGCACCACGAGGCCCGCGACGATGAAGCCGATGGTGGCCAGGATGGCCGCGTTACGGATCAGGAAGCCCGGCGCCGCACCCTGGCGGATACGGGCCACATCCGTGCCCTTCAGACCGGCATCCCCCTGGCCGAAGCTGGCCGTCACGTAATTCGCCACGGCGGCAATCTGGTCGTTGTCGAGGCCGGTGTGGATCCGCTGGCTGTCCGACGCGAAGGCCGGCATCACCGCCACCCGGTCGGCCCCGTCACGGTGGATGCCATCGACCATCGCCATCACCAGATTGGTGGGATTGCTGCCACCCACCGCGCTGTTGCGGGTCAGCGAAGGGAAATAGCCATCGCGCGATCCCTGACCACTGATGCCGTGGCAAGCGGCGCAGTTGGTGTTGTAGAGCATCGCCCCATCGGTCGATGAGGCATCGACATGTGCCGGGCTGTCATTCGCCGAAGCGCTGCTTTCAAAGCTGGTCCAGTCCACTTTCCGCGCCTGTGCCACCGCGTAGCCGGGCGCGCTCTGGCTGTCGTCGCGGACCGGCGGCACCGTCTTGAGATAGGCGGCAATGGCGTGCAGATCGTCATCGGTCAGGAAGCGGAAGCTTTTCTCGACGGCTTCTGCCATTGGACCGCCGGCCTGTGCCTTGCCCTCGGCATGGCCATCCTTGAGGTAGGAGGCGATCTCGTCACTGCTCCAGCCGCCCAGGCCGCTGACCGGATCCGAGGTGATGTTCGGCGCGTGCCAGCCGTCAACATCGGCGCCCGCCAGGTACTTGCTGGCGCTTTCGGCCATCATCTGGTTGCGCGGCGTATGGCAGGTCGAGCAATGCGCCAGGCCCTCGGCCAGGTATTTGCCCCGGTTCTGCACATCCGTCAGCGCCGGATCGGGGGTGAAGGGCTTGCCATGGGCAAAGACCAGATCCCAGCCCATCATCACGCCCGGCAGGTTGAACGGAAAGTCCAGTATGGTCTTCTCGGACGGCGCCTTGTCCACCGGCTTCACGCCTTGGGTGAAATAGGCATAAAGCGCCTTCATGTCGTCATCGGTGATGTTCGAATAGGACGTGTAGGGCATCGCCGGCAACAGGTGATGGCCGCCGGGGGCCACCCCCTTGCGGACCGCGCGGGCAAAGTCCTGCTCGGACCAGTTGCCGATCCCGAAGCCCTTCGAGGGCGTGATGTTGGACGAGATGATCGTCCCCATCGGCATGTGGAACGGATAGCCGCCCGCCATTTCGGCGCCGCCTTCCGCAGTGTGGCAGGCCGCGCAGTCGCCCGCCTTCGCCAGGTAGGCGCCCCGCGCCACCAGATCACCGTCCTGGGCCAGCGCGGCCGAGGCGGCCGAAACCAGCGCCAGACCCAGGGCCGCGCTGAAGCGTTTCGTCATCAGGCCCATCTTACACCTCCTTGGCGATGATGTCGGCGGTGCGGATGCCCAGGGCAACGGCCGTCAGCGTCGGGTTGATCACCCCCGCCGCAGGGATCACGCCCACCGAGGCGATGAACAGGTTGTCATGATCGAAGGTCCGCCCCTCGTGGTTCACCACGGAATCCCGGGCATCACTGCCCATGATCATCGTGCCCATGAGGTGGTCATGGTTCTCGTAACCGCTGATGCTGAGGATCTCTCCGCCCATGCGGTCGTTGATGTCTTGGTACATCTCCTTCGCCCTGGCGGCGCCGGCCTTGACGTAATCATCGACGTCGAAGTGGATCTTGATCCCCGGCAGGCCGATGCTGTCCTTCCAGTCCGGGTTCGGCACCAGCCGGTTCGCCGGATCGGGCAGCATCTCGAAGAAGGAATAAAGGTACATCCAGCGCGAGGCCGTGTCCTTGATCCGCGCATCCAGCGCCGAACCCATCAGGCCCTTCTCGATCGCCTCGCGGGCCATGTCGATGGTGGCATTCGGGTTTGCCAGCGCGGTCTTGTTGGCCGAGAATTCAGACCGGTGGGCGCCGTCGCGCCAGTCCATGATCGTGGCCTGCTGCACCGGGCCGCGGCCCGACCACATGGTGTCGCGGGCCAGGAAGCTCATGGAAATACCGATGTGGTCCATCAGGTTGCGGCCGACCATGTCGGAGGAGTTCGCGACATCGTTCATCAGCAGCAGCTTGGCGGTCTCGAAGCTGTGCGCCGCGATGACATAGGCCTTTGCCTTGAGCGTGTGCTCTTCCTTCTGGGGCGTCAGGTAGGAGATCGACTCGATCTTTTTACCCGCACCCTTGGTGATCTTGTGCACCACGGCCTCGGTGATCAGCTTGACGCCGGCGCGCTGGCATTTGTCGGCATGGATCGAGCCATTGTAGAGCGTGCCGATCGGGCAGATCTGGTCGCAGTTGTTGTTGCCCTGGCAGGCGGGGCGGCCGTCATAGGGACGGTGGGTCCGCACGGTGGGCTCGTGCACGATCTTGTAGCCCGCAGGCTCCAGCACATCCTTCATCGCCTTGGAACTGTAGACCCAGGGCTCGGCATCGACCGGGTAGGGCTTGGAACGGGGCGGATAGGGCTGGCCGGGGTTCTTGCCCGACTGGTCCTCGGTGTCCGAGCCGGCAATGCCCAGTTCGTATTCCGCGCGGGTGTAGTAGGGCTCCAGCGTGTCATAGTCGATGGGCCAGTCGCGGCCCTTGCCGTAAAGGGTCTTCAGCTTGAAATCATTGGGGATGTAGCGCCAGGTGGCGCCGCCCCAGTGCCAGGTGGTGCCGCCCACCAGCTTCAGCATCCCCGGCATCATGTCAAAGGACCCGGAGTTCTGCAGATACCCCTCCTGGTAGGAGGTCGGCGCCCAGGGGTTGTTCGGATACGGGTCGTTGTGGTCGTAGTGGCGACCGGAGTTGCGGAAGTTCTGCACCAGCTTCCAGCGCGGCACGTTGGGACCTGCTTCCAGCAGGATGACGGATTTGCCCTGCTGGGCCAGCGCGTAGGCCGTGTTCGATCCCACCGCCCCTGAGCCCACGACGATGACGTCGGCGTCGTATTGTTGAGCCATTGTTCTATCCTTGAAAATCTTGTCCGGAGGGAGCCGGGTCAGCCCTGTTGCGGCAGCTGGGCCCAATAGCCGCTGCCCCAGGTGGAATAGCTGGGGATCGGCGCATAGGCCGAGGTCACGCCATAGGCCAGCGCCTCGGAGAACGACACGAAGACCACGCCATCATGGGCGACATGGGCCTTCGGCTCGCCGACGTAACCCAGGTAGAGCGCCTTCAGCAGGGCCTGCGCGGTCTGCTGCATGGCCGGGGTGAACCCCGCAGCAGCGGCAAGCGCATCGGTGTCGGTGATGCCATTGGCGGCGATGAAATCGCTCAGCTCGGCTGCGGCCTGGGCAAAACCGGTGTCACTGACATTGAGAGCGCTCCCGGCACGGGCAACAAGCGCGGCATCGACCGTCTTGCCCGACAGGAAGTTGGCCAGGGATGCCAGCTGGTCCTCTGCCGTAGCGGCAAAGGCCTGCGGCACAGCGGCAAAAGCCAGACCCGCCCCGGCAAGGATAGTCGTCGCCGCGAGGAACCTGCGCCTGTTGATCATATTCATTGATTTTTCATTTTTTCTTGCGCGCTCTTCCCGCGCACCGCTTCTCGGTATCATCTCGAGTGGCTCCTGGTCGTGGCTCGGCCGGCCTGGCCCCCGGGAGAGAGTCGGGGCGTGCCGGGCCTGTGTCGCAGCGTTGGCGTACTGCGCTCTATTGCCGCGTCATACGCGCACCCACAATAGGGTGAACGAAAATTTATGGGAGCGATCCCAATTTTTTTTGCGTAATGCCCGGATCAGTCACAGCACCCGGACGAGGATCCGCGGACGATCAGCTCGACCGGGATCACGCGGACCAGTTCGGAATCCCTGTCGGACAGGATATCCAGCACCAGATCCGCCGCGTGTCGGCCAAACAGCCGGGCCGACTGGCGCACCGTGGTCAACGAAATGGTCTCGCTCCCGGAATCCACGGAATCGTCGAAACCTACCACCGAGACATCCTCGGGCACCCGGAACCCCAGGCCCCGCAGCCGGTTCATCGCGCCGAAGGCGATCCGGTCGCTGGCTGCAAAGATCGCCGTCGGACGTTCGCGGCGGGCCATCAGCGCATCCGTGCCCGCATGGCCGCCATCCAGGTCGAACCAGGCCTGATGCAGGATCGGTGTCAGGCCATGGGCCTGCATGGCATGTGCATAGCCCTCGGCGCGTGGCCGGGCACCGGCCCCCGTGCCGCCCGAGATATGCGCGATCCGCCGGTGTCCCAGAGCATGCAGGTGATCAACCACCAGCCCTGCGCCGCGCTGGTCATCGGCAAAGATACAGCGGATGCCGCGGGCACTGACGTCCTCGCCGATATAGACGCAGGGCAGGCGCTGGCTGATCTCGGTCAGAAGCTGCGGATCGCGGGGCGAACCGATCAGCATCGCCGCGGCAACGCGCTGTCTCAGCAGCAGCTCGATCTGGTCGAGACGTACATCGGTGCCCGACTTGCCGAGGCCGAAAATCGGATCCAGCCCCTCGGACTGCAGCGCATCCGAGATCTCGGACGCCATCATCATGTGATAGGGGTTCATCGGCTCGCCGATGACGATGCCGACGCTGGTGGCCCGCCCGCTGGCCAGTTGCCGGGCCGCGACATTGACCTGGTAACCCAGCCGCTGCGCCGCCTCCAGCACACGCGCCCGGACGTCCTCGCGCACGCCGGGATCACCGCGCAGTGCCCGCGATGCCTGCGAGCGTGACACGCCCGAGGCCGCCGCGACATCCATCAAGGTCGAAAAAGCCCGGCGCATCCCACTGTCCTCTCCGCTGCCCGCGCAGCAGGCCCGGAAGGACGGCGGCCGCACCCGCCCGGTATTTCCCCGATTTACCCATATTGCAAGGACATGCCGGGGGGGGGGGACGGCCGCCGGGACGGTCAGGCGCGGCGCATCCCGGGGGCAGCGGCCTGGCCGCGCGGCCCGGGCAGGCCGAAATGCCGGGCCAGAGTGTCGACCACATGATCAGCCATCGCCTGCCGGGTCTCTTCGGTGCCCGAGCCCAGATGCGGTGTCAGAACCACCCGCGGATTGGCGATCAGCGCGGCGGGCACTTCGGGTTCATGTTCGAACACATCAAGCGCCGCCCCCGCCAGCCCCTCCGCCGCGAGGCACGCAAGCAGCGCCGCCTCGTCGACCACGGGACCGCGGGCGACATTGATCAGGAAGCCGCGGGGCCCGAGCGCCCGCAGCACCCGCGCATCGACAAGATGGCGGGTCTCGGCGCTCAGGGGGCAGGTCAGAATCAGCATGTCGCAGGCCTCGGCCAGCGCCACCGGATCGGCATGGTAGGGCAAATCCACCGGCTTCCTGCGCGGCCCGTGGTACTGCACCGCCGCCCCCAGGGCATCCAGCCGACGCGCCAGCGCCATGCCGATGGTGCCCAGCCCGACGATCCCCACCGTCATGCCCGAGATCGACCGCCCCAGCCGGTACTGCGGCTGTCCGGGCCAGCGCCCGGCCCGCACGAAGCCATCGGCCTGCACCAGATCCCGCGTCACCGCCAACGCCAGCCCAAGGGCCGCATTGGCGACATCCCCAGCCAGGATATGCGACGTGGTCTCGAGGGCGATGCCGCGGGCGCGTACCGCCGGCACATCGACATTGTCGAGCCCGGCGCTGTAGCTGGAAATGATCTCGAGCGCGGGAAGCGCCGCCAGGAAAGCCCTGTCGATGACCGTCTTGCGCAGCGCCACGCCGCGCACCCGCGCGCCCTCGGCGGCCAGCAGCGCCCCGGCGGCCTGAGGGTCGGTGGGCAGCTCGATCAGGTCAAAGGTCGCCTTCAGTTCGGCAACGGTGGTATCGGGCAGCTTTGCCGCCTTCAGGATGATCGGTTTTTCCATATTGCTGTCTCCTGCATCGGGTGCCGCGCCGGAAGGCCCGGGGGCTGGGATCTGTCAAGTCGGCCCCCGGGCGCAGGGCGGGGGCGGCGAATGTCTGTTGCGGACCATTGGCGGGTGGTCCGGGATGGGCGGGTGTGGTGCCATCCATGGAATGTCCTTTCCGGTGGAGACCCCGGGGGCGCTGCCCCCGGACCCCCGAGGTATTGGAAACAAGAAAATGGGGAAGGGTCAGCGGCCCGTGCGGGCGCGCCATTCGGTGAGCTTTTGCTGGTTTTCTTCCAGCGTGCAGGGATAGAGGCCGATGATCGGCGTGCCGGAGAGGACCTCTTCGAGGACGAAATCCTCGAAGGCTTCCATGCCGGAGCAGACCTCGGCGATCTCGTCTGCGAGATGCGCGGGGATCACCATCACGCCGTCGCGGTCGCCGACCAGAACGTCGCCGGGAAAGACCGCCACGTCGCCGCAGGCGATGGGGATGTTGATGTCCGAGGCCTCGTGCTTGGTGAGGTTGGTGGGCGCCGAGGGGCCAGCGTAGAAGCAGGGCATGTCGAGGGCGCCGATGCCTTCGGCATCGCGGAAGCCGCCATCCGAGACGACGCCGGCACAGCCGCGCACCGCGAGCCGGGTCACCAGGATCGAGCCCGCGGTCGCGGCGGACGCGTCCTTGCGACCGTCCATCACCAGCACATGGCCGGGCGGGCAGGTTTCCACCGCGACGCGCTGCTTGTGGGCGGGGTCGCGGAAGACCTCCAGGGGGTTGCGGTCTTCACGGGCGGGGATGTAGCGCAGGGTGAAGGCCTGGCCCACCATGCGCTCTGCCTTGGGGCTGACCGGGACAACCCCTTGGATGAACTGGTTGCGCAACCCGCGCTTGTAGAGCTGGGTGGCGATCGAGGCGGTCGAGATCCGCTTCAGCCTAGCACGGGTGTCGTCGGAAAGAACGTAGTCGGTCATCGCGGGGTCCTTCAGAAGATGTCGGGAGCGGGCATGCGGTCAGTGGGTGCGGTCGGAGGGCATTTCGACCCGTTCGATCCGGCCCATCACGAAGGCGAAGAGCAGCGCCGCGACCAGGCAATGCGCCGCCACGAAATACAGTCCAACGGTGTAGCCGCCGGTGGCCTGGACGATGTAGCCAAAGACGATCGGGGTCACGATGCCGCCGATGTTGCCGATGCAGTTGAAGACCGCCCCCGCCAGGCCGACGGCCTGTTTCGGTGCGGTGTCGCTGATCACCGCCCAGGTGCCCGCGCCCGCCGCAATGCCCTTGCCGAAGAAGGCCAGGCCCATCAGCGCGACGACCAGAAGGTTGTTCTCCGCGACGGCCGCCAGCACGATGGCGCAGCCGATCAGCATGCCGACCACATAGGGCGTCTTGCGCCCGGCCGAGACCGACCAGCCACGCCGGATCAGCGCATCCGACACCGTGCCGCCGGTGATGCCGCCCAGGAAGCCGCAGATCGCCGGAACCACCGTCGAGATCCCGGCATCGAGGATGTTCATGCCGCGCGCCTGCACCAGGTAGATCGGGAACCAGGTGATGAAGAAATAACTGAGCGCGATGGTGCAATACTGGCCGATATAGGCGCACCACAGCATTCGGCTGGACAGCAGTAGCCGGAAGGTGGCGGCCGACAGCCGGGGCCGGGCCTTCAGCGCCGCGTCACTGTCAATGTCGACCATGGCGCCGCCTTCGATCATGTGGCGCAGCTCGGCCGAATTGACCGACGGATGCGCCCGCGGCATGCGCATCGTGGCAAACCACACCACCGCCAGCAACACGCCGAGCAGTCCCAGGGCAAAGAACGGCGCCGGCCAGTTGAAGACCGACACCAGCCAGCCTGCCAGCGGCGAAAAGATCGCCACCGCGAAATAGGACGCCGAGGCGAAAAGCGAGGTCGCAAGCCCCCGTTCGCCCTTCGGGAACCACATGACCGCAATGCGGCCATTGGCGGGAAAGCTTGGGGCCTCGATGAGGCCGAGCGCGAAGCGCAGCGCGAACAGCAGCCCGAGCGCGACCGACAGGTTCGTCGTGACCTCGCCGATCAGGCCCACCAGGAAGGTGGCGACCGACCACAGGATCAGGGCCGTGCCGTAGATCGCCTTGGTGCCGAAGCGATCCAGCAGGATGCCCCCCGGCACCTGGCCCACGACATAGGCCCAGCTGAAGGCCGACAGAATGTAGCCCAGCTGAACCGGTGACAGGCCGAATTCGGCCTTGATGCCGGGCCCCGCGATCGACAGGATCGCGCGGTCGGCATAGGCGACGGTGGCCAGCGCCAGGATCAGCGCCAGCATTGTGTAACGTGTGCGTGTCGGCCGTTCAGCCGCAGACACCAGCCCCTCGCTGGGTGACGATACGCTCATGGAAATCCTCCCGTTTCTGCAACACGGCCCTCCGACCGCGGTTTCCTTCGGCTGAACGGCACCGGGCCTGCCCTGCGCCGCATGCCTGATGGGCGGGCCGGTCCGGATGTGCCGATCATGTCTCGAATGCGCGCACCTCGTCTCCTCAGGAGGTGGCCTGTGGGGAAACTGATATATGAGTGACAGAGACGTCAACATTGATTAATATAATCAACATGGAAAAATGGCTCAGTCAGGAAGAGGCCAGTACGGCCCTGGGGGTACGGCGCCAGACGCTTTACGCCTATGTCAGCCGCGGCCTGATCGAGGTGCGCCCAGACCCCGAGCGCCCGAACCGCAACCGCTATCGCGGCGATGACATCGACGCGATGGTGCAGCGCCAGAAGATGGGCCGGGGCCGTCGGAAGATTGCTGAAAGCACGATGTCCTGGGGCGAGCCGATCATCACCACGCGGATCTCGACGATCCTGCACGGGCGGCTTTATTACCGGGGCCGCGATGCCGTGGCCCTGTCGCAGGATGCAAGCCTGGAAGAGGTCGCAAGCCTGTTGTGGGACACCGAGCAGCCACCGCTCTTCCCCAGCCTGCCGCCCGGTGCCCCGCTGCCCGGGCGGGCGCGCAGCTATGCCGCGCTGGCGATCGCCACGGCCGGGGCGATGCCTTCGCATTCCCTGGCGCCCGCGATCCTGATCCGCGAATCCGCCCGGCTGGTGGGGCTGCTGGCCAGCCACATGGCCGATCTGCCCGACACCGGCGCGCCGCTGCATCAACGTCTGGCCGAGGGCTGGGGCTGTGCCGACAAGGCCGCGCTGATCCGCCGCGCGCTGGTTCTGCTGGCCGACCAGGAGCTGACCAGCTCGGCCTTCGCGGCACGGGTGACGGTGTCGACCGGGGCCTCGCTGGCGGCGGCGGCCCTGGCGGGGATGGCGGCGCTGTCGGGGCCAATGCACGGCGATGCCACGCGACGGGTGCAGCTGGTGGTCGAGGACGCCCGGCGATCCTCGCCCGAGGCGGCGCTGCACCGCTGGATGGCGACCGGCAGCGCCCTGCCCGGCTTTGGTCACAAGCTATATCCCGAGGGCGATCCACGGGCCGCCGCGCTGCTGGCCACCTTCCCGCCCCCGACCGAGATCCGCGCCCTGATCGACCTGGTGCGCAGCCGCACCGGCCAGGAACCCACCATCGACGTGGCGCTGACGGCCCTGGCCAGCCATTGCCAACTGCCCGAGGATGCCGCCTATGCGCTGTTCGCGATCGGGCGCAGCGTCGGCTGGATGGCCCATGCGATCGAACAGATCACCACCGGCACGCTGATCCGCCCCCGCGCCCAGTACATCGGCCCCGAGGTCGCCCGCATCGGGGCCTGAGGCGCCTCAGCCCAGGCTGCGGGCCAGGAAATCCACCAGCACCCGGACCCGGCGCACGTCCTGGGACCGGCCGGGGGTGACGGCGTAGATGTTGGTGGGCGCGCTCAGGTAGCGGTCAAGCACTGTCTCCAGCTGGCCGCGGGCCAGCTCGGCGTCGATGTCGAAGCTGGATTTCATGATCACCCCGGCGCCCTCGACGGCCCAGCGGCGCAGCGTCTCGCCGTCATTCACCCGGCGGTTGCCGCTGATGCGCACCCGCAGCGGCGCGCCTTGATCGCGAAAGTTCCAGAACGACTGGTAGGCCGAGGGCGTCCCCAGCACCAGGCAGGCATGCTGCGACAGCTCCTTTGGATGGGCGGGGCGGCCATGACGGTCCCAGTAGGCGGGGGCGGCGCAGACGCATTTACGGCCCCGCATCAGCAACCGCGCCCGCAGATCTGAATCCGGCAGCGGCCCGGTGCGGATACCGATGTCAAAGCCGCCCTCGACCAGATCCACCAGCGTGTCGGTGAAAAACAGCTGCACCGACACCCCGGGATGTTGCGCCAGAAAGGCCCCGATCAACGGTGCCACGCGGCGACGACCGAAATCATTGGTGGCGGTCAGCCGGATCTCTCCGGTCAGCGGCCCGGCGTCGGAAAACCCGTTCATCGCCTCGTCAAGCTCGGCCAGAAGCGCGCGGCAACGGGTCAGGAAACGCTCTCCGTCATGGGTCAGTGACAGCTGACGGGTCGAACGCAGCACCAGCTGGGTGCCCAGCCGCTCTTCCAGCCGCTGCAGTCCCAGCGTCACCGTCGAGGGCGCCACCCCCCAGGTCCGTGCCACGGCCGACAGGCTGCCCGCCTCGGCTATCGACACAAACAGCCGCATCAGGCGCAGGTCGTCCATTGTTCGATCTCATCGAATAGTGCTGTGAAGTCTCCTGATATTTCCTTTCGCGTTCGAAATCTATCTGCTCTCGGGGGCAGCCCGGCGAGGGCCCGCCGCCCCTGCGAAACAATGCACAGGACAGGTCACCATGCGCAGAGCCCCCGCCTTTCGCGGCATAGAACATATCGGCCTGACCGTGCCCGACCATGACGAGGCCGTCCGCTTTTTCACCCGCGTCTTCGGCGCCGAGGTCCTTTTTTCGCTGACCGACAAATGCCGCGCGCCCCTGCCCGGTACCCAACTGGCCCCGAAGAACGGGCTGGATGCAGAGCGCGCGATCACCGCCGTGTCCATGCTGCGCCTGCAGAACGGCCCGAACCTTGAGATCTTCGAGATCGACCAGCCCAGGGGCGCGGGGGAAACCAATATCGCGGCCCTCGGGATCAGCCATTTCAGCCTGACGGTCGAGGATATCGACGCCGCCGCCCGCGCCTTCGCCGCCGAGGGTGGGCGCCTGCTGGAAGGTCCCTACGGGCTGACCGGCCAGGAAGAGGGGCCCGGTAACCGGGGCCGCTTCGGGCGCACCCCCTGGGGCCTGCTGATCGAATTCGAGGCCTTCGGTTCCCCCATGCGCTACGACCATCCGGGCACCGCCGAACGCTGGCTGCCCCAGTCTACCCGGGAAAAGGACACCTGACATGCGCCTAGAAGACAAGACCCTCCTCGTGCTGGGCGGATCCTCCGGGATCGGCTTTGGCGTCGCCCGCGCCGCCCTGGATGAGGGGGCCCGCGTCACCATCGCCTCGCGTTCGGCCGACAATGTCGCCGCCGCCGTCGCCCGGCTGGAGGGCCGCGTCACCGGCGTCACGCTCGACACTGGCGATGCGGCGGGGCTTGAGGCGCATTTCGACGCCGCAGGCCCCTATGACCACGTCTTCTGCTCGGCCGCGCGCACCAAGGTCGCCGCCGTGCGCGAGCTGTCGCTGGAAGACGCCTATGCCGCCTTCAACTCCAAGTTCTGGGGCGCCTACCGTCTGGCCCGCGCCGCGAAGATCCGCGAGGGCGGCTCGCTTACCCTGACCTCGGGCTTCCTGTCGATCCGCCCGAAACCCGGCGCCGCCATCCAGGGTGCGATCAACGCGGGCCTTGAGGGGCTGACCCGGGGCCTGGCGCTGGAATTTGCGCCCGTGCGGGTCAACTGCGTTTCGCCCGGCCTGGTGAAAACCGAAATGTACGACACCCTCGAAGGCGACGGACGCAAGGCGATGTTCGACGGCGCCGCCCAGAAACTGCCGGCGGGCCTGGTCGGCCTGCCCGAACATATCGCCATCCAGGCGCTGGCCTTCATGACCAATCCCTACATGACCGGTGCCACCGTCTTCGTCGAAGGCGGCGGGGCGCTGGTCTGATTTCAACAGCAGGAATGTGATCCGATGAACAGGAAAACCCTTGGCAGCACCGGCTTCGACATTGCCCCGATCGTCTTTGGCGGCAACGTGCTGGGCTGGACCACCGACGACGCCGAAAGCTTTCGCGTGCTGGACGCCTTCGTCGATCATGGCTTTGACACCATCGACACCGCCGATGTCTACTCGGCCTGGGTCGAGGGCAATTCGGGCGGTGAATCCGAAACCATGCTGGGCAAGTGGTTCGCCGCGCGTCCGGGGATGCGCGACAAGGTGAAGGTCTTCACCAAGGTCGGCTCTGACATGGGGGGCGTGGGCGAAAAGGGCCTGTCCCGGGACTGGATCCTGAAGGCAGTCGAAAGGTCGCTGACCCGCCTGGGTACCGATGTGATCGACCTCTATTTCTCGCACTGGCCCGATGCTTCCGTCCCCCATGCCGAGACGCTGGGCGCCTACGACACGCTGCTGAAAGCCGGCAAGATCCGGGCCATCGGGGCCTCCAACTATGACGCCGCGCTGCTGAAGGCCGCGCTTGAAACCTCTGCCGCAGAGGGGCTGCCCGCCTATCAGGTGATCCAGCCGGAATACAACCTTTACGACCGGGCCGCCTTTGACGGCCCGCTGCGCGACCTCTGCATGCGCAACAACATCGGCGTGGTGACCTATTTCTCGCTCGCCTCCGGCTTCCTGTCGGGCAAGTACCGCAGCGCCGCAGACCTTGCGGGCCGCAAACGCGCCGGCATGGTCGAGAAATACCTGACCGAACGCGGCATGCGCCTGCTGGACGTGCTGGAAGACGTGGCCGCCGCCCACAGGGCCGCCCCCGCCGAGGTCGCCCTGGCCTGGCTGATCGGCCGCGAGGGCGTCACCGCCCCCATCGCCAGCGCCACCTCTGTCGCCCAGATCGAAAGCTTTGCCCGTGCCGCAGCCCTCGGGCTCTCGGCCGAGGACATGGCCCGGCTGACCGACGCCTGAGGGTCCCGGCCCCGTCGCCCTTCCGGGCCACGGGGCACCCTGCCGAAGGACATTGCCACGACCGAGACCATGCTTCTGATCTTCGGGGCCTCCAAGGGGGTCTTGCGTCGGCGGCGGCCATTGCCGTGCCGATGCTGGCGCGGTTCATGATCCCGGTGAAGGCCGCCGCCACCCTGCCCTGCTCTGGCCCCTGATTTTGCGCCCCAGAGGCCTCCCGAAACCCCGGTAACTGCTTTGCGCGGGCGAATATTTCAGAAAACACTTGCGCCACCGCCGGATTCTCAACAATAGTCACGAAAAATCGCGGGCAAACGACATTTTCCGTGAACACGACTGAACGAGCGCTACGAGGCAGAGTATGGACACTCCTGATTTTCAGGAACACCTGAACGCGGTCATCCGTCAACATGCGGAAGCTCTGGCCGTGCAGCTTCAGACGCAGCGCGAAAACCTGTTCCCGCCGGATGCCCGCAAGGAAATGCGCCGCTTCACCTCGGGCGAGGCCGCCGCCCTGCTGGGCGTGAACGATTCCTACCTGCGCAAGCTGCACCTGGACGGCAAGGGCCCCGCCCCTGAAATGACCGCCGGCAACCGCCGACTGTATTCCGCGCAGGACCTGCAGGACCTGCGGGTGCTGCTGGAAAAGACCTCGCGCAAGCCCGGCGACTACCTGCCCGGCCGCCGCGATGGTGACCATATGCAGGTCATCGGGGTGATGAACTTCAAGGGTGGCTCTGGCAAGACCACGACCTCGGCGCACCTGGCGCAACGCCTTGCTCTGAAAGGCTATCGTGTGCTGGCCATCGACCTTGACCCCCAGGCCTCGCTGACCGCGCTGCACGGTGTGCAGCCCGAGATCGACCTGCCCGACGGCGGCACCCTTTACGACGCGATCCGCTACGAGGACCCGGTGCCGATCACGCAGGTGATCCGCAAGACTTACATTCCCAATCTCGACCTCATTCCCGGCAACCTGGAACTGATGGAATTCGAACACGAGACGCCGCGCGCCCTGGCTCAGGGCAGCGCCGGCCTGTTCTTCTTCCGCGTCCGCGAGGCCCTGGCCCAGGTCGACAGGGATTACGACGTCGTGGTGCTGGACTGCCCGCCGCAGCTGGGTTTCCTGACCATGTCCGCACTTTCGGCCGCGACCGGCGTGCTGGTGACCATCCACCCCGAGATGCTGGACGTCATGTCGATGAGCCAGTTCCTGCGGATGACCGCCGACCTGATGGACGTGATCGCCGAATCCGGCGCCGACATGTCGCATGACTGGATGCGCTACGTGCTGACCCGTTACGAACCCACTGACGCGCCGCAAAACCGCATCGTCGCCTTCCTGCGACTGATGTACGGCGACAAGGTGCTGAACGCGCCGATGCTGAAATCCACCGCAATCTCGGATGCCGGTCTGACCAAACAGACCCTATACGAGGTCGAGCGCAGCGCCTTCACCCGCAGCACCTATGACCGCGCGATCGAAAGCGTCAACGCAGTAAACGACGAGATTTCCGAGCTGATTCAAAAGGTTTGGGGGCGCTGATGGCTGATAATCGCAAGAAACGCATGTCGCTTCTCGACAGCCTGGCGGCGGCGGGATCCACCCCGCCGGATGCCGGTGGCAGCATGATGAGTTCGAACCGCGCGCTGCGTTCGGCGCGCGATGCGGTCGATGCGCATCATGTCTGGGACCTCGATCCCGAAAGCATCACCGACGACCGCCTTGCGGACCGGCTGGATCCCAGGGATGTGGCCGACCTCAGGACCTCGATCGAGGCCAACGGCCAGGCCGTGCCGATCCTGGTCCGCCGCGATCCCGCCAAGGCGGACCGCTACCTGCTGATCTACGGGCGCCGGCGGCTGGAAGCCGTGCGGTCTTCGGATCGGGTGACCAAGGTGCGCGCGATGATCGCCCATATGGATGACCGTTCCGCCGTACGGGTCCAGGTGGCCGAGAACACCGAGCGCCGAGACCTCAGCTTCATCGAACGCGCGCTTTTCGCCAAGGAACTGCTGGATAGCGGCTTTGGCACCCAATCTCAGGTGGCCGAGGTGCTGAACGTGACGAAATCGGCCGTGTCGATGGCCTTGTCGGTGGCCCGCGCCGTGGGGCCCGATCTGGCCCGCGCGATCGGCCCCGCCGCCGGTATCGGCCGCCCCCGCTGGGAAGCGCTGGTGCAGGACCTGCAGGCCGCCGCCCTGCCCCCCGAAGAGCTGATCCAGCTGGCCGAACAAACCTATGCGGGCACCGATCCCGAACGTGCCGACCCCTCGGTCCAGGCCTTCGAGACGGTGGCGCGGCGGCTGCACAAGGCCACCGCCCCGGCCCGGCCCGCCAAGCCGCGCGGCGGCAGCCATCAGATCACCCTGGACGGCCAGCCGGCCGGAAAGGTGTCGCGGACCCGCACCGGGTTGCGCCTGGACATCACCGCCACCGAGGACGCCTTTGCCGATTGGTTGGCAGAACAGGCCCCGGCGATGATCGAAGACCTCAGGACCCGGTGGAAAAACCGGGACTGAACCGAGCAGGAAACAACAGGAGGCACGTGCCGACAAAAAAAGGCCCCGCAAAGACAAAGCTCCGCGAGACCCCTTTAGCTTAGCACCCCAAAGGTAGTCGGAGCCGCACATAACCGCAAGTCCAAAGCGATTTGCGGCAGGGGTTATTTTGTCTTCGTGAATGAAAACATGGGCTATGTCCCCATAACGCCGTTCCGGCGAACGGCGGAGGCTGTCCTTGTGCAGCTGTCCAGGGTCCAGGCGGCCCCTGCCCCCCTTTCCATTGTCAGCAAATGGGATGTCCTGAGCGAGTTGACCGAGGCCCGGGCGGCCTTCGGTCTGAGTGATCGCGATATCGCTGTGCTGCGCGCACTTGTCACCTTCCACCCCGGCACCGATCTGGGTGCGGATCCTGGCAGGATGGTCGTTTTTCCCTCGAATGCCAGCATCTGCACACGGCTGAACGGCATGCCCGAGTCGACCATGCGCCGCCACCTGGCCGCGCTGGTGGCCTCGGGGTTGATCGTCCGGCGCGACAGCCCGAATGGCAAGCGCTACGTGCGGCGCCGGAACGGCGATGCGACAGCCTTCGGCTTTGACCTGTCTCCCCTGCCCCGCCGCTTTGCCGAGATCGCCAGCGCCGCCACAGCTGCACGGCAGGAGCGCGAAGAGATTGCCGCACTGCGCGAAACCCTGAGCCTGATGCGCCGCGACCTGCTGGCGCTGCTTGATCCCCGGGAATCCGCCACGCAAGACGCCCTGGCCCTGGTCGAGGACACCCGCCGGATGCTGCGCCGCAAGGCCCCTGCCACCGCCCTGCGCAGCCGCGAGGCCGAACTGTCGCAGCTTCTCACCCATCTTGCAGCCATCCCCACTGCCTCTATGACAGAAGAAATGAGCACCAGTGCCGCCGAAAACGAGCGTCACCAACAGAGACTAAAAAAAGAATATACGGATTCTGAAGGGCAACCTTCAGTCCATACAGCCAAAGCCATCGATGATGATCGACCCGAGCAAGCCAGGAAAAGGGCAGGGACCGAACCACCCTCTATCGCCTTGAACACCGTGTTGGCCGCATGCCCATCGGTTCAGGACTATACCGAAAGACCCATCCGATCCTGGCCAGATCTGCACCGAGCGGCCGAGGGGTTACGCCCGATGATGGGCATTTGCAGAACCTCTTGGGAGGAAGCAAAGCAGCGGATGGGGATCATTCAAGCTTCGATCCTAATGGCAGCAATGCTGGAGCGTTTCGAAGAGATCAAATCACCTGGAGCTTACATCCGGGACCTGTCGCAAAGGGCAGCGCAGAGCGGCTTTAGTGCTGTGCCGATGGTTCTGGCACTGCTGCGGCGCGGGAACCTGGAACTGGGGCGGGCCCCGCATCTGGCCTGATACGCTGCTTTCCTGAAAAACGCGGGTTCACAGCTGTGAACCCGCGCCGAAATCTGGCCTCAACCATCTGAAAAGCTGTGGAAATATGTGTCTGCGCCGAAAAAATCCTTCAGGCCGAGCCCCTTTGGATGATTTCAAACCCCAGGTCGATGGCTTCGGGTCCGGTGTCGGGGCGATCCAGATGTGCCAGGACGGCCTCGGCAGCGGCACGGCCGAAGGCATCACGGTCGACCCGGATTGTGGTGATCGCGGGGTCGACGTCCCGGGCGAATTCCTGATCGCCAAAGCCGATCACGGCAATGTCCTGCGGCACCTTCAACCCCTGGACCGCTGCTTCGATGATCACGCCATGGGCCAGCAGATCCGAACTGCAAAAGATCACGCCCCGGGAAAAACCCATCGCGCCAAGAAGGCGGCGCAGGGCTTCACGGCCATCGGCCAGCGTCGCCGCGCCGTCCAGATTGACCTCAGCCACCGGCTGTCCGCTGCGCGCGGCATAGCTGGCCACGAAGGCTTCCTTGCGGCGCCGCGCGCGTTCGTCTCCGGCCGAGATCGTGGCCGCCGCGCGATAACCCCGGGTCATGGCGAAGTCCGCCGCCGCCCGGCCCGTCTCGGCATGGCGGAAACCCACGCAGATGTCGATCGGGGTGTCGGTATAGTCCCAGACCTCGACCACCGGGATGCCGGATCCCAGCAGCATCTGCCGGGCCTTGGCGGAATGGTAGATGCCGGTCAGCAGGATGGCATCGGGCCGGCGCGACAGGTGGGCCGCGATCACCCGGTCTTCGTCTTCGGTGGCAAAACCGGTTTCGGACAACAGGATCTGATAACCCTGTTCGCGCAGGCGGTCCGAGAAGGACTTGACCATGCTGGCATAGACCACGTTGGTGATTGATGGCACCAGCGCCGAGATCAGCATCGAGCGGCTGGTCGCCAGGGCGCCGGCCAGGGCATTCGGCACGAAGCCGGTCTGCGCAATGGCCTGACGGATCTTCTCTAGCGTCGCCGCCGAGACCTTTGACGGGTCCGAGAGCGCGCGGGAGACCGTGACCTGGCTGACGCCGGCGAGGCGTCCCACGGTCTCCATCGTGACACCGCGGCCCTGCCCCTTACGGGCGGACCGCGGCCTGGGGGTGCGTTTTTCTTCCATCTCGCGCATATATTCCTATCGCGCGCGGGCAGGTGCAAGGCTCAGCCTTGATCTTCGATCCGGCGTTTCTGCCGCGCCAGCAAGACCGACCCCGCAACCGATCCCAGGATCAGCAGCCACAGCACGATGGCAATCCAGCTTTTCGTGAAGAAGATCGTCCAGGTGCCGAAACTTTCCAGGGATTTGACAAAGTATACCTCGGCCGAGGGACCCAGAATGAAGCCGATGATGAAGGGCGCGACCTCCAGCCTCAGCTTGGTGAAAAGCCAGCCCAGAACGCCGAAGATCAGCAACGTCCAGACATCGAACATGATGCCGTAGTTGATCGTATAGGCGCCGATCACGCACATCATCAGGATCACCGGGAACAGGATGTGCTTGGGGATCGCCACCACCAGCGCAAAGTAGCGGATGGCGAAATACATCAGCACGAACATCGCGATATTGGCGATCAGCATGGCGATGATCATCGCATCCCAGGTGCCGGGATTGTTGCCGATGAACAGCGGCCCGACCTGGACGCCCTGCAGGGTGAAAGCGCCGATCAGCAGCGCGGTCGTGGAATCTCCGGGGATGCCCAGCGACAGCAACGGCACCAGCGCGCCTCCGGTCAGGCCGTTGTTGCCAGCTTCCGAGGCCATGATGCCGGCGGGCTCGCCCTTGCCGAAGCGGTCCGGCGTCCGCGAGAAGGTCTTGGCGTTTGTATAGCTGATGATCGAGGCGGCCGAGCCGCCGACGCCGGGCAGGATGCCGACAAAGGTGCCGATCAAGCCCGAGCGCAGCAGGTTGAAACCCTGGCCGCGAAAGACGTTGAACGAGAAACGGGACTGCGGTCCGACCTTGATGTCGCTGGTGGATTGGCCCTTTGGCACGCCGATCTCGGCCTGCTCCAGGATCGCGGCCAGACCGAAGAGGCCGATCAGCACCGGCAGCAGGGAAAACCCGCTTTCCAGCCAGTAGCCCAGGCCCGGCGGCACCAGGCGCATTTCGCCGTTGCCGCCCTTCGAGATGTCGTAGACGCCGATCAGCGACACGAAGATCCCCAGCAGGCCCGAGAATACGCCCAGCAGCATGTCAGACGACAGCGCCGCCATCACGGTCAGGGCGAAGAAGATGATCAGGAACTTTTCGACATAGGAGAATTCGATGGCGAAATCCGCCAGCGTCGGGGCGAAGAGGACCAGCACCAAAAGCGACACCAGCCCGCCCACCAGCGAAGAAACGACGCCGATTTTCAGCGCCTTCTCGCCTTCGCCGCGTCGGGCCATCGGATAGCCGTCAAAAGTCGTGGTGATGGAGCTGGGCGTGCCGGGAATGCCCAGCAGGATCGCCGGGACAAGCCCGCCCGAGATGCCGCCGACATAAAGCCCCAGCAACAGCGCCAGGCCATTGTCGAGGCCCAGCGAATAGGTCAGCGGCAGGCACACGGCCACTGCCATGGTCGCGGTCATTCCGGGGATG
Source organism: Pseudooceanicola sp. NS-SX9 (assembly GCF_057380705.1). Classification (NCBI taxonomy): domain Bacteria; kingdom Pseudomonadati; phylum Pseudomonadota; class Alphaproteobacteria; order Rhodobacterales; family Paracoccaceae; genus Pseudooceanicola; species Pseudooceanicola sp. NS-SX9. Next base: position 90,756 of record NZ_JBXXRN010000006.1, on the reverse strand, counting down.
GCGCCGAAGATGATGCCGACCAGCGTGCCACCGATGATCAGCGACAGGAAAAGCGGAGTGATGATCTCGAACATGCCGGGTCCTCAGGGCAGGGTCAGGAACAACGGGTAGGTGAACAGCCACCACACCAGGGTGGGCCCGGCCAGCGCGACGACGACAAGGGGCAGGGCGGTGCGGGGGCTGCGTTCGTGCATGAACAGCAGGCCCGTCGCCAGCACATAGGGGATCGAGCACAGCAGAAAGCCCATGCCGGTGTTGGGCCAGATGTTTCCGACCGGCACCATCAGCGAGAAATAGAGCAGCGTCAGGGCCAGGGCGCCCAGAAAGCGGGGTTTGTCCATGTGGCGCCAGATGGCGTGCCAATAGGCCCCCGAGGCGGCAATGCGCCTTCGGTCCCGGATCACGATGGCCACCAGAAGCGCGCCCAGCAGGCCCGCGATGAGGGTGGGAAAGATCAGGTGCGATGTTTTGAAATCGATCGTCACATGGGTCAGGCTGCCCATGGGGGGCTCCCTTCGGCTGGCATCAGGCGGCCCGGTGGCCAGGCGGCCACCGGGGGCGGGACATATCCCGGACCGGGTGGGTCAGGATTTGGAGGAGATGTCGGCGATCACCTTGGCATAGGTGTCGCGCTTGGTCTCCAGGTGTTGCAGCGCCTGGTCCTGCGGCAGGTAGTTGGGAATGAAGAAGGCGGCCTTCTGGCGCGCCTCGATCTCGCCGCCGGCGTAGACCTTGGCCAAGGCCGCGTCGATTGCGCCGGCGATCTTCGGGTCCATGTCCTTGTTGAACAGGAAGAAGAACTCCTTGTCGAAGGTAAAGTCCTTCTGGCCGTCCAGTGTCACGCTGGTCTCGGGGCTGGCGAATGTCAGCATCCTGGCGCGGTCGGTGCCGCCCATTCCGGCCTCGGGGGCCTGTTCCAGGGTTTCGGGGCGCGCGGTCAGCCAGACGAAGCGCATCGCCTTGGGGTCGGACGGGGCGAGCTGGGTGAACTGTTCGTTCGCCTGGATCGAGCCGTTGATGACATCGGCCAGGTTGTCCCACATCGCCTGGTTCTTGTCGGATTGCGAGCCGGTGTTGACCGCCACCAGGTTGTCCTCGGAGCCCGGTGCCCGCACCTTGGCGGCGTTCTTCATCGCCGAAAAGCCGATCTCGGAGACGCCGCCAGGCTGGATGGCAACGCGGATGCGGGTGCCCGCAGCGGCCGCCTTCAGGATATCGTCCATCGTCTTGTAGGGGCTGTCGGCCGGGACCAGGTAGGCATTGCCCGGGTTGATCGACACGGTCGGCCCGATGGCATAATCGGCAAAGATGTCGTCATAGCCGGTGACGCCGTAGAGATGCCCAAGATAGCTCTGGTCGTGGAAGATCATGATCGTGGTGCCGCGCTTGTCGCGGGCCAGCGTCTTGAAGGCGTCCGAGGCGCCCACGGCATCGACTTTGATGTTGATGCCCAGCGTCTTCGACAGCGCATCCGCCACCATGGCCGAGGTCTGGTAAGTGTCACCGCCGGTCGATTTCGACCCGATCACCATGCGCATGTTGCGCGGCAGGTTGGCGGCATGGGCCGCCATTGGTGCCGCCAGCACGGCGCCGGCCGATGCGGTGGCAAGAAAGCGTCTGCGAGTGAGTTTCATCATGTCCTCCCTGGCGACCCTGGGGCCACCGCTCCTCTGACGGGTGGTCTCCTTCCACCCGATGGCCATGTAAGCGCATACATATAGGTGAACCACGTTTGGCTTTTCTCTGTCAAGAACCTCATATTGTGGCGTTTATGACTTGAAAACTGGCAGTGATTCCCTTGACGTATGAAAATGTATGCGCATACATAATGATAGGAGTGGCACGGATCAGGAGGAGAATCATGTCGCAAGCCCCCCGCAAGACACCGGATCAGTTGCGTTCGGCCCGCTGGTTCGCCCCCGACGATCTGCGCAGCTTCGGGCACCGTTCGCGGATGATGCAGCTGGGCTATACGGAGGAAGAGTTCCGCGACCGTCCGGTCATCGGCATCCTCAACACCTGGTCCGAGCTCAACAGCTGCCACTCTCACTTCCCGGAACGGGTCAAGGACGTGAAGCGGGGCGTGCTGCAGGCCGGTGGCTTTCCAGTTGAAATGCCCGCGCTTTCGGTCGACGAAAGTTTCACCAAGCCGACCTCGATGCTCTATCGCAACCTGCTGGCCATGGAGACCGAAGAGGTCATCCGTTCGCATCCGCTCGATGGCGTGGTGCTGATGGGGGGCTGCGACAAGACCACGCCGGGCCTGGTGCTGGGCGCCATCAGCGCCGGGGTGCCGATGATCTTCCTGCCCGCCGGGCCGATGCTGCGCGGCAATTACGCGGGCCGGATCCTGGGCAGCGGCTCGGATGCGTGGAAATACTGGGACGAACGCCGCGCCGGCAATATCTCGGATACGGAATGGCAGGGCGTGCAGGGCGGCATCGCGCGCTCGGCGGGGACCTGCATGACCATGGGCACGGCCTCGACCATGACCGCGATTGCGGATGCGATGGGGCTGACGCTGCCCGGCGCATCCTCCATCCCGGCGGCGGATGCCAATCACCAGCGCATGGGGTCCGACTGCGGGCGCCGCATCGTCGAGATGGTCTGGGAAGACCTGGTGCCCGCGAAGATCATAACAGACGCCTCCGTACGGAACGCCGCCATCGTCGCCATGGCGACCGGCTGTTCGACCAACGCCGTGGTGCACCTGATCGCCATGGCGCGCCGCGCCGGGATCGATCTGACGCTGGACGATCTGGACGCGCTTGGCCGGGTGACGCCGCTGATCGCCAACGTCCGCCCCGCCGGCAAGGACTACCTGATGGAGGACTTTTTCTACGCCGGCGGCCTGCGCGCGCTGATGAAGCAGATCGAGGACCGGCTGGACACCACGGTGATCACCATCACCGGCAAGACCCTGGCCGAGACCCTGGAGGGCGCGCAGGTCTACAATGACGACGTGATCCGCCCGCTGTCGAACCCGGTCTATCACGAGGGCTCTCTGGCGGTGCTGCGCGGCAATCTCTGCCCCGACGGGGCGGTGATCAAGCCCGCCGCCTGCGATCCGAAATACTACAGGCACGAGGGCCCGGCGCTGGTCTTCGACAGCTACCCCGAGATGAAGAAGGCGGTCGATGACGAGGATCTTGCGATCACGCCCGACACGGTGATGGTGCTGAGGAATGCCGGTCCCCAGGGTGGCCCGGGCTTTCCCGAATGGGGCATGCTGCCGATCCCCAAGGCCTTGATCAAGCAGGGGTATCGCGACATGCTGCGGATCTCTGACGCGCGGATGTCGGGCACGTCCTATGGCGCCTGCGTGCTGCACGTCGCCCCGGAATCCTACATCGGCGGGCCTTTGGCGCTCTTGAAAACCGGCGACATCGTGCGGCTGGATCTGGAGGCGCGCAGCCTCGACATGCTGGTCGACGCGGCCGAGCTGGAGGCCCGCCGCGCGGCCTGGACCGCCCCCACCCCCCGCTACGAGCGCGGCTATGGCCACCTGTTCTCGAAACACGTCACGCAGGCCGACAAGGGCTGCGACTTCGATTTCCTCGAAACCTCATACGGCGCAACCGCCGGTGAACCCGACATCTTCTGAGGAGGACAGAATGCTCGATCTCGATACCGCCCTGACCGGAATTTCCGGCATCCTCGTCACCCCCTATGACGCCGCGGGACAGATCGCTCCTGCGAAACTTTCCCCGATCCTGGACCGCGCGCTTGGCGCCGGGCTGCACATGCCGGTGGTGAACGGCAATACCGGCGAATTCTACGCCCTGACCACCGAGGAGGCCTGCACCATGGCGCGCGAGGTCTGCGCCATGGTCGATGGCCGCGCCCCGGTGCTTGCAGGCATCGGGCGGGGCATCCGCGACGCCTGCACCCTGGCCCGCGCCTCGGCCGGGGCGGGCGCCACTGCGCTGATGATCCACCAGCCCCCGGATCCCTTCGTCGCCCCGCGCGGCACGGTGGATTACGTGAAGGCGATCTCGGATGCTTCCGGCGGCTTGCCGATGATGCTCTACCTGCGCAACGATGCCATCGGCACCGGCGCGATTGCCAATCTCTGCGCGATCCCGGGTGTCAAGGGCGTCAAATGGGCCACGCCAAATCCGCAGAAGCTCGCCGCCGCCAAGGCCGCCTGCGACCCTTCCATCGTCTGGGTCGGTGGCCTGGCCGAGGTCTGGGCCCCCACGTTCTACGCCGTCGGCGCCCGGGGCTTCACCTCCGGATTGATCAACGTCTGGCCGGAACGTTCGCTTGCCATCCACGCCGCCCTTGAAGCCGGCGACTACCCCGAGGCCAACCGCCTGATCGCCCAGATGCAGGCCTTCGAGGACATCCGCGCCGAAGAGCTGAACGGCACCAATGTCGCCGGCGTCAAGGCGGCGCTTCAGGCCACCGGTTTCGATTGCGGCGCCACCCGTCCGCCCTCGGCCTGGCCGCTGACACCGGCACAGCAGGCCAAGCTCCAATCCTTCCTGAAGGAAAATGCCCTGATCTGACCCTTCCCCATTTTCTTGTTTCCAATACCTCGGGGGTCCGGGGGCAGCGCCCCCGGGGTCTCCACCGGAAAGGACATTCCATGGATGGCACCACACCCGCCTTCACCCCCCACGGCCGGCACCTGATCGCCGGCCAATGGGTCGCGACCCAGGCCCGCTTCCCCTCCGAACCCGCCCACGGTCCGGTGCACAGCTTCTCCGTCGGCACCCCCGATCTGGTCAACGCCGCCTGCGAAGCCGCCGAACAGGCCTTCTGGTCCTACGGTTACGCCACCCGCGCCACCCGCGCCGCCTTCCTCACCGCCATCGCCGATGAGATCGAGGCCCGCGCCGAGGCGATCACCCAGATCGGCTCGCAGGAAACCGGCCTGCCCGAGGCCCGCCTGCAGGGCGAGCGCGGCCGCACCACCGGCCAGCTGCGCCTCTTTGCCGATCACATCCTCAAGGGCGCCTACCTCGACCTGCGCCACGACCCCGCGCTGCCCGAGCGCCAGCCCCTGCCGCGCCCCGACCTGAAGCTGATCCAGCGCCCCATCGGCCCGGTCGCGGTCTTCGGCGCCTCGAACTTTCCGCTCGCCTTCTCGACTGCGGGGGGCGACACCGCCGCAGCATTTGCCGCCGGCTGCCCGGTCGTCGTCAAGGGCCATTCCGCCCATCCCGGCACCGCAGAGATCGTCGCCGAGGCGATCCATGCCGCCATCAAGACCTGCGGCCTGCACCCGGGCGTCTTCAGCCTGATCCAGGGCGGCAAGCGCGATGTCGGCACCACCCTCGTGCAGCATCCGCGGATCAAGGCCGTGGGCTTTACCGGCTCGCTCGGCGGGGGCCGCGCGCTGTTTGATCTCTGCGCCGCCCGGCCCGAACCGATCCCGTTCTTCGGCGAACTGGGCTCGGTCAACCCGATGTTCGTGCTGGCGGGCGCGCTCGCTGCGCGGGCCGAGGCGATGGGCAAGGGCTGGGCCGGATCGCTGACCATGGGCGCGGGGCAGTTCTGCACCAACCCCGGCATCGCCGTGGTGCCGACCGGCGCCGAGGGGGACAGTTTCGTCGCCGCCGCCACCGCCGCCCTGCGCCAGGTCGCCCCGCAGGTCATGCTGACCGAAGGCATCGCCGCCGCCTACCGCGCCGGCAAAGAGCGTTTCGAGAGCCGCAACACCGTGCGCACCCTGCTGGCCACCCCGCAGCAAGGCCGCAGCGCCGCGCCGAACCTCTACGAGACCGATGCCGAGGCCTATCTGCAGGACCATGCCCTGGGCGAGGAGGTCTTTGGGCCGCTGGGCCTGGTGATCCGGGTGCCGGACCAGGAGGCGATGGCGGTTCTGGCGCAGGGCTTCGAGGGCCAGCTGACCGCCACGCTGCACATGGAGGAGAGCGATCTGGCCGAGGCCCGCGCGCTGCTGCCGATCCTTGAGCGCAAGGCCGGCCGGGTGCTGGTCAACGGCTTCCCGACCGGCGTCGAGGTGGCCGATGCGATGGTCCATGGCGGGCCCTATCCGGCCTCGACCAACTTCGGGGCGACCTCGGTCGGCACCCTGGCGATCCGCCGCTTCCTGCGCCCGGTCTGTTTCCAGGACCTGCCAGAGGCCCTGCTGGGCGAAGATATGGTCTGAGACCCGTGGCCTGAAAGCAGGCCCGGGAAAGGGGCGCTGCCCCTCTGCGCGTGCCGCGCATTCACCCCGGCATATTTCCTGAAAGATGAATGCTTAGGGGGGGGCCGTGTGCGCCCCCCGGATGATCCCGGAGGAGATCCCAGAATGACTCCCGAAACCCGTGAAAAGCTGATGGGCGTGTCGGTGGCGACGCTGGCGACCGCACTTTACCGGCGCGGTCTGCGCCACCAGGTGATCCAGGGCGTGCACCCGCTGGGCTGGAAGGGCGCCAACATGGTCGGCCCCGCCTTCACCCTGCGCTACATGCCCGCGCGCGAGGATCGCAACACACTGGCCGCCTTTCGCGATCCTGCCCATCCCCAGAGGGTTGCCATCGAGACCTGCCCGGAGGGCCACGTCCTGGTGATGGACAGCCGCAAGCAGGCGGATGCGGTCTCGGCCGGCGATATCCTGATCACCCGGCTGATGATGCGCGGCGGGGCAGGGGTGGTGACTGATGGCGGCTTCCGTGATGCCCGCACCATCGCTGGCCTCGATATCCCGGCCTATCACTCCCGTCCCTCGAGCCCGACGAACCTGACCAACAACGAGGCCATCGCCATCAACGAACCGATCGGCTGCGGCGATGCGCCTGTATTCCCCGGGGACATCATCGTGGGGGATGCGGATTGCGTCATCGTCATCCCCGCAGCCATTGCCGAGGAGATCGCCGCCGAAGCCGTCGAAATGACCGCCTACGAGGATTTCGTCGTCGATCAGGTAAAGGAAGGGGCCACGATCATCGGCCTGTATCCCTGCACCCGGGAAGAGCACCAGCTGGCCTTTCAGGACTGGCGCCGCGACCGGGAACGCTGAACCGGGCGGGCCGCATGGCAGGCGGGCCTGCCAGCCGGAGGGGTGCAGGGGTTGCTTTTGGATAAATGGAATCCTATATTCCCAAAGGCAACCCATGGAGGTCCAGATGGAATCCGCCCCCCAGCCCGCAGGCAGTGATCGCCGTGCGGTCGCCGAACAGATGAAGGCCATGGTCGACCGCTTTGTCGCGGAAGCCCCGGAGGAGCTGGTCTCGGCCTGGCTGGACCCGGAGGCGCGCGACTGGAAGATGGATGCGCTGCACAACATGGTGGCGCTGCGGGTGCTGCGGGCGACGCGCCGCGCGGTGCATGAGGCACCGCAGGAGGTGCTGTGGGAAACGTTGTCCTCGGCGACCGACCTGGGCGCGCTGTCGCGGATCGTCAGCCGGGTGCAGTTCTCGGATGCGGTGCGCGAGCTGGACCCGCTGGCCGGCCCCGTCGCCCGCAGCATCGAACACCGACGGCACCTGAAGGAGGCTGCGGGCGAGTTGCTGAGTGCGGGGCAGGTCGAGGCCCTGGTGGGCGTCAGCCGGCAGGCGCTGGACAAACGGCGCCGGGCGGGGCGGCTGCTGGGGCTGAAGATGGGGTCCGACTGGGTCTATCCGGCGCTGCAGTTCACCGAAGGGGCCGTCGATCCGCTGATGGAGGACCTGCTGATCGCCCATCGCGCGGATGATCCCTGGGTGGTGCTTGATGTGCTTCTGGCGCCCGATGAGGCGTTCGGCGGCCGCCGCCTGCTGGATCTGGTCCGCGCCCGCGATGCCGCGGCGATCGAGCGTTATATCGCGCAGCACGACGGCGACGGCTTCGCATGAGCCGCGGCCCCTCGGGTGCGGCGGCCCTGCCGCCCGCCGATCTGCACGCCCGCTCCCTGCCGCTGCGCGGCTACGACGCGGGCACGCCCTTTTTCCGCGTCCACCAGTCTGCCTATGACCCGGTGTTCTTCGGCCCCGGGCCCGACCTGCCGCCGGTCTATCGCTTTGATGCCGCCAGCGGCCGGTTCGGGGTGCTCTACATGGCGCCCGGCCCCGATGCCGCGCTGATCGAGACGCTGCTGCGCAATCCCGCCCGCCATGCCGTCAGCTGGCACGACGTGGCAAAGCGCAGCCTGTCGACGCTGACCTTCGGCCGCGCGCTGCGGCTGGTCGATGCGACCGGGGCGGGGCTGTCGCGGCTGGGGGTGACGGCGGCGCTGTTCACCGGTCCCTACGATCCCTGCGGCGCCTGGGCGGATGCGCTCTTTGATCACCCGGAGGGGCCCGACGGGCTGCTTTATCCCTCGCGCCATGATCCGGCCGAAGCCTGCATCGCCCTGTTCGCGCGCCCCGACCTGGGGCTGCGCGTCGCCCGCACGGAACCGCTGGCGCGCGATCCCGGCCGACTGGGGGCACTGCTGGACCGGCACGGCAAGTCGCTGTTCGGGGTCTAAAGGCCCGCCGCGCGCGTCAGGTTCACCACGAAGCGGTCACGGCGGCGCTGGTAGCGGCGTGTCATCTCGGCCGAGGCATGGCCCAGCTGCCGCTGCACGTAACGTTCATCCACCTGCGCGGAACTGGCCAGCCCCGCCCGCAGCGAATGGCCGGAAAACAGCGCCACGCGCTCGGCCTCGGGCAGGTCGGCGCGGATGCCGGCGGCACGCACGCAGGCCTTCACCAGCCGTGCCACGTGCTTGTCGCTGATGCGCTCGGGCAGCACCCGCTGCCCATCGCGCGAGGTGCGCCGGAACAGCGGCCCCAACTCGATGCGGGCAAAATCCAGCCAGCGTTCCAGCGCATGGACGGGACAGCTGTGCGGGCCGCTGCCGCGTCCCACCTCGACCTCGCGCCAGCCGGTCTTGCCGCGCAGCGTCAGCAGGGCGCCCTCGGGCAGGATCTCGACCCAGCCCAGCCCGTCGTCGCTGTCGTTGCGGTGTCGGTCCAGGCCCGCGATCTCGGACCGGCGCAGCCCGCCCGCATAGCCCAGCAGCAGGATCGTGCGGTCGCGCAGCCCGCGCAGATCATGGCCCAGCACATCGGTCATCGCCAGGATCTCGGCCGGGCCGACGGCGGCCTTCTGCACCGGCGGGCGGGCATGGCGGCGCCGGATCCCCGCCAGCACCGAGGCAATGTGCCGGTCGCGCCGTTCCAGCATCATGCCGCGCTGTGCGTAGTTCCAGCCGATCCCCGCCAGCCGCCGCTCGATCGAGGCCACGCCCAGGGCGCGCCCCTCGGCGGGGGCGGCGAGATCGGTGATGTAAAGCCCCACCAGTTCGGGCGAGGGGGGCAGGGGATCGGTGCCGCGCCGTCGGCACCAGCGGGTGAAATGCGCCCAGTCCTTGCGATAGGCCAGCAGCGTGTTGTCGGAGAGCGCCGCCCGCGCATAATCCTGCGCCGCCCCCGCCAGCCGTTCCAGCACGGCTGAGCCACCGAGGGGCGCGGGCAGGGGGGTCTTGGGATCCTGGGTCATGGGGCTGTCCTTTTGCCGATAATCAAAGCTTATTGGACAGGAAAGCATCCGGCAAGTAGCGGCGGTTTCGTGGAAAAAACCCACAATAACCGCCGTTATGCCCGGTGCGAGGTGTCCCGCGCCGGGCCGGGGTTCAGAAGGCGACGCTGATCGTCAGTGCGGCATTCAGCGGCTTGCCGACCGCGATGCCATAGGCCGAATTGCCGATCGACGAGGTGTAATAGGTCTTGTCGAACAGGTTGTTGAGGTTCAGCTGCACGCTGATCGGATGCCGCGTGGTCTGGATCGTGTAGCGGGCAAAGACATCGACCACGCCATAGCCCGGCAGATCAAAGCTGTTGGCCGCATCGCCCGCCCGGGCGCTGACGCCGCGGATGCCGCCGCCATAGCGCAGCGCGCCGCGGCCGCCAAAGACCTCGCCCTGATCATAGGCCAGATACAGCGCCGCGGTGCGCGCCGCGACATTGGCCAGCCGGTTGCCGGCATAGTCGGGATCGTCGATCACCCGCGCATCGGTATAGGCAAAGCTCGCGATCATCTGCAGCCGGTCGGTCAGCTGGCCGGTCAGGTCGGCCTCGATCCCCTTCGAACGCACCAGCCCGGCGGTGCGATAGACGGTGTCGCCATCGACGGTCTCGGAGTAGGCGACGTTGTGCTTGTCGGCAGTATAGACCGCCAGCGTCCCGGTCAGCCGGTCCGCCAGCGCCACCTTGGCCCCCACCTCGTAAGAGATCCCCTCTTCGGGTTTCAGATCGCCATAGGCGCTGTTGATCGAGCTGTTGGGCCGGAAGCTTTTGGCGACATTGCCGTAAAGCGACACGGCGGGGCTCAGCTTCCACACCAGCCCGGCATTGGGCAGCAGCGCCGTCCCCGAGGCATCGGTGTTCACCGCATCGGCATTGCCCGCCACCACGTCATAGCCCTGCAGCCGCAGCCCGGCGACGGCGATCAGCCGGTCGCTCAGGTGCAGGCGGTCCTGGGCGTACAGCGAGGCAGTCGAAAGCGTCTGGTATTCGTGCTTGTCGGCGCTGGCGTCGTAGCTGCAGGCTGACATGGTGCCATAGACCGGGTCGGTGATATTGAAATCGGAATTGGTGTTGCAGTTTTGCAGGGTCGAGCGGTGGATGACCTCTCGGTCGTAGCTGGCGCCGAACAGCAGTTCGTTCCTCAGCCCCAGCAGCTCGGCATCGCCCGCCAGTTCGGCGCGCAGGGCCTGGTCGATGGTCTCGTAATCGCCGCGGATGTCGGCGCGGCGCTTCAGCGCGCCGGTGGTGCTGTCATAGCCCAGCACCCGGACCTGGTTGGCGGTAAAGTCGTCGCGGCTCCAGGAATAGCCCAAGGTGGCGGTCCAGCCACCCGCGAGGTCCCGGCGGTAGTGCAGCTGCGCCAGATCGGCGGTGCCCACGGTGCGCCCGAACCCTTCGTCCAGCCGGGTGCGGCGGGGCAGGAAGGTGCCGGTCGAGGCATCGTAGATCGTGCCGCGCTCGTAGGGCAGGTCGTAATCCTGATGCAGGTAGCTGACGGTGACGTGGTTGGCGCCATTGTCATAGGACAGCGAGGGCGCGAGCGTCGTGCTCTTGATATGGCCGAAGTTGCGCCAGTCGTCGCCCTTGGTCTTCTCGGCGATGAAGCGGTACGAGAAATGCGTGCCCTCCACCGGTCCGGTCAGGTCCAGCCCCGCGGTGCGGGCGGATCGGCTGGCACCGTCGTTTTCATAGCGGTAATAGGCGCGCCCCGCCGCCTGGGCCTGCGGCTGCTTCGTCACCACGTTCACCATCCCGCCCGGGTCGAGGATGCCATAGAGCGTCGAGGCCGGCCCCTTCAGCACATCCACGCTGTCGACCGTGGCGTTGAAGGAATGCGGCAGCGCCGTCTTCAGCCCGTTCGTCAGGATCGAGCCATCCCCCGCATCGCCAAAGCCGCGCCGGATCACCGCATCCTGCCGCCCGGCGACGGTGTTGGTCTGGGTGACGCCGCTGACGGTCGAAAGCGCGTCATCGACGCTTTGCGCATCGCGGTCCTTCAGCGCCTGGGGGGCGATGGTGGTGGTCGATTGCGGCACGTCGATCGCCTTGGCCTTGCCGCGGGTGGCGGTGGCGGCAACGGTGCTGGCATAGGCAGCGTCGCTGCCCTCGACGCTGATCGCCGGCAGGTCGACGACGTCCCGGGCGCGGCCGGGATGCGGCAGCGCGGTCAGCGCGGCAAGAAGGGCAAGGCCCGATGTCCGGGTCCAAAGAGGGCGAGTGCGGTTCATTCTGGTCCTGTCGTTCTGTGCCTGCGCCGCGGTCCCCAACCGTGGCAGTTGCGGCGGGATCAGAATTCCGACTGTAGTAGTCAACTTTTTTCTGTGCGCTTCCTTGACGGCACTTCGTCTCTGTCCCTCGCGGGACCCTGCGTCACCCGGGCCTGAACACTCGGAAATCGCCGGTTTTGCCGAGGTTTCACGATTTTTTTCGCCGCAAAATACTTGACTACTACAGTCGGAAATTATCCATCGCGGCCAGAAAGGCAGGTCCCGATGCATCCCACCGCTTCCCTTCCAGCCCCCTTGCAGGCGCAGGGGCTGACCGCAGGCCATGGCCGGGCCGATGTGCTGCGTGATCTGGACCTGGATCTGCCCGAGGGCCGGCTGACGGTGCTGCTGGGGCCGAACGGATCGGGCAAGTCGACGCTGCTGGCGGCGCTGGCGCGCCTTTTGCCGGTGCGCGGGGGCCGGGTGCTGCTGGACGGGCGCGACATCGCGAAATCGCCGACGCGGGCGGTGGCGCGGCGCCTTGGCCTGCTGCCGCAGCAGCCGCTGACCCCCGAGGGCGTCACGGTGGCGGAACTGGTCGGCCGGGGGCGCTTTCCGCATCAGGGCCTGCTGCGCCAGTGGTCCGCCGAGGACGAAGCGGCCACCCGCCATGCCCTGCAGATCACCGGCGCCGCCGATCTGGCCGACCGCCCCGTCGACAGCCTGTCGGGCGGCCAGCGCCAGCGAGTCTGGATCGCCATGGTGCTGGCGCAGGACACCGGCCTGATCCTGCTGGACGAGCCGACAAGCTTTCTCGATCTGCACCACCAGGTCGAGATCCTCTCGATGCTGCGCCGCCTGGTGCGCGACCACGGCCGCACGGTCGTGGCGGTGCTGCATGATCTGAACATGGCGCTGCAACATGCCGACCGGCTGGTCTTCCTGAAAGAGGGCGCGATCCGTCACCGTCTGGCCCATCCCGCCGACTGCACCCCCGCCATCATCGAGGAGGTCTTCGGCCTGAAGACCCTGCGTCTGCTCCATCCCGAAACCGGCACCCCGGTCTTCGTGCCCGCGGGGATCCCGGCATGAGCGCCGCCGCCCGGCTGGGGCCGGCGCTGATGATCTGCGCGGTGCTGATGGGGCTGTCGCTGCTGTGGGGGGCGGGGTCGGTGACGCCGGGGACGCTATGGCGGGTGATCGCGGCGCCCGATCCGCAGGCCTTCGATCAGCGCATCCTGCTGGCGTTGCGCCTGCCCAGGGCGCTTGGCGTGGCGATGGCGGGGGGCTGTCTGGGGGCGGCGGGCTTCCTGCTGCAATCGGTGCTGCGCAACCGCCTGGCCGAGCCGCAGATCCTGGCGCTTAACGCGGGCGCGGCACTGGCAATGGTGCTGATGACCAGCCTGCCGGGGCTGGCGCCGGTGGGGCTGGCGCGGCCCGTGGCGGCGGCGCTCGGGGCGGGGGGGCTTTTTGCGCTGGTGCTGCTGGCGGGGGGCACGCGCGATCCGATGCGGCTGGTGTTCTGCGGCGTGGCGGTGTCGGCGCTGGCGCATGCGGTGGGATCGGTGCTGCTGCTGCTGGACAGCGAAACCCTGGAAGAACTGCGGTATTGGCTGGTGGGCGATGGCGCCTCGGCCCGGGCATCGGTGGTGGTGGCGGCGGCACCCGTTGCGGGCGCGGGGCTGGTTCTGGCGCTGCTGGTGGCGCCGGCGCTGCGGGTGATGGCGCTTGGCGATGCGCTGGCACGGGGGCTGGGGGCGAGCCCGGGGCGGATGCGGGCGCTGGCGCTGGTGGCGGCGGCCTGCCTGACGGGGGCGGCGGTGTCGGTGGTGGGGCCGGTGGGCTTTGTCGGGCTGATGGCGCCGATGCTGTGGCCCGGCGGCTTCGGGCGGCCTTCGGGGACCGCGCTGCTGCTGGCGGCGGCCAGCGGCGCGGCGTTGCTGTCGGGCGCGGACATCCTGGCGGCCCATGCGCTTTATCCAAGGGAGCTGCCGACCGGCGCCGTCACCGGCCTGCTGGGCGCGCCGGTCTTCCTGTGGCTGTTCGCCCGGGGCCGGGCATGAGCGCGCCTCTGGTCTGGCGCGCCGGTCGCTGGTCGCTGCGGATCGCGCCGCGGCCGCTGTTGGCGCTGCTGGGGCTGGCGGCTGCGCTGGCGGTGCTGGCGCTGTGGGCGCTGGCGCAGGGGTCGGAACCGATCCCGATGGCGGTGATCCGGGGCTATCTGCATCTGGGCGGCCGGGCGCCCGATGCCAGCCAGGCGCTGATCCTGCAGGCCTTCCGGGCGCCCCGGCTGTGCCTTGCGCTGCTGTGCGGCGCGCTCTTGGCGCTGGCGGGGGGCACCATGCAGGCGCTGACCCGCAACGGTCTGGCCGATCCCGGCCTGCTGGGCGTGCGCGAGGGCGCGGCGCTGGCCATCGTGACGCTGATGCTGCTGGCGCCGGGCCTCGCGATGCCGCTGCGGCTGGCGGCGGGTCTTGCGGGCGGGCTGGCAAGCGGCGCGGTGATCCTGCTGCTGGCGCAGGGCGCCACGGGGCTGCGGCTGGTGCTGATCGGGCTGGGCCTCAGCTGGGCGCTGGCGGCGGCGCTGGTGGTGGTGCTCAGCTTCACGCCCTCGGACCAGTTGCAGCAGGCGCTGGTCTGGCTGGCGGGATCGCTGCAGGGCGCCGACTGGCCGGGGGTGGGGCTGGCGGCCATGACGCTGGCTGCGGGAATGTCGGTGCTGCTGGCTCTGGCTCCGGGCCAGGCGATCGAGTCGCTGGGCGCGCCGCTGGCCCGCGCCCTTGGCGGCCGGGTGCGGGGGGCGGTGCGGCTGCGCTTTGCGGTGTCAATCGCGCTGGTGGCGGCCTCGGTCAGCGTCGGCGGCAGCCTGGGCTTCGTCGGGCTGATCGCGCCGCATCTGGCGCGGGTTCTGCCGGGCGGATCGCCGCGCTGCCGGATCCTGTCGACCGCGCTGATCGGCGCGGCGCTGGTGCTGGCGGCCGACACGCTGGGGCGGACGCTTTTCGCCCCGCTGGAACTGCCCTCGGGTGTCATGCTGGCGGTGCTGGGGGCGCCGGGGCTGCTGTGGCTGTCGCGGAGGAAAAGGGGATGAGGGCGCTTCTGCCGATCCTGCTGTGGCTGTGGGCCGGTCCGGCGTTGGCTGCGCCCTTCACCGATGATCTGGGGCGGCAGGTGAACGTGCCGGACCATCCGTTGCGCATCGTGTCGGTCTATGACGTCGATATCACCATCCCGCTGCTTGAGCTGGGGGTGATGCCGGTCGGCAGCCAGGGGCGGCTGGGGCCGGACGGCAGGCCGCATATCCGCGCTGGAAAGCTGCTGACGGGGGTGGATTTCGACACCAGCTCCATCGCCTTCATCGGTGACATCAATGTCGATCTGGAATCCATCGTGGCGCTGAAGCCCGACCTGATCGTGACCGAGGGCTCGCGTTCGACGCCGGTGCGGCAGCTGGCGAAGATCGCGCCGACGGTGGTGCTGGACAGTGCCCGCGGGGCGCCGCATGTCTATCAGGCGCTGGCCCGGCTGACCCATACCGAGGCCCGCCTGGCGCAGTTGCAGGCGCGCTATGCCGACCAGATCGCCGGGTTGCGGCAGGCGGTGCATCCGCAGGGGATCACCGTGTCGGTGATGATGCCCCTGCGCGGCCGGATCAGCGTCTATCACAGCTACCGCGCCCTGGGCCGGGTGCTGCGCGACGCGGGCTTTCGCTTTGTGCCGCTGCTGGATGCGATCCCGCCGGACGACCGGCTGGCGATCAGCCCCGAACGCCTGCCGGAGCTGGATGCGGATTACATCTTTGATCCCTACCGGTCGGATCGCGGTCAGGGGGCGGCCGCTGAACGTCACGCGCTGGAAGAGATGCTGCCGGGCTTCTGCGACTTCCTGAAGGCCTGCCGGGCGGGACACTATATATATGTCCCGCGCGAGGTCGCGATCTCGAATTCCTACGCCGCGCTTGGGCGGATGGTGCAGGCGGTGCAGCAGGCCATCGCGGGGCATTGAAGATTTCCGGTCGCGGGGCTATTCCCAAGCAGAACAGTCAGGAAATCCCATGGCCCAGCCTCCACACCGTATCCGAGACCGCTTTGCCGATCAGCTGGCCCGCCGCCGGGACCGGCTGTCGCCCGGTGCGCTGGCGGTGGCCGCCTATATCGACGCCAACCGCCATGCGGTGCTGGGGCTGTCGGCGCTGGAGATCGGGTTTGAAACGGGAACGTCGGACGCCACGGTGATCCGGGCGATCCAGGGGCTGGGCTTCAGCGGCCTGGTCGAGCTGAAGGACACGCTGGACGCCTGGCTGGGGCAGACGGATTCCCCGGTCGAGAAGATGGCCGCGACCTCGGCCGAGCTGGGCTGCGATGTCGATGCGACGGTGGGCTTCGTGGTCGAGAGCCAGCGCCAGATGCTGGAGGCGCTGCAAAGCCCCGAGAACCGCCGCGCCATGGCCTGCGCGGTGCAGCTGCTGGAGGGCGCCTCGGGGGTGGGGCTGTTCGGCATCGGGGCCTCGGGGGTGATTGTCGATTATGCGGCGCGGCTGTTCAACCGCTCGGGCCTGCCGGCGCGGGCGTTCAATGCGACGGGGATCGCCCTGGCCGAGCAGCTGCTGGATCTGCAGCGGGGCCATGTGCTGATCATGCTGCTGCACGGGCGGGCGCATCGCGAGGCCAAGGCGGTGCTGGCCGAGGCGCAGCGTCTTGGTGTGCCGGTGATTGCGGTGCTGGGGCAGGAAACGTCACCGCTGCGCGCCGAGGCTGCCGTCAGCCTGATCCTGCCGCGGGCGAAATCCGACCGGGTGGCGCTGCATGCGCCGGGGCTGGTGGCGCTGGAGACGCTGCATCTGGCCTATTCGGCGCGCCAGCCGGAGCGGACGTTGCAGACGCTGGACCGGCTGGTCACCCTGCGCACCGAGATCCGGCCGCATTCCCGCTGAGGGCGGGGTGGGGGGCGCTGCCCCCGTCGCCTGTGGCGACTCCCCCGGAGTATTTGGGGCCAGATGACAGGGAAACCGGTTACCAGAGGCAGCCGCGGGCGGTGACGGGCCAGAGCGCCTCGACCCGGTCGCCGCGGACGGCGACGTACCAGTCGTAGAGGTTGCAGGTCGGGTCGCAATGGCCGGGGACCAGGCGGACCATGTCGCCACGGGAGAGGAGGCCCTGGGGGTCGGTGATTTCGCCGTGTTCGTCCGAGGGCTGGATATAGCTCAGGCCCGGGGTGTCGATGCGCGGCAGGCCGCTGTCGAGGGCAAGGGCCTTCAGGCCCGCGTCGCAGACCGGTTTGCCGGGGACGGCCGTGCTGAGGATTTGCGATTGCACAAAGAGGGCGTTTTCCATCCCGGCGGGGCGGCTGCCATCGGCTTCGCGGATGCGGTCGTAATCGGCATCCATGAAGATGTAGGAACCGCACTGCACCTCGGTCACCTGGCCGAGATCGGCATCGACGAGGAGCGAGCCGGTGCCGGTGCCACCCACCGTGTCGCAGGCAAAGCCCGCGGCAGAGAGCGCGTCAAGGGTGGTGCGGGTGGCCTGGGCCGCGGCCTGGGCGGCGGTGCGGCGGGCGGCCGGGTCGGCAATGTGCTGCAGCGAGCCCTGGTAGGCCTGGATGCCGCCGAAGGTGAGGCCGGGGGCCTGGGTAATGGCCTGGGCCAGGGTGATGGCGGCGGGGCCTGGGGGGACACCGCAGCGGCCGGCGCCGACGTCGACCTCGACCAGGACGGTGAGGGTGGTGCCGTGGCGGGCGGTGGCGTGGGCGAGTTCCGCCACGCCTTCGGAGGCATCGACGCAGACGCCCATGCGGGCGCGGCCCGCGAGCTGCGCCAGCAGGTCGGCGCGGGCTTGGCCCACGATCTGGTTCGAGACGAGGATGTCGGTGATGCCGGCCTCGACCAGGGCTGCCGCCTCGGAGACCTTCTGGCAGCAGACGCCGACTGCGCCATGATCCATCTGGAGCCGTGCGATATCGGCGGATTTGTGGGTCTTGGCATGGGCGCGCAGGCGCAGGCCCTTCGCCGCGGTGATGTGCTGCATCCGCGCGATGTTGCGATCAAGCGCGTCGAGGTCGATGACCAGTGCCGGGGTGCGGATCGCCTGGACGGGATCGCCGGGTTCGGCGGGACGGGGAGAGACGGGCATCGGGGCCTCCGGGGGTCAGTGGATGGCGGCGGGACGGGCGGCGGGCGAGAGCGCCTGCAGCAGCGGCGTCTGCTGGCCGTCGAGCGCCTCCGCGAGCAGGGTGGCCGAGGTCGGGCCCAGCGTAAAGCCCTGGTGACCGTGGCCGAAGTTCAGCCACAGCGTCGGGTGGCGCGGCGCCCGGCCAATCAGCGGCAGCATGTCGGGCAGGCAGGGGCGGTGGCCGAACCACTGGGCCTCTTGCACGCGGGGGCCGAGGTCCACCAGATCCGACACGGCGCGGGCGCCACGGGTCAGCTGCACCGGATCGGCGGGGGCGTCGCGGTCGACCAGGGCCGCGCCCGTGGCCAGCCGCAGGCCGCGGGTGGTCGGCGTCATGACAATGCCGTTCTGCGCGTCCATCACCGGGCGCGACAGCGGTGTCGGGCTGTCGAAATGGCCGTGATAACCGCGTTTCCACAGCATCGGCACGTGGTAGCCTAGGCGTTTCATCAGATCGGGCCCCCAGGGGCCAAGCGCCACGACGACCTGTTCCGCATCAAGGATCCCCTCGGCGCTGTCGATCTGCCAGCCCGTGCCGGACGTCCGCAGGCTGAGGGCATCGCCATCGACGAAGCGGCCGCCACGGCTGGTGAAAAGTTCGGCATAGCCGGCGGTCAGGGCGCCGGGATCGGCGCAGGTCCAGGGATCGGCCCAGGTGATGGCGCCGGCGACGCGGGCCTTGAGGCCGGGTTCGGCACGGGCGAAGGCATCGGCATCCTGCGGCGCGGTGGCCACGCCATAGGTGCTGCGCAGGCGCTCGGCCTCGGCGGCGGCCGCATCAAAGGTGGCGGCGTCGCGGAAGACCTGGGCATAGCCCGTGCGCCGGATCAGGTTGTCCTGCCCCGAGGCCGCGATCAGCGGCGCGTGATCGGCGGTGGCGCGCTGCACCAGCTGCGACCAGATCTGGGCGATGGCGCGGTGCCGTTCGGGGGCCGAGTTGCGCCAGTACGACAGCAGCACCGGCGCCAGCCGTGGCAGCATTTTCGCGTCATAGACGATGTCGTTGGTGCGCCCCGTTGCATATTTCAGCAGCGTGCCAAGGTCGCGCGGGATGGCGTAGGGCTCGACCGCCTCGCACTGGATGAAACCGGCGTTGCCGTGGCTGGTTTCCCGCCCCGCGCCGCGCCGGTCCACCAGGGTAACGTCGTGACCGCGTGCCTGCAGGGCAAGCGCGGTGGAGACGCCGACCATGCCGGCGCCCAGAACCATGATCTGCGACATGGCAGCCTCTCCTGTGGGGATGCCTGGCGTTACGCTTCGGCGATGACGGTGATTTCGACCTTGGCGGGCACCATCAGCCCCGATTGCACCGTGGTGCGCACCGGCAGCGGGTCCTGGAAGAAGGCGGCATAGGCGGTGTTGAATTCGGCGAAATCGGCCGCATCGGTCAGGAAGCAGGTGCAGGAGACGACATTCGCCAGGCTCAGGCCCTCGGCCTGCAGGGTGGCGGAAATGCGGTTCAGGCAGTTCTGGGTCTGGGCGGTGATGCCCTCGGGCAGGGTGCCGTCCGCGTTGAAGCCGATCTCGCCGGAGAGATAGAGCGTGGTGCCGATGCGGCGGGTCTTGGAGAAGGGGAGGGTCATCGGAAAGCCTTGTCTTGCGGGCAAAGGAATGCCGCAGCGCCTGCAGAGGCGCTGCGGTCCGCGTCAATTGAACACTGTTCTATAAATGTGTCAAGCCGAGGTCAGCACCTTGGCCAGAGCCTGAAGGAAACCTTCGGTCTGTGCCTCTTGAATGGGCAGGGACAGTGCGATCAGGCCGCGGGCGGCAAAGTAATATCCCTGTTCCTGCATAAGGA
Organism: Pseudooceanicola sp. NS-SX9; assembly: GCF_057380705.1. NCBI lineage: Bacteria > Pseudomonadati > Pseudomonadota > Alphaproteobacteria > Rhodobacterales > Paracoccaceae > Pseudooceanicola > Pseudooceanicola sp. NS-SX9. The sequence goes on along the minus strand of NZ_JBXXRN010000006.1, from coordinate 71,135 downwards.
AATTAAGCAGTTTCAGACGTTTAGCCCCATCTGGACCGGTGCCGTGGATGTTCATGATTGACCCCATCCCGGTCACGGTGAAAAGCCCGCCATGGGTGGCAAAGCAAGCGTTCAGCGCGTCGCGGAAGGCCTCGCCCCGGGCAAAGAGCGTATCCAGCGCCTCGGGCGTCAGGTAGTGATCCAGCGCCGCGACGCCCGCCGCCATGGTCAGGCGGTTGTTGTTGAACGTGCCCGCATGGCCGATGGCACCGGGGCGGGCGGGGTCGAAATGGGCCATCACGTCGGCCCGGCCGCCGAAGGCGCCAAAGGCCAGGCCGCCGCCGAAAAACTTGCCGATCGTGGTCATGTCGGGGGTGATCCCCAGCCGCGCCTGGGCGCCGCCGGCGGACATGCGGGCGGTTTGGACCTCGTCGAAGATCAGCAGCGCGCCATGTTCCGAGCACAGCACCCGCAGCGTCTGCAGGAAGGCGGGTGCGGCGGCGTGGCAGCCGCCCGCGCCCTGCATCGGCTCGACCAGCACTGCGGCAACTTCGGAGCCGTGGGCGGCAAAGGCGGCCTGGACGGTGGCGATGTCGTCATAGGGCAGGATCTCGAAGTCGAAGGGCACGTTGACGGGGGCCGCGCCCGCGCCAAAGGTCAGCACCCCGCCGTGATAGCCGCCCCGGAAGACGATGATCCTGTCGCGCCCCGTCACCAGCCGCGCGGTGGTCAGCGCCATCAGGTTGGCCTCGGTGCCGGAATTGGCGAAGCGCAGCAGGTCGATCGAGGGGAAACGGGCGACAAGGCGTTCGGCCAGGTCGACCTCGTAGGGGGTGTGCGAGGACAGGTTGATGCCGTCGGCATGGACGGCCGCCATGGTCTGGGCCAGCAGGGGGGCGGTGTGGCCGAAGATGCCGGCGGTGAATTCGCCCAGGAAATCGACGTAATCGTGGCCGTCGACATCGCGGATATGGCAGCCCGCGCCCCCCGCGATGCACAGCGGGAAGGGATCGGACCATAGCGAGGTCCGCGTATTGCCGCCGGGCAGCACGCGGCGGGCGCGCTCCAGTGCGGCGGCGCTGCCGGGGTTGCGCGCCACATAGGCGGCGCGGGCGGCATCAAGTGCTGCATCGGGATCAGAGGTGAACAGGGTCATGACAGGGGTCCTTGGGGATCAGCGCGGCGCACGGGCAGCCAGCCCCTCGATCAGCAGTTCGAGCAGCAGGGCGAAACCGTCGTCATAGGAAATCTCGGCGCCGTTCTGCCAGCGCAGAACGAAGATGCGGTTGGCGATATGGGGCAGGGCGGCATGGGTCAGCGGATAGGTGGCGGGGTCGATCTGGGCCACGCGCTCGGCGAAGAGGCGTTCCCAGTCGGCGGCCTTGTCGGCGGGGGGCGGGGCCAGCTCCATCGTGACAAAGCCCACAAGGCCCCCCAGCAGGGCGTTGAACGCCAGCCGCAGGTCGTCGCCCGCATAGCCCGCCTGCACCAGCGCCGACAGCACGTTTTCCACCCAGTCGAGGTTCGCCACCCCGTTCGATTTCATCTGCGCCCCCAGCAGCGGCGCGACATTGGGGTGGTCGTGCACCAGCTTGCGATACCGCAGGAAGACGGCGCGCAGCCGGGCCTTCCAGTCGGGTTCATCCTGCAGCCCCTCGGACAGCGCACCGGTGATCGAGGCCGCGATCTCGGCGAAAAGATCCTCCTTGGCGCCGCCCACATGCCAGTAGATCACCGCCGGAGATACCTTCAGCGTGCGGGCCAGTTCGCGCAGGGAAAACGCGGCAAAGCCCTTTTCGTCGATCTGGCGCACCGCCGCTTCGACGACCTGAGTCTTGGATAATCCGACAACTGCAGCGCGACCACGTGGGGTTTTGCCCGTTTTTTGTGCTTTATCTTCCGGCAATGGCTGTCCTTATGGCTAAAATATAGGCTATTCTGGTCACGAACCTCCGGATCGCCCCTTGCCGGATTTCCTTTTATAGAACATCGTTCAATAAGCATTTCAAGTTCCGCGCTCCGACCCCGGGGTGCAAAGCCCGCCGCGACCGAGGGGAGCCCGTACATGGCCGCTATACCTATTCTTATCCTATCCGCGCTCCTGCTGTCGGGGGGCGCCGTGCTGGCGCACCTGATCGGGGCTGCCTCTATCCTGTCTTTCGTGGCCGCTGATCGCACGCGCTTCCTTGCCGCAGCACCGCAGCAGATCATCGCGCATATCGATCTGTTCTCGATCATGTCGATGCCGCTGTTCATCCTGGCCGGCGAGATCATGAACCGCGCTGGCGTCACCGAGGCGCTGCTGAACCTGGCCATGGCGCTGATGGCGCGGCTGAAGGGCGGCCTTGGTCACGTGAACGTGCTGACCTCTGTCTTCTTTGCGGGCATTTCGGGCTCGGCCATGGCGGATGCGGCCTCGGTGTCGAACACGCTGGTGCCGGCGATGCGCAAGGCGGGCTATTCGCTGAACTATGCGGGCGCCATCACGGCGGCCTCTTCGGTGATCGGGCCGATCATTCCGCCGTCGATCGTGATGATCTTCTATGGCGCGCTGATGAACACCTCGGTCGCGGCGCTTTTCATCGCGGGGATCGTGCCGGGTCTGCTGATGGCGGTGGCGCTGTTTGCGGCGAACGCCTGGATGGCGCGCAAGTACGACCACCCCAGCGGTGAACGTGTTCCCCCGCGCGAGATCCTGCGCCGCTTCATCTACGCGCTGCCCGCCACCGTCATCCCGGTGATCATCCTGTCGGGCATCGTCTTCGGCATCATGACCCCGACCGAGGCCGCCGGCGTCGCCGTCTGCTGCGCCATCATCGCGGGCATCATCTATGGCCAGATGACCTGGGGCAAGCTGGTGGAAAGCCTGGAACGCACCGCGATCCTGTCGGGCTCGATCTTCATCCTGCTGTCGGGCGTGGCGATCTTCAGCTACCTCGCCGGGCTGGAGCAACTGCCCAACCACCTGGCCAAGATCCTGATCGGCTTCGGCTTCGAGGGCTGGAAATACCTGCTGCTGCTGAACGCCGTCTTCCTGGTCGCGGGCATGTTCCTTGAGGTCCCGGTGGCGCTGGCGCTGTTGGTGCCGCTACTGGTGCCCACCGGCATCTCGATGGGGATGGACCCGATCCACCTGGGCATCGTGATCGTGGTGAACCTGATGCTGGGCATCGTCACGCCGCCGTTCGGGGCCGCGCTGCTGGTGGTTTCGGCCGTTTCGGGGGCGCCCTACTGGGGCATCGCCCGGGCCGCGCTGCCCTTCCTGGCGGTGCAGTTGGTGGTGCTGCTGATCCTGACCTTCGTCCCGGACCTGAGCCTGACGCTGCCGCGTCTCACCGGCTTCATCAAGTAAGGAGCACCGCGATGATCAAGCTTGCCGATGGCCTTTACGCCCTGTCGGAGATCCTGAACCGGATCACCAAACGCATCGCCGCCTTCTGCTTTCTGGGGATGCTGCTGGTGATGATGCTGCAGGTCGTGGCCCGCTACGTCTTTGCCTCGCCGCCCTTCTGGACCGAGGAGCTGGCGCGCTGGCTGATGGTCTGGGGCGGGCTGCTGGGGGCGTCCTGCGCCTTCCATACCCATGCCGACCCGGCGATGGTCCACCCCCCCAGCCACGTGATCTGGCGCCAGAAGGTGCAGGTCGTGGCCCGTTTCACTGCCGCCTGGATCTTCTTCGTGCCGGTTCTCTACTACGCGCTGCCCTTCGTCGAGCGCCAGGTGGGCCGCACCTCCGAAGGTCTCGGGGTCTCGACCGCCTGGATGGCGACGGCGCTGCCGGTCGCGCTGGCGCTGATCCTGCTGCACGGGCTCGCCGGTCTCGGCGCGCTCATCTCGCCCCGGGTGCTCTCGAAAGAGATCGCCTTTGCCCAAGAAGCCGAAGCCAACATGCTGGAGTAACCCATGAAGTCCTTCCTTGCCTCGACGGCGGTTGCCGTCACCCTCGCCCTTGCCGGTGCTGCGCAGGCGCAGTCGATCAACCTGGCGCTGGATGCGAACCCCGATCGCAACCAGTCGGGCACCTACCGCTATGCCGACAACCTGCTGACCGCGCTGAAGGCCGAAGGCTGGAAGACCGAGGCCTATCCGCGCGACACCATCGGCGGCGAGGACGACCGTCTGGACCAGATCCGTTCGGGCATCCTGGACGTGTCGATGTCGAACTTCGCCGTCGCCGTGCAGATGGTCCCCGAGATGCGCGTGCTGCAACTGCCCTACGCCTTCGAGACCCCCGACCAGGAATTCAAGTTCTTCACCGAAAGCGACTACCTGGACACCGTCAACAAGCAGCTTGAAAAGCAGGGGATGCACATCCTGGCCGTGGTGCCGAACGGTGGCTTCCTGGGCATCTTCAACTCCAAGCACGAGGTCAAGACCGTGGCGGACATGAAGGGCCTGCGGATGCGCGCCCTCGATCCCTCGCAGCTTGAGATGTTCAAGATGATGGGCGCCGACGGCGTGGTCATTCCGTTCTCGGAAGTGCCGAACGCGATCCAGACCGGCATTGCGGATGGCTATGTGAACGCCTCTTCGGTGCCGCTGACCTTTGGCCAGGCCGATCTGTTCAGCAACTTCACCGATGCCAAGGTGATCATGTCGGCGCGTCTGGCGCTGGTGTCGACCGCCTGGTGGGACGGGTTGTCGGATGCCGAGAAGACCCAGGTGAACGCGGCCTCCAAGACCGCCCTGGCCGAGGTCTTCCAATGGGTCGATGCCTCGGAAGAGGATCACAAGAAGCAGCTGACCGCCGCCGGCGTCGCCGTCTACGAACCCACCAAGGCCGAGCTTGCGACCTTCCGCGATGCAACTGCCGGGATGAAGGCCAGCGTGCCCGACGTGACCCCCGCCCGCATCGACGAGATCCTGAACATGATCAAGCAATACGCGCCGGAGTGACTCCCCTTTCCGCCGTATGACCTGGGGGCCTTCGGGCCCCCTTTTTTCTGCGCGATAAGCCCCCGGGCAAAGGGCGGGCGTGGCGCGGTTCCTCCGGGCCGTCCGGCACGGCGTTCGGAGGGCTCCGGGGATCTCTGGCCGCGATGGCCCTGTTGGGCGCGCAGGTCTGACAGGGCGGTGCCGAGGGCATCAGAACGGCTCGGGCGCAGACGCAGGCCGGTGGCAATCCGGTCCCGGCCGGGCAGAGCTGCTGCGGGGTCAGGCCGAAGGGGCGCCCCCCCGCAGGGACAGGGCGGGGTCAGGCGCCGATGCTGCGCGGTTCCGGTGCCACGGGGGCAGGGGCCGGATCGGCCGGCCGGATCAGCGTGCCCGAGCGTACCCGGAAGGCCTGCGACAACTGCAACGCCCGCGCCGCGCCCTGCGGATCGACATCCGACAGGATCAGGGCCCGGTCTTCCCAGACCTCGGGGGCCCACATGCCTTCGCCGGTGGCGGCGATCCGGCGCACGGCGCGCTGCGACAGCGCCAGTGCCTCGCGGGGGCGGCCCTGCTGGTGGTGCCCGATGGCGAGGGCGCTCCAGAAATAGGGGTTGCAGACGCCCAGGCCGATGGCCTCGGCCCCGGCCAGCAGTCCGGTCAGGCGGTCGGGCGCGTCAGCGATGTTGTCGCGGCAGTCATAGCTGGCTTCCCACAGCCGCGCGACCAAAGACCAGAAGGCCGCGCCCTGGCTGTCGGCCAGTTCGATCGCGGCGGTCAGGTTGCGGCGGGCGGGGCCATGCAGGCCGGTGGTGTGCTGGGCCATGGCGCAGACCACCTTCAGCCAGGGTTCCTGGCCGCGGCTGGACAATTCGGCCATATGGGCGATGGCGCGGTCATGGGCGGCATTGCCCTCGGCCAGGGCGCCGCGGCGGATCTGGATGTGACAGCGTGCCGACAGCACCGACAGCAGCGGATCGGCGCCCAGTTCCAGGAACAGCCGTCCGTCGCGGTCGCGGTCATAGATCGCCTCGGCCTCGGTCGCGGCCGCCAGCGAGCGTTCGAACCGCCCCGAGTAGAAATGCAGCGCCGTCATGTTCACCAGATACATCAGCCGGTCATGCGGCTGGTCCGGGTCGGCGGTCACGGCCATTTGCCGGACCATCGGCGTGCAGGTGCGCACATGGCCCGAGATGATGCGATGGGCAAACAGCCCGTAGAGCGCCCGCATCCGGTCGCCGCTGCGCATCTCGGCCCCTTCCAGGCCCGCTTCCAGCTGGCGATAGGCGCGTTCGACATCCGGGTGGGCAAAGCCCAGCCGCTGCACCCGGGCGCTGGCCAGCAGCGTCAGCACCTGTATCCGTTCGCGGGCCCGGGAGGGATCGCTGGCCAGGGCCTCTTCGGCGGCTTCCAGATAGCGTTCGGCCAGGTCGAAGTGCGCCGCCGCCAGGAACTTGAACCCGGCCGCGATGCAGGGCGCGATGCACAAGGCCGGCTGATCCGATTGCAGCGCGTGATCGGCCAGCCATTCCGGCAGCGTGGCGCAAAGCGCGGGCGCCAGCTGCTGCAGCAGCGGCACCAGCCGGGCGTGCAGGCCCCGGCGGCGGCCCGGCGGCAGCATCTCGTAGGCGGCATCGCGCAGCAGCGGGTGGCTGAAGGTCACCTCAGGGCCCGCACGTTCGACCAGGCCCCGCGCCTCCAGCGTCGCCAGACCTTCGGCCAGCGCCTCGGCCGGGGTGCCCGTCAGGGCCGAGATCAGCGCCGGTTCGGCGCCGCGCCCGATCAGGGCTGCGGCCTGCAGGATGTGGCGCAGCTCTCCGGTGGCGGCGATGTTGGATTGCAGCGTTGCCTCGATCGAGGGCGGCAACTGGCCGGGCAGCGTGCCGCCATTGTTGCGCGCCGCGTCCCGCAAGGCCCGCAGATACAGCGGGTTGCCCGAGGCGGTCTCGACGATGCGGGCGCAGGTGGCGGCATCCAGCCCATCCTCGTCCAGCAGCCGGGCGCTGGCGGCCTGCGACAGCGGTGCCAGGGCCAGGACGGCCAGGTTCGCGGCCGGAAGGCTGTCGCGCACCCCGGTGTCGGGGCGGGCATAAAGGACCAGCCGGCTGCCTTCGGGGACACCGCGGGCCAGCAACCCGGCGATGACGCTGCGGCTGTCGTCATCCATCCAGTGCACATCGTCGACATGCACGGCCGTGGGCTGGTCGGTCATCATCTGGTGCAGCAGCGTCACCAGCGCCTCGATCCGGCGGGCCCGGCGCAGGCTGGCGGTGGCGCCGTCGGCGGTGGCGGGGCTGGCGCCGCGGGCCTCGGCCAGGCCCTCCAGCAGCGCCCGGTCCAGCCGCAGCGTCAGGGCGGCGGGGTTTTCCTCGGAGCCGAAGCGCTGCTGCAGCCAGACCGTCAGCGGATAAAGCGGCGAGCGCGTCAGATTAGAGCGGGAATCGATCTGCACCAGGTCCATGGTCATGCCGCTGCGGGCCACCAGTTCGGCGCGCAGGGCGGATTTGCCCATGCCTGCGGCGCCCTCGACCAGGAAGGCGCGGGCGCGGGTGGTGCCGACGCGGCCGGTCAGGATGCTGCGCAGGATGTCCTCGCGTTCGGCCAGTCCGGTATGGGCGTCCTCGCCGGGTCCGGCCAGAGCGGTGACGCGGGCGACGGCCACGGGGGTATCGAAGCCGCGGAAGGTTTCCTCGGTCAGGGGATCGGCGCTGACACGCACCACCCTCTGGGCCGCACGCAGCACCGGGGCGGTGGCCCGCACCATGCCCGGGGCGGCGCTTTCGGCGACGCGGGCGGCGATGTTGACGTCAAGCCCGGTGACCTGGGGGATCAGCTCTCCGCCGCCGATGCGGCACAGCACGGTGCCCGCATGCAGCCCGACGCGGATCTGCGCGCCGTTCAGCTCGTCCGGCATCCGTTCCGCCAGCGCCAGCGCCGCCGCAATCGAGGCACCGGCGGCATCCTCGGCTTCGTGCTCGATGCCGAAGGCCGCGAGCAGCCCATCGCCGTAATGCTGCAGCAGCCGGCCGCCACAGGTCAGCACCTGGGCCTGGCCGATGCGGTGGAACCGGTCCATCAGGGCGGTGTAGTCCTCGACCCCCAGCTGCGCCGCCAACCGGGTCGAGCCGACCAGATCCGCGAACATCAGCGTCAGGATGCGCCGCTCGCCCTCGGGGGCGGCGGCGCCACGCTGCAGGCGCACGCCGCAGCCGCCGCAGAAGCGGGCCGTATCGGCGACGGGCGCCGCGCACCGGGGGCAGAGCGCGCTCAATACGTCTCGCGGAGCCAGGCCTCCGCCTCTGCCGCCTTGGCGACCCTTCGGGAATCAAGCGGGTTGGTCATCGACCAGGAACTCCAGATGCGGAAGGCGCCGGGCAGGCCGCGCGGCGCGGTGGGGGCAAGGGCGGGCACGGCGCCCTCGTAGGCCGGGAAGCCCAGCGGATCGGGATCGCGGACCCGGACCTGACCCGAAGCGGGCGCGATCCAGCAATTCGCAAGCTCAAGGTTGAAGGCGTTAAACAGCTGCTGCCCAAGGGGCGTGCGGGTCACGAAGGCGGTGCCCAGCAGCTGGCTGATGGCGCCGAAGGCGGGGTGGTCGGCGGCAAAGACGGTTTCGTCACGTTCCTGGAACTGCGCCTGCAGCGACAGGCCCTGGTTGTCGGTGGCGATGAACTGCGCCGCGTCCTGCTGGATCGTCGCGGGCTTCTTGTTCATCGCGTAGAACAGCTTGCCCGCGGCGATGGCGCTGGCGTTGTTGACGTAAAGCCGGCGCGGGTACAGCAGGTCCGCCTGGCCCGTCTCGTCCGAGCGCAGGCCGGGAATGGCAAAGGTGGCCTCGCCATAGGGTTTCATCGCCATGAAGCCCGGCACGAAGGATCCGCGCACGTCATGGTACTGGCAGAACGACAGCCCGACCGGGTGATAGCCCGGTTCCACCATGTCCGAGGCCCCCAGATGCAGCCCCGGCGGCAGCAGCGCCTGCACCTGGTCGCGCGGCATGGCGTAGAACATGAACCAGCCGGTCATCTTGCCCTTGGCATAGAAACCGTCGAGCGGCCAGCAGGCGGCAGTGGCCGACAACGACTGGAACTTGGCGTCCGAGGCAATGGTGCCGTTCGCCGGGATGTCGGCCGCGCCGTTGATCGGCAGGTCCAGCCCGGTGATCGCATTGGCGGCCGCCAGGCCCGACATGGTGGCGGCCTCGACGCAGCCGGCGTTCAGCCCGCAGCGCGTCCAGTCACCCGCCAGCACCAGATTGTCAAAGCCGCTTTCATCGGGCGCCAGCCGGTGGAAGACGCTGCCCGCGGTCGACAGCACGTAGCGCTCGGATCCTTCCATGTTGACGCGGGCATATTGCGCCGCAAGGCCCTGGCCGGGCGGATAGTAGGGATCGGCCACGTCGGGCAGGTTCGGCCACAGCTTCGGCAGATCGGTCGCGGTCCATTCGGCCAGTGCCGCGCGGAATTCGGGCAGCGTTTCGCCATCGGGGGCGGGGGCGCAGAAATAGGCGATCGAGGCGGGGCCGGGGGCGGGCCAGTCCTCGCGCACCAGCAGGTGGCTCATGTCGGCCCAGGTGTCGAGGGGCTCGGCAAAGCCGGTGATCACGGTGCGCAGCGGGCCTGCGGGGATCGCCTGCGGCGCGTTCGATTGTGCCACCACGTCGCGCCAGCCCAGGGCGTCGGCGGTCTCGGTCAGCCAGAACTGCGCGGCATGGGTGCCGACGGTCTGCACCTCGTCCAGCATCCGCTGCCATTTCGGCGAGGCGGCGGCCAGATCCGCCGTCAGATAGGGCAGGGACCCCATCGAGGCGCCCAGGATCACCGTGTCGAAATCGACGCCGCGTTCCAGCACGAAGGGCTGGCCCTGCGGCGGCTCGCATTCGTAATGGGCGCCCGCGGCACGGGCCTCGGCGCCGTTTTCCAGCTGGTCCCACAGCGGTTCGGACGGCCAGCAGGGCAGGCCACGGACATCGACCAGCGGTTCGTAGGGGCCCGACAGGGGGGTGGCCTGGCGGACCATCTCGATCCGGCCGATGCCGGCGTCGGCGGGGCCGATGCGCAGGGCGGTGGCGGCGGTGAAGAATTCGAACTTCACCCCCTTGGCGCGCATCACCTGGTAATAGGGCCCGAAGATCGTGTCGCCCATGCCCGCCTGCATCTTCCAGAAGATGGCGCCGCAATAGGTCAGCGTCAGGCGGCCCATGGCGCGGATCGCGGTGCCGGCGCCGGCGTTGCGGTCATGCAGGTCACCGGCCGGGAAGCCGAAGACGAAATCGTAGCAGCCGCGCAGCAGGACCGATGCCAGCACCGCCTCGCTGGCGCCGTTGCCGCGCAGCCAGGCGGTGAATTCCCAATTGTCCAGCACGTCGTAACCGCGCAGGAAGACACGGCTTTCCACCAGACCACGGGCGCAGGCCAGCCCGAGGTCCAGCAGGAACAGCGCCCGCCGCGTGGCGTCGTTTTCCAGGTTCTCGGGGGTTTCCAGCGCATGGACGCGGGCCTGCAGGCCGCGGATCAGCCCGCTCAGGATACCGGTCACGCTGGGCTTGTGGGCACGCGGATCGCGCGGCATCGCATGGGCCAGCGTCACCAGCCGCTTGTGGGCGGCCTGCAGCGGTTGCAGGCGGCGGGCGGCCTCTGCGCTTTCGCCGCTCTGGCGGACGCCGAAGGTGCCGGTCTCGATCAGCTTCTCCAGCGCATCAAGGCCGCGCAGGAACAGCACCCAAGGCGCCGGCACCTCGGTGCCCGAGCCGGGGATCTGGTCATTGGTCGGCAGGTCGATCAGCCAGGGGCGCCAGTCTTCCCCGACCTGTTCGGCCAGGAACAGGTGGTCGAGCGGCTTGAACGCATCCTCGAAGGTGCCCAGCGGCGCCTCGGGGTCGCGCAGGCCAAGGGCGGTCAGCTCGGCATAGCAGGCGCGCATGTTGCGGAAGGCGTTTTCGTAGAAGCCGGCCCAGACATGCAGGCCGTGTTCCTCGATGCGGGCGCCTATGTCCATGTTGCGCCCCGAGGCGCCCTTGCCCCCCAGCCGCCAGCCCATCTGGTAGACGGTGATATCGTATTTTTCTTTCCAGTCCGGGTCCTGCAACAGGCCCCAGACCGCCGTCATGGCACCGACACCCCCGCCGATGACCGCAATTTTCCTGGTCAACTTCCGTTCTCCCCAAAGGCGATGACGCCGCAGTACGCCTTGACGTCCCTGCGCGGCCCGCCCGGGCGGCGGCACGAAAACCGTGCTACCGTTTATAAACCATTCATAACTCGGACGGATATATCGGACACGGCGCCGTCCCGCCAGTTCCAATCCGGGCTCAGGATACGTCCCGGGCCGGATCGTGGCAATCTTGTCGCGACCGGCTGCGCGGCCGCCCTATTCTGCCGCCGTTCCGGGGGCTCCGGCATCGGCCTGCAGGGCCTCGGGGCGCAGGATGCGGATCTTCTGACGGGCCGAGGCGATGATCCCCGCCCGGCCAAGGGCCGACATCGCGCGGCTGACGGCCTCGCGGTTGGCGCCGACGCTGCCGGCGATCTCGGCATGGGTCGGGGCGCCTTCGATCAGCCCGTCGACATGGAACTGGCCGGCCTCCAGCGCCAGGCGGGCCAGATAGCCACGCACCCGTTCCTCGACGCTTTGGCTGAGCAGCGCGGCCATCCGTTCCGTCAACCCGCGCACCCGGCTGGCCAGGTCGCGGATCAGCTGCATCTTCAGCGCCGGGACCTCTTCCAGCAGCCACAGGAACCCGGCCTGGTCCAGCACCAGCACCTCGGTCGGTTGCTGGGCGTAGATGCTGACCGAACGCGGCCCGTCATCAAGTGCGGCGAGTTCCCCCAGATAGCTGCCCGGCCCCATCTTCGAGAACACCAGTTCCCGCCCGTCCGCCGTCCAGTAGATCGCCATCACCGCCCCGGAGCGCACGAAATAGACGTCGCTGTCGCGGGTGTCGCGGTCGAACAGGATCTGGCCGGTGTCGTAGCTGCGGCGGCTCCAGCGCAGGGCGGGGGCGCGCAGCAAGGCCGCCGGTACGCCAGACAGCAGCGGAAGCTGTGCCAGTTCCGCGATCTCGGCCTCTGTCATGCCCTGGTCCGTCCCTGTCCGAAGGTCGTTTTCCGGCTGCTTAACACGGGCTTAACAGGCATGACAACGCCCTGCCCGCAACACGGTCGCGACGTGAAGCGGGGCGGGGGCAGGATCGGACGGGCGGCTGTGGGTCTGGCGGTCTCCTTTCGGTGGGACGGGGCCCGGGCGGGCGTCAGCGGGTCATCGTCGGATGTTCCGATCCGGGCCTGCCGCGGGTGCAGCGACAGGCGCGGGTCCTCCTCCCCGGGAGCGGGGCGGAACGCCGCCCGTCAACCCGGGGCCCGCGCGACACATCCCTGGAGGCGGATGGGCACGGATCGGAACCGGACGGCAGTAAAGGTCCGGGGCATCCGGCCCGCGAGAGGAGGCAAAACTCTCGTGGGCCGGAGCCGGTCGATCCGCAGCGCCCCCCGCACCCGGGAGGGATCCGCAGGGCCCGGCGCGTCGCGGTGCCTTCAGGCGGGGGCACCGGGTGGGACGCGGGGGCGGGCATGATGGCAGTCATGGCGGTCCTCTGGGTTACGGGTCAGGCAGATGGGCGGGCGGATCGTCAGGCCCCGGCAGGGGCCCGATGGGGATGAAAAGCCGACCGGAGGGGCGGGCAGGCGCCTCCGGCCGGACCGGGGGCGTCAGGCCGCCTTGAGCTTGCGGGACGTGCCGATCGGCAGGACCCGGGCCTCGACCCGGAGTTCGGATTGCATCAGCGTGCGGGCCAGGGTCTCGGCCGAGGCCCATTCCCGCGAGGCGCCGTTGACGAAAGCCTCGCCGACGATCAGCGACAGATCGCGATCGCCGCGGGCCAGACCGTGCTGTACCGCCTCCAGCTCTCCGGTCAGGCGGTGCCAGAGACCGCGCAGGCGGGTCATCATGGAGGTGGCCACGCCGACGGCGCGGGTGGCCTGCTGGGCGCCGGTGCCCAGGCCCTGCAATGCGATCAGCTGGCTCTTTTCCTCGTCCAGGGTCAGCTGGTCGGTGCGGATCTGGTCAAAATCCCGGGCGACGCGGGCGCGCAGGCGGCTCCAGGTCAGGCCGCTGCCCAGGGCCGCCAGGCCCCCGGCCCCGGCGACAACCGCCGAGGTGCTGCCATGGACCGGCGACAGCGCCACGCCCACCACGATGGCCAGCAGGCCGCCGGCAATCACCAGCGCGCCGGCGGCGATCGCCAGGTTCTCGGCATGCAGGCTGTCCTGCAGCCCGGTGATCGCCGCATTCATCGTGCGGATCTCATCCTGCAGGTCCAGATCGGCGCTCTGGATGCCGGTGATCCCGGCCGAGAGCTGGTCATAGGCCTGCTGCATCTTGCGGCCCCAGTCGCGCATGGCCACATCCTGCTCCTGCAGGGCGGCCTCGATGCGGGCGATCTCGGTGCGCAGGCCATCGACCAGGGCGAAGACGTCGCGGACATGCGGATCCTCGGCGCCGCGGGCCGCCGGATGGGCCTCGGCGATGCGGAAGATCCGTTCGCTCAGGACCGCATGGCTGGCGCCATAAGAGACGATCTGGGCGGGCAGGCAGGCGATCAGCGCGGGGGCGATCTGTTCGATCCATTCGGTGGCCAGGGCCTTGGCGGCGTTCAGCTGGTCCTGCAGCGGCTCGAACCAGTCGGGGCGGCTGTCGGGGGCGCCTTCCCAGGCGGGCAGCGGTGACAGGCGGGTGTTCAGCACGCCATGGCAGGCGGCCGTGATCACATGCACCGCCGTCACCCCCGAGGCCGTCGCCGCCGAGGTCCGCAACACCTCGGCCATCGCGGGCGTCAGCGCATAGACATCGAGATCCCCGGTGCGGGTGTCATGGCGCAGGTGGAACTGGCGGGGGCCGTCCTGCAGTAGCCAGCTGGCGCCGCCGGACAGGATGTGCAGCTGCACCTTGGCGCCAAGCCACAGCCCGTTGTCGCGGAAGCAGTCGCTGAGCCGCCGGGGCAGGCTGCAGGAATTTCCGCCGTGATTGCTGTCCAGCACGGCGACATCCGCACAGGTCAGATCCTGGACCGTAAAAATGAACACGGGCTTCAGCTCGGTTTCGGCCCGCAGCATGGTCAGGGGCATGGTCGTCTCCTTGGGGTGCGGATGCGATTGGGTGGGGCGGGCTGAACCGCCGCAGCGGTCTGGCTGGAAAGGGGTTTCAGGACAGGGCATGGGGGGCGGGCTGTTCGGTGGTCAGCACCACCGCCCTGCCGGGCAGGATGTTCTGGCTGGCGAAGGTGACGCAGCCATGGGCCAGCTCGGCCAGGGCACGCCAGTCATCGGCGGCGGCAGGCAGGCTGGTCAGATCGCCCAGCGTTGCGGGATCGTCACCGGCCTGCAGACAGCGCACGGCGGCGGCCAGCTTGGCGGCTTCGGCGCGCCAGGTGCGGTCGAGCGCGGGCAGGCAGTTCGACAGCCCGGCCACCTGCAGATGCAGCCGGTGCAGCAGGCGGGTGACGGCCTCGGACATGGCGGCGGCCTGGCCGGCGGGGCTGGTGCCGCTGCGCCGGGCGACCAGGGTGTCGATGATCTGCGCCACCTGCGGATCCGACACGATCCGGTCATAGGCCATGGCCCCCATGGTGTGCAGATCGCCGGTCAGCGACAGGAAGGGCAGTTCCTGGCCCAGCTCGGTCGAGAGGGTGAAGGAAATCGTCGTCGGGGTCTGGAAAAAGGTCGTGCCGGCGGCGATCCGGGCGGCGGTGGGGCCGTCCTGCAGGGCGCTCAGCCGGTCCAGAAGCGCGCCCACCAGCTCGGCCAGCAGGGCCACCTGCAGCCCCTCGCGGCCCAGACCGGCGCGGGCCTGGGCCAGGCTGTCCAGCAGCTCTTCCTCGATCATCGTCAGCGCATCCAGCTGGCCCTGCAGGCGGGTGGCGGCCTCGCGGGTCTTGGTGGCGCAGGTCTGGGCCGTGGCATGCAGCGTCTCCAGCTGGGCCAGCACGGTCGCGGGATCGCCGGCGGGCCGGGTCAGCGCGCGGGCGGCGGCGTCGATCTGTGCGGCATAGGTCACGAAGGGCGTCAGCAGGTCGGCGCGGATGCGCGCGGCATCGTCGTCCCACAGGTGACCCTGGCGGACCAGCTTGGCCAGCCGCAGGCGCATGGTGCCCATCCACGACGGGTCCGGCGAGATCGGGCTGAGACGGATCCGGGCCGCGACCGTTGCAAAGCCGCCGACGGCCAGCGTCTGCGTGAACGCGCCTGCCAGATGGCCGGTGGTCTCGGTCAGGTCGGGGCTGAACATGCGGGTCCTCTTCAAAGTGATGCGCCAGGCAGCGGCGCGGTGCCGTCTTGACCATGGCTTAGCCGAGGCAGGCCCGCCGGTTCTGTGCGCGGGAACACAGAAGGTTAAAAAATCGTGAATTGAAGAGGAGCCGGGGCAGGGGGAAGGCCGCGACCCTGCCACAAGGGGCTGATGGTAGGGGTGCCTGAAATTTGAGCGGATTGGTGGATTTTCTGCAGATCGCCCGCCGTGGGGCCGTATCGGACTTTTCGAATCATGCCAGATTGTAGACAACCTACAACATGGCATCAGGACGGGGGGACCCATGACAGGCGGGGTGATCAAGCGCGAGACGATGGGCGCACAGCTGGCGGCGATGATCCGCACGGCGATCCTGACCGGCGAGTACCAGCCCGGCGATCCCGTCACCGAGGTCGCCCTGGCGGTGCGCTTTGGCGCCAGCCGCGGGCCGATCCGCGAGGCGATGCGTCACCTGATCGACGAGGGGCTGCTGGTATCGGTGCCCTATACCGGCACCCGGGTGCTGGAGCTGTCCTCGGCCGATATCAATGACATCTACGCCATGCGCATCTGCCTTGAGATCTTTGCCTTCGAGCAGATCTGGGCGCGGCGCGGCGCCGATTTCGCGGCGGCCCTGGCCGATCGCCACGACCGGCTGCAGCTGGCCATCGACGCCCGCGACGACGTGCGCGCCATCGATGCCGAACTGGACCTGCACGGGCTGGCCTATGAATTCTGCGGCAACTCGATCCTGCTGGCCAGCTGGCAGGGCATCCGGGGGCGGCTGCAGCTGTATTGGGCGGCGCATCACCGCGCCCATGGCATCCAGGGCCCCAAGCGCGAAAGCCACGACGATTACATCGCCCTCGCGCTTGGCGCGGACCTGGAGGCGATGAAGGAGGAAATCCGGGCCCACATGCGGCGCGGGCTGGAAAAAACCAAGAGCTTCGTCGCCTCGCTGGAGGAGGCGAAGGAAAAACCCAACAGGAGCGTAAGATGAACAGAAGATCCGTCCTGCTTGCCGGGGTGGCCGCAGGCGTCCTTGGCGGCCTGCCCGCCTTTGCCGCCGACAGCGGCACGCTGGCCAAGGTCAAGCAAAGCGGCAAGCTGCGCATTGGCGTGGCCTCGGCCGAGCCGTGGTTCTTCAAGGACCCGATGACCGAGACCTGGACCGGCGTCGGCGTCGCCATGGGGCAGCGCATGGCCAAGGAACTGGGCGTCGAGATGGTCCCGGTCGAGACCTCCTGGGCGAATGCCGTGGCCGGTCTGCAGGCCGACCAGTTCGACATCATGTTCGTGCTCGACCCCACGGAAGAGCGCAAGAAGGCGCTCGATTTCCCGGAAAACCCGCTGTTCTACTATGCCATGGGCGCGCTGGTGAAGGACAACAGCACCGCCGCCACCTGGGCCGACCTCGACAAGCCCGACATGCGCATCGGTGTCACGCTGGGCACCTCGCTCGACAAGAACGTCACCGAGATGATGAAGGCCGCGCAGATCAACCGCTTCTCCTCGAATGACGAGGCGATCGCGGCCTTTGCCTCGGGGCGGGTCGATGCGGTGGTGCAGTTCCACCCGGCGCTGGTGGTGCAATATTCGCGTCTGAAGATGGGCAAGGTCCTGCTGCCGACGCCGGTGAACCCGGTGGCGACCTCGGCGGGCCTGCGCAAGGAAACCCCGGCCGATTTCCGCGACTGGGTGAACGAGGTCTTCGGCAAGCTTTATGCCGCGGGCGTCCCGGACGAGCTGTTCCACGCCTATCTGAAAAGCAAGGGCATCGACCCGACCGGCATTCCGGGCCTCGAAAAGGAAGCCTGGTAAGCGCCGCCCGGGGGGCCTGCCACGGGCGGGCCCCCTGACGTGACCCCTCCCAATGAAAGTCGAGCCATGAGCTATTCCTGGGACTTCGGCCCGGTGTTCCAGCATTTCGACATGCTGGCCACGGGGCTTTTGAACACCGTCAAGATCGCCGCCGTGTCGATCGTCCTGGGTGTGCTGGTCGGGCTGGTGCTGGCGATGATGCGCCTGTCGCACCGCCGCCTGCTGCGCTGGCCTGCGGCGGTGGTGATCGAATTTTACCGCAATACCCCGCCGATCGTACATTTCTTCTGGTTCTTCTACGCCTTCCCGGTGCTGCTGTCGCTCAGCATGAGCCCCTATGTCGCCGCCGTCCTGGCGCTGTCGACGCAGTCGGGGGCCTTCTATGCCGAAGTGTTCCGCGGCGGCATCGTCTCGGTCGAGCGGGGACAGTGGGAAGGCGGCCGGGCGCTTGGCATGACCCATGCGGCGCTGATGCGGCGGGTGATCGTGCCCCAGGCCATCGCCCGCATGATCCCGCCCTTCATCGAACGCAGCTTCGAGCTGCTGAAGACCACGGCGCTGGCCTCGACGCTGGCCTATGCGGATCTGCTCTATCAGGCGATGATGGTCAATTCCCAGACCTTCCGCCCCCTCGAGGTCTATACGACCATCGCCGTCATGTACCTGGTGCTGCTGGTCACCGCCAGCCAGCTTGCCCGCCTGGCCGAAGCCCGGCTGACCGCCTACCAGTAAGGAGCCGGAGATGCATTACACCCCCGATTTCAGCATCGTCTGGGCCAACTGGCCGGTGCTGCTGCGTGGCGTCTGGGTGACGCTGGAACTGTGGCTGCCGACCATCGCCATGGGGCTTGTGGGCGGCTTTGCGATCTCGCAGGCGCGGCTGTCGCAGCGGCGCTGGCTGTCGGGCATCAGCCTGGTCTATGTGGAACTGTTCCGCGACACGCCGGTGCTGATCCAGCTGATCTGGTTCTACTATGCCTTCCCGATCCTGATCGGCCTGCAGCTGTCGCCCTTCGCCGCCGCCATGCTGGGGCTGACGCTGAACACCACCGCCTATGCTTCGGAAATCTTCCGCGGCGGGATCCGGTCGATTCACCGCGGCCAGATGGAAGGGGCGCTGGCCATCGGCATGTCGCGCGCCCAGGCGATGCGCCGGGTGATCCTGCCGCAGGTGGTCAAGCGGATGCTGCCCGCCTTCACCAACCGCACCATCGAGGTCGCCAAGATGTCGTCGCTGGCCTCGGTCATCTCGGTGCATGAACTGATGTACCAGGGGCGGCTGCTGTCCTCGACCTATTACCGCCCGTTCGAGATCCTGACCGCGGTGGCCTTCATCTACCTTGTCCTGATCTATCCCGGCACCTTCCTGGCCGGACGTCTGGAAAAGCACCTGGCGCGCTCGAACTGAGCCCGGAAAGGACCCTGAAATGTCTCAAAACCCCATTCTGGAAATCAAGGGCCTGCACAAGCGGTTCGGCGATCACCACGTGCTGAAGGGCATCGACTTTTCGGTCGAACCGGGCGAGCGCGTGGCGATCATCGGCGGCTCGGGATCGGGCAAGTCGACCTTCCTGCGCTGCATGAACTTCATGGAGACGCTGAGCGAGGGCGAGATCTTGCTGGATGGCCAGCGCATCGGCACCCAGACCCGCGCCGGCATCACCTATCCCGAAAAGCAGCTGTGCCAGGTCCGCGAACGGCTGGGCATGGTGTTCCAGCAGTTCAACCTGTTTCCCCACATGAGCGTTCTGCAGAACGTCATGGAGGGGCTGATCACCGTCAAGGGCCTGTCCCGCGACAAGGCCCGCGCCATCGCCGAACGCGAACTGGCCAAGGTCGGGCTGGAGGCCAAGCATGACGCCTGGCCCAGCCGGCTGTCCGGTGGTCAGCAGCAGCGCGTCGCCATTGCCCGTGCCCTGTCGATGGAACCGGAGGTGCTGCTCTTTGACGAACCCACCTCCTCGCTCGACCCGGAACTGGTGGGCGAGGTGCTGCGCGTCATCAACCAGCTGGCCGAGGAGGGCCGCACCATGCTGCTGGTCACCCACGAGCTGGGCTTTGCCTATCACTTTGCCACCAAGGTGATCTTCCTTGCCGATGGTGTCTTCCACGAGGTCGGCACCCCCGACGAGGTGCTGAAGAACCCGCAGAAGCCGCGCACGCAGGAATTCCTGCGCCGGTTCGGCGAATTCGCCTTCTGACCCCCTTTCCAAATCCAAGGTACTGTCATGACCCCTCTGAGCAGCTCGTCCTCGCAGAGCTATGTCAAAGATCCGCGCAACGACGGCGTCGAGATCTACGTCAACGGCGCGTTCTTCCCCCGCGACCAGGCCAAGGTGTCGATCTTCGACGCGGGCTTCGTGCTGGGCGACGGCGTCTGGGAAGGCCTGCGGCTGATCAACGGCAAGCTGCTGGCCATCGACGAGCATATCGACCGCATCTTCGAGGGCGCCCGCGCCATCCAGCTGGACATCGGCTACACCAAGCAGGGTCTGGTGGACGAGATCTGGAAATGCCTGAACCACAACGGCATGGAGGACGGCGTCCATATCCGCATGATGATCTCTCGTGGGTTGAAATCGACGCCGAACCAGGATCCGCGCTTTATCGTCGGCGGCGCCACCATCGTCATCGTTGCCGAATGGAAGCAGCCCAACCCCGATCTGAAGGCGCGCGGGCTGTCGCTGATGACCTCGACCATCCGGTGCTCGACGCCCGATGTCTTCGACCTGCGGCTGAATTCGCATTCTCGGCTGAACTTCATCCAGGCGCTGATCCAGGCCATCAACATGGGTGCAGACGAGGCGCTGATGCTGGATGATCGCGGCTTTGTCGCCTCGTGCAACTCGACCAACTTCTTCATCTTCCGTGGAAATGAGCTCTGGACCTCCGACGGAGAGACCTGCTTTAACGGCATCACCCGCAAGAAGGCGATCAAGATCTGGCAGGAGGCTGGCTTCGTGGTCCGTGAAAAACGCTTTACCCTGGCCGAGGTCTATGCCGCCGACGAGGCCTTCGTCACCGGCACGCTGGGGGGCATCACCCCGGTTGCCCGGATCGACGGCCGCGACATCGGCACCGGCAAGCCCGGCCCGCTGACCGCGCAGATGAACGCGCTTTACCAAGCTTACATCGCGGCCTGAGGCGTGGTCTGGCGACTGCGTCCTGCCCGTCGTCGCTGGTTGCTGCGCCGGATGCGCGCGCCCTTCGTGCTGCGCGCGCTGATCCGCCGGAATGAAATCGCCTATACGGCCGTCGCCGCCCTGATCGGGATCCTTTCGGGGCTGGCGGTGGTCGGCATGCGGGCGCTGATCCACCTGATGGAAGGCTGGATCTACGGTGTCGAAAACCCCTCCAGCGGGCTGGAACCGCTGGAGCCCCTGCGGGTGCTGGCGGGCCCGGTGCTGGGCGGGATCGTCGTGGGCCTCAGCTATGTGGCGGGGCGGCGCTGGTTCCGCCGGGTCTCGGACCCGATCGAGGCCAATGCCATCAAGGGCGGCAAGCTGCAGGTGCCGGGCAGCCTTTACATCACCTTGCAGACCATCTTTTCCAGCGGCTCGGGCGCCTCGGTGGGCATGGAGGCCGCCTATACCCAGACCGCCTCGGCGCTGTCGTCCTGGCTGGGCCAGCGGCTGCACCTGCGCCGCGAGGACCTGCGCCAGCTGGTGGCGGCGGGGGCGGGGGCGGGCATTGCCGCGGCCTTCGACGCACCGCTGACCGGCGCCTTCTATGCGTTCGAACTGGTGCTGGCCTCGTATTCCGTGGCGGCGCTGCTGCCGGTGCTGGCGGCCTCGATCACCGCGACGGCGACGGTGCGGATGCTGGGGGCGACCACCGGTTTCAGCCTGTTCTACGCCGGGCAGATCTCGCCCAAGGCCTATATGGCGGTGGCGTTGCTGGCGGTCATCTGCGCGGGCGCGGGCATTGTCATCATGCGCGCGGTCACCGTGATCGAGGGGCTGGTCACGCGTTCGGCCATTCCCTATTGGGCGCAGCCCGCGCTTGGCGGCCTGGTGGTCGGGGGGCTGGCGCTGATCAGCCCGCAGGTGCTGTCCTCGGGGCATGGGGCGATGCCGCAGGTGCTGGGGGCGAACCTGACCCTGGGGGCGCTGACGGCGCTTTTGCTGCTCAAGACCGCCGCCTCGGTCGTGTCGATCGGCACCGGGTTCCGCGGCGGGCTGTTCTTTGCCTCGCTGTTCCTGGGGGCGATCCTGGGCAATATCATAGGCATCCTGTGGATGGTGGCCTTCGGGCTGAACCTGCCCATCGTCATCCTGTCGGTGGTCGGCATGTGCGCGCTGGCGACCACCGTCATCGGCGCCCCCCTCGCCATGAGCTTTCTGGCGCTGGAAACCACGCAGAGCCTGCCGCTGGCGGTGGCGGTGCTGTTCTCGGCGCTGGTGTCGACCGCGATCGTGCGGCAGGTCTTCGGCTTCAGCTTCTCGACCTGGCGGTTCCACCTGCGCGGGGAAACCATCCGGTCCGCGGCTGATGTGGGCTGGGTGCGCGACCTGACCATGGGGCGGATGCTGCGCAAGGTGGGCAGTGCCATTCCCGCCAGCCAGAGCATCGCCGAGGTCCGCCGCCGTTATCCGCTGGGGGCCGCCAAGGTCATGCCCATCGCCGAGGCAGACGGCCAGTATGCCGGTCTGTGCTTTATCGCGGAACTGCATGCCGAGGGGCTGGATCCGACGGCCCGTGTGACCACCGTCGCGCGCTTCAAGGCCAACTGGCTGCGCCCCGACCAGAACGTCCACGAGGCGATGATGCAGTTCACCCGCAACGAAGCCGACACCCTGGCGGTGCTGGACCCCGAGGGCCGCGTGCTGGGCATCGTCAGCGAACAGTATTGCCTGCGCCGTTATGCCGACGAGACCAACAAGCGGCTTTATCCGGCGCGGTCGTGACGGGGGCGGCCCTTGCGGGCCAGCCCCCCCTTGTGATCACACCCTCAGGGTGATCACAGACGCAGGGTGATCACAGGCTCAGGAAGCCCTCGACAGCGCTGAGCGGCCCTGCGGCCTTCAGCGCGGCGATGTCGGGGCCTTTCGGCGCCAGGTCGGACAGGCCGGCGATGATGGCCTCCAGCTCGGCGGCGACGGCCAGCACGCCCAGGTCGTCGTAACGTTTGCCGACGATCTGCAGGCCGAAGGGCATCCCGTTGGCATCCGTGCCGCAGGGAATGGTGATCGAGGGATGCCCCGCCAGCGTCGAAGCATAGGCCATCGCCAGCCAGTGGTAATAGCTGGAGGTCGCCTTGCCGTCGATCTGCGCCGGATACAGCTCGTGCCAGTCGCGCGGGCTGATCGTCACGGCCGGAGAGATCACGAAATCATGCGTCTCGAACCATTTCTGCCAGCGGAAGTGGTAGCTGCCCTGCTGGGTCAGCGCCTCGGCGATGTCGTCGGGGGTAAAGCTGCGGCCCTCGATGACGTTCTCGGTGACGTTCGGGCCGACCTGCTCGGGGTGGGCATCCAGGCGCTTGCCATGGGTCGCCACGAACAGCACGCCCCGCAGCACCGAGAAGATCCGGTCGGCATGGGTGCAATCGGGGGTGCCGTCCTCGACCGAACCGAAGAAGGGGGCGATCTGCGGCACCACCTTGCGGAAGTGGTCGCGCACGATGCTTTCGGTGGGGGCAAAGCCGTAGTCTTCGGTGAAGGCCACGGTCAGGCCCGACAGGTCGCGGCGCGGCAGGGTGGCGAAGGCGGCCGGATCCCAGGCGGTGCGCCCGTTGACGACGGCGGTGTAGGGATCGTTCATGTCGGGACGCGCCAGCACCGACAGCATCAGCGCGGTATCCGCCACGCTGCGCCCCATCGGCCCCGAGGTCGACATCGGGAAATAGCCGATGCCACGGGTGTTGCCCGGCACCACACCCGGCGAGGGGCGATAGCCCACGACGCCGCAGAAGGCCGCCGGGTTGCGCAGGCTGCCGCCGGTGTCCGATCCTGTTGCCAGCGGGAAATACCCCGCCGCCAGGCCCGCCGCCGACCCGCCCGAGGACCCCGCGCAGGTGCGTGTCAGGTCATGCGGGTTGGCGGTGGCGCCGTAGACGCGGTTGCGAGTGTTGCCGCCCGCACTCCATTCGGGGTTGTTGGTCTTGCCCATCGGGATGCCGCCCGCGGCCCGCATGGCGGCGACGATGGCATCGTCCTTGACGGCGATGTTGTCGCGGAACAGCTCGGATCCGAAGGTGGTGGGCAGGCCCTTGACGTCGATCATGTCCTTCACGCCGAAGGGCAGGCCATGCAGGGGGCCGGTGACGTCACCGCGGGCCTGCGCGGCATCGGCCGCGGCCGCACCCTTGCGCAGGCCGTCGAAATCACGGGCGACCAGTGCGTTCACGGCATGGTCGACGGCCTCGACCCGGGCAATGCAGGCCTCGGCCAGTTCGGCGGCCGACAGGGCCTTGCGCGCGATCAGCTGGCGCGCCTCGACAGCGCCGAGGTCCGCGGGATCGGAAGGAAGTTCTGACATCGGAATACCTTTCAGAAGGGCAGGGCCGCAGGCCATCCATCCCGGGGAAATGCCGGGAAGAGGGGCAGGGAACGGAGCGGTGTCATGGGCACGGGATCCGGCAGCGGCGGTCTTTTCGGGCTGACCCTAGGCAGCAATAGAACGACGTTCAATTGAAAAGGCGCCACTGCGCCGCCCTCACGTGCAACTGCCTGTGAATTGGGCGTTTCAGGGGCGGCTGAGGCCCAGTCGCTGGATCTGCCGGTGCACGGTCGAGCGGTTGCAGCCCATCCGCCGCGCGGTTTCCGAGATGTTCCAGCCGGTGTCCTGCAGATGGGCCCGCAGCCGCGCGCCGGTGGCGTCTTCGCCGGGACCGGGGGTGCGCAGGGCGGCGGGCAGGTCGGCGGCGCCCAGCAGCGCCCCGGCGGGCGGGCGCAGGGCGATGTGCTGGGCCAGCGCTGCCAGTTCGTGGCCATTGCCGGGCCAGTCATGGGCGGCAAGGCGGGTCAGGGCCTCGGCGTCAAAGCGGGCGGGGGCGCCCAGGGCGCGGGTACAGGCGGCTTCGGCCAGGGACAGCAGGTCGCGGCGGGCGCGCAGCGGCGGCAGGGCCAGGCGGTGCCCGGCCAGGCGCTGGAACAGGTCGCGACGCAGTTGACCCCGGGCGACGGCGGCCTGCGGGTCGGGGCCGGTGGTGAAGATCAGCCGCACGTCCGAGGGCTGGGCCTGCAGGCTGCCGAGGGGGCGGAAGGTGCCTTCGGCCAGCAGGGTCAGCAGGCGGGCCTGAAGACGCGGCGGCAGCTCTTCGGGGGCGTCGATGACCAGCGTGCCATGCCGCGCCTGGGCAATCAGGCCGGGTTCGTCATGGCGCCCCTCGCGGCGGCCAAAGAGCAGCGCCGCCTCGTCCTCGGCCAGCTCGGCGCCGTTCAGCGTCAGGAAGGGGCCGCGGCGGCCCAGCTCGTGCAGCGCCCGCGCCAGAGTGGTCTTGCCGGTGCCGGTCTCGCCCTCGATCAGCAGGGGGTGGGGCAGCGGCGCCAGGGCGGCGGCGCGTGCCATCAGGGGGGCCATCGCCGGATCTTCGCCCGCCAGCAGCTTCAGCGTCGCGGGCAGGGCCGTGGGGGCGGGCGCCCGGGCGGGCAGGCGGCGCGGTTCGATCGCATGGGCGAACAGGCGGTGGCCGTCGCGGGTCTCGATCA
This sequence comes from Pseudooceanicola sp. NS-SX9, assembly GCF_057380705.1. Taxonomy (NCBI): domain Bacteria; kingdom Pseudomonadati; phylum Pseudomonadota; class Alphaproteobacteria; order Rhodobacterales; family Paracoccaceae; genus Pseudooceanicola; species Pseudooceanicola sp. NS-SX9. The sequence continues at coordinate 46,530 of NZ_JBXXRN010000006.1, read as the reverse complement.
GGCGCTCGCGGGCCTCGGTGTGGCGGGTCAGGTCCTCCAGCCGGTCGAAATCCAGCGCGAAGGCCTCGGTGACATGACGACCGATCAGCCCGCCCTGCCGCCAGTCGGCGCCGATGGCCCGCGCCACCAGCCGCGCCGCGCCATGGGTCAGCCCGATGATGTGGCCGCCTGCGTCCAGCCGCAGCGCCGCCTCGGGTTCGACATCGACGAAATCGGGGCTGGTGGCCAGCCGCAGCACCCAGTCGCGGCGGCTTTCGGCCATCAGGTTCGCCATCTCGATCCGCTGGGCGGTCTGGCGCACCAGGTTCAGCGCCAGCGACTGGCTGGCGCGTGGCCGCGGCGGCGACAGCAGCGACAGGTCCAGCACCGCCGTCAGCTGGCCGCGGCTGTCGAAGATCGGCGCCGCGGTGCACGACAGGCCGCCATGGGTGACGTCGAAATGATCGCTTTGATGCACGGTCAGCGCCTCGGCGCTTTCCAGGCAGGCGCCGACGGCACAGGTGCCGGCGCGGGCCTCGGACCATTCGGCGCCCATCCACAGACCCTTGCGACGCAGGTCCTCCTTGTGCGCCTCGGCGCCCAGATATTCCACCGTGACCCCGGAATGATCCGCCAGCAGCAGCACGTAATCCTGCCCCTGCACCAGCCGGTACAGCCGTTCGATCCCCGAACGCGCGATGCGGATCAGATCCTGCGAGCGCTCCTGGTGGCGGCGGATTTCCCGTTCCGGCAGGATGTAGGCCTCGGTCCGGTTGGCGGGATCCAGCCCGTGCTTGGACAGGCAGCGCCGCCAGCTGTCCAGCACGGCGGGCGCGCGGCCGCTGCTGCCACCCCGGGCGACGGCCTCGATTTCCGAGATGTGGTCGACGGCGTTCTGCATCGGCGGTCCTTTCTTCGGGGGATCCTAGCGGCGGCGGGCGGTGCGGGAAACCGGGTCGTAGGCGGGGTGCGGCATCCATGCGGCGCTGCGGCGAAGGTGTTGCAGCGAAATGCAACAGGTGCCGCAGCGGATGCCACAGGGGGGCGGGCCAAGTCCTTGATCCTGCTCAATCTGCACCCATGGCTTTGCGCCGGTCGCCGGGCCGGGCAAGGCTGTTGCCGCAAGAGAAGGAGCACTTCCATGAAGGCACTGAGGTTCCACGCCGCCAAGGACCTGCGCGTCGAACAGCTGGACACGCCCCCGGCGCCCGGCCCCGGCCAGGTCGCCGTGAAAAACCGCTATGTCGGCATCTGCGGCACGGATCTGCATGAATATGCCCACGGTCCGATCTTCATCCCGACCGAGCCGCACCCCTATACCGGCGCCCATGGTCCGCAGATCCTGGGCCATGAATTCGGCGGCACTGTCACTGCCGTCGGCGAGGGCGTCACCAACGTCAAGGTCGGCGACCGGGTGGCCATCCAGCCGCTGATCGGCCCGCGCACCGGCGAATATTTCGGCGAGCGCGGCTGGCTGAACCTGTCGCCCGTTCTGGGCCTCGTGGGGCTCAGCTGGGGCTGGGGCGGCATGGCGCAGGCCTCGGTGCTGAATGACTACAACGTCTACAAGATCCCCGATGCGCTGTCGGACGAAGAGGCCGCGCTGGTCGAACCGACCGCCGTCACCGTCTATGCCTGCGACCGCGCGGGCGTGACGGCGGGCAACAGCGTGCTGATCACCGGCGCGGGGCCCATCGGCATCCTGGCGCTGCTGACGGCGCGGGCCTTCGGCGCGACCACGCTGTTCGTCTCGGACATGAACGAGACGCGGCTGAAACTGGCGCAGGAGATCGTCCCGGGCGTCATCGCGGTGAACCCGGTGAAGGACGATCTGGTCAAGATCGTGCAGGAGAACACCCAGGACAACCTGGGCTGCGACATCGCCATCGAATGCGTCGGCAACGACCGGGCGCTGCAAAGCTGCCTGGATGCGGTGCGCAAGCAGGGCACCATAGTGGCGACCGGCGTGCATCCGGGGGTGGGCAAGCTGAACTTCTTCGACGTCACCTTCAAGGACGTCACGCTGAAGGGGTCCTGGTGCTACCCGGCGCACAGCTGGCCGCGCGTTATGGACCTGATCGCTTCGGGGGCCATCCCCTCGAAGAAAGTAGTCACCAAGAAGATCAAGCTGGATGACGCCGTGGCCGAGGGCTTTGAGGCGCTGCTGGACCCGGCGGGCACCCAGCTGAAGATCCTGATCGACCTGGAGGCCTGAGGACCGGGGGGCGGGGGCCTGCGCCCCGGCCCACCCGGACCGACATTTCCGTGACGGCGCGGACCCATGGGGAAGAGGAGCCCCGTTCGCGCCGCCGCACCACACCGGAGCTTATGGGAGGAGAAACCATGCTCGACACAACCCCGCGCGGCCAGCTGGCCGCCCTTGTCGCCGATCTTGAACGCGCCCTTGTGGCGCAGGATGCCGAGGCGGTATCCGCGCTGTTCCTGGAAACGGGATTCTGGCGCGACCTGGCAGCCTTCACCTGGAACCTGAAGACCTGCGAGGGGCGGCCCCAGATCCGCACCATGGCGGCGGCCCAGCTGCCCCTGATCGCCCCGAAGGCGCTGCATCTGAACCCCGCCGAAGAGGTCGCCGAGGCCGATGGCGTGACCGAGGGCTGGCTGCAGCTGGAAACCGCGCAGGGCCGCGGCGTCGGCTATATCCGCATGAAGGAGGGGCGCATCTGGACCCTTCTGACCACCCTGCACGAACTGAAGGGCCACGAGGAACCCCGCAAGCTGCGCCGCCCCATGGGCGCCGAGCACGGCCATGACCCCGAGCGCCTGTCCTGGAAGGAAAAGCGCGAGGAAGAGGCCGCGCGCCTGGGCTATCAGGATCAGCCCTATGTGCTGGTGATCGGCGGCGGTCAGGGGGGCATCGCCCTGGGGGCCAGGCTGCGCCAGCTGGGGGTTCCGGCGATCATCGTCGATGCCCATGAACGCCCCGGCGACCAGTGGCGCAAGCGTTACAAGTCGCTCTGCCTGCATGATCCGGTCTGGTACGACCACCTGCCCTACATCCCCTTCCCCGACAACTGGCCGGTCTTTGCGCCGAAGGACAAGATCGGCGACTGGCTGGAGATGTACACCCGCGTGATGGAGCTGAACTACTGGTCCTCGACCCGCGCCACCGCCGCCATCTATGACGAGGACAAGGGCGAATGGACGGTGACGCTGGATCGCAACGGCGAAGAGGTCGTGCTGCATCCGAAACAGCTGGTGCTGGCCACCGGCATGTCCGGCAAGCCCAACGTGCCGGTCTTCCCCGGGCAGGACATCTTTGCCGGCGAGCAGCAGCATTCCAGCCAGCACCCCGGCCCCGATGCCTATCGCGGCAGGAAGGTGGTGGTGATCGGCGCCAACAACTCGGCCCACGACATCTGCGCGGCGCTGTGGGAAAACGGCGCCGACGTGACCATGGTGCAGCGCTCCTCGACCCATATCGTCAAGTCCGACAGCCTGCGCGAGGTCTGCCTGGGCGGGCTTTATTCCGAAGAGGCGCTGGAGAACGGCATCACCACCGACAAGGCGGACATGATCTTTGCCTCGATCCCCTACCGGATCATGCATGAATTCCACGTCCCGCAATATGACCAGATCAAGGAGCGCGACGCCGCGTTCTACGACGCTTTGCGGGCGGCGGGCTTCCTGCTGGACTTCGGGGATGACGAAAGCGGGCTCTTCATGAAATACCTGCGCCGGGGCTCGGGCTATTACATCGACGTGGGCGCCTGCGACCTGGTGATCGACGGCTCGATCAAGCTGCAGTCGGGCAAGGGCATCAGCCACCTGACCGAAAATGCGGTGGTGCTGGATGACGGCACCGAACTGCCGGCCGATCTGGTGGTCTATGCCACGGGCTATGGCTCGATGAATGGCTGGGCTGCGGATCTGATCAGCCCCGAGGTCGCCGACAAGGTGGGCAAGTGCTGGGGCTTGGGATCGGACACCACCAAGGATCCCGGCCCCTGGGAGGGCGAGCAGCGCAACATGTGGAAGCCCACCATGCAGGAGGGGCTGTGGTTCCATGGCGGCAACCTGCACCAGTCGCGGCATTATTCTCGCTATCTGGCATTGCAGCTGAAGGCGCGTCATGCGGGGCTGCCGACCCCCGTCTGGGGGCTGGAGCCGCCGCATCACACCCGCTGATCCCGGATCCTCCCGGGGCCCCATTCCCCGGGGGGCCGTTCAGAAGGGCAGGCCGATGTAGTTCTCGGCCAGGTCCTTCTGGGCGGTTTCGGATTCCGCCAGATGCGCCAGCGTCGCCCGGCGCATCTGCGCGGCAAAGCTGTCCTCGCCCTCGAAGCGGTGCAGCATCGTCGTCATCTGCCACGAGAACCGCATCGCCTTCCAGATCCGCGCCAGCGCCCGTTCGGGATAGGCGTCCAGCGTCGTCATGTCGCCGCCTTTCAGCGCCGGGATCAGCCCCTCGGACAGGTAATGCACATCCGAGAACGCCAGATTCAGCCCCTTGGCGCCGGTCGGCGGCACGATATGGGCACTGTCGCCCACCAGGAACAGCCGCCCCCATCGCAGCGGTTCCGAGACGAAGCTGCGCAGCGGCGCGATGCTTTTCTCGATCGAGGGGCCGGTGATCAGCCGCTCGGCCGCCTGGGCCGGGATGCGGGCGCGGAAGGCCGACCAGAAGCGGTCATCGGACCAGTCCTGCACCTGATCGCTCAGCGGCACCTGGACGTAATAGCGCACCAGGGTTTCCGACCGCATCGAGGCCAGTGCAAAGCCCTGGTCGGAATTCGCATAGATCAGCTCGTCATGGACGGGGGGCGTGCGCGACAGGATGCCCAGCCAGCCGAAGGGATAGACCCGTTCGAATTCGCGGCGCTTGTCGGCGGGGATGGTCTGGCGGCTGACGCCATGGAAGCCGTCGCATCCCGCCACATAGGCGCAGCTCAGGCTGTGGCGCTGGCCTTCCAGCGTGTAGCTGACGCGGGCCTCGGGGCCGTCCAGATCCTCGATCCGGACATCTTCGACGCCATGCAGGATCGTCGTGCCCATGGCATCCTGCGCGGCGTACAGGTCTTCCGTCACCTCGGTCTGGCCATAGACCATGACCTGCTTGCCGGTCAGCCCCTTGAAGTCGATATGCACCATGCGGTCGCCGTCGGTGATGTAGGTGCCGTCATGGGGAATGCCCATCCGGTCCATGCGCAGCGACACGCCCGCCTCGCGCAGCATCTCGACCGAGCCCCATTCCAGGATCCCCGCCCGGATCCGCGACAGCACATGCGCGCGGCTGGAGCGTTCCAGGATGACGGTGCTGATGCCGGCGCGGTTCAGCAGTTGCGACAGCAGCAGGCCGGAAGGCCCGCCGCCGATGATGACGACCTGGGTGTCCATGGTGATCTCCTCCGTGATCTTTGCGCCATCCTAGGCTGCGCGGGGCTGCGACCGAATGGACGCGCCTTGCAAAGGCTGGTACTATTCGTGCATGCCCCGGTCCGAGCCCATTCCCGTCTTCACCCTGTTCGGGGAAACCAGCGCCTTTCCCGATGTCATCCATTGCGAACGGATCTGGGACCGGGCGCGCCTGCATGACTGGGTGATTTCCCCGCATCGCCACCACGAGATGGTGCAGGTCTTCTTCATGCGGCAGGGGGCGGCCAAGGTGCGCCTGGACGGGCAGGAGGGGCGCCTGGACGATGGCCAGTTCCTGTTCGTGCCGGCGGGCGTGGTCCATGCCTTCCAGTTCCGCAAGGGCTGCGAGGGGCTGGTGCTGTCGTTTCCCGCCCCCGTGGTGGCGGCGATGGCGCGCGCCTCCGAGGATCTGGCGCGGGTGCTGCGCGCGCCCTTCAGCGCCGGGGCGCCGGATTTCGCCGTGGCGCTGATGGACCAGCTGGCGGGTCACTTCGCATCTGCTGGCATTTTTCGCGCAACCCAGCTGGTGGCGCTGACCCATGCGCTGTTTGCCGTGCTGGCCGCCACCCACCCCGGGGAAGCCGCCCGGGCCCATCACGGCGATCCCCGGATGGAGGCCTTCGAGGCGCAGATCACCGTCCGCATGGGGCAGGGCTGGCGGGTGTCGGACCATGCCCGCGCGCTTGGCATCACCGCGGGCCATCTGAACCGGATCTGCCATGCCGCAACCGGCCAGAGCGCCTCGCGCCATCTGGACCGGGCCGTGATGACCGAGGCCGCCCGCCTGCTGGCCTTCACCCGGCTGGGCGCGGCCGAGGTGGGTTATCGGCTGGGCTTCGAGGACCCGTCCTATTTCTCGCGCCGGTTCCGGGCGCTGCGCGGCGAGACGCCCTCGGCCTACCGGGCCCGGGTGGCGGGGCAGGACGGGGCGGCCGACAGGGGCGCGGGGATCTAGGACAGGGCGCCGGTTTCGGCCAGCTCGATCAGCGGCGGCAGGGCGGGGTTGTCGCTGTCGCGGGGCACCTGCAGGACCACGGGCAGTTCCGGGGCGTCCTGCAACGGGCGGGCGATCACGTCGGCGCTGGCGCCGCCGATGATCGATTCCGGCACCAGCGCCACCCCCAGATCCGCCGCCACCAGCCGCAGGATGGTGTTCTGCAACTGCGGCTCGAACCGGATGCGGGGCAGCACGCCGCCGGCGCGCAGATAGCCGGTGACGGCGCCGCGCAGCGACGGGGCGGTATGGGCAGGCACCACCAGCAGCTCCTGCCCCTCCAGGTCGGCGGCGCGGATCAGCGGACGCCCGGCCAGCGGGTGGTCGGGATGCGAGACGAAGCACAGCCGTTCGGTATGCACCGGGATCGCGCGCAGCTGCGGCGGGCGGGTGTCGTCGAAGTTGATGGCCGCATCCAGCCGCCCGCCCAGCAGCTGGCGCGTGATGTCGCCGGGGGTGGTCTCGGCCAGATGCAGCCGGACATGGGGGCGCAGTTCGGTATAGCGGCGCACGGCGCGCGGCACGACCAGATGCGCCGCGTGCATCATGAAGCCGAAGCGCAGCACGCCCTGGCGGCCCTCGGCCACGGCGCGGGCGTCGCGGCGGGCGCCCTCGATCCCGTCCAGCACGCGGCGGGCATCGGCCAGGAACTGTTCGCCGGCGGCGGTCAGCACCACCCGCCGCGAGGTCCGCTCCACCAGCGTCACGCCCAGGTCGGCCTCGAGGTTGGCGATCTGGCGGCTGAAGGGCGGCTGGGTCATGTGCATCCGCGCCGCCGCGTGGCCAAAGTGCAGCGTCTCGGCCAGGGTGACGAAGCAGCGCATCTGACGCAGATCCATTGATACCTTTCCTGCATTGATTGGTCATGAAATATGGATTGGAGTGTATCGAACCGCAGGTCTAGGGAAAAGGGCAGCTTTCCTCCTCCAGAAGACTCCTCCCATGCTTTCCAACATGTCCATCGTGCTGCCGGTCTTTGCCCTGATCCTGACCGGCTATGTCGCGCGCCGCACCGGTGCCCTAGGCCCGCAGGCCTCGAAAGAGATCAACCGCCTGGTCGTCAAGCTGGCGCTGCCGGCGCTGCTGTTCGACATCATGATCAACGCGCGGCTCAGCCAGATCTGGCAGCCGGGCTTCATCCTGGCGTTCTCGGCCGGGTCGGCGGCGATGTTCCTGGCGACGCTGTGGCTGCGGCTGCGCCAGACCCGCAGCCTGGCCGATGCCGCGATCGAGGCGCTGAACGCCAGCTATGCCAACACCGGTTTCATCGGCATTCCGCTGATCCTGGCGGTGCTGGGGCAATCGGCGATGGGGGCGACGCTGGTGGCCAACATCCTGACGATCACCGTGCTGTTCGGCGTGGCCATCGTGCTGATCGAGGTGGGCCTGGGCGAAACCGGCGGTGACAAGCTGGCGATGACGCGGCGCATCGGAGCCTCGCTGATCACCAATCCGCTGCTGCTGGCGCCGGTGGCGGGGTTGATCTGCCTGGGCTTCGGGATCCATGTACCGCATCAGGCCGATGCCTATCTGAAGCTGTTGGGGGGCGCGGCCTCGCCCTGCGCGCTGCTGGCGCTTGGGCTGTTTCTGGCGGAAAACGCCGGGCGCAAGCCTGCGGCCGGGCAGGGGGTGCAGGCGGTGCTGGTGATGCTGAAGCTGGTGGGCCAGCCGCTGATCACCTGGCTGGTCGCCGGGCCGCTTCTGGGCCTGCCACCGGTGCTGGTGCAGACGGCGGTGCTGCTGGCGGCGCTGCCCACCGGCACCGGCCCCTTCATGCTGGCGGAATTCTACGGCCGCGAGGCGCTTCTGACGGGGCGGGTGCTGCTGCTGACGACGGCGCTGTCGGTGCTGTCACTGGCCGGACTGATGAGCGTGATGGTCCACGGTTAGGGTCAGGTCAGCCAGTCGGGGGCGGTCTCGATCCGGGTCAGCAGGGCGCCCCCGGCCCGCGACATCTGCACCTGGCGCGCCACGCACAGCGCCAGCGTGCCCGGCCGCAGCGCCGGTTCCGCCAGCGGCACGAAGGCCAGCGCGCCCGAGGCGACCTCGGCCGCGACATCGATGCGGTTCAGGATGGTGATCCCCGCGCCCTGCCGGACCAGCGACTTGATCATCGTGATGCTGTTCGAGCAGATCACCGGCGCCGGTCCCGGATGGGTCATCGCGCGCAGGGTGCGCAGCTGGCTGGCGATCTCCAGAGGGTCATCGGGGGCGATGAAATCCTCGCCCATGCAGGCGGCAAAGCGCAGGGTGGGGGCGGCGGTGAAGGGATGGCCGGGCGGCACCACGTAGCCCACCGGCATTTCCCGGAAGCTGCGCACGATCAGATCGCGCGACAGGCTGGGGTTCAGCAGCACGCCCATGTCGGCCTCGCCCGAGACGACCGTGTCGGTGATCCCCTCGTTGTCGCGGATGATCAGCTCCAGCGTGATGCCGGGATGGTCGCGGCGGAACCCGGCCAGCAGACGCGGCAGGAAACCCCGGTTCAGCGCGTCGATCATCGCCACCCGCACATGGCCGCGCCGCAGCCCCGACAGATCCGCAATCTGCTCCTGAGTGCGGCCAAAGCCGCGCTGCCAGTCCTGCGCGGCGCCCAGCAGCAGCTCGCCCGCCGCCGTCAGCCGCATTCCCGATGGCAGCCGGGAAAACAGCGCCACCCCCATCTGCCGTTCCGCCGCCAGGATCTGCCGGTCGATGGCCGAGGCCGAGACATTCAGCGCCTCGGAGGCCCTGCGGATCGACCCCTGACGGGCGACCTCGGTGAAATAGACCAGCGCGCGGGAAAAGGGCTGCATCGCGGGGCGTTCTCTTTTTTGCAATGGAAACTGCGAAACAAGATGTTTGAAGTGGATGCCCCCGTCCAGCCATCCTGGGGGCGACCCGATGCAAGCACAGGATTGCCCGCCGTGAACGCCCCTGCCGCCCCGATGACCCCCGATGCCGATCTGCCGCGCAACTGCACCTTCGATGCCGCCGACTGGCAGATCCTGGCGACCCACTGGTATCCGGTGGCCGAGGTCTCTGACGTGATGGAAAAGGGCCTGACGGGCGCCGTGCTGCTGGACCAGCGGCTGGTGGTCTACCGCGCCGGGGACGACATCGTGGTGGCCGATGACATCTGCACCCATCGCGGCGTGCCGCTGACCATGGGGTCGAACCCGGATTGCCAGGGGGTGCGCTGCCCCTATCACGGGCTGCAGTTCGGTGCGGGTGGCAAATGCGTCAAGGTTCCGGCGCATCCCGGTGGCGCGATCCCGGCCAAGCTGAACCTGCGCAGCTACCCGGTGCAACTGGCCTACGGTCTGGTCTGGACCTGCCTGCGCCCCGGCCAGCGCCCCGACACCCTGCCCGCCATGCCGCATTGGGACGACGAGGGGTTCCAGCAGATCAACGTGCCGCACTACGACATCGCCGGTTTCGCGGGCCGCCAGGTCGAGGGGTTCCTGGACGTGGCGCATTTCGCCTTCATCCACACCGGCACCTTCGCCGATCCCGACAAGACCGAGGTCCCCGCCTACGAGGTGCGCCCCACCGACCATGGCTTTGAGGCCGAATACTGGTCGACGATCAGCAATTTCGCCCCCGACAAGCTGCACCTTGCCGACGAGGATTTCCGCTGGCTGCGCCATTACCGCTGCACGCCGCCCTTCACCGCGCATCTGACGGTGCATTTCCCCGAAGGCGGCAAGCTGTCGATCCTGAACGCCGCCTCGCCGGTTTCGGCCCGCAAGACGCGGCTGTTCTGCCCGATTGCGCGGAATTTCGACACCGATCTGCCGGTCGAGGACGTTCATGCCTTCAACCATGCCGTCTTTGCCGAGGATGCCGAGATGGTCGAACGCCAGATGCCCGAGGCGCTGCCCCTCGATCCGCGGCTGGAGGCGCATATCCCCGCCGACCGGTCCTCGATCGCTTATCGGCGGGCGCTGAAGGGGCTGGGCCTCAGCCATTTCTTCATCGCATGAGCGCGCCGATGGAGCTGATCGTTTCCCTGCTGCGCCTGAACGGGGCGGGCAATCTGGATATCGAACTGCGCGATCCGCAAGGGGGGGCGCTGCCCGCCTTCACCCCCGGCGCCCATGTCGATCTGCACACGCCTGCGGGGCTGTCGCGGCAGTATTCGCTGTGCGGCGATCCGGGGGTGCGTGACCATTACCTGATCTGTGTGCGCCGGGACACGGCCTCGCGCGGGGGATCGCGGTCGCTGCACGAGGATCTGCGGATCGGTGCCCGGGTCAGGGTGTCGCCGCCGCGCAACCTCTTTGCGCTGCCGGACGCGGGGCCGGTGGTTCTGGTGTCGGCGGGCATCGGCGTGACGCCGCTGCGGCCCATGGCGCAGGCGCTGCGCTGTGCCGGGCGGCTGGTGCACTGGCATCACTACGAACGCGCCCGCGCCCGGCTGGCCTTTGCCCCCGAGATGACCGGCCCCGACACCACCCTGCATCTGGGCTGCGAGGGCGTGCGGTTTCGCGATGGAACGCCCGACTGGATCGCGGCCCCCGATCCGGGCGTCACGGTGATGGCCTGCGGTCCGAACGGGTTTCTGGACCTTTTGGAAACCCGCATGGCGGCGGCCGGTTGGGGCGCAGACCAGTTGGTGGTCGAACGCTTTCACCCCGCCGCCGCAGGGTCGGCCGGGGACGGTGATTTCGAGGTCGAGATCGCCTCGAGCGGCGCGCGCTTTGCCGTGCCCGCCGACCGCACCATCGCGCAGGTGCTGCAGGCCAATGGCGTGGCCATCGAACTGTCGTGCGAATCCGGCATGTGCGGTGCCTGCCTGACAGGCATTCTGGCCGGCGATCCCGATCATCGCGACATCGTGCTGAGCCCCGAGGAACAGGCGGCTTGCAATCAGCTCACGATATGTTGCTCTCGAGCGAAAAGCCGTGTCCTCGTCCTCGATCTCTGAGAGAGGGGGCAGGCAAGCAAGGAAATACCCATGAAAATCATCATTGCCGGGGCCGGGATCGGCGGCCTCTCTGCGGGGATCGCGCTGAAACGTCTGGGCCATCAGGTGCATATCTATGAGCGGGTGAAGGAAATCCGCCCCGTGGGTGCGGCGATCTCGGTCTGGTCGAACGGGGTCAAGTGCCTGAATTACCTTGGTCTTGGCGACCAGATGACCCGCATCGGCGGGCGCATGGACAGCATGGCCTATGTCGATGGCCTGACCGGCGAGGCGATGACGGATTTCAGCCTGGCGGGGCTTTACGACCGCGTCGGCCAGCGCCCCTATCCGGTCTCGCGCGCCGAGCTTCAGGGCATGATGATGCAGGCCTTCGGGCCGCAGGACATCACGCTGGGCCGCAGCCTGGTGGCGCTGCACGATGATGGCGTGTCGGTGCAGGTGACGCTGGATGATGGTTCGACCGACCGGGGCGATCTGCTGATCGGCGCCGATGGCGCGCATTCCATGGTGCGCCCATACGTGCTGGGCGTGACGCCCGAGCGCCGCTATGCGGGCTATGTGAACTGGAACGGACTGGTGCGCATCGACGAGGCGCTGGCGCCCGCCGACCGCTGGACGACCTTCGTGGGCGAGGGCAAGCGGGTGTCGCTGATGCCCATCGCCGACAACCGCTTCTATTTCTTCTTCGACGTGCCGCTGGCCGCCGGGCTGGCCAATGACCGCGCCGCCTACAAGGCGGATCTGAAGGGCCATTTCAAGGGCTGGGCGAAACCCGTGCAGGACCTGATCGCGGCCTTCGACCCCGAGACCACCAACCGGGTCGAGATCCACGACATCGACCCGTTCATGACCTGGGTGAAGGGCCGCGTTGCGCTGCTGGGCGATAGCGCACACAACACCACCCCCGACATCGGTCAGGGCGGCTGCCTGGCGATGGAGGATGCGATCGTGCTGTCGATGGCGCTGCAAAGCCATACCAACGGCATCGAGGACGCCCTGCTGCGCTACCAGAGCCGCCGCACCGAACGCGCCCGCGATCTGGTGCTGAAGGCGCGCAAGCGCTGCGATGTCACCCATGCGCTGAACCCCGAGGCGAACCGGGCCTGGTATGACGAGCTGCGCCGCGAGGACGGCAGCAACATCATGCGCGGCCTGGAGGCCACGATCGAGGGTGGCCCGCTGGGCTGAACCGGCCCCCGCCTGAATAGGCACCGGGCTGAAACGGCACTGGGCCCCCGAAGGGGCCCGGCGATGCTGTCGGGAACGCGTTCAGTGCATCCCGATGAAGCTGCGCAGCTCGGGCGTTTTCGGATTGGCAAAGACCTCTTCCGGGCGGCCGACCTCGTGGATGCGGCCCTGGTGCATGAACACCAGACGCGAGCACACGTCGCGGGCAAAGGCCATCTCGTGCGTGACCATGACCAGGGTCATGCCCTCCTTCGCCAGGTCGCGCACCACCTGCAGCACCTCGGCCACCAGTTCCGGGTCAAGGGCCGATGTCACCTCGTCGCAGAGCAGCGCCGTGGGCTCCATCGCCAGCGCCCGGGCGATGGCGACGCGCTGCTGCTGGCCGCCCGACAGCTGGTCGGGATAGCTGTCGAACTTGTCGGCCAGGCCCACGCGCTCCATCATCCGGCGGGCCATTGCCTCGGCCTCGGCCTTTGGTTTCTTCTTGACCACCTGCTGCGCCAGCATGACGTTCTGCCCGGCGGTCTTGTGCGGGAACAGATTGAACTGCTGGAAGATCATGCCGACCTTCTGGCGCAGGTTCCTCAGGTGCAGCTCATCGTTGACCAGCTGCTGACCGCCGACGGTGATGGCGCCTTCGTTGATCGTCTCCAGCCCGTTGATGCAGCGCAGCAGGGTGGATTTGCCCGAGCCCGACTTGCCGATCAGCGCGATCACCTCGCCCTTCTCGATATGCAGGTCGATGCCCTTCAGCACCTCGTTGCTGCCATAGCTTTTGCGCAGGGCGTCAATGGCGATGAGCGACATTCATTTTCCTTTCAAGCACCTTGGCGCTGTAGGACAGCGGGAAGCACAGGCAGAAGTAGATGAGGGCCACGAGGCCGTAGACGGTGAAGGGCTGGAAGGTGGCATTGGCCAGGATGGTGCCGGCCTTCGTCACCTCGACAAAGCCGATGATCGAGGTCAGCGCCGTGCCCTTCACCACCTGAACCGAGAACCCCACGGTGGGCGGGATCGAGATCTTCAGCGCCTGCGGCAGCACCACATGGCGCATCTGTTCGAAATAGGTCATGCCAAGGGATGCCGAGGCCTCCCACTGGCCCTTCGGGATGGCGGTGACGCAGCCGCGCCAGATTTCCGCCAGGAAGGCTGCGGTCCACAGGATCAGCGCCACGGTGGCGGCGACCCAGGGGGCCACGTCGATGCCGAACAGCCCCAGGCCGAAGAACGCCAGGAACAGCTGCATCAGCAGCGGCGTGCCCTGGAACAGTTCCGTATAGCCCTGCACCAGCCGTTGCAGCCAGCGCCGCTTGCCGATGCGCGCGAACAGCAGCGCCAGACCCAGCAGGCCGCCGCCCGCAAAGCTGACCAGCGACAGCACGATGGTCCAGCCGGTGGCATGGATCAGCGCCATCAGGATTTCCGGTAGCGTGAACTGGGTCATCGGCTGGCCCTCCGCCGGGTGGCAAAGATCACGTCGCCGAAGCGCAGCAGCGCATAGCGCAGCACGATGGCCAGCGCCAGATAGATCAGCGTCGAGGCAAAATAGGCCTCGAAGGCGCGGAAGGTGCGCGACTGGGTGAAGTTCGCGGCATAGGTCAGGTCCTGCACGGCGATCTGGCTGACCACCGAAGAGCCCAGCATGACGATCACCACCTGGCTGGCCAGCGCCGGCCAGATCTTTTGCAGTGCGGGCACCAGAACCACGTGGCGGAAGGTCTGGATCGGCGACATGGCAAGCGAGGCCCCGGCCTCGAACTGGCCCTTGGGGGTGGCCTCGATGCCGGCGCGGATGATCTCGGCGCTGTAGGCGCCAAGGTTGATCACCATGGCCAACATGGCGGCGGCGACCTCGTTCATGTGCACACCGATGGCGGGCAGGCCGAAGAAGATGAAGAACAGCTGGATCAGGAAGGGGGTGTTGCGGATCAGCTCGACGTAGATGGCGACGATCCAGCCCAAGGCCCTGGGGCCCTGGGTGCGGGCCCAGGCGCAGAAGATGCCAAGCGCCACGCCGCAGATGCCACCCACCAGGATCAGCTGGATGGTCATCCAGATCCCCGACAGGAAGACCGGCCAGTAGGTCGCCACCCAGTCAAAGTTGAAATGATAGCTCATGTCGGAACTTTCGGGAGGAAGGCGAACGCCCCGGGCGGGCCGGGGCGTTCTGGGTGGGGGTTACAGATCCGACGGCAGGTCCATGCCCAGCCATTTCTGCGAGATCTTGTTCAGATCGCCATCGGTCTTGGCCTCGGCGATGATCGCATCCACCTTGTCCTTCAGCGCGCCCTCGTTCTTGTTCATGCCGATGTAGCAGGGCGAGTTCTTGATCAGGAACTTCATCTCGGGCTTTTTCGGCGGCTTGCGGGCGACGATGGCGGCGGCCACGACGTTGCCGGTGGCGATCGCATCCACCTGACCCGACAGGAAGGCCGAGATCGTGCCGTTGTTGTCCTCATACCGTTTCAGCGTCGCGCCTTCGGGAGCGACCTTCGTCAGCTCCAGATCCTCGATCGAGCCGCGGGTGACGCCGACGGTCTTGCCGGCCAGATCGGCCGCATCGGCGATCTTGGTGTCGGCGGGGGCGAAGACGCCGTTGTAGAAGGGCGCATAGGCGGTCGAAAAGTCGATCACGGCCTCACGCTCGGCATTCTTGCCCATGGACGAGATCACCAGATCCACCTTGCCGGTCTGCAGGTAGGGGATGCGGTTGGCCGAGGTCACCGGCACCAGCTCCAGCTTGACGCCCAGCTGCTTGGCGATCAGGCCCGCCATGTCGATATCGTAGCCCTGCGGTTTCATGTCGATGCCGACTGAGCCGAACGGCGGAAAGTCCTGCGGCACGGCGATGCGGATCGTCCCCTTGGAGGTGATGTCCGCAAGCGCATCCGCGAAGGCGGTCTGCGCGCCCCCGATCAGCGTCAGCGTGGCGGCGGCGGCGGCGGCAAGAAAGTGGCGCTTGGTCAGCATGTTAGTTCCCCAGATCTGTTTTTTCTGTTTGATTTGATGATGCGGTTTGGTCTTCGGGGCGGCGGGTCTTGCGGCCTTCGCCGGTCGCCCGGTCCAGTCGAAGGGTGTCACGCAGGCTGCCCAGAGGGTCCGGCGCGATATCGGTGTTGAGGCCCGCTTCGACATCTTCCAGATGATCGAAGCTGAGGCGGGCGGCGCGTTCCATGTCGCCTGCGGCAATCGCCTCGACGATCTCGACATGATCCTTATGCGAGGCCAGCGCGTTCATCTCGGACTGGTAGCAGAGCGAGATCAGGATGGTGCGTGCGGTCAGGGTCTGCAGCATCTCGACCAGCGCGCGGTTGCCCGAGGCCTCGGCGACGCGGACGTGGAAGTCGCCCATCAGGTAGGTCAGCGTGCTTTTGTCGCCGGCGGCGATGGCGGCGCGCTCTTCCTCGATATGGGCGCGCAGGCGGGCGATGGCGGCGGGGGCAAAGGGCTGCGATTTCGCCAGAAAGCCATATTCCAGGAACCGCCGGGTGGCATAGACTTGGCCTGCTTCCTCGGCGTCGGGGGTGTTGACGAACCAGCCGCGCCGGGCCTCGACCCGGACGATGCGGCGGGTTTCCAGCCGTGTCAGGGCCTCGCGGATCAGGGTGCGGGACACCCCGAAGGCCTCGGCCAGCTGGGTTTCCGACAGCTTGGACCCCGGGGGCATGCGGCCTTCGACGACCGCGGACAGCAGCGTATTTTCAATTCCCCTTGGCACGTCGTCTCCCGTCCGGGTTTGCAGATCAATCTTGTATGCAAGATCTGCACGGCAGTTTGCAGCGCGGCAATTGGCGGGAAGGGCCTTGCTGGCATGGGTGCAGCGGATGGGCGGATTTTGCGTAGCAAATAGGCGATGGTGCCGTTGTTGCAGGCGCAACATGTACGAAGCCGCCCGGATGGGGGCGGCTTCGGGGCAGAATCAGCGGGCGGTCGGGTGGTCCGGGCCCCAGACCTTCGGGGCATCGCGACCCAGCAGCGCGGCCTCGGTCCGGGTGAGGTGCTCGAGCGCGCGGGCGGGATCGCCGCGGGCCGCCGCCAGCGCCCGGGTCCAGCTGCGCCGGGCCGAGGCGGGAGACCAGGGCAGCGCCGCCTGCGCCAGCCAGGCCCGCAGCGGCGCGGGCAGGGCATCATAGCTGCGCATCGGGTCGCGGGCCTGCCGCCGCCGTGGCAGGCTGCTGGCAAGGTTCGTCATGCGGCGCGGCGCCAGGCGGGGAAGGGATCGGGCAGCTGCGTCCAGGCCTCGGGGGCAAAGGCGGTGTCGGGCAGCAGCGCGCCGTCCAGCGCCGCGGTGATCGCCGCGCGGTCCATGCCGGTGCCGATAAAGACCAGTTCCTGCCGGCGATCGCCCCAGGGCGCCTGCCAGTGCTGCGCCAGATAGGCCACGGCCTGCGGATGGGTCGGGCGGCGCGCCTCGGAGACGCTGGCCCACCACTGGCCCAGCGGTCGCACCGTCGACAGCGCCCCCGCCAGCGAGAATTCCGCCAGCCAGTCCGGCCGGGTGGCGATCCAGAAATGCCCCTTGGCGCGGATCACGCCCGGCAGATCGCCGTTCAGCACGTCATGGATGCGCTGCGGATCAAAGGGCCGCCGGGCGCGGTAGACGAAGGAGGTGACGCCGTATTCCTCGGTCTCGGGGGTGTGGTCGGCAAAGCCGTACAGCTCCTTCGCCCAGAGCGGATGTTCATGGGCGGTCTCGAAGTCGAACAGCCCGGTATCAAGGATCTGGTCGGGGTCGACCCGGCCATGGTCAGTTTCCAGGATCCGGGCATCGGGGTTCAGCGCGGTGATGATGGCGCGGGCGGCGGCCAGGCGTTCGGGGCCGGCATCCGTGACCTTGTTCAGCACCACCACATCGGCGAATTCCACCTGGTCGACCAGCAGATCGACGATGGTGCGTTCATCGCCCTCGCCCGCGGTTTCGCCCCGGTCGCGCAGGAAATCATGGCTGGAATAGTCCTTCAGCAGGTGGATCGTGTCGACCACCGTCACCATCGTATCCAGCCGCGCCACGTCCGACAGGCTGTCGCCGCTCTCGTCGCGGAATTCGAAGGTGGCGGCCACCGGCAGGGGCTCGGCGATCCCGGTGCCCTCGATCAGCAGGTAGTCAAAGCGGTCTTCGGCGGCAAGGCGGCGAACCTCGGTCAGCAGGTCGTCGCGCAGGGTGCAGCAGATGCAGCCGTTGGTCATCTCGACCAGCTTTTCCTGCGTCTGGCTGAGGTCGGCGCCGCCGTCACGGACCAGATCGGCGTCGATGTTGACCTCGGACATGTCGTTGACGATGACCGCGACGCGGCGGCCCTCGCGGTTGTTCAGCACGGCATTCAGCAGCGTCGTCTTGCCCGCCCCCAGAAAGCCGGACAGGACGGTGACGGGCAGGCGGGGATCGCGGTGGGGCATGGGCTCTCTCGGGTGTGTTACGTTATACCATAACATACACCACGAAGCCGGGGCCCGTGGCAAGCCCCCGCCCGGCCGACGCTACGGCAGGGCGGGGTGGGATCAGGCGCTGTCGCGGATCACCATCTGGCCCTCGAACAGGCGGTCAAAGTCCCGGGCCTCGTGGCTTTCCAGCACCTCGACCAGATATTCGGCCATCTCGGTCAGGGGCTGGCGATAGGTGGTCAGGCGGTAGTTCGGGCTTGTGGTCTGCGGCACGTCGTCAAAGCCCGTCACGGCAATGTCCTGCGGCACCCGAAGGCCCAGCACGTGGCGGATCGCGTCGATCGTGCCAAGCGCCAGGGCGTCGTTCTCGCAGACGATGACATCGGGCATCTGCGCCCGGCCCCGCAGCGCCTGTGCCACCACGTCCGAGGCCAGCGTCGGATCATAGGCATCGACCCCGACGCAATCGGGCGTGGCGCCGGTGCGCTGGCGCCAGTAGCCCAGGAAGGTTTCCTTGCGCAGCAGATGCGCCGAGGCGGTGCGCGGCCCGGCCAGGAACATCGGCCGCTGGTAGCCGCGGCCATGGACGTATTCGGCGATCTGCGTCATCGCCCGCACGTCATCCACCGCGATCGAGATCGTGTCGGGGTTCTGTGAACTGCGGGCAAAGATGATCAGCTTGCGAAAGCGGCGGGCATGGTGGGCGGCCTCCAGCACCTCGTCGTCGAACTGGATGCCGATCAGGATCACCGCATCGACCCGCCGCTGGCTGGCGTTCAGCAGCGCCGGCCCCGCGTCTTCCTTGTCGAGCGAGTTGACCAGCAGCGTATCCCAGCCATGCCGGCGCAGCACGCGCGTCAGCCGCTCCATCATCACCAGCTTGTGGGGATTGGCGAAATCGTCGACCAGCAGCGCCACCAGGTTCGACCGGTCCGAGGCCAGGCTGGCCGCGCGCAGGTCGGGCACATAGCCCAGGGCCTCGGCCGCCTGCATCACCTTCTCGCGCGTGCGCGGCGAGATCGAGGCATCCTTCTTGAACGCCCGGTTCACCGTCCAGCGCGACACGCCCGCGGCGGCGGCCACGTCGTCGGCGGTCACGTGCAGGCTGGTCTCGAAGGTCTTCTTGTCGGTCATCGGTGTCGTGGTCTCCCTGGTCCTGGTCCTGATCATAGCGGGGATCGGGGGGAATGTCCCGTCCTCGTGCACTCGGGTGCAAAAATCTTGCACGCGGGTGCAATTAAGGATTGCACGCGGGTGCAACGCTAGGGCAAGGTGCCGGAGGAGACGCGGCGACTCGCTGCGGGAGGAGACGGAATGCTGAAAGTTGGATTGCTAGGCGCCGGCCGGATCGGTCAGGTGCATGCGGTGAATATTGCAGCTCATCCGGGCAGTTGCCTGGTGGCGGTGTCGGATGTGATGGCGGGGGCTGCGGAAACGCTGGGGGCGAAATATGGCGCCGAGGCCCGCACCTCGGCCGAGATCATCGCCGATCCTGCCATCGACGCGGTTCTGGTGGCGACCTCGACCGACACCCATTCGGATCTGATCGAGGCGGCGACGGCGGCGGGCAAGGCGGTGCTGTGCGAAAAGCCGGTGGACCTGTCGCTGGAGCGCGCCCGCGCTTGCCAGAGGGCCGCCGATGCCACCGGCCGTCCGGTGATGATCGGTTTCAACCGCCGCTTCGACCCGAACTTTGCCGCGCTGAAGACGGCGCTGGAAGCCGGAGAGATCGGCGCGCCGGAACTGCTGTCGGTCACCAGCTTTGATCCGGCACCGCCGCCGGTCAGCTACATCAAGGTCTCGGGCGGGTTGTTCCGGGACATGATGATCCACGATTTCGACATGGCGAATTTCCTGATGGGCGGTGCGCCGGTCAGCGTCCATGCGGTGGGCAGCGCCATCGTCTCGGACGAGATCGGCGCGGCGGGGGATGTGACCACGGCCGTTGTCACCCTGTCCTATGCCGATGGCCGGATCGCCGTCATCAAGAACAGCCGCCGCGCGGTCTATGGCTATGACCAGCGGGTCGAGCTGCTGGGTTCGGAAGGCCTGCTGCAGGCGCAGAACATGCTGGAGAACACGGTGATCAAGTCCACCACGGCGGGCGTCACCGGTGCCAAGCCCACCTACTTTTTCCTTGAACGTTACATGCCGGCCTATGCGGCGGAATGGGACGCCTTCGTCGGCGCCGTGACGCAGGGCACGCCCCTGCCGGTGACGCTGGCCGACGGCATCGACGCGCTGGCCCTGGCCGAGGCCGCCACGGCCTCGTTGCAGCAGGGCGGTCCGGTCCGGCTGTAACCCGCCTCGGCCTTGAGGAGGGCCGCCTTCCGGTGCCCGCGCGGGCACCGGTCCACCACCGGCAGGAGGGCCGGTGACTGCCGGGGATCAACCCCGGTCATCCAATGGGAGGAACCACATGAAGACCCTTATCGCATCCGCCGTTCTGGCGGGGCTGTGCGCGGCTGCGCCGGCGATGGCCACCGACATCATCGTCGTGGCCCATGGCCAGGCCAACGACCCGTTCTGGTCGGTCGTCAAGAACGGTGCCCAGAAGGCCGGCAAGGACATGGGCGTCAACGTCGATTTCCGCTCGCCCGAGACTTTCGACATGGTCCAGATGAGCCAGATGATCGACGCCGCCGTCAACCAGGAGCCCGACGGGCTGGTGGTCTCGATCCCCGATGCCGATGCGCTCGGGCCCTCGATCAAGCGCGCGGTCGAGGCGGGCATTCCGGTGATCTCGATGAATGCGGGCTCGGATGTCTCGAAGGAGCTGGGCGCGAAGCTGCATGTCGGCCAGTCGGAATTCGACGCCGGCAAGACCGCCGGTGAAAAGCTGGCCGAGATGGGCGGCACCAAGGGCATCTGCGTCAACCAGGAGGTCGGCAACGTCTCGCTCGACCAGCGCTGCGCGGGCTTTGCCGAGGGCTTTGGCCACGAGGTCACGGTGATCCCGACCCAGAACGACCCGGCCGAGGTCGAATCCAAGGTGCGCGCCGCGCTGCAATCGGACCCGGACGTGAACACCGTGCTGGGCCTTGGGGCCTCGCTGGTGGGGGAACCGGCGGTGGCGGCGGTGCAGGCGCTTGGCCGCAGTGACGTGCTGGTGGCCAGTTTCGACCTGTCGGCGGGCTTTCTGAAGGACGTGGCCGACGGCAAGGCGGCCTTTGCCATCGACCAGCAGCAGTTCCTGCAGGGCTACCTGCCGGTCGTCTTCCTGGCGCTGAATGCCGAATACGGGCTGATGCCCGGCGGCAACGTGCCCTCGGGTCCCAATCTGGTGACCAAAGAGACCGCCGCCAAGGTGATCGACCTGTCCGCCAAGGGCATCCGCTGATCGCCCATGCCCCCCGGGCCGCGCGAGGCGCGCGCGGCCCCCGCTCCAGAACGGGAGAGGCTTATGCCTGCCGACATCGCCATGCAGACCGATGAGCGCATTGCGCCCGAATCCTTCGCCACCCGCCTGATGAAACGCCCCGAGCTGGGCGCCATCGGAGGGGTGATCCTGGTCACGCTGTTCTTCCTGATCACCGCCGACCGCACCATGTTCACCCTGTCGGGCATCATGAACTTCATGACCCCCGCCGCCCAGCTGGGCATTCTGGGGATCGCCGCCGCCATGCTGATGATCGGCGGTGAATTCGACCTGTCGATCGGGTCAATGGTGGCCTTTGCCGGCATGATCTTTGGCGTGCTGACCGTCAATCTGGGGCTGCCGCTGATCCTGGCCATTCCGCTGACCATGGCCTTCGCCGCCTGCGTGGGCGCGCTGAACGGCGCCATCGTGCTGCGCACCGGGCTGCCGTCGTTCATCGTGACGCTGGCGGGCCTCTTCATCCTGCGGGGCGCGGCGCTGGTGGGGCTGAAGATCTTCACCGGCGGGTCCACCCAGCTGCGCGGCGTGCGCGATGCGGTGCAGGGCGACTGGCTGGCACCGCTGTTTTCCGGCGACGCGCTTGGCTTTGTCTTCCGGGGTCTGGCCCATGCGGGGGTGATCGACACCTTCAAGTCCGGCGCCCCCAAGGTCCCCGGTATTCCGGTGGAAATCCTGTGGTTCCTGGGCTTTGCGCTGGCCTGCACCTATGTGCTGCTGCGCACGGCGGCGGGCAACTGGATCTTCGCCACCGGCGGCGACACCAATGCGGCCAAGAATTCCGGCGTGCCGGTGCGCAAGGTGAAGATCGCGCTGTTCATGCTGACGGCGGTGGCCGCGACCCTTGTGGCGGTGATCACCGTGATCGATGCCGGATCCACCGATGCGCGGCGCGGCTTCATGAAGGAATTCGAGGCCATCATCACCGCGGTGATCGGCGGCTGCCTGCTGACGGGGGGCTATGGCTCGGCCATCGGGGCGTTCTTCGGGGCGATCATCTTTGGCATGGTCACCATCGGGCTGACCTACACCAACTTCGATCAGGACTGGTTCCAGATCTTCCTGGGCGGGATGCTGCTGCTGGCCGTGGTCTTCAACAACGCAATCCGCAAGCGCGTGACGGGGGAACGCTGAGATGACCCAACCCATCATCCACATGGAAGGCATCAAGAAGCACTTCGGCAATGTCATCGCCCTGAACGGCGTCACCTTCGACGTGGTGCCCGGCGAATGCCACTGCCTGCTGGGCGACAACGGTGCCGGCAAGTCGACCTTCATCAAGACCATGTCCGGGGTCCACAAACCCAGCGAGGGCTCGATCACCTTCGAGGGCAAGCCGCTGTCGTTCGACAGCCCCCGCGACGCGATGGAGGCCGGGATTGCCACCGTCTTCCAGGACCTTGCGATGATCCCGCTGATGTCGGTCACCCGCAACTTCTTCATGGGCCGGGAACCGACCAGGGGCAGGGGCCTGCTGAAGCGCTTTGACCTGGAACAGGCCAACCAGATCACCATGGAAGAGATGCGCAAGATGGGCATCAACCTGCGCGCGCCCGATCAGGCGGTGGGCACGCTGTCGGGGGGCGAACGCCAGACCGTCGCCATCGCCCGGGCGGTCTATTTCGGCGCCAAGGTGCTGATCCTGGACGAACCGACCTCGGCGCTTGGGGTGCGGCAGACCTCGAACGTGCTCTCTACCATCGACCGGGTGCGGCGGCAGGGCGTGGGGGTGGTCTTCATCAGCCACAACGTGCGCCATGCGCTGGCGGTGGGGGATCGCTTTACCGTGCTGAACCGGGGCCAGACCCTGGGCACGGCCCAGAAGGGCGACATCACCGCCCCCGAGCTGCAGGACCTGATGGCCGGCGGACAGGAGCTGGCCGAACTGGAGGGATCCCTTGGTGGCACGATCTGAATTGCCGCAGGTCCCGCTGGGCGTGGCGCTGATCGGCACCGGTTTCATGGGACGCTGCCATGCCATGGCCTGGGGGAACCTGTCGCGGGTCTTCGGCGGGGCGCCGCCGCGGCTGCAGGTGCTGGCGGATGCCGATGCCGATCTGGCGCGGGCCCGCGCCGCGGACTGGGGCTTTGCCCGTGGCACCAGTGACTGGCAGGATGCGGTGCGTGATCCCCTGGTCGACGTGGTGTCGATCACCGCGCCCAACGGGCTGCATCGTCCGATGGCCGAGGCCGCGCTGCAGGCGGGCAAGCATGTCTGGCTGGAAAAGCCGATGGCGCTGACGCTGGACGATGCCCGTGCCATGGCGCAGGTCGCCGCCGCCCATCCCGGGCAGGTCACGATCCTGGGCTACAACTATCTGCGCAGTCCGGCCTTTCAGGCCGCCTGCCGCCTTGTCGCCGAAGGCGCCATCGGCACGCCGCACAGTTTCCGCGGTGTCTATGACGAGGACTATTCCGCCGACCCGAGCCTCCCCTGGTCCTGGCGGATGACGAGCGAGGCTGGCGGCCTGGGCGCCCTGGGTGATCTGGGCTGCCACCTCGTGAGTCAGATGATCGCGCTGATGGGGCCAGTGGCGGAGCTGACCGCGATGACCCATATCGCGGTGCCTGCGCGCCCCGCCCCGGACGGCCCCCGGCGGGTGGAAAACGAAGACAGCGCGCTGGCGCTGCTGCGCTTTGCCTCGGGCGCACAGGGCTCCTTTGCCACCAGCCGCGTCGCCTGGGGCCGCAAGTGCCGCCTGGCCTGGGAGGTGCACGGGTCCGCAGGCACGCTGGTCTTTGATCAGGAAAACATGAACGAGCTATGGCTGATGCGGGCCGGAGAGGCGGGCTTTACCCGTCACCTGACCGGCCCCGATCAGCCCGATTTCGCCGCCTTCTGCCCGGCGCCGGGGCACAACTTCGGCTTCAACGAACAGAAGGTCATCGAGGCCCGCGACCTGTGCCGGGCGATTGCCGGCGGGGCGCCCTGCGGCCCCGATTTCGCAGCAGGCCTCGGGATCGAGGCGGTCATTCACGCCATGGCGGCCTCGGACGGGCGGCCGGTGGCGATCGAAAGGAACATCGGATGAAAGACCTTGACGTATTGACGATTGGTCGAGCTGGCGTTGATCTTTACGGTTTGCAGGTTGGCGGTCGTCTTGAGGACATGGGGACGTTCGAGAAGTACGTTGGCGGCAGCCCGACGAACATCGCCTGCGGGACGGCGCGTCTTGGGTTGCGCTCTGGGCTGATCAGCCGTGTGGGCAATGAACACATGGGGCGCTTCATCCTTGAGGAACTGGCGCGCGAGGGGGTCGAGACGGCGGGGGTGAAGACCGATCCGGAGCGGCTGACGGCGCTGGTGATCCTGGGGATCCGCGACGCGGAGCAGTTTCCGCTGATCTTCTACCGCGAGAACTGCGCCGACATGGCGCTGTGCGAGGATGACATCGACGAGGCGCTGATCGCGCGGGCCCGGGCGGTGGTGCCCACCGGCACGCATCTGAGCCACCCGCGGACCCGGGCGGCGGTGCTGAAGGCGCTGGAGCTGGCGGCCAAACATGGCGCGCGCCGGGCGCTGGACATCGACTATCGCCCCAACCTGTGGGGCGTGGCGGGCCATGGCGAGGGTGAGAGCCGCTTTGTCGAAAGCGCCGCCGTCACGGCGCAGTTGCAGCAGGTGCTGCACCATTTCGACCTGATCGTGGGCACCGAGGAAGAGTTCCACATTGCCGGCGGCACGACCGACACGATCGCGGCGCTGCGGGCGGTGCGGGCGGTCAGCGATGCGGTGCTGGTGTGCAAGCGCGGTGCCGCGGGCGCCGTGGCCTTCGAGGGCGCGATCCCCGACAGCCTGGATCAGGGCCAGAGCGGCCCCGGTTTCCCGATCGAGGTGTTCAACGTGCTGGGCGCGGGGGACGGGTTCTTTTCCGGTCTGCTGAAGGGCTGGCTGGACGGCGAGGACTGGCCGGTGGCGCTGACATACGCCAATGCCTGCGGCGCCTTCGCGGTGTCGCGCCATGGCTGCACCCCGGCCTACCCGAGCTGGGAAGAGCTGCAGTTCTTCCTGGAGCGCGGGGTCGTGCGGCCGGATCTGCGCAATGATGCGGCGCTGGACCAGCTGCACTGGGCCACCACGCGCAAGGGCCACTGGCCCGAGATGCGGGTCTTTGCCTTCGACCACCGGATGCAGCTGGAAGAGCTGCCGGGCTATACGCCTGCGAAGGGTGGCGCCTTCAAGGCGCTGTGCCTGCGCGCGGCGCTGCAGGTGGCCGAGGGCCGTCCGGGGCACGGGATCCTGTGCGATGACCGGATCGGGCGGCAGGCGCTGCAGGCGGCCAGCGGCTCGGGGCTGTGGATCGGGCGGCCCTGTGAATGGCCGGGCTCGCGGCCGCTGACGCTGGAGCCGGATCTGGGCGAGGATCTGGGGGGGCTCCGGGCCTGGGCGCGCGAGAATGTCATCAAGGTGCTGTGCTTCTGCCATCCGCAGGATGATCCCGGCCTGCGTGCGGCCCAGGAGGCGACGGTGCGGCGGCTGTTCACGGCGGGGCGGCGCAACGGGCTGGAGTGCCTGCTGGAGATCATCCCCTCGAAGGTGGGTCCGGTGGACGAGGACACGACGGCGGTGCTGATCCGGCAGTTCTACGCGGCCGGGATCCATCCCGACTGGTGGAAGCTGGAGCCGCTGCAGAGCGATGCGGCCTGGGCGGAGGCGATCCGCGCCATCGAGGAGAACGATCCCCATACCCGCGGCATCGTGGTGCTGGGGCTGGATGCGCCCGAGGCGGAGCTGGCGGCCAGTTTCGCGGTGGCGGCGCGGCATCCGCTGGTGAAGGGCTTTGCGGTGGGCCGGACGATCTTTGGCGCTGCGGCGCGGGAGTGGATGGCGGGCCGGCTGGGCGATGCGGAGGCGGTGGCGCAGATGGCGGGCCGCTACCGGCGGCTGTGCGAGATCTGGGATGGCGCGCGGGCCCGTGCGGGACGCAGCGCCGCCTGAAGGGGCGGCGGCGGGGGCCAGCCCCCGCACCCCCGGAGTATTTTGGGCCAGATGACGGGGAAGCCCGTTGCGGCCGGGAGGAAGAGCGGATGACGAAGACCATCACGATGACGGCGGCGCAGGCGATGGTGCGCTGGCTGTCGGTGCAGCAGACCGAGGACGGTGAGCGGTTCATCGAGGGCGTCTGGGCGATCTTTGGCCATGGCAATGTGGCGGGGATCGGGGCGGCGCTGGCGGAGGCGCAGGAGGTGCTGCCGACCTGGCGCGGCCAGAACGAGCAGACCATGGCCCATGCGGCCATCGCCTTTGCGAAGGCGAAGAAGCGGCGGCGGGCGATGGCGGTGACGACCTCGATCGGGCCGGGGTCGACCAATGTGGTGACGGCGGCCGCGCTGGCGCATGTGAACCGGTTGCCGCTGCTGATCGTGGCGGGGGATGTCTTTGCGGGCCGGCGCCCGGATCCGGTGCTGCAGCAGGTCGAGGATTTCGACGACGGCACGGTCAGCGCCAGCGACTGTTTCCGGCCCGTCAGCCGCTATTTCGACCGCATCACCCGACCCGAGCAGCTGCTGAGCGCGCTGCCCCGGGCGCTGCGGGTGCTGACCGATCCGGCGGGCTGCGGCCCCGTCACCCTGGCCTTTTGCCAGGATGTGCAGGCCGAGGCGCATGATTTTCCCGAGGCGTTCTTTGCGCCGCGGGTCTGGCACATCCGCCGCCCGGCGCCGGATGCGGCCGAGCTGGCGCGGGTGGCGGCGCGGATCCGGGCGGCGCGGCGGCCGGTGATCGTGTGCGGCGGCGGGGTGATCTATGCCGGGGCCGAGGCAATGCTGGCGGATTTCGCGACGCGCCACCGGATCCCGGTGATCGAGACGCAGGCCGGCAAGTCGGCGCTGCCGCAAGCGCATGAGATGAACTTTGGCGCGGCGGGTGTGGATGGGTCGGCTGCGGCGAATGCGGTGGCGCGGCAGGCGGATCTGGTGATCGCCATCGGCACGCGGCTGCAGGATTTCACCACCGGGTCGCGGACGCTGTTCGGCGCCGGGGTGCCGCTGGTGGCGCTGAACATCCAGGCCTATGACGCCGCCAAGCATGGCGCCGAGAGCCTGGTGGCGGATGCGCGGGTGGGGCTGGAGGCGCTCGGGGGGGCGTTGCAGGGCTACCGGGGCGATCCGCCGGATGCGGCGGCGCGGGCGGACTGGCTGGCGGCGGTGGATCAGCATTGTGCGCGGCCCGCGGCCCAGGCGGCGCTGCCGACGGATGCGCAGGTGATCGGCGCGGTGCAGCGGGCCAGCCGCGCCGATGCGGTGGTGCTGTGCGCGGCAGGCACCATGCCCGGGGCGCTGAAGCTGCTGTGGCAGGCGGGGCAGGGGGGCTATCACATGGAATACGGCTACAGCTGCATGGGCTACGAGGTGGCCGGTGCGATGGGGCTGAAGCTGGCCTGCCCGGAGCGCGAGGTGATCTGCTTTGTCGGCGACGGCAGCTACATGCTGGCCAATTCAGAGCTGGCGACGGCGGTGATGCGGCGGATCCCCTTCACCGTGGTGCTGACCGACAACCGCGGCTACGGCTGCATCAACCGGCTGCAGACGCTGGGCTGTGGCGGGGTGGCGTTCAACAACATGTATGTCGATTGCGCCGTCGAGGCCCAGCCCGAGATCGACTATGCGATGCATGCGGCGGCGATGGGGGCGCATGCGGTGAAGGTCGCCGGGACCGACCAGCTGGAGGCCGAGCTGGCGGCGGCGCGGCAGCGTCAGATCCCCACGGTGCTGGTCATCGAGACCCAGGCCCGCGATTTCCCCGGCACCGGCCTGCAGAGCGCGTCCGGCGCGCCCGGCTGCTTCTGGGACGTGGCCGTCCCCGAGACCGGCGGCCCCGAGAGCACCCGCGCCGCCCATCTGCGCTATCTGCAGAATGCCGCGCGGCAGCGGCTGCTCAACTGACGGCGGGCGCCTGCCCTTTTTCCTTCCTGTACGGAGAGACCGATGATCCTGTTCGGCACCAACCCCATTGCCTGGTCCAATGACGACGACTGGTCGATCGGCGACCACCTGAGCCTTGCGGACTGCCTGTCCGATTGCCGCGAGATCGGCTTTGACGGCATCGAGAAGGGCCACAAGATGCCCGATGACGGCCCCGCGCTGCGTGCCGTTCTGGATGGCTACGGGCTGCGGTTCGCGGCCGGGTGGTTCTCGACCAACCTGCTGGTCAACGACCTGCAGACCGAGGTCGCCCGGCTGCGCGACTGGATCGCCTTCACCCGTGCCGCCGGTGGCAGCCATGTCAACGCCTGCGAATGTTCGAACACGGTGCATGGCACGGATGCGGTGGCGGTCAATGACCGGCCGGTGCTGTCGGAGGCCGGCTGGGAGCGGTTCTCGGCCGGGTACGAGGAGCTGTCGCGGATCGCCCGCGAGGAGGGGGTGGCGATGGGCTATCACCACCACATGGGCACGATCATCGAGAGCGCGGCGGATATCGAGCGTTTCATGGCGATGGCGGGGCCGCATACGCGGCTGCTGCTGGACACCGGGCATGCCTGGTTCGGCGGCGCCGATCCGGCGGTTCTGGCGGCGCGCTACATGGACCGGGTCAGCCATATCCATTGCAAGAACGTGCGCCCCGGCATCGCCGCCGAGGTCCGCGCCCAGGGGCTGAGCTTTCTTGAGGGGGTGCGGCGCGGTGCCTTCACCGTGCCCGGCGATCCCGAGGGGGTGGTGGATTTTGCCCCGGTGCTGAAGGCTGCGGCCGAGGCGGGCTATGACGGCTGGATCGTCATCGAGGCCGAGCAGGACAGCGCCCTGCGCGATCCGCGCCATTACCAGCAGATGGGGTTGCGCAGCCTGCGGCAGATGGCGGCCGAGGCGGGTCTGATCCCGGCGGCGGTGGCCTGATGGCCGCCCCGCGCCGGGCGCTGGCCGGGCCGCGTGGCACCGACGGCTGGCCCGTGCCGCCCGCCGGTCTGCGGCGCGGCCTGGCCCGGAGGGGGCTCGGCCCCACCCTGGCCCCCGGCCCGCTGGCGGCAGGGGCTGTCGGGGCGGGGCGCCCGGGGCTCTGGCCCCCGCGCCATCCGCCCACTTGCCGCCGCCCCGGAAGGGGCCGCGCCCATCCCGCCCCGCGGGCCGCAGGGCAGGGCCGGACGAGGCGCCTGGTTGCGCCACCCCCGGCCCGGTTCCGGGCCTGTTGACCTGCCGTCCCGGGGCCATGGCGGCCCCGGACCCCACTGAAAGGATCCCTCATGAGCCCCCTTCTGAAGAAACCCTTCGGCCGGCATGGCGAAGTCCACCGCATCACCCCGCAAAGCGCCGGCTGGCGCTACGTGGGCTTTTCCCTGCACCGGCTGCGGCCGGGCGAGAGCACCGCCGCGCTGACCGGCCCGCGTGAGGTCATCCTGGTGCTGGTCGAGGGCCGGGCGCGGATCACCGCCGCGGGCCGCGACTGGGGCGAGCTGGGCGAGCGGATGTCGGTCTTCGAGCGCCTGCCGCCGCACAGCCTCTATGTTCCGGACGGCAGCGAATGGAGCGTCGAGGCCACGACCGAATGCACCCTTGCGGTCTGTTCGGCACCGGGTCGGGGCGGCCATCCGGCGCGCCGCATCGGCCCCGAGGGGATCACCCTGACGGCCCGCGGCGAGGGCACCAACACGCGCTACATCAACAACATCGCCATGGAGGCCGACGACTGGTGCGACAGCCTGCTGGTGACCGAGGTCTTCACCCCCGCGGGCCACTGGTCCAGCTACCCCAGCCACCGCCATGACGAGGACGACTTTCCCCGCATCACCTACCTCGAGGAAACCTACTACCACCGCCTGGACCCGGGCTGCGGCTTTGGGCTGCAACGGGTCTATACCGACGACGGCCAGCTGGACGAGACCATGGCCGTAGCGGATGGCGACGTCGTCCTGGTCCCCCGCGGCCACCACCCCTGCGCCGCCCCCCCGGGCGTCCAGATGTACTACCTCAACGTCATGGCAGGACCCAAAAGACACTGGCGTTTCCTCCCTGCACCGCAACTCAAACACCTCTTGTGAGCAGGAGATCTCGCGTGACGAACCCTTTCCGACTTGCCGCCTGCGCCGAGATGCTCTGGCCGGACCGCCCGATGGACTGGCGCTGTGCGCGTCTGGCCGAGATGGGCTTTGACGTGGGCCTGTGGAACTGGCCCGACCACGACCTGGCGCGGCTTCAGGCCACGGGCGCGCGGTTTTCCATCATGAACGGCTACCTGCAGGGGCGGCTGGCCGATCCCGAGGGGGCCGAGATGCTGCTGGCCTCGGCGCGGGAAACGGCGCTGGTGGGCAAGCGGCTGGGCGTGGAGCGGCTGAACCTGCACGGTACGGGCCTGGGCGAGGGCGGCCTGCCCGTCGTGCCCTGCACCGAGGTGACCGGCGCCATGTGGCTGCAGGCTCGCGACACGCTGTGCCGGATCTGCGAGCTGGCCGAAGAGCTGGACGTGACCTACACGCTTGAGAACCTGAACCTGCCCGTTGATCACCCCGGCGTCCCCTTCGCGCGGACCGAAGACACGCTGGCGCTGGTGGCGGCGGTGGATCATCCGCGGCTGCGGCTGAACCTGGATCTGTACCACACCCAGATCGGCGAGGGGAACCTGATCGACTGGTGCCGCCGCTGCCTGCCCTGGATCGGCGAGGTCCAGGTGGCCGATGTGCCGGGCCGCTGCCAGCCCGGCACAGGAGAGATCGCCTGGCCCGCCGTGGCGCGCGCCCTGCACCAGATGGGCTATGCCGGTCCGGTCGGGCTGGAGGGCTTTGCCAAGGGCGACCCCGAAGCGGCGCTGGAGGCGTTCCGCGCGGCCTTCACGCTCTGAGGGGCGGGGCGCAGGGCGACGCGCGCGCCGCCGGCGCTGGCGCCCTGCGACAGTTCCGAGGCGCCGCAATCGCGGGTCAGCACGTTGGGATTGCCGCCCAGATCCAGCAGGCGGCCGTCGGGCAGGGTGACGGGGTGATACCAGCCCCCCGTCGGCAGCACCACATGGCCGGGCCTGACCCGGGCATCGGCGGTGACGCAGACCAGCACCGCGCCGCGGGCGTTTTCCAGGATGCCCGCCGCGCCATCGGCCAGCCCCGCGCGCGCCAGCTCCTGCGGATGCAGGCGGGCCTCTTCGGCGCCGTCGCGGCGCGCGGCATGGGCGGCGGGGGCACTGTCAAGCTGGCTGTGCAGGCGCGCTTCGGGCTGGGGCGACAGCAGGCGCAGCGGCAGCGCCGGGTCCTCTCCGGCATCGGCGGGGCGGACCTGGCACAGGGGGGCGCCCAGCCGGGTGTCGGGGCGGCTCAGCAGCGGCGGCAGCAGCTCGATCCGGCCGCTGGGGGTGCTCAGCGGATGGGTGGTTGGCGCGCGCACGAAGGCCTCCAGCGGCTGGTGCACGGCCTCGGGGGCGGGATCGGCCAGCCGGGCATGGCCGCGGGCGCAGAAGCTCTGCCAGTCGGGCAGTTCGGGATAGGCGGCGCGGTAGCCTTCGTACAGCGTGGCGATCCATTGCGCGGGCGTCAGGCCGCCGGTGAAGGCGTCGTGCAGCCCCAGGCGCCGGGCGATGCGGGCGAGGACCTCGTGGTCGGTCTCGATGCCTTCGGGCGGGGGGCTGACACGGGTCGAGCGGATGATCCAGTCGTCGCGCGAACTGGCGGCGATGTCGTCGCGTTCGGTCGGCAGGGCCGAGGGAAAGACCAGATCGGCATGGCGCGCGGTGGCGGTCCAGACGCTGTCGTGGACGATCACGGTTTCGGGGCGGCGCCAGGCGCGTGCCAGGCGGTTCAGGTCCTGGTGGTGGTGGAACGGGTTACCGCCCGCCCACCAGACCAGCCGGATGTCGGGCAGGGTCAGCGGGGCGCCATCATAGGTGATCGTTTCGCCGGGGCGTTCCAGCATCTCGGTCAGGCGGGCGACGGGGATGAAGGCCTTGATGCGGTTCGGGCCCTGTTCGAAGGCCGGCCCCTTCAGGCGGCGCAGCGGGTTGCCGACCGACGAGACCGCCGAGAGGCCGCAGGCGATGCCGCAGCCGGGCCGGCCGATCTGGCCCGCCAGCGTCGCCAGCACCACTGCCGCCCAATAGGGCTGTTCGCCCGCCACCGCCCGTTGCAGCGACCAGGCCAGGTTGATCAGCGCCGGGCCCCGCACCAGCTGGCGGGCCAGATCGCGCAGGGTGCCGGCGGGCAGGCCGGTCAGGGGTTCGGCCCAGGCGGGATCGCGGGGCTGGCCGTCGGTGCGGCCCAGCAGCAGGTCGCGGATCTGCGGATAGCCCTGGGCGATGCGGGACACGGCGGGGATGTCGACCAGCCCTTCGGTGATCAGAACATGGGCCATCGCGAGCATGGCAATCGCATCGGTGCCCGCGTTCAGCCCCAGGTGATCGCCCATCGGCGCGTCGCGGGCATCGGGCGACAGCGTCAGCATCCTTCCCCCGGCCTGGGCAAAGGCGCGGATCCAGCCTTGGGTGCGGTGGGTCCCGGTGCCGCCGGCCTCGACCTGGGCATTGGCCAGCCTCATGCCGCCGAAGGACAGCACGAAGGGGCGATGCGCCACGATCCGGTCCCAGCTGGGGTTGAAGGTGCCGGGATCCGACATTTCGGGGCCGACCATGTGGGGGATCAGCACCTTGGCGGTGCCATAGCTGTAGGTGTTGCGCGCCGACACGAACCCGCCCGCCAGCGCCAGCAGCCGCTTGAGCTGGCTTTGCGGGTGGTGGAACCGCCCGGCCGATCCCCAGCCATAGGAGCCCCCGAAGATCGCGCCATTGCCATGGCTGCGCCGCACCCGGTCCAGTTCGCGCGCCGCAAGGCCGCAGGCCGCATCCAGCGTCAGGGGCACGAATTCGTCCTGACCGCGCCCCGCGCCGCCATCCCCGGCCAGCCAGCCGCGCCGCACCATCGCCGAGGCGATGCGGTCCGGGTGACTGGCCAGCGCCAGAAAGCCCGCCCCCAGGGCCGAGGGCGCGGGATCGGGGGCAAAGGGCTGCAGCTGCGGGCCCTGTGGGCCGCGCGCGATCTGATAGGTGCCGAAGTGGCTGGCGAACAGGTCCATCCCGTCCTCCCGGTACAGAAAAAGAAGGCGGCAAGGGCCAGATGCCCCTGCCGCCAGTCGGGGAGATCGTGCTTACTTGGCGGGCGTCATGTCGAAGGCCCGCAGCCAGTCATCGCCGCGCGGCGTGTAGGTGATGCGGTCCGAATAGCCGTAGGTCGCGGGCTGCGCGTAAAGGAAGACCACCGGGGCCTCGTCGCACATGATCTGGGTCGCCTTCTTGTAGGCGGCCTTGCGGGCGGCTTCGTCGGTGGTGGCGCTGCCGGCCACCAGCTGTTCGTCGAAGGCCTTGTCGTTCCAGTAGGAATACTGGTTCCCGGGCTTGAACATGGTCAGCATCCCGTCGGCGTCGATGGTGGGCCAGGCCTGCCCCAGCAGCGACAGCCGCCCCAGGTCATGCGCCTTGCGGTACTTGTCGAGGTAGGTGCCGAATTCCATCGACTGGATGTCGGTCTTGACGCCGACGTCCTCGAACATCTGGGCGACGGCCTGGGTGACTTCCTCGCCCTGCAGATAGGTCGAGGTCGGCAGCTCGAACTCGATCGGTTTCGACAGGTCGACGCCGGATTGCTTGATCAGCTCCTTGGCCTTTTCGGGGTCGTAGGCATAGGGCTTCAGATCCGGGTTGTAGCCGAAGTAGTCGGGGGTCATCACCTCGCAGTTCGACACGGTCGCCTTGCCGTCGAACAGCGCCGAGGCGATCAGGTCCTTGTCCACCGCATAGTTCAGCGCCTGGCGGAACAGCTTGTTGTCCATCGGCGGCTTTTCGGTGTTGAACTTGATGAAGACCGAGCGCGTGCTGTCGACCGCCCCGGCATGGGCATGGCCGCTGTCGTCGATGCGCTTGATCTCGTTGGTGGGAACCTGGTTGATCAGGTCGACCTCGCCGGCCATCAGGGCTGCGATGCGGCTGGCGGTCTCGGGGATGACGCGGAAGGTGACGTGATCGAACTGGGCCTTCTTGTCGCCCCAGTATTTTTCGTTCGGCACCAGGGTGATGTGATCGCCCGGCACATAGTCCGACACCTTGTAGAGGAACCCCGACATGGTTTCCGTGACCGGGTTGTGGGTTTCGGCCCATTTCGGCGGCAGCAGCATGAACATCGACAGCTGCGCGGGCAGCGCCGGATAGGGGGTCGTGGTCTTGATCTCGAATTCCGTGGGAGAGATCACGTTGACGCCGCTGATCTGGCTGAACCACGAGGAGATCCGCATCGGATGTTCCTTGTCGGTCACGCGCTTGATGTTCCAGGCGACGGTCTCGGCATCCAGCGGCTCGCCGTTTTCGAAGGTGGCGCCGGGGTGCAGGGTGAATTTCCAGGTCAGGTCATCCACCGCTTCCCATTTCGTCGCCAGCGACGGCTGCAGGCTGTAGTCGGGCGCCCGCAGGATCAGCGTCGGGTAGATGTGGCTCAGGACCGACAGGTCCAGCCCCACCGAGGCCGAGCCATGCGGGTCAAGCGTGTTGATCGCCGAGGTCTGGGCGATGGTGACATCTTCTGCGAAGGCAGGCACGGCCAGGGCCGTGGCCAGGGCGGCAGAAGCGAGCAGTCGGGACATGTAGGTCATGGTGTTTCCCTGTCGTGGTCTGGTTGGTGGAATGAACCTTGGGCCCCGTGCGGGCCGGTCCTTATGAGGTCGGGTGGTCCAGGACGAAGTGACCGGGCGCGACTTCGGTCAGGGGGGCGTCGCGCGGCGGGATGTTGCGGGCCACGTCAAAGACGGGCCGGTCGGGGCGGCGGCGGTCGGGATCGGGCACCGGGATCGCGGCCAGCAGGGCGCGGGTGTAGGGGTGGCGCGGATCGCTGAAGATCTGCTCGGTCGGGGCCAGTTCCACGATGCGGCCGCGCAGCATGACCGCGACGCGCGAACACAGGTAGCGCACCATGGAAAGGTCGTGGGCGATGAACAGATAGGCCAGGCCCAGCTGGTCCTGCAGATCCTGGAACAGGTTGACGATCTGCGCCTGGATCGACACGTCGAGCGCCGTGATCGGTTCATCCGCGACGATGAAGGCGGGGTTCAGGGCGATGGCGCGGGCGATGTTGATCCGCTGCCGCTGCCCGCCCGAGAATTCATGCGGATAGCGCGTCATGAAGGCGGGATCGAGGCCCACCATGCGGAACAGATCCGCCACCCGGTCCTGCAGCGCGCTGCCCTTTTCGGTGCCATGCACCACCATGGGTTCGGCCACGAAACGGCCCACCTTCATGCGCGGGTTCAGCGCCGAATAGGGATCCTGAAAGATCATCTGCATCTGCCGCCGGAAGGGCTTCAGCGCCGTCGCATCCAGCGTCGTCAGCTCTTGCCCGCGAAAGCGCACCGATCCCGCGTCGGGGGTTTCCAGGTGCAGCACGGCCCGGCCGATCGTCGACTTGCCCGAGCCGCTTTCGCCCACCAGGCCCAGGGTCTCGCCCTCGGCGATCTGGAAGGACACGTCGTTGATCGCATGGATCACCGGTTTGGGTTTGCCGAACAGAGGCTTGCCGCCACCGTAGCTGCGCATCAGCCCGTTGACGTCAAGCACGGGGGGGACGGTCATAGGGTTTCCTCCTTCCGGGCGGCCAGCAGGGCGGGCAGGTCATACCAGGCGGCAACCTGATGGCCGGGCACATCGCCCACCGCGCGCAGGGGGGGCATTTCGGTGCAGCAGCGCGCCGTGGCGAAGGGGTTGCGGGGGGCGAAGGGATCGCCCGCCGGGGGATGGGCCATGTTGGGCGGGCTGCCGGGGATCTGGTAAAGCCGCCGCTGCGTCCGCGCGCCCTCATCGGGAAGCGAATTCAGCAGGCCCCAGGTATAGGCCGAGCGCGGATCGTGGAAGACCGGGCGCACGGGGCCGCGTTCCATGATCCGCCCGCCGTACATCACCTGGATCGTGTCGGCCAGTTCCGCCACCACGCCCATGTCATGGGTGATCCAGATGACGGTGGTGCCGAAGTCTTCCTTCAGCTGCCGCACCAGGTCGAGGATCTGGGCCTGCACGGTGACGTCCAGCGCCGTCGTCGCCTCGTCGGCGATCAGCAGGCGGGGATTGCAGGCCATGCCGATGGCGATCATCACCCGCTGCCGCATCCCGCCCGAGAATTCGTGCGGATATTGCGACATGCGCGCCTCGGGGTGGGGAATGCCGACGATGTCCAGCAGCTCCACCATGCGGTCCTTCAGCGCCCGCCCCCGCAGGGGGGTATGGCGCACCAGGACCTCCTTCAGCTGGCGGCCCACCGTCAGCACCGGGTTCAGCGAAGACATCGGATCCTGGAAGACCATGCCGATCTGACCGCCACGGATCTCGCGCAGCTCGCGATCCGAAAGCGCCATCAGGTTGCGGCCATCGAACCAGGCCTCGCCCGAAACGATCCGCCCCGGAGGCGTCGGCAGCAGACCCAGCAGCGCCAGGATATGCACCGACTTGCCCGATCCGCTTTCGCCCACGATGCCCAGCGTTTCACCGGCCTCGACGCTGTAGGACAGGTCGTTGACCGCATGGACAACCCCGCCGGGGCTGTCGAACTGGACTGTCAGGTTCTTGATCTCCAGGAGCGCCACGTCAGACCTCGATATAGCCGCCGCGCGATTTCGTCAGGTATTCGTGGCCATCCTGGGTGATCAGGATCGTGTCGCTGATCTGGGTGGCCACGCCCTGATCGGGCACGCGCAGGTTGGGTTCCAGGGTGAACAGCATTCCGGGTTCCAGAATGACATCGGTCTTGCCGTCGAGCGAGAAATGTTCGTGTGCGCCGATGCCGATGGTATGGCCGATGCGGCCGGGGATATTGGCATCATAGCCCGCCTTGATCAGGCCCGTCCTGGTGATGTTGTAAAGCTCGGCCAGGGGGGTGCCGGGTTTCATCACCGGGGTGATTTCATCGCGGATCGACAGGATCGTCTCCAGCGCGCGGCGGCGGGCATCGGGCAGGGCGCCGATGGCCACCGTGCGCTCGTTCTCGGCATGGATGCCGTTGGCCACGGTCCAGATGAAGATCGCCACGGTTTCCCCGGGCAGCGGTTTGCGCTTGATTGAGTTGTCGCAGTTGCGGAACATCCGATCACCCGACAGCACCCAGGTCGCCAGGCCGTTGACCATGCCGCCCTCCAGGCCGCCGAAATCGGCCACCTCGACCGTGTCGGGCAGAACCTGGGTCCAGTGCGCGTTCATCGCGATCAGCGAGGCGGTGTGGGCCTCGCGCTCGGTGCCGCCCGCGGCCAGCGCCGCGATGGCCGCATCCATGCCGCGGTCCGCCAGATCGGCGGCGATGCGGGCCATCTCGATCTCGTCGGCATCCTTCACCAGGCGGCAGCGGTCGATCAGCTTGGAGCTGTCGGCGAGCGTCGCGCCGGGCACCAGCCCCTGCACCTGCTGCCAACGGGCGATGGGGGTGCTGTCGGCCTCCATCGCCAGGGTGGCGTTTTCCAGCCCCTTTTCGCCAAGGATCTTCTGCAGCGCCTCGGGCCAGGTCGGGCCCATGGTTTTCGTCGTCGACCAGACGCCATAGGCGCGGGTGTCCTGAACGAACCCTTCGGCGCGGCCATGGGCATCGCGCAGCGCGTGGACCAGCAGGGTGGGTTCGCCCTCGGCGGGCAGGATCATCACCACCGGGTGGGAATACAGCACCGGGTTGAAGCCCGACATGTAGAAGGTGTTCTCGGGCTTGAAGGAGACCAGTGCGTCGATGCCCTTCTCGGCCATCGCGGCCTTCAGGCGGGCAATGCGGGGGCGGGGGGCAGTGGTATCGAGGCTCATTTGGCGCTCCGTGTCTTGGGGTCGAAGTAATCGCGCAGCCAGTCGCCGAACAGGTTCACCGACAGCACGGTCAGCACGATGGCAAGGCCGGGGAAGGTCACCGTCCACCAGGCCGAGGAAAGATAGACGCGGCCATCCGCCAGCATCCGCCCCCAGGACGGGGTGGGGGGCTGGACGCCCAGGCCCAGGAACGACAGCGCCGCATCCATGATGATGACGCGCGCCAGTTCCAGCGTGCCCACCACCAGTGCGGGCGTCAGCACGTTGGGCAGGATGTGCAGGAACATGATCCGCGCGGTCGAGGCACCGATGGCGCGCGCCGACTGGACGAATTCGCGTTCGCGCAGGGACAGCACCTGCGCCCGGATGATCCGCGCGTAGCGGATCCACGAGGTCAGCGCCAGCACCAGCACCACATTGGTAATCGAGGGCCCAAGGGCCGCCACCACCAGAAGCGCCAGCAGCATCAGCGGAATGGCCAGCTGAATATCGACCAGCCGCATCAGGATGCGATCGACCAGACCGCCCTTGTAGCCCGCCAGGATGCCCAGCACCGTGCCCACGATCCCGCCCAGCACCACGGCGGTCGTCGCCACCATCAGCGTCATGCGCGATCCGTAGATCAGCCGCGACAGGATATCACGGCCCACCTCGTCCGCGCCAAGGGGATGCTTGCCGGGGCTGAAGAGGCCGCTCCAGGTGGGTGCGCCCAGGCGCGCGCGCAGATCACCCCGGGTCGGGTCCGGCAGGTGCAGCAGCGGCGCAAAGACCGCCAGCAGCACGATGATCGTCAGCATCACCGCGCCGAACAGCCCGGCCTTCGAGCGGCAGAGGTCTCGGAAGAAATGTTTCATCGCCCGGGCCCTTTCAGCGGTTCGCGCGGATGCGCGGGTCGAGCACGCCATAGAGCAGGTCGACCAGGAAGTTGATCAGCACGAAAAGGGTGGCGATCAGGGTGATGCCGGCCTGGATGACGGGAAAGTCCTTGGCCTCGATCGCCTGGATGATCAGCCGCCCGATGCCGGGCCAGGAGAACACGGTTTCCGTCACCACCGAGCCGCCCAGCAGTTCGCCGGTCAGGATGGCGGTCATGGTCACCACGGGGATCAGCGCATTGCGCGCGACGTGCCAGAAGAAGACCGTCGGGCGCAGCAGGCCCTTGGCCTTGGCGGTGCGGATGTAATCCTCCTGCAGGATCTCCAGCATGGAAGAGCGCAGCAGCCGCGCGATCGAGGCCGAGACGAAGACCGCCAGCGTGAAGCCGGGCAGCACCAGGTTCTGCCAGCTGCCGTAGCCGCCGGTCGGCAGCCAGCCCAGGTCGACGGCGAAGAACAGGATCAGCATGATCCCCAGCCAGAACACCGGCGTCGCCTGGCCCAGAAGGGCGACGGCCATCACCAGAAGTTCGATTGCCTTGCCGCGTTTCAGGGCGGCAACCGATCCCGCGATGCCGCCGATCACCAGGCCGAAGGCAATGGCGGTGAAGGCCAGAAGGGCGGTGGCAGGCAGGCGTTCCAGCACCACCTGCATGGCGGGGCGGCTGTGCTGGAACGAGATCCCGAAATCGCCCTGCACGGCATGCCACAGGAACTGGCCGTATTGCACCACCAGCGGCTGGTCGAGGCCCAGCTGGCTGCGCAGTGCCGCGATGTCGGCGGCGCTGGCGCCGATGGGCAGCAGCAGGGCCGCCGGATCGCCCAGCACCCGGGTGACGAAGAAGACGATCGTCACCACGCCCCAGACGGCCAGCAGGGATTCTCCCAGACGGCGCAGGACAAAGCCGGTCATGGCGTGGGTCCTTGCAGGAAGGCGCGGATACGCTCTAGCACCAGGGCGTTCTGTTCGTGGTGGCAGGAATGGTTGGCGCCAGGCACCAGCCAGCCGGTGGCATTCGGGCACAGCTCGGCGATCAGCCGGGTCTGGCTGGGCGGGCAGATCCAGTCCTTTTCGCCGCAGAAGGCAAGGGTGGGCACGGTCATCTTGCGCAGCGCGTCGCGCAGGTCATGTTCCTTCTCGCGGAACATCTCGTTATGGGTTTCGGCGTGCAGATGCATGCTGCGCGTGCGCTCCAGCGCCGCGTTCGGGTCGAAGACCTCGTAATAAAGCGGCTGCAGGGCGAACCAGATCAGGCGGAATTCGGTGTCGTCGGTGATCGTGGTGCCGAACAGCTTGTCGATCATCTCTTCGCTGGCATTCGGGACCTTGTCGAGGCGCGCCTTGAAGGTCTCGATCGCCTCGGCCTCGTGGTGGTGGCTGGGGGCGGTGCCGCGCAGGATCAGGTGGCT
This sequence comes from Pseudooceanicola sp. NS-SX9, assembly GCF_057380705.1. Lineage (NCBI taxonomy): Bacteria > Pseudomonadati > Pseudomonadota > Alphaproteobacteria > Rhodobacterales > Paracoccaceae > Pseudooceanicola > Pseudooceanicola sp. NS-SX9. The sequence continues at coordinate 6,324 of NZ_JBXXRN010000006.1, read as the reverse complement.
GAGGTGCTCTTGGTAATGCACCGCATAGGTCAGCGCGATCATGCCGCCAAAGCTGCCACCCTGCAGGATGATCTTGCCGTCCTCGCCGCAGAAATGGCGGCGGAAGGCATCCAGGTCATCGGCATATTGGCGGAAGTTCATCGGATAGGCGATGTCCGAAAGGCCGCAGCCGCGCTGATCATAGGCGATGACGCGATAGCGGTCGCACAGCGCCGAATAGGCCGCCCATTCGCCCAGATAATCCCCCGCGCCGCGCCCGCCATGCAGCAGGATGATCGTTTCGGCATTCTGCTCTCCGCCGATGCGATAGCGGAAGCGGCAGCCGTTCAGGGTGATGAAATCTTCGCGTCCGGTCAGGGTCTTCATTTCGCGCTCTCCAGCAGGGAGGGGGTGGAATCGACCCATTCGTCGCCCTGAAGTTCGGGCGTGTCATAGGCCTGAAGGCCGGCGAAATGGGTTTCCACGTCGGCGGTGAACAGGTCCGACACGATGCCGCGCATCAGCCGGTCGGCGCCTGCGGAAATCGCCGGAATGTCGCCCGACAGCTTGCCGTGGCTCAGCATCGCGGCATCGTTGAAGCAATGGATGCGCGCCAGCATCGGGCAGGCGCCCGGGGTCTTTTCCAGGAACTGGTAGTCGTCGCCCAGATAGGGCGCATCCACCATGAAGGGCACGGCGCGGCCCATGTCGGGGGTATAGACGCCATCCTTCCAGGTGCGGATCGCGCCAGAGAAGGCGGCGAATTCCGGCCGCCCGGTGAAATCGTTGCGAAAGCCGGTGGCGGCGATGACGAAATCGGCCTCGAAATCGGCATGAGGGGTCTTCACGGTGATCTGCCCGCCCGTCTCGGTCACGTCCTCGACCGGGCAGCCCAGGAAGATGCGGGCATTGGGATGTTCGGTGACCCGCAGGGTCGAGCTGCGCGGCGGCGGCACCTGCTGGCTGTTGACGTAATCGTTGAAGCGGAACTTCCACGCATCGGGAAGGGCGCGGATGCCATGCACGACGCCCTGGCTGGAAATCCCGGTCATCTTGTTGACGCGCGGCATCTCCTTGCGGCGGATCAGCATGTCGACCTGCGCGGCGCCTGCCTCCAGTGCGGTGGCGGCATTGTCCATGGCCGAGGCGCCCGCCCCGATCACGATCACCCGCTTGCCCTTCAGCGCGGCAAAGTCGATGTCATCTGCGGAATGCGCCCAGAAGCGGCGATCGACCTTCTGCAGGAAGCCCGGCACCGCGCCACCGCCCAGCCCTGAACGGCCCGTCGCCAGCACCAGGTGGCGGCAATGTTCGACACGTACGCCATCGGCATCCTGCAGGGTGACGGCGATCAGCCCCTCGCCCGCATCCTCGACGCCGCTCACGCGGGTATCGTTGACCACCGGCAGCGCCAGCGCCGCGCGGTACCAGCGCAGGTAATCCATCCACTGGCCCTTCGGGATCTTGCCCAGGGCGTCAAAGGCCTCTTCGCCCCACTGGGCCTCGAACCAGGCGCGGAAGGTCAGTGCCGGAAGGCCCAGGCACGGCCCCGACAGGGTTTTCGGCGAGCGCAGCGTTTTCATCCGCGCGAAGGTGTCCCAGGGGCCTTCCAGCCCCTTCGGCGCAGCATCATACAGAACCACGTTGTCGACACCCGCCAGCCGCAGCCGTGCCGCCCCCGCCAGCCCGCACATGCCCGCGCCCACGAAGATCACGTCGCGCACCCGCGCGCCGTCACGCATCCGCGCCGGCACCCAGGATTTCGCAGGCATCTCGAGCAGCTGCAGATCCTTGGCAAGCCGGCGTTCAAGGGCGGGAAGGCCGATGGGGGTCTGGGTCATGGGTCAGTCTCTGATCTTGGAATGGGAAGCGCCGTCAAGGCGGCCGACCTGCGGCACCAGCGCGAACAGCGCCTCCTCGCAGCGGTCGAAGAATTCCTGCGTGCCGCGCGCATCCGACATGCCGGCGGCGGCGAAGAAGCCGAAGGTAAAGTCGATGGTCTCGGCCAGCGGACGCAGGATGACGCCCGAGGGGCAGGTGCCGTAGGCGGTGATCGGCTCGACGATGGCGGTGGCGCCGGTCAACCGGGCGAATTGCAGCGCCGAAACCGAGGAATTCGCCCGGATCGCACGGCCGGGATGGACATTCGCGGCATCCAGCGCCTGCCGGATGCGGCCCTGCAACCGGGTCTGGTCCAGCATGGTCACGATCGTCTCTGAGGCCACCTGCGCCAGCGCCACCGGCTGGCCTTCGGGGAATTCGTCGGCGCGGTGGGCGGGCAGGGCCGCGACCAGCGGCGCACGGAACAGCCGCTCGGCGGTGATGCCCGGCACGTCGAGGGGCAACGAGGCCAGCCCGATGCGCGCATGGCCCGACAAGAGGTCCTGCGCCACCGCATTGGGGGCGGCCTGCACCAGGCGGAATTCGGCGGGGCGTTCGGCCTCGGGCCAGCGGGCCAGCGCATGGGGCACCAGCCCGGTGCCAAGCGCATAGGTGGCCGAAACCGACATCGTCTGCGCGGTGCCGCGGGCGCGTTCCAGGGTGCGGAAGGGCAGGTCCTGAAACAGCGCCAGCAGGCGGCGGGCCTCTTCCTCGAAGGCGACGCCCTCGGGGGTCAGGGTGATGCGCCGGCCCGCGCGTTCAAACAGCGCAAAGCCCAGCGTCGCCTCCAGCTCCTGCAGGCAGCGGGTGACCGAGGGCTGCGAGCGGCCAAGCGTCTCGGCGGCCAGGGTGACGGACCCGGCCTCGGCGACTCGGAGAAAGGTGACGAGGTCTTTCTGATGCATGGGGCCATCAATTCTGAATTGATCGCTCGAATCAATTCATAAATGACATGAATCAAAAAAGCGGACGAAAATTCTGCGACACTCCGCCCGGAGGGAACGCTGACCCGGTTGCCGTGGCAGCGGGCGGATGGCCTGTGTCGGAGGCAAAGCGGCCCGCAGGCAGATGCGGGTGAGCGGCGTGGCCACCGGTCGCGGCCGCCCGCTGCCGGTTGCAGCCAACCGGCGGCAAAGGGCGCGCGGCGGCTGGAAAAGGGGCTGCCGGCCAGCGGCGCCATCGCTCGGATTTGTACGGGCCCCGGGGCCGACAGTTCCGGGCTGCCGGGGCAGCAGCGCCAGGACCCCCGCCAGCAACAGCGCGAGGCCACAGCCGACACTTGTCCAGCCCGCCGCGCCCCAAAGTCACCCCGGCCCCGCACCGCTCAGGTCATAGACTTGCCGCTAGAGCGTCGGCGCCTGTGCGCGATAGGCCCCCGCCGGCCGCGTGGCCGCGGCAGGGTGGAGAAAAGGCCGATCATAAAGGCCACCCGCCCCGACAAGCCGCCGAAGGCCGCGCCCGAAACTTAGATACTGTTGGCGCGAGCGCCCGGATCGACCTCTTCCGAGGTATAGCTGCTGGCCACCGCTGGCACGCTGGCGATGGCCAGCCCTGCCATCCCCGCCGCAACCGCCGCGGCAGAACCACAGGAGGATACGGCGGGTGTGCGGTCGGGATGGGTGTGGTGCAGCGTGCGGCCCGAGAGGGGCGAGGTTGCCTCTGGCTTGTGGCCGAACTGGGGCGTGGGGGCCTTGCCGATCAGGATGCCGCCGGCGCCGGACACGCCGTCTTCCTTCGACAGGTTGTCGGCAAAGAGGCGCGACCCCTTGGTGGTGCGCTGGCCTTCCGTGGCGATCAGGTCCTTGACGGAAAACGGCAGCCCTTCCTGTCGGGCGCCGGGGGGCGCCCGACAGGAAGCGGGCCTTGGCCAGCGCATGTTCCGGGCACAGCATAACAACGGGTCCGGCTACAGCGGTTCGCGCATCACCCGCGGGGCGGTGGCTGAAGGATCGGCCTGTGTCCCTCTGGCGCGCCGGTCGCCGGAGATCGGCGCGGATCTGGCAGCGGAATACGACGACACTCTTCTGATCCGATCCGGTACCCTGATTGTCGGCTCTCCTTCGGTCGGGGCCACGCCCTTGCATGAAGCGACCGATTTCCTGGCGTCCTCTATCGACATGGCGGACCGGTTCGGCATGCCCTGCCCCTCAGGGATGCCAACGAACTGCGAAGCCGCTATCCCCGGTTCAGATCCGTCCGCCACACGGATCGTGGCCATTTGGAACCGAATGCGGGCGATCTGCGTCCCGAGGCGCGGATCGACACGCAGCTGCGTGCTGCCTCTGCGCATGGCGCAAAGGGCTCAGGATCATGGCAGGCCGTGAAGGCCCCGACATCGATCAACAGCATGCCGATCCGTCTCTGAGGTCCGGCGCGGCCGAAGCCTTTTCGACAGGCACCTGGCGCCGCATGTCAGGGCGCCCGGGCCGGTGGTCAGCAGCGGCACCTGTCTGTACACCAACACGCCCGATTAAGGCGGTCTCATCGACGACCATCCTGCGCTGGATCGGGTGATGGTGGTCTCGTCCTGTTCGGGCCACGGCTTCACGCATACTGTCGCCATCGGCGAAGCGGTCGCGCAGCGGATCGTGCAGGGCGCCAGCGCCATCGACCCGTCCGCCTTCAAGGTCAGGCGCTTCATTGCAGGGGATGGCGCGACAAGCGGACGGCCGGGCTGAGCCCCCAAATACGGTGACCGCCTCGGGGAAGACATCGCGGATCGGGGCAGGCCATCCGGTGACCCGGATCCGCCAGGACCTGCCCGGCGGCCAGCCATGCGGTGCGGACTGATCGGCGCCCCGGGATCGAGGCTGCGGTGACGTATCGCGGCAGGTTGGGTCATCGCCGTATCACCTGTCTTGGCGGCGATCCGGCCCGCGAAATCGTGGCCCGTCCCGGCGCCAGCACCCAGAAAGCCACCCGTCCGCCCGTCTTCGCAGGGCGGTCGCGACCCAGGGGACGGACCCGCCCAATGCGCTGATCCGGCCAGGGGTGCATTGCAGCTTTGGCTCTGATCCGGCGGGGCGGGGGGATGCGGGATCTGGCGGTCATGCGCGGCGCAGGGGGCGGCCATTGCCTCGGGCGGGATCCTGGCGGCGGGGGCGTTGCAGGCCATCGTCGCGTCAGGTTGCGGGACGCGGGGCATCCGGGGCCCTGGGCGTCGGCACCATGATCGCCAAACTGCGGATGTCGCCCGTGGGCGCGACCGGACGGCCGCTGGCGGCGGCGCAGGTGCGGCCCTCCCGGGCCGAGCGCGCCTCGACCGGTCTCGCGGCCTGAGGCGTTTCCCATTCGCCCGCGCATTGGGCAATTCTGGGGGCAAGATGCCATTTTCCGGGCGCTGCCCCGCGCGGCAGCGGGCATCGGCAGGCAGGCTTTGACAGGCTGCCTGTGGAACATCACTCAAGTCTCTGTGACCCGAGGGAAGAATTTCGTGAGCGATTTCAGTGCGCCACGGCCTTCCGGTTCCATCCGGTCGGGTATGGTCACGCCCCGGCCCCGTCCCGGAGACGCCATGCGCCATATTCTTTTGTCCACCGCCCTTGTCACCCTGGCATGCACTGCAACCGCCCAGGCGAAAGAGCTGATCTTCGTTTCCGCCAACCCCGTCAGCGTCAACGACTTCCTGAAATCCGGCGCCGAGGGCGGTGCCCGCGTCGCCAAGGAGCTGGGCTGGGACTACAAGGTCTATGAAAGCAACGACCCCACGGTAAAGCTGCAGAACCTCGAGGCCGCCGCCAACGAGGCCGATATCGTCGTGGCGATCACCTTCGAATATGATGACATCCTGCCCCAGGTCGCGGCCAAGCATCCCGACAAGCAGTTCCTGGCCATCGACAGCTGCCCGGCGGTCAAGGCGGACAACATCTACTGCTCCGTCTTCCGCGAATACGAGGCGAACTTTCTGGCCGGGGCCGAGGCCGCAATGACCACCGAAACCGGCCGCGTCGGCACCATCGGCGCCATGGATATCCCCTTCATCCACCGCTACACCGATGCCTTTGCCGCCGGCGCCAAATACGTCAATCCCAAGATCGACATCGCACCCAGCCTTTGGATCGGCGGCGACAATCCCTTTGCCGACCCGGCCAAGGGCCAGCAGCGCGGCACGGTGATGGCCTCGGGCGGGACGGACCGGATCTTTGCGGCGTCTTCGGGCTCGAACGGGGGGATCTTCAAGGCGATGGGCGATTTCCCGGGGGCGGCCGCCTTCGGTGTCGATATCAACCAGTGCAAACAGGCGCCGGGTCTGGTCATGGACAACGTGGAAAAGATCACCGGCGGCGCGGTCGAACAGGGCGTCAAGGGCATCGTCGCGGGCACCCAGGCCCATGTCGTCACCATGGGCCTGGCCGAGGGCGGCATGACGCTGACCAGCCTGAAGCCCGACGTCAAGGATAGCGGCTGCCTGATCGCGGACCATCCCGATGTCATCGAAAAGCTGAAGGCTGTCCGCGACAAGAT
>NZ_JBXXRN010000005.1:0-235473 GCF_057380705.1 Pseudooceanicola sp. NS-SX9 | reverse complement strand
GGCGGGATCGGCGCCGCTGCCGATCCAGCTTTATGACTACCTGCGCTTCAACTTCACCCCGGAGGCCGCGGCCGTCTCGACTGTTTCGATCGTTCTGACCGTGGTACTCCTCGGAATCGCGGATCTGATGTTTGGAAAAAGATGAAGGCCCTGTTGGACACCGACCAGACCCTCGTGCTGCGCCCGATCGGGCTGGAACTGGCGGACCGGCTGGAAGATGCGATCATCCGAGAGACCTTCGCCCCCGGCGAAAAGCTGCGCGAGCTGGAGCTGTGCGCGGTCTACGGCGTGTCGCGCTCGCCGCTGCGCGAGGCGTTGCAGATTCTGGAAACCCGCGGTCTGGTCGAGCGCCGCCCGCGTTTCGGGGCGCGGGTCACGGACATGTCGGTGGCGATGCTGGATGAAATCTCGGCCTGCCGGATCCCGCTGGAGGGTACCTGCAGCCGGCTTCTGGCGGGCCGTCCCGACCGGGTGCGCGTCGCCGATGCGCTGGATGCCGAGCTGACGGCAATGATCGCCGCCCATGCCGCCCACGACAGCGAGGCCGCCTTTGATGCCAACGTGCGCATGACGGCGCTGTTGCATGACAACTGCGGCAATGGCGTGCTGGCGCGTCTGCTGGGGCAGCTCGACAAGCCGGCGCTGCGCTATCGCTACCGTGCCTATCGCGGGGCCAGCGGCCTGGTGGCCGAGATGATCGAAAGCAACCGCGCCATGATCGCCGAAATCCGCGCCGGCCATGCAGACGAGGCCGAACGGGTCACCAAGGCGCTGGTCGAGCAGGCCTGGCAGACCACACGGGCGCTTTTGCTGGCCGCCGGCACGCCGTCCCGGGTCTGAACCCGCCGGATCTGGTCTTCTGGGGGGGCGGTCCTCTTCAGTACGGCTTCGGGCGGCTGGTGGCCTGCATCGGCAATCGCATGCGTGGTGCGGCGGGCTGGATCTTTATCCGTCAGGGTCAGTGCGGCCGTGTCTGGGGGGCCGTCGCGCCGTTGCAGATTGGCGACTGACGCCAGTACGATCCGGGATGCGACCGTGGCTCTTGGCCGGGGGCTGCGCCCGTGCTGCTGCCGGGCGCGCCGGTGTCCGGCTGGCCCTCCCGGAACCGGCCATCCCCCAAGGGGGCGCAGCCGCCCGGAAGAAGGTTCCGAATGACTGACATGCAAGTCTCCCGGATGTTGAGGCAACAGCCCCCGCAGATCGGCGGCAGTGGATTTTCCGGGATGCAGTCCGCAGGGTTCTGCTCTATGGGTTGAGGTCAAATGGTCAAAGCTGCGGCGAAAGAGGCGGCTTCCATCTGATATGATTGCATTTTGTTATGCGTTTTCAAAAAGATGGTAAATCTTCCAAAAGCGGCGCAAAGAGGTTAAAAAGCAGGCAGATGGATACCCGGAGGCTTCAGGCTTTTGCGAAGGTCATTGACATTGGCAGCATCACGCGGGCGGCCAGCCTTCTCAACATCGCCCAGCCCGCCCTCAGCCAGCAGATCGCGGCGCTGGAACAGCATTTCGGCAAGCCGCTGCTGGTGCGCTCGAAGCGCGGCGTCGTGCCGACCGAGGCGGGGCGGATGCTGTACCGCCACTGCCTGACGATCCAGAAGCAGCTGGACCAGGCCCTGCTGGAGGTCCGCGGCGCCGGAGAGGACCTGGCGGGCGTCGTCACGGTGGCGCTGGCGCCGCTGGGGCTGGGCGCGGCGCTGGCGCCGGCGCTGCTGAGCGAGGTCCGCCGCTGCCATCCCGGCATCGTGCTGCATATCAACGAAAGCGTCGGCGGCGGCAGCATCAGCGAACAGATCATGGCGGGCAAGACCGACATGGCGCTGATCTTCAATCCCGGCGCCATTCCCGGCACCCAGCTGGAGCCCTTCTTCAGCGAGGATCTGCATCTGCTGACCGCCCGTCCGATGGCGGCCGAGGACGCCGAGGTGACGCTGGAGCAGGCGATTTCGGGGCCGCTGGTGCTGCCGGGGCGCATTCACACGCTGCGGCAGGTCGTGGATACGGCGCTCGGGCGGCTGGGGTTGCATCCTGATGTCGTGGCGCAGACGGAATCCCCCTCGGTGCTGGCGGGGGCGCTGGCGCAGGGGCTGGGGGGCACGATCCTGCCGCGTTCGGCGACCCTGCCGTTTCTGCGCCGGATGCCCGAGCTTGCCTCTTACCGGATCCGCAAGCCGGTGATGGCGGTGCATATGGCGATCTGCACCTCGGCCAACCTGCCGCTGTCAGAACCCGCAGAAGCCGTCCGCAAGCTGCTGACCGAGCTGAGTTTCAAGGAATAAGCCAGGCCCGGTCACCCGGGAGGCAGAGCCGCCTTGCCCCGGGCCGCCACCTGGGCCATTGGGCGGCAGATCGGAAGGAAGAACCAGATGCGTATTGAAGAGATCGATGGCAAGCGGGTGCTGTTCGTCATGGCGGCGGCGGCGGAATACGGCGACTGCCTGAAGCGGAAGATCGTTCCGCTGATGACCGGGATCGGACCGGTCGAGGCCGCCGTCCAGCTGTCGGCGCAACTGGCCGGGCTGCAGGCCCGGGCGGCGCTGCCGGATCTGGTGGTGTCGCTGGGCTCGGCCGGATCGGCCGTGCTGGAGCAGACCGAGGTCTACCAGGCATCGCTGGTGTCCTATCGCGACATGGACGCATCGCCCTTCGGCATCGAAAAGGGCCGGACGCCGTTGCTGGATCTGCCGCGGGAGGTCCCGTTGCCCTTCGTCATTCCCGGCATTGCCGCAGCGTCGCTGTCGACCGGGGCCAACATCGTCTCGGGCGTCGAGGCCTATGCCGCCATCGGAGCGGACATGGTGGATATGGAAACCTTCGCGATCCTGCGGTGCTGCCAGATGTACGCGATCCCGCTGATCGGATTGCGGGGGATCTCGGATGGGCGGGAAGACGTCAAGCATATCGACGACTGGACGCAATATCTGCATGTCATTGACGAAAAGCTGGGTCTGGCACTGGAGCGGTTGGCAGACGCGGTCCGATCCGGCGCCGTTGCGCTTTGACCGGCAACGCCGGGGCGGTGCCTGGCCACCGGAGGGCCGCCGCGCCCTGGGGGGCGGGGCCTGAGGGGTGTCTGGCGCTGCCTAGGTCGTCTGGCCCGCCGGGAAGCCCGCAGATGTTCCCCGAAATCCAGCGGCCCTAGTTTAATGCCACATGGCAACCATTTGTTTAAAAACACATATTCCGGCGCGCCCGGGCGCGGCATTGTGTAGATGCGCAAGGCAGAAGACGGAACTGAGACTGCGGTTGCGCAAACTCTCATGCGCGGGCCGGAGACTGCATGACCCGTGGTTTCATCTTGAGGCAGCCTCGGTCCAAAAGACCAGCATCGGCCGGGGCGGCCCATAACGGGCCCCCATCGCGTCCCGTCCCCAGCCTTGCGCATCCGCATGATCAGGGGTCTTTCTCGGCTATGGGCGAGGGCTGCGTTGTCATGGGGCGGGCTTACGGTTCTGGCAATGGCCCAGCCGCAGCCAAGCCTCTCTCGTGCGGTGGCCGTGGTGACGGCCACCTTCGCTTTTCCAGCGGCGATCAGATGTCGGTGGCGTTGGCACATCCGCAGCGGTCCCGTCCAGGCCATGTCCCGCAGGGCTTTGGGCAGCCCCACGAGCCGTCGTGGGGTTTGCGGCTGACGCGTGCCTGGATGCGGTTGCTTCATGCTCCTGCGATCAGCGTCCGACGGGCGAGATCACGACCGGCCTTTGTGATCCCCCCGCGGCGTATCGTGGCGCCGCTGGAATATTCCGAAGGCGCGAGGCCGAGATGGGTCATCAATTGACGGGGGGTGTCGGACCGTTGGAACTCAACGACTTCCGGCACCACGGGAACTGTGATGATGCCCCTTTTCGCCGCAACCGTCTGGTCCACCGGTGCCAAAGACCAAACCGCGAGGCGGTCAGCAAGCTGTGTTATGCGCCTCTCGACACGGGCTTTGCGCGCAGCCAATTTTTCCGCCAGATTCCGGAGATCATCGGTGCGGTTTGGCGCGGTTCCCCAATGCGGGGCCTCGCCGCCGCGCTCTCCGGTCGCGACCGGAATCGTGGCCATGTGGACATCCAATCCAATGCACGCGCGACCTTGCATCCGGTCCTCCCCCCGTCTTGAGGCCCCGCGTCCGCCGACCGGGCGCAGCCCTTGAACAGAGAATGCCGCGGAAGAGGGATCCAGCCCAGTTGACCTTACTGCGTGGTCACGGGGGCTGCGCTTGCCGCCAATGCGTCTGAGGACGAACCGCCTGGCGGGTCATCTTCACGCCGGCCGCGCCGGGTTCAAGGCGAAGGCGATCCGGGGCGATGGGGCAGGGCGCGGTCAGATCGGGGCCTGGGCCAGGCTGACCCCACAGGCGGGACCCGGCGGGGACAATCGGCGACGGCGGCCATATCGCCAAACGTGCAGGCCGATTGCTGTACGAAAGCCCCCTCTTTTCGGTGGGAACCGGCCGGGGGATGGTGCGCAAGGGTCGGGTCACGGCCGTGACGCTGCGAACACGGGAAGGCTATCGTCGCCCTGGTGCGCAGGCTGGCCTTCAGAAGGCCCGTGATCAGGGCAAACGGCGGCGTCTTTGTAAAAGCGGGCGGCATGATCATGTCTGATACCTGGCGCCTTCAAAAAGCGTGCTCGGATGGCCCTTGTCACGATCGAAGGGCTGTGGTGACCGCTGAAGACCAGGTGCGGCTGTCCATGCATGTCAGAAGGTCCGGGAAGGGGATCCCGGGGCCCTTCGGGGGCGGCAGCACAGGCGCGACGCCTCGGCAGGTGACCCGCGCATGCATGCCGGTCGCCTCTGGACAGCTTTCAGCCGATATTGTGGAAAATGTCGCTGAGGTGGCCAAACCGGCCAGATCCGCAGAATGGTTCCCCGTCAGGCCGCCCCTATGCAAATCGGGCTCCCGTAAGGGTCTCCTGGCAGAGCAATAGTCCAAGATTTCACGACAACTTTCGGGCTTCAGCGTTTTGCAACACAATCCGCTGCAACAATCCATCATGGCGCTGGCATCAGCGTTCCTGCGATCCACTGCGCGCCACCGCAGTGCGGACCATCTTGCGCAACCACAAATGCGCCGGCTGCGCACTCAGCCGTCGGTGCCACCGCATGGCCGTTATCTTCGTCGGCGAAGCAAACGGAAGGTCGCGCATGACGATCTTGCCTTTCCGGCTTAGTGCCTGCGCAATCGGACGACGCAGCGTCGCGATCATGTCGGATGTTTCCAGCAAATCGGCGCAACTGAGAAGCGGAACAACATGGCCCACTTTGCGGCTCAGACCTTGGTCGCGCAGCCAGTCATCGACAAAACCGGTGTCATCGCCCGTGGACGAGAGGTCGAGATGAGGCCGCGAGGCCAGCTCCTGCGCGGAAATTGTGCCGTCAGCGTCGAAGGTTCCGAGACCCGAGCGATTTGCGATCACAAAACCATCCTCGCGTAGCTGATCGGTTTCAAATCGCTCAAGGGGTTCCCTCTGATGTCCCAGAAACACATCAAGCTCGTTTGCATCCATCAACCGGTCAACATCGACCGTGCCACTTGGTTGAATATGAAGCGTTACGCCCGGTGCTTCCCGGCTGATGGCGGTGACGACTGCGCTTGCCAGCGATATGGCACTGGAATTGTCGAAGGCCAGGCGGAAGCTATGTGTTGACGTCGCCGGATCGAACGCATTTGCCTGAATGCCGATTTCCAGCGCGCTCAGGGCATAGCGCACCGGCCCGGCCAGTTGCTCGGCCCGGTGGGTCGGCAGCATCCCTTGGGACGAGCGCAGGAAGAAGTCGTCTTTGAGCGCATGCCGAAGCCGGCGAAGCGCATGGCTTGTCGCGGGTTGGCTCATCCCAAGGCGTTTGCTTGCTTGCAGGACGCTGCGATCACGAAAAACCGCGTCGAAGACACGAAGCAAGTTCAGATCAAGTGAATTCAGATTTGGGATGGACATCAGGTTTCTTCCCTCGCGCGGTCTTGCCTGGAATGCACAAAACCGATGTTCGCAAAAAGTAAAATGCAACCTGGGCATGTCACCATGAACAGGTTGCATTTCCGTCCCGGGACTCTTTGCGCCAGAAGGGCACAAAGACCAACTCTTACTCTCAGGTATCCATGTCTGCTGCAGCATGGCCCCAGGTCGTCAAGAGGGTTTGCGACCCGAAGACCGGACCAGGAGAGAGAAGCCGATGTCGTTTACCAAAGAGATTTTCACGGCGCTGCGGCGCCGTTTATGCATGTTGGCCGTCGCGGCGGGCTGCATGGCCCTTCCGGGTTTCGCTCAGGCAACCGACGTGACAGATGTGCTTGGCCGCCACGTGACCGTGCCCGACACGGTGAACAGGGTCGTCCTGGGGGAGGGGCGCCTGTTCTATGCCATGGCGCTGCTTGACCGTGACGCACCATTCAGCCGCATTGTCGGCTGGCAGAACGACATGCGCAAGCTCGATGAAAAGACCTTTCAGAGCTACGTCGCGCTTTACCCCCAGGCTGCGAACATACCGCTGATCGGCGAGACCTCGGAAGAAAGTGTGAGCGTCGAAAAGATCCTGTCGCTGAAGCCCGACCTTGCTGTCTTCAGCATTGCAGGCCACGGTCCGACCGAGCACAGCCCGATTGCGGATGTCCTGGCCAAGGCGGGAATCCCCGTCATCTTCGTGGACTTCCGAGTTCATCCGGTCGAGGGCACGCGCGCAAGCATGACAGCCCTTGGGGCCGCGCTTGGCCGCGAGAAAGAGGCGAAGGCCTATCTGGACTTCTATAACAGCCATCTGGCGCGGATTACCGATGCCGTGCAGGGGCTGCCGGATGATCAGCGCCCGTCGGTCTTTCTGGAACTGCTGGCTGGCGTCTGGAAGGCTCCGGGACATACCACCGGCAACGGCGGGCTGGGCGAACTGATCGAACGCGCGGGCGGCCGGAACATTGCCAAGAATGTGGTTCCGGGCGCAATCGGTGACATCAGCGTGGAATATGCGCTGACCGCCGATCCCGACATCTATATCGCGACGGGCAACCGGGCGCCGGGCCTGCAACTCGGCGGTCAGGTCTCGGCCGAGCTCGCGGAAAAATCTCTGAGCGCTGTGCTGGCACGGCCCGAGTTCGCGCAACTGCGCGCCATCAAGACAGGAAAGGCATATGGTCTATGGCACGAGTTCTACAACATGCCGTTCAATATTCTCGCGATCGAAGCGATGGCGAAGTGGATCCATCCTGAACTCTTTGCAGATCTCAATCCCGAAGCCACCAAGCATGAGCTCTATACCTCCTTCCTGAAGCTGCCAGAGACCGGTACCTATTGGATCGGTGCCGGGGCGAAGCAATAGAAATTGCGCCCAACATGTCGATGATCGCGACTGCCCCCCCTGAGGCCGTTTTACACTATCGCAGACGGCTGCGCCGGCGTCTGGCCCTGCTTGGCCTTTTCTGTCTGATCATGGGGCTTGCGGCAATGCTCGACCTGGTGACGGGCCCTTCGGGCCTGTCATCGCATGATCTGCTGTCGGGCCTTTTGCATCCCGCCACATTGGAGCCGACGGAACGTGTCATCATCTGGAATGTCCGTCTGCCCTATGCGGTGATGGCCATTTTGGTGGGCCTGGCCCTTGGGCTGGCCGGGGCCGAGATGCAGACGGTTCTGGATAACCCGCTTGCCAGCCCCTTCACGCTTGGCGTCTCTTCGGCGGCCGCGGTGGGGGCCTCGCTTGCCATCACGTTGCACATCAGCCTTCCCTATATCTCGGCCAATTGGACGGTCTTTGTCATGGCATTCGCCCTGGCTTTCGGTTCGGTTCTTCTGCTGCAAGCCATTGCGCGGATGACCTCGGGTGGGCGCGAGACCGTTGTGCTTTTGGGCATCGCGCTGGTTTTCAGTTGCCATGCGATCGTCGCCCTGTTGCAACTGGTGGCCCCGGAAGACGTGTTGCAGCAGCTTGTCTTTTGGACGCTTGGCAGCATCGCCCGCACCAATTGGGACATGATCGGCGTGCTTGCCGTCGCTCTTGCCGTCGCTGCCCCGTTTTCCTTCGCGGCGTCGTGGAAGCTGACAGTGCTGCGCATGGGCGAAGAGCGCGCCGCCAGTTTTGGGATCGACGTTCGCAGATTGCGGTTTTACGCGCTGCTGCGGATCAGCTTGGTCGCGGGGCTCTCGGTGGCGGCGGTCGGTCCCATTGGCTTTATCGGTTTGGTGGGGCCGCATATCGCGCGGATGTGCGTGGGCGAGGACCAACGGTTTCTGCTGCCGGCAAGCGCCGTCATTGGGGCCATCCTGCTGTCGCTGGCCTCGGTCACCAGCAAGATCATCCTGCCCGGGGTTATCGTGCCGGTGGGGATTGTCACGGCTCTGGTGGGCGTGCCCGGCTTTGTGGTGCTGGTTGTTCGGAGAGGCCGAAGAAAATGACGGAATGTTCTGCCGCCGAGGACGGCCTTGTTCTGCAAGGGGTCTCGGCCTACCGCGGGCGCAAGGTCGTCCTGCAGGACGTGTCGCTGCCGCAGCTGCGTCCTGGGACTATTACCGCGCTCCTGGGCCCGAACGGGGTCGGCAAATCCACTTTGCTGCGTGGACTTGCGGGTTTTGGCGGGATCAAGGGGCGGGTCATGGTCGACGGACGGGATGTTCTGACAATGACCGGGGCCGAGCGCGCGTCAGAATTCGGCTTCCTGCCGCAATCCTTGCCGCCTGTCATTGATCTGACAGTCATCGAAGCTGTCGTTGCGGCGATACGCGCCGTTCCGGCCGCGCATGTGCGCCTTTCCGACCAGCCGCTCATCTCCAGCGCGGTGACCGCCCTGGAGGCATTCGGCATTTCCGGGCTTGCAGACAAGTTTTTGTCCGAGCTTTCGGGGGGGCAGCGGCAGCTTGCTGGTCTCGCCCAAATTGTTGCCCGAAAGCCGCGCATGCTGCTGCTGGATGAGCCGACAAGCGCCTTGGACCTTCGCTATCAGATGCGGGTTCTGAACCATGTCTCTGAGCGGGTTCGCGCCAACGGATTGACCGCAGTCATCGTGATGCATGACCTTGCCCTTGCCGCTCGCATAGCGGATCAGATCGCGTTTCTGACGCGGGCCGGACTGCGTGGTTTCGGGCCCCCTGACGAAGTGTTGACAGCTGAATTGCTCGCCGACGTCTACGGTGTCGTGGCGCGGATCGAACGCTGTTCTGCCGGGACGCTAAAAGTCATTGTCGACCGAGAGATTTGACCTGGCCAGTTGCGTTCGTGCCGTCAAAAGTTCATCGCCTGATCTGCAATCAATCCTCTTTTGGCCCGGATGTGGTCGGCAACCCGTTCTGCAGCGCCTGTGAAAACAGCCTGAGATGTGAGGTTCGCAGAGATGGTTTCACTCGCAAGTTGACGTAACCTTCCCCCAGCTTCAACGGATGGGAGGTAAAATCATGACCCCTGCCGCACGCTTGATCCGGGTGAAGACCTGTCAACGAACCGGGGACGCGGGACTGAAATGCCGGTGCTGTGGCGTGTCGCGCCCGACGCTGCGAAAGTGGCGCCGCCGCCATGAGGCCGAGGGTGAGGCCGGTTTGGCTGGCCGCAGCCGCTGGCCGCGCCGCGCGCCAGCCCGGAAGGTCGGCACGGCGGAAGAGGAGCGTATCCTTTCGCTCAGACGAGGGCGGACGCCGGGACGAAGGCGCCTCCGGCAACGGGCTCCGCCGGCTGGATGGCCTGCATTTGGCTCTCGACATGATTCACAAGGTTCTTTGCAGGCAAGGGCTATCACCTCAAGCACCCGAAGCTTGATCGCAAGGCAATCTACAAGCGCGACGCGCGTCCGGTCCCCGTCCGGATGGATTTCTGCAAGATCGCGCCAAGTCTTTATCAATACGAGGCAATTGATGACTGCTCGCGCTATCAGGTCGTGGCGGTCTTTCCGAGGAAGTCCGCGGCGTCCCCCCTTCGTCTTCCTTGATCAGGTCGTGGAGGAACTGTCGTTCTCCATTCCGCGCATCCAGACGGATCGGGTCGATCCATCCTGGATCTGCAACCAAAGCCCGGGCCTGGTGCGATCTGGGGGGCGTGATGCCAGGTGGTTGAGACTGTCCTCAGCGGGCATCAGGCCTGTGGTCAGGGATCATGATCCGGGGCGCGGGACGGTGTCACCAGGCGCGCCGGATCCTGCCATCGGGTCGGGGGGCAAGGCTCATGCCAGAGCGGATTGCCCGGACAGCCGCCCTTTTGCCATACGCCGATCGTCCGGCTGCACCAGGCCGGGCGGATCGCTCGGCCCCTTTGTCGCCCCGCCTGCGACAGCACTGTGCATGTGACGGAAGAAGCGCAAGGAAACGGGCGGCAAGAGCGGCTGGAACCTCGCAATTGGGGCCATTGGGGGCGGGATCAGGTCGCTTGACGAAAGGGATCTGTCCCAGACCCGCCAAAGCTGCCTTTGGCGCGGGCCCTTCGGCAAATCGGGGCATTGTCGCGGGCCGGGATGGGGCGACCCGCGCCGGGGCCGGTGCCAGGGCGGCCCGGCGAAGGCTTTTCTTCCCGATCCCCCCGCCGTAAGAAGAGGCAAGCCAGCTCAGGTTCCCCGTCACGTGGGGCGTTGCCAAGGTCAAGCCAGACACGGGAAGGGGCAAGCCGGGGTAGGGGCGTGGCTAATCGTCTTGCAGGGAACACTGCGCTGAAAGGGGCCTGCCGATGAGCGGGCGCCTGGATCGCTGGATCGCGGATCTGTTCCGCGACCATCACCGCGAAATGGTCTGGCGTGCGGCGCGGCTGCTGGGGGATCGCGACACCGGCGAGGATGCCGTGCAGACCACCTATGCCAGGCTGGTGGCAGGCGCCGCGCCCGAGGTCGCCAATCCGCGCGCCTATGCGATCACCACCCTGCGGCGGGTCGCCTTTGACGTGATGGCCCGGCACCGGCGCGAATGGCTTTACCGGATCGACCTTGAGGCGATCGAGGACCTGCCCGGCGTCCATGACACCGAGGCCCGGCTGGCCGCACGCCAAAGCATCCTGCGCCTGGCCCTGTTGCTGAACGAACTGCCGCAGAGCTGCAGCACGGCCTTCATGATGAACAAGATCGACGGGCTGACCCACCGCGAGATCGCGCAACGGATGGGGATCTCGGTCAGCATGGTGGAAAAGCACCTCATGCGGGCCCTGAAACAGTGCCGGGAGGTCCTGCTGGATCCGTGAAACCCTGTCCTTTCATTGCGGATCGGCGCCCGGGCACCGGTCCATGTCAGCCAGAGCCAGAAACCGGAGGGCCGCCGATGTCCGCTTCCTCACCCGATCTTGCCGATGCGGCGCTGGCCTGGATCGTGCGGCTGCATTCGGGCGAGGCGCAGGAGGCCGAGCGGCGCAGCTACGGCGACTGGTGCGCCCAGAGCCCCGCCCATGCGGCCGCCGCGCTGGAGGCCGAGGCGCTGTGGGATCTGCTGGGCAATGTGCACCGCGATCCCGCCTCGGGGCGGATCGAGCCGGGACGGGCGCGCGCGCGCATCAGCCGCAGGCAGGTGCTGGGCGGGCTGGCGGGGGCGGGCCTGCTGGGGGGCGGGGCGCCCTGGCTGCATGATCAGGCCGAAAGGCTGCTGGCCGATGCCTCGACCGGGGTTGCGCAGATCCGTGACCTGACCCTGCCGGACCGCACAAAGGTGGCGCTGAACGCGCAATCGCTGCTGGATACCGATTTCGACGCCGGTGCCCGGCAGGTCCGGCTGCGGCGCGGCCAGGGCTGGTTCCAGCTGACCGAGGCGGGCAGGGCCTTTGTGATCCGCGCCGGGGATGTCCGCGTGCGGCTGTCGTCGCTGGGCGGGGTGGATGTGAACCTGAACATGCCCGAAGGACAGGTGGCGGTCAGCCTGCAGGGGACCTCGGCCCGGATCACCCATCCGCAGCGCGCGGACCTGCTGCTGCCCGCGGGCGCGCGCGCGGTGCTGGGCGCCGATGGCCGGCTGCTGGACCGGGCCCCGCACGGGGCGGCCCATGCCAGTGCCTGGCGCGAGCGCCTGCTGATCGCCGAGGACACCCCCCTGACCGAGATCATCGCCGGCCTGCGGCCCTGGTCCCGGGGTTGGATCATGCTGACCGACGCGGCGGCCGCCCGCGCGCTAAGGGTCAATGCCGTTCTGGACCTGCAGGATCCGGCCGAGGCGCTCAGGGCGATGGCGCAGGGCCTGCCGATCCGCCTGTACCGGGCCGGGCCGCTGATGACGGCGATCTCTGTTACCTGAGTTTTTTTGTCGGATGCATTGAGGGGAACCGCCGCAGCGGCGGTCTATGCAAACGAGGGGCCGCGCCCGAGCCGGGTCCGTCCCTCGTCATGACAGAGTTCAAGAGGGACATCCGATGATGGGCACCAAGACCCCGAGAGGGTACAGATTGCTGCAGGCCGCGCTGCTGGCGACCACCGTTCTGGCGACGCTGGCGCCGCCGATGCTGCGCGCGCAGGAAGCCGCGGCGCTGACCCGCTACACCTTTGCCATTGCGCCCCAGCCGCTGGGCACGGCGCTGACTGCCTTTGCGCAGACGACCGGGATGCGCCTGGTCTATCCGGCCAGCCTGGTGGCGGGGCTGACCAGTCCGGGGCTGAAGGGCAGCTATGACCGTGCCCAGGCGCTTGGCCGTTTCCTGTCGGGGACGGGGCTGATCTACCGGATCGACGGCGACACCGTCACCCTGAGCCGCGCGGCCACGCCCACGGCCGCCGAGGGCGATGTCATCGAGCTGGACCAGATCACCGTCAGCACCGCCTCGGGCATCGCGACGACGATCCAGGATGCACCTGCCTCGATCACCGTGCTGGATGCCGAGACGCTGAAGGCCGGGGCCACGCGCGACGTCAAGGACGTGCTGGGCCAGGTGCCGGGGCTGACGCTGACCCACAGCACCGGCGGCAAGCGGGTGTCGTTCCGGGGCCTGCCGCCCGATCGCACGCTGGTGCTGATCGATGGCAAGCGGGTCAATGTTGGCAATGCCTTCAACCGGCTTTACCAGGAGCAGGGCATTTTCGACGACATCCCCGTCGATGCCATCGAGCGCATCGAGGTGGTGCGCGGCCCGATGTCGACGCTTTACGGCTCGGACGCCGAAGGCGGTGTGATCAACATCATCACCCGGAAGACCGAACAGGTCTGGACCGGCGCGGTGTCGCTGGATCTGGGCCTGGCCGATCATTCCACCACCGGCGACAACCGGCAGCTTTCGGGCTACATCACCGGGGCGGTGGCGAAGAACCTGCAATTCTCGGCCTGGAGCAAGCTTTCCGAGCAGGAAGCGCCCGAAGCCTTCCACTACACCAATTCCGAGGGCACCGCGAAAACCGTCGAGGGTGACCAGGGCGCGCGCATCCACAGCTATGGCGGGCGGCTGACCTGGACGCCGCTGGACACTGTCGAATGGGGCGCCGAGGTGTCCGGTTCGGACCAGGATTACCTGGAACCCGACGGCGAACACGACTCTCGCAATGTGCGCAAGTACCGCCTGGCGCTGACCAACGACTGGACCCTTGGCGCGGGCAAGCTCACGTCCTCGCTGGCCTACGAGACCGCCAGGAACAAGACCTGGGACGATGACGCCGGCTGGGAAGATCCGATCACCTACGACACCACGGTGTTCGAAAGCCGCTTTACCGCGGCGACCCTGCTGTTCGGCCGTACGCTCGACTACACGCTGGGCGGCATGGCGATGTACGAAAAGCTGAACGATCCGATCACCACCAGCGGCGTCACGCTGGACGGCAGCGCCACCACCGCCGCGCTTTATTCCGAGGGGCGCTATGCCGTCAGCGACCGGCTGACCCTGACCGGGGGGCTGCGGCTGGATCATCACAATGCCTTCGGCAGCCACCTCTCGCCCCGGCTTTACGGCAATTACGACCTGGGCGGCGGGCTGATGCTGAAGGCGGGCTATTCCCAGGCCTTCGTCGCCCCCGATCTGCGCAGCCTGGATCCGAACTATGCGCTGTCATCGCGCGGGAACGGCTGCAAGCCCTATTCCGGGCCCTGCATCATCTACGGCAGTTCCGATCTGAAGCCCGAGACCTCGGACAATTACGAGATCGGCCTGAACTTCCAGGGCGAGCGCACCACCTGGGAGCTGACGGCCTTCTACAACGACGTCAAGAATGTCATCGGCGCCCGCAAGACCGGAGAGGTCGATGCCACCACCGGTTATGACATCTTCGAGCGCGTCAACCTGGACCGCGGCCAGACCGCCGGTCTGGAGGGCGGCCTGACCCGCGATCTGCGCGACGACCTGCATTGGACGAATTCGTTCACCTATATCGCCATGTCGAAATACAAGTACGATTTCCTCGAGACCGAATTCCCGGTGGCGACGACGCCGAAATGGACCATCACCAGCGGGCTGAGCTGGGACGTGAATGCCGATCTCAGCCTGATGGGTTCGGTCACCTATGTCGGCAAGCAGGCAAATTACATCACCGCCGACGAATTGTCCGATGAAGAGGCCCGCGCCGTGGCCTCGGGGCAGAACAAGGATCCGTACTTCCTGGTCAACCTGGCACTGGCCTACGAGATGTCGCATGGCATCAAGCTGCGGGCCGGGATCGACAACCTGTTCGATCAGCAGCCCTCTGACAGCGTCACCTACCGCGAGGACGGACGGCTTTACAAGATCGGGCTGACCAAGAGCTTCTGAGCGCCCTCCGCCCCGTGATCCGGGCGGCCAGCCCGATCCCGGGGTGGGCGGGTTTTGACCCTTGCGCCGGATCGCTCAATCGGACCCGCCCGGCCCTGCGCAGACCGGGCGGGCCTGCTTCGGCATGGCCGCAGGCTGCACGGTGGCGAGGGCCGTGGCGGGGCCGGGCCTGCCGGTCATCGCCACCGGAAAAGCCGGGGCGACCCGGCGCCCTTGCGCCAGTCCCCGCCCGGCGGGACCGGCGTTCATTTTGCACCGGCGCGGCCTGTCGCATAGGACAATCCGGCCAGCCAGCGCCAGCGCCCCCTTTCCCCAGGAGCGACCAACGTGGCCGACATGTCCCCATCTTTCGACCGACGTCACCTGCTTGCGGCCCTTGCGGCCCTGGCCACCACGGCCGCCCTGCCGGCGCAGGCCAAGCCGCAGAGGATCGTGGCGACCTATCCGCTGCTGCGCGACCAACCGCCCAGCCATGTGATCGGGGACCGCGCGCTGATCGTCGACGGGCGGGCCTACCGGCTGTTCCTGGCCCTGCCCAGGGCGCTTTCCCCGACGCGGCCGCTGGCCTCGATCTGGATGCTGGACGGAAATGCCGTCTTCAACCGCCTCGACGCGGCCACGCTGGCCCGGCATCCCCGGCTTGCGGTGATCGGCCTTGGCTACCCGATCGAGACCGAGTTCGCGCTGACCCGCCGGGCGCTGGACTATACCCCGCCGCTGCCAGGCGGGCAGGCTACCGCCGAGGCGCGCGGACGCCAGACCGGCGGCGCCGCGACCTTCCGCGCCGACCTGACCGGGCCGCTGCGCGCCGCCGCTTGCCAGGGCTGGACGATGGATCCCGCCCGCATGACCCTTTGGGGGCATTCCTATGGCGGGCTGTTCGCGCTCTGGACCCTGTGCACCACCCCTGCCGCCTTCACCCGCTACGCCGCAATCAGCCCCTCGACGGAATTCGGCGGCCAGATGCTGCGCAAGGCCCAGGCCACTGCCCCGACCGCCCCCGGTGCACGGGTCCTCATCCAGCTTGGCGATCACGAGCAGCACGACCCGAACAAGCCCGCACGCCCCGCCCCCGAGACCATGGATCTGGCCGCCAGGCTGGCATCCCGGGGGGATCTGAACGTCCATCTGGATGTGCTGAAGGGGCTAAGCCATGGCCAGACCTTCAGCGCCTCCTTCGATGCGGCACTGGGGTTTGCCGCTGCGTGATGGCCGGGCCGGGATGGCGCCGACCATCACCGGACCGGGTCCCGGGGCGTCTTGCATGGGGTCCGCATGACCTAGGGCCGCCGCGCGGCATGCGCCATGCGGGGCGTCAGCCGCCGGACCTCATGGCAGAGAAGGCGGCCGTTTTCCGGGACAACGCCGAGGGCGCCGCGCCAGAGGGCGTTGTTGCAGAACTCAGCCGGTGAAGGATTCACATCGGGAATCCATGCGGTTAGACGCGCTGCATGAGCAAGCCCAAGCCCGCCCGCTACCACACGACAAACTGGTCTACCTACAACGATGCGCTCAGGAAGCGCGGGTCACTGCTGATCTGGCTGAACAAGGAGATGGCCTGGCACGCGCCGCATGAGGGACGCCCAGGGCGCCCGCCAGTTTTCTTGGATGCCGCGATCCAGTTCTGCCTGTCGATCAAGGTGCTGTTCAAACTGCCGCTCAGACAGACAGCCGGGATGGTCGCGAGCCTCCTGCGGCTCGCAGGACTGGACTGGCCCATTCCCGACTACTCGACGCTGTGCCGTAGGCAGAAGACCCTCAAGGTGCAGATCCCCTATCGTCGTGCCGACGGGCCGCTGAATCTGCTGGTGGACAGCACCGGCATCAAGTTTCTTGGCGACGGCGAATGGCAGGCCCGCAAGCATGGTGTTCAGGGTCGTCGCCAATGGCGCAAGGTGCATCTGGCAATGGACACTACCACTTCGGATATCCGGGCCGTTGAGTTCACCCCCAGCCGGGAAGGCGACAGCCCCATCCTGCCAGACCTGTTGGGCCAGATCCCCGAGGACGAGGACATCGGCACCGTGACTGCGGATGGCGCCTACGATACCCGCCGATGTCACAGCGCCATCATCGCACGCGGCGGCTCGGCAATCATACCGATCCGAAGGAACGGTCGGGCTTGGAAAGAGGACTGCCCGGCTGCCAAGGCGCGCAACGAAACCCTGCGCGCCACACGTCACTACGGCCGGGCGTTCTGGAAACGGTGGACCGGATACCACGCTCGCAGCCGCGTGGAGGCCAAGATGCGCTGCATCAAGTCCTTCGGCGAGCGCATCGCTGCAAGGGACCCCGATCGCCAAACCGCCGAAATCCACATCCGCGTCGCTCTTATCAATCGCTTCAACGCGCTCGGCACCGCCGAGGTTGTTCGCGTGGCCTGAGCCTGAACGGGAAAGGGGCACTCACGTCTCAGGCCGCCTTTCTGCAACAACGCCGGGCAAGATGCCAAGTTGGACCGGATAAGTTTCAACCTTCGGCGAACGTCATAAATAGGATGAATGGCTGGGGCGGTAGGATTCGAACCTACGGTGCGCGGTACCAAAAACCGGTGCCTTACCACTTGGCTACGCCCCAACATCTTGATCGCAAATGATCTGGTGCCGCAGGGGAGGATTGAACTCCCGACCTCACCCTTACCAAGGGTGCGCTCTACCACTGAGCTACTGCGGCATCGTCCTTTAAGGCGTTGCGCCTCAAGCGATTTCGGCGTTCTCATGCACATCTTCCGAAGAGATTGCAACCACTATTCTTGGATCTTTTGCGTTCCGACCAATATGCCGTGGCGGCAGCGAAGCCGGAAGGCCGGCCCACCGCAGCACGACCTGAAGAACCCCGGCAACTGGACATCAGTTCTGTCCGTTATCCCGGACAGGACCTGAACCCCCGGACCTCTGCCAAAGAGCCCATGACATAAGGCGCTTTAGATCGAGGGCGCTTGGTCGGTCAGTGGCACAAGGCCTCTCATTGCCCTCCCAATTGGCCGCTGAACCGGCGCGATGACCTTGGTCACATCGGAGGGATGACGTTTGCGCAGGCCAAGTAAGGCAGTGTGTCATGCCAGATGCGGTTCATCCGGATCCCGATCTGGGCAGATCGGAATATGCAAGAGGACATGCAACGTCGCGGACCGACCTGCATGAGAAACAGGCCTATCCTCCTGGGCCGTCCATCATGCATCCAGAGAGCGGCACATAGCCCTCAGACATGCGGGTGCTTCGGTCACACTCCGCGGCGGAAGCTGTCCAAGTTCCGGGGGCAGACCCCTCCGGACTTTGAGGAAAGGATCGCACCAGCAAACCGGGGGATCACACATCGGGGCATGTCTTTGGGTTTGCACGCCCATTTTCAGTGCAGCCCAAAGGCACCCCGAGAAAGCATCTGGCCCCTCGGTGCTCTTCGCATAGCCAAATGTCAGGGGCTCTTCGAATATCCTGCGGGATCACCGCAAGAATTGGGCGGCCGTTTCATCTGTCGACCGGCCTTCCGATCCGGGCGCCAGGGCGTGCGGCTGATGGCGCGCTTGCGGAAGCCTTCCCAGGGCCCCGGCCGACCCGAAGCCTTGGGGATCATTCTTCGGCGTCGATCTGCGCCGCCATCCGCGCCGCCATGCCCGCATGTCCCGAACCACGCAGCCCGGCCACCACGCCCTGTCGGTCGCGCAACTCCTTGTTCTGGTTCAGCTTGGCCTTGGCCTCGATCCGGAGGGGGGTCAGCCGCAGGGCGACAACCTCGGCCAGGCGTTGCTCCAGGTAGTCGCGCGGTGCGTCGGCCATTCGCCAGGCCTGCGCCCCGTTCAGCCGCCGCTCATGGGTGCGCGTCAGCAGCCCGACGGCGGCGCGCTTGCTGTGATCGTCGTGCTGGAAGGCGAGGGTCCCGTGGACATGCACAACCTCGTAGTTCCAGGTCGGCACCTGTCGGTGATGCTCGGACTTGGTGGGATAGAAATTGGGCGAGACATAGGCATCGTCGTGCCGGAACACCGCCAGCACCGGCTGACCGGGCAAGATCAGCCGGTGCATGTCGTTGGCCAGGGCAACATGGCCGATGAAATCGCCATCCTTCCCCTGCAGCAGCGGAATGTGGTTGGCTAGAAGCCCCTCGGCGGTCTGCGCCACGAGACAGGCCAGGGGGGCGGCCTCCAGCATGGCAGAGATCGCTTCGGGGCGGACCTCGTGGAAATGGGGGGGAATGTACATGGCACCCTGGCTGGACAATCGTGGCGCCCCGACGGTCGGGCATACCGCGCCCGAGATCAATGGCGGATCGTCGGTCGCCGCGCCCTGCGGGCAGGTGGCTCAGGGCGCCAGCAACGACAACCGGTCGGCGGCGGCGCGGGCCTGGGCGGTGCGGTGCGGCATCATCGCGTCCAGCCCGCGGCGGTAGCGTTCCAGCACCCCGGCGGGGGCAGTGTCGGGGCGGCCGGCGTCAAAGGGCGGGGCAGGGGCATATTCCAGCCCCAGTTGCAGCCCTTGGGCGAAATCGGGGCCGGCGATCTCGGCCAGAACGGTCAGGGCAAAGTCGATCCCCGCCGTCACCCCGCCGCCGGTGATCAGGGTGCCATCGCGCACCACGCGGCCCGCATCGGGGATGGCGCCGAACTGCGGCAGCAGGTGCCGCCAGGCCCAGTGGCAGGCGGCGCGGCGTCCCTGCAGCAGCCCCGCCGCCCCCAGGATCAGCGACCCGGTGCAGACCGAGGTCACGTAGCGCGCCCCAAGGGCCAGGCGGCGGATCTCGGTCACGAAGGGCTGGTCCAGGGCAACTTCGGTCGCCGCGCCACCGCCGGGCACACAGATCAGGTCGCAGTGGTCGATTGCGGCGATGGGCAGGGTGTGGGCAAAGGTCAGCCCCTCGCTCGGGACATCGCCGCCAAGGGGGCTGGCGATCAGCGTCTCGCTGCCCGGAAGGCGCGACAGGAACTGATGCGGGCCGGTGAAATCAAGCTGCGTCATGCCGGGGAAGGTGGCGAAGACGATGCGGAAGGGCGTGTCGGTCATGGGAACCTCGGGGAGGGTTGCGATGGCCCCATCATGGCGCAGAAGCGCGCTTGACCAAATGACAGGGATCCCTCATTTCAGGACAATGCCCCGCGCCGTTGCCCTGTTCCTGTTCGACGACTTCCAGATCCTCGATGTCGCCGGCCCCACCGCCGCCTTCGAGATCGCCGAACGCATGGCGCCGGGGGCCTATGCGCTGCAGGTGGTCTCGGCCCGGGGCGGTCCGGTGCGCAGTTCCGCGGGGCTGGCGATCGACAGCGGCGCGATGCCCGAAGCCTCCGTCGACACCCTGATGGTGTCTGGTGGCGACGGCAGCCGCCGGGCCATGGGGGACCCGGCGACCTGCGACTGGCTGCGGGCGCGGGCGGGCGACAGCCGGCGGATCTGCAGCGTCTGCTCGGGGGCCTTCCTGCTGGCGGCGGCGGGGCTGTTGGACGGGCGGCGCGCGACGACCCACTGGCAGCGCGCCGAAGAGCTGCAGCGCCGTTTTCCCGCCGTCCGGCTGGAGCCCGACCGCATCCACATCCGCGACGGCGCGATCTGGACCTCGGCCGGGATCAGCGCCGGGATCGACCTGTCGCTGGCGCTGATCGCCGAGGATCTGGGCGAGGCGCTGGCGCGGCGCGTGGCGCAGCAGATGGTGGTCTATTACCGCCGCCCGGGGGGCCAGTCGCAGTTTTCAGCCCTGTCGGAACTTGGAAGCGATTCCAATGCCTTCTCGCCGCTTTTGGAGCATATCCGCAGCAATCTGACCGCTCCCCTGACGGTCGAGGCGCTGGCCAGCCGCATGGCGATGAGCCCGCGCAATTTCTCGCGTGCGTTTCATCGGGCGACGGGCGTCAGCCCGGCCCGCGCGGTCGAGCGCCTGCGCCTGGAGGTGGCCCGCGAACGGGTCGAACATTCCCGCGAGCCCATCGAGGCCATCGCCGCCGCCACCGGTTTCGGCGATCCCGAGCGGATGCGGCGGGCCTTCCTGCGCCATTTCGGCCAGCCGCCTCAGGCCCTGCGCCGCCTCGGCAGCTAAGGCATCAAGCGCTCACATCCGGTCCAGGCGCCCCTCATCGTCGATCACCTGCAGGTCGCAACCGGCATCCTGCCAGCGCCACAGCACCAGGTTCAGATCGCCCGCCGAGGCGCCCTTGGCATGGCTGCGGATCACCATGCCGGCAAAGCCCTCGTCCTGCAGGGCGCGGGCAAAGTCCTGCGTTGGCACCGGCCGGCCGTCCAGCATCGCGGCGCGCCAACCGGGATCGGCCAGGGTGTCGGGGCTCTGGCCGCGCTGCGTCAGCGCGTCAAGGTCGCGGGTGTCGAAGACCGGGCCCAGATCGGCGCGGTAGGCGACCAGCACGGTGGGCTGCAGGCTGCCGACCTGGTTGGCCTCGCGCAGGGCCGTGGCGGGATCCATCGCGGTATAAAGCGCCGCCACCCCCCTGGCATTGAAGCGCCCGCCATAAAGCTGCGCGCCGCGCCCCGACAGCGGTTCGCGCGCATAGACCGGGTTCAGTGCCCGGTAGAGCACCCCGCGAAACCGGCCGTCCGTCAGCGGCATCAGGCGAAGACGCCCGCATCGACCGCGTCGATATAGTCCAGCACCTGCTGTGCCTTGCCGTCCTGCACCAGCTGCATCGCCGTGCGGCCGTCAAAGCCCGCCAGAGGTTCCGAGCGATACCAGGCATAGGCGATCAGCTGCGATCCAAAGCGCGGCTCGACCTTGTTCAGGACCTCGACCAACTCGCGCAGGCGGCGCTGCGTCCGGTCCGAGTTGATGCGCTGGCGGCGCTGCATGGCATCCTTGCCCAGGCCGACCGTCTGCCCGACCTCCTCGGTCGAGGTGCGCAGGGCAGCGGCGATCTTGCGGGGTTCGAACTGTCCGCCTTCGGCAAAACTTGCGATCTGCATTCGGGACCTCATCAGCATATAGAACGCAATATGGCGTCATTTTTGCTGGCAATCAAGGTGCAGGGTGCCGATATCCGAAGCGAACGGCCTAGAGCCCCATCGGCACGGGGCGGGGCGCATCACTGGGACCAAAGGCACGTCTTCTGTGCAGGACAGACCGGGACCGCCGCCCTGAGGCATCGCGACGGCCGCGGGTCCGGGATGCCCCGAACCGGCGCCGCGCCCGCCAGCATGCGGCCCCTGCGGGATGGGCCGGTCTGCCAGGGCTTTCGCCACCGGGACCCGAGGGGGCGCGCCGCCCGGCCTGCCGCAGGGATCAGCCGCCCCAGCTGCGCTCCAGCGTGGCGATCCAGTTGCCATGGGCGATCTTGGTCAGCGCGACCTCGTCATATCCGGCCTGTCGCAGCGCCTCCAGCAACAGCTGCACGCCCGAGACATCCTGCATCTGCCGCGACATGAAGGTGCCGTCGAAATCCGAGCCGAGCGCCACGTGGTCGATGCCGACCCGTTCGACCAGATAATCGATGTGGCGCACCATGACCTCCATCCCCATGTCGGGATCGCGGATCCCCTCGGGGTGCAGGAAGCGGACGCCGAAGTTCAGCCCGATCAGCCCGCCGGTGTCGCGGATCGCGTCCAGCTGGCGGTCGGTGGCATTGCGGCTGTGCGGACAGATCGCGAAGGCATTCGAATGCGAGGCGACAAGCGGCGCATCCGACAGCTTGGCGATGTCCCAGAAGCCGGCCTCGTTCATGTGCGACAGGTCGATCATGATGCGCAGCTCGTTGCACAGCCGGACCAGATCGCGG
This sequence comes from Pseudooceanicola sp. NS-SX9, assembly GCF_057380705.1. Taxonomy (NCBI): domain Bacteria; kingdom Pseudomonadati; phylum Pseudomonadota; class Alphaproteobacteria; order Rhodobacterales; family Paracoccaceae; genus Pseudooceanicola; species Pseudooceanicola sp. NS-SX9. Next base: position 213,182 of record NZ_JBXXRN010000005.1, on the reverse strand, counting down.
CCCGCATCCGAAAGGCCGGGGCCGAAATCGGGGCCATGGTTCATCACGAAGGGCACGCCATGGGCGAATTGGTTCGGGCGGCTCCAGACCGGGCCGAGGGTGCGCAGACCGGCGGCGTGCAGCACATGCAGCAGGTCCAGATCGCGGGTCGCGGCCTCGATCCCCTCGATGTGGAAGACGGCGGCAAAGCGGCCCTCGGCCATGGCGGCGCGGATCTCGGCGGCGCTGCGGCACAGCGCGACGGCGCCATCAGAGCGGCGCACGATGCGCTGCAGCAGGGCGGCCTGCGCGATGGTCTGTTCCAGCGCCGAAGGCTGCGGCACCGGCGGCAGGTCGCCATTGGCATCCAGCGTCTTGTCCTCGGTGCTGACCCAGACGGCGCAGAGCCCCCCGGCAAAGCCCGCGGCGCGCGCCCGCGGCAGGTCGATCTGCATCCCCGGCGCGCCGGTCAGAAAGCGGTGCTCGGCACCGTCGCGCTGGTGCAGGAGTTTCGAGAGGACGTCGTTGTGACCGTCGAAGACGGGGATCTGCGGGCTCACAGCGCCACCTCGTGGATCTCGGCATGGGTGGCGACGAAGGCGCGGCCCTCGGGCGTGACCCAGCCGCGGAACATGCCGGCGGTGTTGAAGGGGGCGCTGACCTGGCCCGTGGCGTCGATCGCAACCAGTCCGGCGCCGATGATCCCGGTGGTCTGCGAAGAGCCCGCCAGATCGACATGCACGACATGTTCGGCGGCCTGCGACAGCGGTTCGCCCAGATAGGCGATGCGAGCGGCAATCTCGTGACCCACCACGTGGCGGATGAAGAATTCGCCCTTGCCGGTGCCCGAAACCGCGCAGACGCCATCGCAGGCATAGGTGCCCGCCCCGATCACCGGGCTGTCGCCGACGCGGCCCGCGGGCTTGTTGGTATAGCCCCCGGTCGAGGTCGCGGCGGCCAGGTGCCCGGCCTGATCCAGCGCCACGGCGCCGACGGTGCCGTGCTTTTCGTTCTCGGTGGCCTCGGTTCCCGCGGCGGCATGGGCCTTCATCGCGGCCAGCGCCTCGATCCGCTTGGCGGTGGTGAAATAGCCCTGTTCCATCACCGGCAGACCGGCGCTTTCGGCAAAGGCATCGGCAGCGGCGCCGGTCAGGAAGACCGCGCGACCGTCCTTCATCAGCGCATGGGCGGCGCGCACCGGGTTGCGGATGCCGCGCGCGGCGCTGACCGCACCGGCCTCAAGCGTGGCGCCGTCCATGATCGAGGCATCCAGTTCATGCTCGCCGTTCTCGTTCAGCGCGGCGCCGTGACCGGCGTTGAAATGCGGGCTGTCCTCCATGACGACGACGGCGGCCTCGACCGCATCGACGGCGCTGCCGCCCGCCTTCAGAACCGCCCAGCCCGCCGCAAGGGAACGGCCCAGATCCTGCCGGGCCTCGGCCCAGTCTTCGGCGCTCATGCTGTCGAGGGGCAGAACGCCGCAACCACCGTGAATCGCAAGTGCAATCGTCATCTTGGTTTCCTGTCGTCACGCGGAAACGCCCCGGGGGTCGGGGCGCCTCGGCCTTCAGTCAAAATGGATATCACCGATCACCCGGACACGCACGCGACGCGCGCCACCGGGCAGGTAGGCGATGGGAATGTCCTCGACCTCCAGCACCTTCAGGCTATCCGACGCGGCCCCCGAGGCAATGGCAGCGGCCCGCGCCTGCGCCTCGGCCTCGGCCAGCGCCGCCTCGCGCGACATGTCCGAGAAGACCTGATCAACCTCGCCCGAGACCTGCGCCATGGCGGCGCCAAGCGCATTGGCCACGCCCGCGTTTTCCACCCGCAGCACCTCGGAGGCGCCGGGCACCTGGTCGGGGATCAGGAAGGCGCCGCCCCCCACCGCAATGAGCGGCACGTCCTCGGCCGAGGTCTTCATCTGGTCAAAGTTCAGCGCCACCATGGCGCGCATCCTGGCCAGCGTTGCCTGCACGAAGGCCGGATCCAGATCGCGGACCTTTTCGGGATCGCCCATCTCGATCATCCCGGCAGCGACCGCGATGTCGGAGGTGGTCAGGGTATCGCCGCCGAAAACCCGGGCCTCCTGCAGGATGCGGTAGCCCACGGACCGCGGGCCGATGGCGCCGGTTTCCAGATCGACCACGGTGCCGCCGCCAAGGGCGATGGGCAGCAGGTCGGGCATTCGGAACAGGGTGCGCACGCCGCCGATATGGACGATGTTGTTGGCCTCGCGCGGGAAGCCCCCCACCAGACAGCCGATATCCGAGGTGGTACCGCCCACATCGACGACCATGGCATCGCTGAGGCCGGTCAGGAAGGCCGCTCCACGCATCGAATTGGTGGGGCCGGAGGCAAAGCTGAACACCGGGTTGGCGGCGGCCACATCGGCCAACGCCACGGTGCCGTCGTTCTGAGTCAGGAAGAAGGGGGCGTCCAGACCGACCTCGGCGAGGGCGGTCTTGAAGGCCTGCACGGTGGTGCGCCCCAGCGATTGCAGCGCGGCATTCAGCAGGGCGACGTTCTCACGCTCCAGCAGGCCGATACGACCCAGGGTATGCGACAGGGTGATGCGGGCCTCGGGCAGGATCTGGCGGACGATCTCGGCGGCGCGGTCCTCGCATTCGGTGGTCAGCGGAGAGAAGGTCGCCGAGATCGCGACCGAGGTGATGCCGGCATCGCGGATCTTCATCGCGGCTTCGCGGATCTCGTCCTCGCGCAGCGGCACCAGCGGGCTGCCGTCGTATTCATGGCCGCCATGGACCATGAAGATCATCGGATCGACGGCGCGGTACAGGTCCTCGGGCCAGTCGCACATCGGCGGCAGCGAGGCGCCGGTGGGCAGGGCGATGCGGATCGCGGCGACGCGCTCCAGCCGGGCGCGTTCGACCACCGCATTGGTGAAATGGGTGGTGCCGATCATCACCGCATCGAGGCGGCGCGGGCTGTCGCCGATATGGGCGGCAACATGGGCCAGCGCGGCCTTCACGCCCGACATCACGTCCTGGGTGGTGGGAACCTTGATCGAGGCGATGATGCTGTCGCCGTCGATCAGCACGGCATCCGTATTGGTGCCGCCAACGTCAATGCCAATACGCTTCATTGGAATACCGATTTAAAGTCAATATCATAGCCGAAGGCGCGCGGGCCCACGGCCGCCACGCCCGCGGGCGTGGTCAGGATCTGGGGGGCGGGCAGGGCGATGACGCTGACGCGCTGGCCATAGCGCACGGCCTCGGTGCCGATGGCGCTGCCCGACACGCTGTCGAGCAGGCAGATCAGGTCCGGGGTCATGACGACGGGCTCGCCATTGCGGAAGGCGACGGCCCATTCATTCTGGAACGCCAGCTCCAGCGTCGCGCCACGGTCGGCGTCGATGCCCTCGATCACGGTGCGGCCCCGCAGGAAACCGCCCGTCGTGGTGCGATCGACATCCACCACCTTGCCACGAAAGACCTGCTGACCCTTCGCGTGCTCCAGCACGGCGGCAACGGGATCGGCGTGGCGGGCGCGGGCCTCCAGCACCACGCGGCCCAGATCGGTCGCCTGGGTGATGGTGTTGTGGATGCCCCAGTCCTTCACCTCGCGCCCCGTGCGCGGCGCCTTGCAGGTCGCGGCGGTGGACCCCACGGCGGTGCAGACCGAACGCGAGATCTTCTCCATCCATTTCCAGCTTTCGGCGCGCGCCACGATCACCTCGTTGTCGCGCACATCCACCAGCGACAGCGGGAACATCGACAGCCCGCCGATCGCGAAGGAGGTCATCTGCGCCTCGGGGTAGGCGCGGCCCATGCAATCGGCATTGACCACCGGACGGCCCAGCAGCGCGGCGGCCAGGAAGGGCGACAGCGCATTGGCCCCGCCGATCTCCAGCGCCATGATGGCGCGGAACGGACGGCCCAGGTAATCTTCCATCAGCTCGACCGCGCGGGCCATGTGGGCGGGGTCCTTCAGGCGTTCCTGGCCAACCAGCGGCGCGCCCATGCCCGAGACCACGGCGACCATGTCGTCATCGGCCAGGTCCTCGGGCTGCATCACCTGCACCCTTGCGCCATCGGCATAAAGCCTCCGCAGGTTCAGCGTTGACAGGTAGGGGTTGCCACCGCCGCCCGTTCCCAGAATCCACGCGCCGGTTGCGAGGGATTCGATATTCTCTTCCGGAAATTCCTGGAGCATCTGTCCACCTTGGGTCTTTCGGTGCCGGCCCCGCGACGCGGGACCGGCCTGTTTCAGAAGCGGGCGCCGGTCACTTGGCCGGGCAGTCCCAGGTGAAGTTCCAGAAGTTCAGATCCCAGCTTTGCATCGGGATGAACTCGTACCCCTGCAGGCAGGCATTGGCCGCGTAGCGGCGCATCGGGGCCACGGCCCAGACATCGGGCTGCAGGTCATAGATCTTCTGTTGCAGGTCCTTGTAGGTCGCGTTGATCGCGGCCGGGTCGGTCTGGGCGCGCGACTTGTCGATCAGGGCGTCGATCTCGGGGTCCTGCAGCCATTCCATCGACCACCAGGTCCCGGAGGCCTTGGAGTGGTACTGGTTGAAGAACATCGAATCCGGCGAAGGATAGCTGGGGCTGACGTTCACCTGGGTCGAGGCGGGCGTGGTGTCGGGCTTCGACGACAGCTCGACGATGCGGTTCCAGGGCTCGGGGCGGATGTCCAGCGTGATGCCGATCTGCTCCAGGTTGGCCTGCATCAGCAGTGCCACTTCCTGTTCGAAGGCCAGCGAGGCGACATAGCTGTTGACCAGCGTGATCTTCTGGCCGGCGTATTTGGATTTCGCCAGCTCTGCCTTGGCCTTGTCCAGGTTGAACTCGCCTGCCGGGATGTCGGTGTTGAAGGCATCCTTGAAGGTATCCGACAGCGGCCCGTGCATGGCGACGCCGGGGTAGATGATCTGCTGGATTGTGTCGTAGTCGGTCGCATAGGCGATGGCGCGGCGGACATGGATGTCGTCGGTCGGATAGACCTTGGTGTTCAGCTTGATCTGGAAACCGCCGGCGGTGCGGGTCTGGATCAGCTTGTAGCCCGGCATCTTCGAGATCGCCTCGAAGGTATCATTGCCCAGGCCATGGGACGACAGCCCCAGCTGGCCCTTTTCCGCCAGCGCGCGCACGGTCGCGTCATCCGAGGTCTGCACGAAGCGCACTTCGTCGATCGGCGTGCCCTTGGTCCAGCCCAGGAAATAGTCCGGGTTGCGCTTGATCACCATGTCGGCCGAGCGGTTGTAGCTGACCAGCGCATAGGGGCCGGAACCGGCGGAATGCTCGCCCACATAGGCTTCGCCCAGCGGATCGTCGGCGGTCGCGTTGGCCTCGATCAGGGACTTGTTCAGCACCATCAGGATCGGGGTCGAGGCCAGGAAGGGCGAGAACGGACGGTCCAGCTTGATGACGACGGTGGTGGCGTCGGGGGCGGTGACGTTCTCGGGCTTGATCAGGCCGACAAGCAGGTTCGACGGGCCCTTGTTGATCTTGATCAGGCGCTGGATCGACCAGACCGCATCGGCCGCGGTCAGCGGCGTGCCGTCCTGGAACTTCACGTCATCGCGCAGGTGGAAGGTATAGCTCAGCCCGTCGTCCGAGATCTCCCAGGATTTGGCCAGATGCGGCACGATCTGGCCCGAGGGGGCGACGGTGGTCAGCCCGTCATACATGTTTACCACGGCCATGTAGCCGGTGTAGTCGGTGACCTTCGCCGGATCGAGCGAGCTGAAGATCTGCATGGTGTTGACGATGGTCGAGACCGGCGCCTGGGCCTGTGCGGCGGGGGCGGCCAGCCCGAAGGCTGCCGCGATGGCAAGGGCCGACAGCCCGAACGTCCTGGAATTGAAGGTCATCTGGTTTCTCCTGTTGGTCTTTTATGCTCAGGCCGCCTGACCCGGGCGGGGCAGGGGCGTGAAGGGGATCTCGGCATAGCCGAAGGCGGCGGGGCCCACGACGGCGAGCGCCCGGGCGCTGCGCAGCAGGTCGTGGCAGGGCACCGCCAGCACCGCGATGCGCTGGCCGTAGCGCAGCATCTCGGTGGTGATCGGATAGCCGGTGTCGACATCAAGCACGATGATCAGGTCGGGCACCGTCACCTCGACCTGGCCGTCGCGGCGGAAGATCAGGAATTCGTTCTGGATGTCGATGCCGGCGGTCTCGCCCTGGAAGGCGTCAAAGCCCGCCAGCTCCAGCTCGCCCACGGCGAAGCCGCCGCGCAGGTGCCGCTTGAGGTCGGTGACCTTGCCGGTGAAGACATGGCGCCCGTTTTCCAGCGCGCAGACCGTGGCGACCGGATCATCGCCGTTGCGGCGCGCATCCAGCACCGCGCGGCCCAGACGGATCGCCTGGGTGTAGCTGGAGGGGATCGCGTTCTGGCGCACGAAGCTGGCCTGCATCGGCGCGGTGGCCAGCATCGCCGCGCCGCCCTGGCTGACCACGCAGGCGCGCGCCATGCGTTCGTGGAACACCTCCGACACGGCATGCTGGAACACCACGCGGTTGCCATGCAGGTCGCACATCACCGAGGGGGTGGAGCTGTGACCGTAGATCGAGAAGGTGGTCATCTGCATCTCGGGGAAGGCGCGGCCCATGCCGTCGCAATCCAGCACCGGCAGCCCGCCAAGCGCCGCCGTCACCAGCGGGTTCATGGAGTTGGCACCGCCGATCTCCTCGCAGACGATGGCGTCCATCTTGCGGCCCGTCAGCTCTTCCATGCCCTGCAGGCAGCGATAGCCCTCGCGGCCCTCGCGGATGCGTTCGGTGCCCACCACCGGCGCGCCGATGCCGCCGATCGACATGCACAGCGCCTCGTCGGCGATCTTGTCGGTGGCAAGGATGGTCATCCTGTGACCGGCCCGCATCACCTCGCGGGTTAGCAGCTTGCCCTGGTAGGGGTTGCCGCCGCCCCCGGTGCCGAGGATCCCGGCGCCCACTTCCAGCGCCTCCAGATCCTCCGGCGTCAGTTCCCACAGGTCGGCGGGATCGTAGCTCAGGTCACGGACTTCAGGCATTCTGGACTTCCATTTCTGCAAGGGCCCCCATTTCGCCCACGACCTTGACGTGGATCCGGGTGGCGTTGCCGGGCAGATACGCCAGCGGCATGTCTTCGCGTTCGATCACCTCGAGCGTCTCTTCCAGGGCGCCGGCGGCGATGGCCTGGGCGCGGGCCTCGGCCTCGGCTTCGGCCAGGGCGCTGTCGCGGGTCACCCCGTCGGTCAGGCTGAAGATCCGGTCCGTCTCGCCCGAGACCTGGGCGATGGCGGCGCCGACGGCATTGGCGACGGCAAAGTTCTCGGGGCGGATGACCTGCAGATCACCGATCCGGTCCGGCATCAGCACCGAGCCCCCGCCCACCGCGATCACCGGCACCGGCTCGGCCGAGATGCGGGCGCGCTCGACGCAGGCCTCGAACATCTGTTCGATCTTGGCGGCGGCGGCGGCGACCAGATCCGGGGACAGCCCCGCCAGCAGGGCCTTGTCGCCGATCTGCGCCTTGCCGGTGGCGACCGCGATATCGGTGGTGGTCAGGGTCTGGCCGCCAAAGACCAGCGCCTCCTGGCGGACACGGTAGCCCACCGATTGCGGGCCGATGGTCAGCGCCTCGGGGCTGCCCTGCACCAGCGATCCGCCGCCCAGCCCGATCGAGAAGACATCGGGCATGCGGAAGTTGGTGCGCACGCCGCCAATGTCGACCGAGGTCGAGGCCTGGCGCGGGAAGCCGTGCGACAGCGCGCCCACATCCGAGGTGGTGCCGCCCACATCGACCACGATGGCCTCGGCAAGGCCGGTCAGGAAGGCCGCGCCGCGCATGGAATTGGTGGGGCCGGAGGCAAAGGTCAGCACCGGGAAGGCGCGCACCGTGTCGGCGGCCATCAGCGTGCCGTCGTTCTGGGTGATGTAGAAGGGCGCGGTGACGCCCGCCTGTTGCAGCGCATGGCCAAAGGCCTGCACGGTCTTGTCGGCCAGCCGCAGCAGCGAGGCGTTCATGATCGCGGCACTTTCGCGCGCCAGCAGGCCGTGGCGCCCGATGTCACGCGACAGCACGACGGACAGGTCCGGGCATTCCTGCAGCAGGATCTCTCGGGCGCGCAGCTCCATCGCGTCGTTGACGCCCGAGAAGATGCAGGTGACCGCGGCGACGCGCATGCCCTTCTCGCGGATCTCGGCGGCGATGCGGCGGATCTCGTCCTCGTCGAGGGGCGACAGGATGCGGCCGTCGAATTCGTAGCCGCCCTTCACCTGATAGCCGTGGTTGCCGACGATGGCGCGGATATCCTCGGGCCAGTCGACCATCGGCGGCAGGCCGGCGCCGGCGGGCAGGCCCAGCCGGATCGCCGCCACCGGGTCCAGGTGGCGCCGTTCGATCACCGCATTGGTGAAATGGGTGGTGCCGATCATCACGGCGCCGATGCGGGCCCGGTCGATGCCCGAGGCCGCGATGACCTGTTCCAGCGCGTCGAACACGCCCGAGGTCACGTCCTCGGTGGTCGAAGCCTTGATCCCTGCCAGGACGGTCTTGCCCTGCAGCACCACGGCATCGGTATTCGTGCCGCCTACGTCAATTCCTACGCGATACACCTGCGGGTCCTTTCAGTCAGTGGTTGTCACCAGGAAGGCCTGACGCTCTTCCGGGGTGACCGCGGGCTTCAGGCGTTCCTCGGCATCGGTGACGACCGGGATCGCGGCGATCAGCGCGCGGGTATAGGGGTGTTGGGGGGCGGCGAAGACCTGCGGCGTGGGGCCTTCTTCGACGATCTCTCCGCGCAGCATGATGGCGAGGCGCGAGCAGAAGTTGCGCATCAGCGACAGGTCGTGGGAGATCATGAAATAGGTCAGGCCCAGCTCTGCGCGCAGTTGCAGCAGCAGCTCGATCACCGTCTTCTGGACCGAGACGTCCAGCGCGGCGGTGGGCTCGTCCAGGATCAGCACCTTGGGATCGGCGGCCAGGGCTCGGGCGATGGCGACGCGCTGCTTTTGCCCGCCCGACAGCTCGTGCGGGTATTTCGCCAGATAGGAGACCGGCAGGCGGACAAGGCCCATCAGCTCGGCCAGGCGGGCGTCGCGGGCAGAGCCCGCAAGGCCTGCACGTTTCAACGGCAGAGAAAGGCTCTGCTTCACCGTCCGCTTCGGGTTCAGAGAGGTGCCGGGGTTCTGGTAGACGATCTGCGCCAACGGGCGGCCCGGGTTGGGCGTGCCCTCGACCGTGACGGTGCCGGTGGTGGGCCGCGCGAGGCCCATCATCATCCGCGCCACCGTGGTCTTGCCGGACCCGGATTCCCCCGCAAGGCCAAAGATCTCGCCCTCGCGCAGGGTGACGGTGACGTCCCTGACCGCCTGGAAGCGGCGCGATCCGCGGCCGAATTCCTTGCACAGCGCCTTGGCACTGACGATGGGCGCCCTGTCGCTCAGCTCCTGGGTCTGCACCCGCGCGCCGTAAAGCGGCGGCACGGCGTCCAGCAGGCCCTTGGTATAATCATGCGCGGGGGCATGGAGGATCCGGGTGCAGGGGCCGGTCTCGACGATATCGCCGTGGCGCATCACCACCACGCGGTCGGCGACCTTGCGCACGACCCCAAGGTTGTGGGTGATCATCAGGAGGGCCATGCCCTCTTCGGCGACCAGGGTGTTGATCAGGTTCAGGATCTCGTCCTGGGTGGTGACGTCGAGCGCGGTGCCCGGCTCGTCCGCAATCAGCAGTTTCGGCTGGTGCAGCAGCGCCAGACCGATCAGCACGCGCTGGCGCATGCCCCCCGACAGTTCCGAGGGATAGGCGTTCATCACCCGCTGGGGATCGGCCAGCTGGACGCGGCGCAGCACGGCGGCGATGCGGGCGCGGCGCTCTGACGTGCTGGCGCGGACCCCGGCGCGACGGTCGGCATAGCGCAGCACGTCATCCAGGTGGCTGCCGATCTTGAAGACCGGATTGAAGGACGACAGCGGGTCCTGCATGATCAGCGAAAACGCCTGGCCCTTCAGCGCATCGCGGGCGCTGCGCGGCAGATCCAGCACGTTGCGGCCCTCGACCTCGATCCGGCCGGCGCTGACGGTGGCGTTGCGGGGCAGGGTGCCCAGGATCGCCTTGGCGGTGACCGACTTGCCAGAGCCGGTCTCTCCGATCAGGGCGACACGTTCGCCGGCTCCGACCGTGAAGGAGATGTCGCGCAGCACCTGGCGGGTCTGGCCGTAGGCGGTGAAGAGAACGTCGAGGCCTTCGACCTTCAGAAGCGGATCGCTCATCTCAGCCCTCCATATCGAACATGTCGCGCAGGCCGTCGCCCAGCAGGTTGAAGCCGAGGGTGACGTAAAGGATCACCGCGCCGGGGCAGAGGACCTCCCACCAGAAATCGGGCATGAACTGGCGCCCGTCGGCCACCATGGAGCCCAGGTCCGGGATCGGGGGCTTCACGCCGAAGCCGAGGAAGCTGAGCGTCGCGCCGAACAGGATCACGAAGGCCGCGTCCAGCGTCGTCTTGACCGAGATGACCGAGATGCAGTTCGGCAGGATTTCCCGGAACAGGATGTGCAACGGCCCGGCGCCTGCGATGCGGGCGGCCTCGATGTAATCCTCGGAGGCCACAGATTTCGACACCGCGTAGATCAGCCGGGCATGCCAGGTCCACCACAGCAGGGTGATGGCGATCATCGCGTTCATCAGCGTGGGTTGCAGCAGGTTCGACACGGCCAGCGCCATCACCAGCGGCGGCATGGCCAGCATGACATTGGTCAGCCCGGTGATCAGCCGCTCGGTCCAGCCGCCGGCATAGCCCGCAACCAGCCCCAGCACCGTGCCCACCGGCACCGAGATCCCCAGCACGCCGATCACCAGCAGCAGCGAGATCCGCAGCCCGAAGATCGCGCGCGAGAAGATGTCGCGGCCCACCTTGTCGGTGCCGAACCAGTGCTGGGCATCGGGGGGCAGGTGACGGGCGCGGAAGTTCACCACGGCGCCCACGTCCTGCGGGCGCGGCGTGATCCAGGGCGCCAGCAGGGCGCAGATCACCGCCGACAGCACGATCAGCGTGCCGATCACCGCCGCGGGGTTCCGGCTGAAGCGGTACCACATCATGTAGGCCGCGCTCAGGTCCTTGTCGGTGCCGTCCAGGGCCATCTTGATCCGGGCCATCAGCGGGCCTCCTTTCGGCGCATGCGGGGGTCGATGATCGAGATCAGGATGTCGACGATCAGGTTGGCCGCGATGAAGAAGAGGCCCGAGACCAGCACCACGGCGGTCACCGCGTTCAGGTCCTTCTGGAGGATCGCGTTCAGCCCGTAGGAGGCAAAGCCGCCCCAGGAGAAGACCATCTCGATCACGAAGGCATTGCCGATCAGCGAGGCGAACTCGAGCCCCATGATGGTCAGCGGCGCGATGGAGGACAGTTTCAGCAGGTAGCGGAAGATGATCACGCGCTCGGGCACGCCGAAGCTTTGCAGCGTCAGCACATGGTCCTTGCGGCGGTTTTCCAGCATGGCCGAGCGGGTGATCCGGGTGATCTGGCCGATCCCCGCCATCGACAGCGCGATTGCCGGCAGCGCGAGGTGCTGAAGCGCGCTCAGGAAGGCATCAAGGCGTCCGGCCAGCAGGCTGTCGACCAGCATCAGCCCGGTGGGCCCGCCCGCAAATCCAAGGCCATGATCCATCCGCCCGATGATCGGCCAGTCGCCAAAATAGCGCGCCGCGATCAGTTGCAGCGAGATCGCAAAGAGGAAACTGGGGATGGTCACGCCCACCAGCGACACTAGTCGGCCGACGTGGTCGATCCAGAGGTCGCGGAAATGCGCGGTGATCACGCCCAGCGGAATGGCGATGGCGAACATGATGATGACGGCGGCCAGCACCAGCTCGACCGTGGCGGGCACGGTCTGGGCCAGATCGGCCATCACCGGGCGCTGCGACAGCAGCGACATGCCCAGATCCCCGTGCAGGGCGCGGCCCATGTAGGTCAGGTATTGCACCGGCAGCGGCAGATCCAGGCCCATTTCGGTGCGCAGGGCACTGACCTGCTCGGGGGTGGCGGTGGGGCCAAGCGCCATGCGCGCGGGGTCGCCGGGCACGACCCGGGCCAGCACGAAGATCATGATCGAAAGCACGATCATGACCAGCACGAAGGTGCCGAGCCGGGTGAGAATCGCGAGGAACGGATTTTGCTGCATCAGCCGGAAGCCTCCGGGTTGGTCACGTTCTGGAGACTATTCTGCAGCGTCGGAGGCCAAACAATTTGCGGATGGTATGGGTTTTGAAAAAAATGGTATAGGTTTTTGATGACCGCTTCCGCCCCCGCCCAGACCCTTCTGCCCCGTCCCGCGCTGCTGGCGCGCCTGCTGGAAAAGGCCAGTGGCACGGTCTTCCTGCGCGCGCCCGCCGGGGCCGGAAAGACCTGTCTGCTGCAGGCGGCCGCCGCCCGGATCGGGGTGCGGGTCTGCGATCTGCAGCACCCCCGCCTCAGCGATGTGCAGGATGGCTGGCTGTTTTGGGACGTGCCGGGATCGGCGCGCAGCGCCCGGCTGTCCGCCCAGGTGGCCGAGACGGTCCGCCATCTGGTGATCGCCCACCGCCCCGGCCAGAAGATCACCGGGCTGGCCCGGCGTATCCTGCATGGCGGGGCGCTGACCTTGGATGCCGGGGCCTTCGCCTTTACCAGCGACGAACTCTCGGCAACCCTGCCCGCGGCGGTGAAACGGCGCCTGCTGCAGGACTATGCCGGCTGGCCCGCCTTTCTGCCGCTGGCGCGCAATCCCGATCCCGATCTGATCGCGGCCTATGTCGGGGAAACCTTTCTCAGCCAGCTTTCGCCCGGTCCCACGACGCGGCTGTCGCTTTGGCTGAAGGCGCCGCAGCCCGATCCCCGCGCCGACTGGTGCGACGCGCTGCCGCCCTTCCTGTGCACCGCCCCGCACCAGCGCACGGCGCTGCTGGCCGCCCTGGACCAGGCGGTGACGGCGCGGCTGCAGGGTTTTTCCGACACCGGCGCCGTGATCGAGATGGCCCAGGCGCTGGAGGCCGCGCACCGGCCCCTTGCGGCGATGGAGCTGCTGCTGGATCACGGTCACGAGGCCCATGCTGCCCAGGTCCTCAGCCAGTCGCGGGGGCTGGAACTGATCTACGATTCCGACCTTGAGGATTTCAGCCGTATCATCCTGCGCTTTTCCCAGGATGTCATCGCCACCAACGAGACGGTGCTGTTCGCCATCACCCGCACGCTGATGAAACAGGGGGAATTGCAGCGGGTGCGCCAGCTGACCGCCAAGCACCTGGGCTCGGACTACCTTGATCCGCTGAAGGTGCTGGCGCGGGGCACGCGGTTTTCCTTCGCGGCCCGGCGGTTCCGCCTCAACATGATGATCAGCGAAGACATGACGCCCTCGGATGCGATGTTGCAGCGGCTGGGGGAATTCATGGCCGATTACCCGGTCGGGGACGGGCAGAAATGGGCGGCCTTCTACAATGCCCTGCTGGAATTCGAGATCCGCCGCCGCAACTTCCGCGAGGCCGAATCCGCCGCCGCCCGGGCGTTGCTGTATTTCCGCAAGATCGGTGGCCATCCGCTGCTGGAATTCTTCATCCACCTGCATCTGACGGTGCTGCATCTGACCAATGGCGATGCGCGCCTGGCCCGGACCGCCGCTCAGACCGCCCGCGACCTGCTGGGCTGCGTCACCCATCCGGTCGTGCAGGAATACCGCATGCTGCATCTGGTCGAGGCCGCCCTGGCCTATGAAAACGGCCAGCCGCAAAAGCTGGCAGGCTTCGTGCAACAGGATTTCGATGCCTTCGCCCGCGCCGAGGTCTGGCCCAGCCTGTTCCACTTTGCCATCCAGTACAGTTCCCAGGCGGTGATGGACCATTACCCCGCCAGCATCCGGCCGGGGTTCCTGGACGGGCTGTGGCTGCACCTGGCCGAGCGGATGAACCTGTTGCGCACGATCCAGATCCGCACCGCCACCGCCTATCAGAACGAGGGGCGCCTGGCCGAGGCGACGCTGACGCTGCAGGGGCTGGAGGGCGCCGCCCAGCAGATGACGCCCGACCATCTGGCACAGCTGCGGCTGCGCGACGACATCGCCCTGGCGATGGCTCGGCTGCGCTGCCTGGTTGATCAGCCGACGCCGGGGCCCCTGCCGGACCGTCTGATCACGGCGCTGGAGGGCAATGCCAAGACCACCCTGCGCGAGGTCGTGGCGCTGAAGATCTGGCGGGCGCATCTGGCCTACCGGCGCCGGGACAGCGGCACCATGCGCAGCCATCTGGAGGCCGCGCTGACCTCGGTATCCCGGCTGGGCTGCTTCGGGGTGCTCTCGGAGCAGCGGCTGTTCCTGGCACCGCTGCTGCGCGAGACCCGCGTCCGCCAGTACCTCGAGACCGCCCCCGATATCCGCGCAACGCTGTCGATCTATGCCGGCTCGATTTCGTCGGCGCGGGCGAAGGCGCGGGCGGGGGGGCTGACGGCCCGTGAATCCCAGCTGCTGCAGCTGATTGCCGGCGGCTACCCCAACAAGCGGATCGCCCAGACACTGGGCATTGCGGAACCCACGGTGAAATTCCACCTCTCGCGGCTTTACCGCAAACTGGGGGTCGGCAAGCGCAGCGATGCGATCCAGTCGGCCCGTGCCCTCGGGTGGCTGTAAGTCCCGCGTCATGGCCGCGCCGGGCGCCCGACCCGCTGACCTGCGGGCGCCCGGCCCCGGTTTCCGGGCCATTGGCCGAAGGCGATAGGGGCCGCGCTTCGGATCCGGGGTCAGAGCCGGTCATCCGCCTGTCGCGGTCTCTGACCGGCGGATGACCGGGCGATCATCTGCGCATCTGCCTGGTGGCGTGCATCGCGACACTGGCCTGCGCTATGGGATGATCGGGGCCGCGGTGCCAGGCGGGGGGCTGCTGTGGATCTAGGTCATGTTGACAAATGGCGGACCCAGAGACGGATCGACGTGATGTCAATGAAGCCCGGGAAGCTATCCGCCGTCTTGTCGTAGCGGGTCGAGACACGCCTGGCATTCCTGAGCATGCTGCAGCAGCGCTCGACCATATTACGCAGGCGATACAGCAAGCGATCAACACCAATCCGCTTCTTGCGGGACTTGCGCATCCCTTGCCCGGCAGGGCATCGCACAGCGATGTCCCGAGAGGGGTATCACGGGCAGGTCGTTGCGCGCCTCCGTACCGTCTCTGATCTTGTCTGCATCCCAGCCGCGATCTGCGAGCCGCACGCTCGGGCGGGGCAGATTGTCCGCCATCACCAGATCGAAACCGAGATAGTCCGACGTCTGGCCTGGCGTGACCTCTGTCCTCATGGGAAGCCCGTGTGCGTTGACGCGGAGGTGGGTCCTGGTCGCAAAGTGATAGGTGGTCCAGAAAAAGATCCTACGGATCATTTTCCCACCTGACACTCGGGAACGGCCGAAACCCTGCTGTGGAGTCCCCCTTCAGCGCCGGCCGCCTCCCTCGCGGGACATGGCTGCCGCACTGCCCTGCCGGGCAGTGGATAGCGGGCGCGGATCACGGTGCTGTCGAACATTTGCAAGGCGCCTGGCTCGGCTCCGCTCTGGTTCAGGCATCCATGATGTCCTAACAGAGGCCCGCCAGTGTCCAGCGCCGGACCTGTCGGTAAACGCTTGATCATTTGCCGAACTCGCCAGGTAGGTCCCGCCATGGCGCCCCGGTTCGGGCAATCCGGTAAATCCCGTCAAGGACTTGGCGGTGATTGGTGGCTTTGCGCCCGTTCGGGGCGCGGACGGGACGTATGAAGCGCGCAACGAACGCCCATTCCTCGTCCGACATAAGACCTCGGGCCAAGCTGGTCGCCATCGCAGATGCCAGCTTGAATCATGCCCTACGCACGAGCGGATTCCCTTTTGTCAACACGACCTGGAGCCTGATGCGCACCGCCCCTTGGGACGGGATGCCGAAGGACAACGGCCCGATCAACGGATCCCTGCAATGGAGCGCGCCGAACCACGGCCCGCCGCCACAGTTCTGCAAGCTGTCCGCCGATCCCGAGGCGTCCATCCGGTTGGGGAAGGCATCGCCCAGCTTCAGCCCGCTCAGGATGCCTTCGGTCCCCAGATAGCTGTAGGGCAGGATGGCACGGGCGCGGGCGATGATATCCTGCCAGCGGGTCGCGATCTCGGCCAGGGCCTTGTCCCGGGAGATCGGCATGAACCGGCCCGCCCCCTTGGGCCCGGTGCGGCGCAGCGGGGTCAGGACGCGGTCCGGGTGATAGACGCGCCCTTCTTAGTCGCTCATCTTCCCGCAGAGCCGTCCGCGCGTGATCGGATGGTCGGGGTTGCCCCGCACGCCCGTACCCCGGCCGTTCTCGACGCTGACCGGCATCGAACGGGTATCGGGACAATCGAGCGGACAGACGCCAAAACGGTGTGGGACGACATGGAAACCTCCGGCTGGGGGGCGGCGCAGCTGGCTTGGCCCAGAATGACCCGGACCCGCCGGGCCGGATTGCTCCATCTTGCGGTTTTCCGGCGCCCCCGATGACACGACCGGCCCGGCGGGGCACCCTTTGGGCAACGTCAGCGCCCGCCGGAGAGAGCACATCGCGATGGAAATGCAGGGACACGGAGCCAGGAAATGCCTCAACAGGCCCTGCACCGGCAGCAGCGCGGCACTGGCCCTCGATCTTCGCCGAGCGCCGCGCACCATGCTTTCGGTGCATCTGCGGCGGCAATATTCGGCCGCCGGCGTGCCGCGCGTGGCCAGCAAAGGGGCAACCGGCCCGGGTGCTGGACTTTATCGAGGCTCATCTGCACATGCCCATCCGGCCGGAGACGCCAAGCACCGTCAGCAGCCTGAACCCCTACCACTTTGCCCGGCTCTTCAAGGAGGCGACCAGCCTCAGCCCCAGCGATTTCATCCCCCACCGCCGGGTCGAGCGCGCCAAGGAAATGCTGCTGCGCGATCACCCGGAGCGGGTCGAGATCGCGCTGAATCTGGGCTTTTCCGAGCAGGCGCATTTCTCGCGCTGATTCAAGCAGCGGGTCGGCCAGTCGCACGACGCCTTCCGCAAGACGATGCGCTGACCCAGAAGGCGGGCCCCCGTGCCCGCCACGCCCCCCGGCAAACCTCGCCCGCGCCTGAAAGGCCGCGGCCCTTTTCGCCCCCCGGGCCGGGCCACGCGGCACCGGCATGCCCACCGGCCGCACAGGTGGCCTCTCTCGGGTGGGGCCGCCGAAAGTGCCGCCGCCTCTGGCCTGATCTGCCCCGGGATCGGGGCCGCCCGGCAGGCCGCGCCCGGCAACCTCAGACCGGTCTTTCAGGGCGGCTATCACTTGTTCCTCTTCCACCATCAGATTTTGAACCGCCCTTATTTCCCGCCCCGATGGTGCAGGCATAAGCTGGATCCGGGGTGCGCACATACCGGTGCCGCGCCACCAGGGCGTTTCCCGGCGCTCCGGAACTGACGCAACAGGGTCTCTGGAAGGGGATGGGCAGCATGGCCGAGACAATCATCGATATTCATCCGCATATCATCGCAGAGGATACGCTGCGGTATCCCTACAACCCCCTCGGCGGCATCCGGTCCGACTGGTCGGCCGAGCGGCCGTTTCCCATCGCACAGTACCTGGCCGAGATGACGGCTGCGGGCGTGTCCCGGGCCGCCATGGTGCAATCCGCGACCACCTACGGATATGACAATTCCTACGTGGCCGACAGCGTGGCCCGTCATCCCGACCGGATCGTCGGTGTCTATACCGTCGATGTCGGTGCCCGCGATGCCGTGGCGGTGATCGAGGGGTGGCGGGCCCGCGGCATGGCCGGTCTGCGGCTGTTCGGGGCCGGTTCCACCGTGCAGTCCGACGGCCAGTGGATGATCGCCCCCGAAACCTTCCCCGTCTGGGAACACATGGCCGAGATCGACATGCCCGTGTGCATCCAGACCACCCGCATCGGTCTGCCGGTGGTCGAGCAGATCCTGCAGCGCTACCCGGAGGTCCGCATTATCCTGGATCACCTGGGCCGGCCGGACCTGACCGATGGCGCCCCCTATGCCAGGGCTCTGCCGTTGTGGCGTCTGGCCCGGTTCGAGAACCTCTACCTGAAAGTCACGCCGCGCACCTTCGATCTGGCCGAAACGCCCCCGGCAACGCCCGGCGGCTTCTTCGCGAAACTGGTGTCGGAATATGGCGCCGACCGGCTGGCCTGGGGGTCGAACTTCCCCGCCAACACCGGCACGCTGAAGGATCTGGTCGACCAGGGGCGTCGCTGCTTTGCCGGGCTGGCCGCCGCTGATCGCGCGGCGATCTGGGGCGGAACGGCGCTCAGGCTCTACCCTCAGCTGGCCGAGGCGCCGCACGACAGCCACGTCGCGGGCTGAACCTGCGCACGGGGGGGCGGGTCCAAAAGCCCAGGTCCGGCGGGGGCCATGCGACGGTGGTCAGGGTTCCGGCCGCAGGGTCGGGGCAGAGCGGCCCGCAACGCCCCGGCCTGTGGTCTCGCCGGGCCCACGCCCCGTGACACAGCCTGCACGCGACCGCTCCGGCCCCTGCCGCGGCCGGCCCACCCGAAACCAGCGCCGGCTGCGTCCGGGGCCCGGACCGACCCGGCCAAACCGCTCTGGGACCCGGGGCCAGGCAAAGCCCCGGCCTGCCGCCGCCCACTGCCCGGTGGCGCGCTATGGGCAGCGGCTGCCGCCGGACCCTGCGACGTCCCATCGGGGCAGGCAGGATGGTTCGCTCCCGTGCCAAGCGTTGCACGGCGCCAGGCTGCAGATGCCACATGCAGAAATCGACACAAGCCCCCCCGTGCAAGTGATCATCTGGCATCCCCGACCGGGGCAGAGCCATCCTTCATGCCCGGGACCTGACGGCGGCCGGAATGCTGTTCTGCAACCAGCCTGTGCACCGGGCGCGGCGACCGAGGGTCCTCGAACGGCAGTCGCCCCGCCGCATCGGCATCACGCACCACCCGCGGCCGCGCGCCTGCAAGACCCGGGTCCGGCCATCCGGCGCATCCCGCGACATCCGTCAGACCCTGCATGGAACAGGGCAAATCCGATGATAAGGATGACGGTGGCCTCAGCGCGGCCGGGCAAGCCTTAAAACGATGCAGAAGCCATATGCGAAGCCCTGCCTCAACCCACGATGCGTTTCCCCAAGATCAAGTCCAAGACCCTGAGGGCGCCTCCTTCCTTGCACCTTG
The DNA here is from genome assembly GCF_057380705.1 of Pseudooceanicola sp. NS-SX9. Lineage (NCBI taxonomy): Bacteria > Pseudomonadati > Pseudomonadota > Alphaproteobacteria > Rhodobacterales > Paracoccaceae > Pseudooceanicola > Pseudooceanicola sp. NS-SX9. The sequence continues at coordinate 194,072 of NZ_JBXXRN010000005.1, read as the reverse complement.
CATGGGATTTCGGGACGCAACCGCGCGCCCGGTTGAGCCCAAGGCGCCGCCGCCCGGCCACAGCGTTCGGGGTGTCGCGCGGGCCGGTGCTATTGCGAAAGGAGCCCTTCGGGCAAATGCCAGGCGGCCAGCGCTTGCCCAGAGCGTTCTGCGGGTCCTCACACGTCATCCGGTCGCCCCGCACAACGGCCTTGGCTGCTCCAGGATCACGATGCCCATTCAGGCCCGCCATGCCGTGGGGGACAACCCCTGCAAACCGTTCCCCCTTCCACCCCGGCACCCTATGCTGTCGGGCCGAAGGATGCAGGAACAGTGACGGCCGTGACCGCCCGGATCCGGCTCCGGGCCCAGTCCAGGAAGGGGCGGGCAATTGCGACATGGCCTGATCCGGCACCGCGCCCGCCTCCCGCAGCGAGATGAAACCACCAGGAAGGGCGATCGGTCGCGGCGTCCACATATCGCGCCCGCCATGCCATCGCCCTCCGATCATTCGGCCAGCGGCGATCCCTGGCGGACGACGCGGCCAAAGGGAACACCTGCCCGACGCGCGCCCCTCGCCATGGCGAAGACGTCGGCGCGGATCATGTGGGGGGCCAGGGCCCGCCACATCCGCCGCTCCGGTCGTCCCACAGCCTGCCCCAGGCATCCGGCCATCGGGTCCCCCCCTCCGTCCAGGCCATCGCCTGCCCATTTTCTTGTTCCAAATACCTCGGGGGCACGGGGGCAGAGCCCCCGTTCGGGCCAAGGGCCCGACCCGGCCCGGCCCGATCTCCCCCAGGATGCCCGTCCCGCACGCACGCCCCGCAGCCCGCCGCAAGGCCCGGGCGCGATAATGATGCAGGACAGATGTGTGTTCCGGGAAACGCCGGGTACCGGTTTTTGCATGGCTGGGCGGTTGACTTTGCAAGAGACGGGCGGCCAGCGCCGGCTGGCGAATAATTAGTCCATTGATTTGATTAATGAATCGCGATTTCGTGGGATGGAACGTTGGCATGCCATGGTGTGCTGAGAAAATATACTTAGTTTCAAAGATATAAGAGTCGAATGGCATGGGTTGCCCTTCCTGGGGGGCTGGTTCAGATACCGCTAACAGCCTTTCAACTTTCTGATCCAGGACAGCGCCATGCCTCCCAAGATCCCTCTCAGCCGAAGACGTTTCCTTGAAACCTCCGCCCTGGCCCTGCTGCTGGCATCGCGCCCGCTTGCAGGCTTTGCGCAGGAGGCCCTGGATGCGGATGCCTTCATGACCCTGTCGCGATTTGCCACCGGGCATGCGGCGCTGGACACCGGGGTCGGGCAGGGGTTGCTGGCTGGCCTGCGCGCGGCGCATCCCGATTTCGACAGCCAGGCACTGGCGCTGGCGGCGCGGATCTCGGCGGATCAGCCCGCCGATGTCGAGGCCCTGGCCGCCAACCTGCCCGAGGAAGGCGCGCTGCGCGACACGCTGCTGGCGATCATCCACGGCTGGTATTGCGGCGTCACCGCCGAGGGCAGCCATGCCACGGTCTATGCCTTCGACAAGGCACTGATGTACCAGCCGCCGCGCGATGCGGTGCCGGTGCCGACCTATGCCCTGAACGGCCCGAACTGGTGGACCGCCGCGCCGCCGGCGCTGTCCGACATGCCCAGCTTCTGAAGAGACCTCATGACACATTCCATCACCCGGCGCCTGGCGGCGCCCGTCGTGCTGGGGCTGAGCCTTCTGGCTGGTCCGGCGCTGGCCCAGGACATGACCCCGGGCGCCTATGTCGCCACTGCGGCCGACTGTGCCGCCTGCCACACCGCCCAGGGCGGCAAGCCCTTTGCCGGCGGCTATGCGATCAATTCCCCGATGGGGGTGATCACCTCGTCGAACATCACCCCGTCGAAGGCCTATGGCATCGGCAGCTACACGCTGCAGGAATTCGAGAGGGCCGTGCGGCAAGGTGTGGCCAAGGACGGCACGCATCTTTATCCGGCGATGCCCTATCCGGCCTATGCGAAGATCAGCGATGCCGACATGGCGGCGCTTTACGACTACTTCATGCATGACGTGAAGGCTGTCGACGAACCGGCCCCGGAAACCAGGCTGCCCTTCCCGTTCTCGCAACGCTGGGCGATGATCGGCTGGAACGCGCTGTTTGCCGGGGGCAAGCCGCTGCCGGACGAGGCCGGCCAGTCCGCCGCCTGGAACCGTGGCCGCTACCTGGTCGAGGGGCCGGCGCATTGCGGCACCTGCCATACGCCGCGCAACGTGCTGATGGGCTCGGACAAGGGTCGCCTGCTGGCGGGCGGCATGGTCGGGGCCTGGTATGCGCCCAACCTGACCCCCGGTGCCGGGGGCCTGAAAGACTGGTCCGACCAGGAGATCGCCGAGTACCTGAAGACCGGCGTCGCGGCCCATGCGCGTGCCTCGGGTCCCATGGCCGAAGCGGTCGAGCACAGCCTGCAGCATCTCAGCGATGACGACATCGCCGCCATGGTCACGTATCTGCGCAGCGTGCCCGCCCAGGATACCGCCCCGGTTGCCGCCAGCAAGGCGCAGCCTGCGGCCTTTGTGCCGGCCGATCACGCCGACAACCGCAGCCGACACCTGCTGCAACCTGCCGCCGGCGGATCCGAACTCTATGAGACCGCCTGTGCCTCGTGCCACGGCCTGAAGGGCGAGGGCTCGGCCGACGGGACCTATCCGGCGCTGGCCGGCAACCTGACGCTTGATCCGGGGCAGACCGACAACCTGGTCTCGACCATCCTGCATGGCGTCACCCGCGAGGTCGACGGCAAGCGCACGCTGATGCCGGGCTTCGGCCCCGACAGCCTGGTGCAGAAACTTGACGATGCGCAGATCGCGCAGCTGGCAAGCTACGTCCAGGACGCCTTCGGCAAGGGATCCGCAGGGGTCACGGCCGCGGACGTGCAGACGCTGCGCACCGGTGGCCCGGTGGCCCCCCTGGTGCGGCTGGCCTCGCCGCAGATCATGATCGCGGGCGCCGTGGCGGCGCTGGTGATCCTGGCCCTGCTGGTGGTCCTGCTGCTGCGCCGCCGTCGCCGCATGGCGCGCTGATCGCCGCCTGATCCCATCCGGTCGGGGGCCTGCCCCCGATCCCCCCTTCCGCGCATCGCCCCTTTGGTGATGCAGCCCCGAAAGGACTTTCCATGTCACAGGACACCCTGAGCGCCGATGTCGTCATCGCCGGTGCCGGTATCTGCGGCGGCCTTCTTGCGCTGGACCTGACCCGCGCCGGTCTTTCCGTCATCCTGCTGGATGCAGGCCCCCGCTACGACCGCGACCAGATCGTGCAGAACTGGCGCTACATGCCGCCCGCCAACAAGGCAGGCTTTGACTATGCCACGCCCTATCCGACCGTTCCCTGGGCGCCGCACACCAACTTCTTCCCCGACAACGGCTATCTGAAGACGACCGGCCCCGATGCCACGGCCTACCGGCAGGGCATCATCAAGGGCGTCGGCGGCACCACCTGGCACTGGGCGGCCTCGTGCTGGCGCTACCTGCCCTCGGATTTCGAGATGCAGAGCCGTTACGGCGTCGGCCGCGACTTCGCCATCACCTATGACGAGCTGGAGCCCTACTATTACAAGGCCGAGGTCGAGATGGGCGTCATGGGCCCGAACGGCCAGCAGATCACGCCCTCGGCGCCGCGTGCCCAGCCCTGGCCGATGACCTCGATGCCCTATGGCTACGGCGACCGCCGCTTTACCGAGGTGGTCTCGAAGCTGGGCTTCGACAACACGCCGGTGCCGCAGGGGCGCAACTCGCAGCCCTATGACGGGCGGCCGCAATGCTGCGGCAACAACAACTGCATGCCGATCTGCCCGATCGGGGCGATGTACAACGGCATCTATTCCGTCGAGAAGGCCGAGGCCCTTGGCGCCAGGGTGATCCCGAACGCCGTGGTCTACCGCATCGACACCGATGCGCAGAACAACATCACCGCCTTCCACTTCTACGATCCCGACAAGAACAGCACCAAGGTCACCGCCAAGCGCTTCGTGATCTCGGCCAACGGGATCGAGACGCCGAAGCTGCTGCTGCTGGCGGCCAATGACCGCAACCCCAACGGCATCGCCAACTCCTCCGACATGGTGGGGCGGAACATGATGGACCACCCCGGGATCTCGATGTCCTTCGTGGCCGAGGAACCGATCTGGGCAGGGCAGGGTTCGGTGCAGATGTCCTCGATCACCAATTTCCGCGATGGCGACTGGCGCGGCGAACATTCGGCGATCCAGATCGGCTACAACAACACGGCGCAGACCTCGAAGGGGGGGATGAAGGCGCTGGCCACCGGCAAGGTCGGCAAGGCGCTGGACGAAGAGATCCGCCGCCGCGCCGCCTGCGGGGTCGACATCTATGTCAACCACGAGACCCTCGCGGATCCGAACAACCGCCTGACGCTGTCGAAGGACCGCAAGGACAGCCTCGGCCTGCCAATGCCCGATGTCTATTACGATGTGGGCGACTACGTGCGCCGGGCTGCCGTGACCTCTCGTCAGCATCTGCGCGACATTGCTGCGGCCTTCGGTGGCACCGAGGTCGAGATGTCGGATTACTTCACCCCGAACAACCACATCTGCGGCGGCACGATCATGGGTCATGATCCCGCCGACAGCGTGGTGGACAGCTGGTGCCGGACCCATGACCACCAGAACCTGTTCCTGGCCACCGGCGGCGCCATGGCGGCGGCGGGCACGGTCAACGCGACGCTGACCATGGCGGCGCTGTCGCTGCGCGCGGCCGAGGCGATCCGCAAGGACCTGCAGGCAGGCTGATCCGGCTTTCGCCGGAGGGGATCGGGCGCGGCGGGAAGACCCGGCGCGCCCTTTTGCCGTTCGCCTGCGCCGAGGTGGTTTCGGTGGTGCGCCCTGCCATCCTGCGGGCGCCGCTTTTCCGGGATCCGCAGGATGCGCCTGGGACAATGGGGCGTGCGTTGGGTGGCAGGGTTGCCATCGGTTGGGGCAGTCAGATTGGCCGTGCCGGGTGGCCTTGCCGTCCCAAAGCCGCGCCGGACCAGGGCCGATGGCCGGTGGGCGTCCGATGGCCTGCCTCCGCTGCCCCAGGGGCCGGGGCGCGCGACGGCAGAACGCCTTCCCGTCCATTATCGGCACGCGTTCAGCAGGCGGCCCGGGTGTCGCCGCAAGTCGGGGGGCGGGCACCGGATCGGCCAGGCTCGTGCCATTTGTCGATGCAGTGGCAGGCCGATGGGAGCGCCATGCGAAGACGCGGGTGCAGGGTCTTGCAGCAGCCTTTGGTGGCAGGCCATACGGCCTCCACGGGGCGCGCCGTTGCGATCCCGATAGGGGGACGGGGTCGCGCGGCCGGTCCATGACATGCCAAACGGGCGCGCCTGCCTGAGACGATGCGACGGTCCGCCTGCCTGCGCAATCGTACGTTCTTCAGCGCGATCCCTGTCCCAAGCGACAACGGCCATCCGAACGGGACAGATCGCGAACCGGTCCGGCCCCTGGATCCCGGGCCGGACCGGTCCCGGACAGGGATCGGGGATCAGACCGGCGGGATGGCGCCGGGGTGCTGGATCACCTGCCCGGAAACGGCGATCGCGCGCCGGGCGGCCTCGGCCGGGGCCAGGCCCTGCAACCGCGCCGCCAGGTAGCCGCCGTTGAAGCCGTCGCCGGCCCCGGTGGCATCCACCACCGCAGGCACCGCCGGCACCGCAACCGCAAGCGGGCCTTCGGGCAGCGCCAGCCGGACCGGGTTGGCACCGTCCTTGACCACGATCTCGGCCGCAGGGCCCGCCAGCGCCGCATAGCGGGCGCAGGTCGCCACGGGATCGGCATCGCCGAAATGGCGCGCCTCGTCGTCGAAGCTGGGCAGCACGATGTCGCATAGCGCGGCCGCGCCTTCGATCTGGCGGCGCAGGGTGGCGGCGTCTTCCCACAGGGCGGGGCGGATGTTGGGATCAAAGGCCAGCCGGGCCCCGGCCTGGCGGGCGCGGGTCAGGGCCGCCAGCAGCCGCAGCCGGGCCTCGGGCGACAGGATCGCCAGGGTGATGCCCGAGAAATACAGCATCTGCGCCCCCGCGAAGGCCTGTTCCAGCCGCTGCGGATCCTCGGCCATCAGCCGCGCGGCCGAACGGTCGCGCCAATAGGTGAAATGCCGGTCGCCGTCCTTTTGCTCGATCATGTAAAGGCCCGGGCGCCGGTCGGGCAGGCGCAGGATGTGATCGGTGCCGATGCCGCCTGCCTGCAGGAAGGCAGCCATGCGATCGGACATCGTATCGGTGCCGATGGCGGTGAAATAGCCCACCGGCAGATCCGTTCCCAGTTGCCGGCGCGCATGCCAGGCGGTGTTCAGCGTGTCCCCGGCAAAGCCCTGCCGGTACAGGCCGTTCTCTCCGCCCGACAGTTCCACCATGCATTCGCCGATGGCCAGTAGTCCGCTCACAGCACCGCTCCGATCTTCCAGGGCACGAATTCGTTGTCACCATATCCGAAGTCCTCCGAGACGGTATGCCGCCCCGAGGCCGTGTCCAGCAGCAGGTCGTAGATCCGCTGCCCCATCTCGGCCAGCGAGGTTCCGGTTTCGACGATGCCGCCGCAGTCGATGTCGATGTCTTCGGGCATGGAACGGGCCAGTTCGCTGTTCGAGGCCAGCTTGATCGAAGGGGTGGGCTTGGCGCCGAAACACGATCCCCGCCCGGTGGTGAAGGCCACCAGATTGGCGCCTGCGGCCACCTGGCCTGTCGCGGCGACGGGATCGTAGCCGGGGCTGTCCATGTAGACAAAGCCGGGGCGGTCAATGCGTTCGGCATAGGCATAGGCGCCCGCCAGCGGCGACAGCCCGCCCTTGGCCACCGCGCCCAGGGATTTCTCGAGGATGGTGGTCAGGCCGCCCTTCTTGTTGCCGGGCGAGGGGTTGTTGTCCAGCGAGGCCCCGTTGCGTTCGGCATAGGCGCGCCACCAGTCGATCATGTCCCGGATCCGGCCGCCGGTCCGGGCATCGGCGCGGGCGATCAGCAGGTGTTCGGCGCCGAAGATCTCGGGGGTTTCCGACAGGATCGAGGTCCCCCCGGCGGCCACCAGCATGTCCGAGGCCACCCCGAGCGCGGGGTTCGCGGTGATCCCGGAAAACCCGTCGGAGCCGCCGCATTGCATCCCCAGCACCAGCTTCGACACCGGCTGTTCGCTGCGGCGGTCTTCATTGGCCGCGGCGGCGATGGGCGCCAACAGCTCCAGCGCGCGGCGCACGGCCGAACGCGATCCGCCGACCTCCTGGATGTTGAAGGTCTTGACGCGGTCGCGGGTCCAGTCGGTGGGCTTGTAGAGGGTCAGCTGGTTGACCTCGCAGCCCAGTCCCACGATCAGCACGCCGCCGAAATTCGGATGGTCGCGATAGCCCTTGAGGGTGCGCACCAGCGCCTCGAACCCCTCGCCCTGGTTGGCCATGCCGCAGCCCTGGTCGTGGACGATCGGGGCAAAGCCGTCGATGCCGGGATATTTCGGCAGCAGGGTGCGGTTGGCCTCGGCGGCGATGGCGTCGCAGACGGTGCTGGAACAGTTGACCGAAGCCATGATGCCGATGAAGTTGCGGGTGCCGGCGCGGCCGTCGGGGCGCGCATAGCCCATGAAGGTGGTCCGGGTGGGCGCGGCAGGCAGCGTGCCCTTGATGGCCGCCTGGTCGGAATGGCCCTGGGGCAGGGCGCAGTTCTGCACATGGACATGGGCCCCCAGGGCGATGTCGCAGGAGGCCACGGCCATGATCTGGCCGTATTTCACCACCGGATCCCCGGCGGCCATGGCGCGGCGCGCAATCTTGTGGCCGCGCGGGATCGCCTCGGCTGCTGTCAGCCCGTCGCGGGTTTCCCCGGGGGCCATGTCGCTCAGGACCACGGCGACAGTGTCGGCGGGATCGAGGATCATCAGGTCGCGTGCGGACATTTCAGCCCTCCCTGGCTATGATGTCATCGAGGATCGGTGCCGGGTAGCCGGGCGCGGCCAGGCGCACCCAGGTCAGGAAGGCGGCGATCCGGCGGTCGACCTTCTGGGCATGGTTCTGCGCGATATCGGCAATCCGGTGGTCAAGGAACGGGTTGGCGAAGCGTTCCAGCGTGGTCGCAAGATAGGCCCGCGCCTTGTCTTCCAGGCCACGGATGGCAAAGCCGGGGATCACCTCGGCCGCCATCAGCGCACGCATCTGCGCGCCCACGGGGCCGTTCAGCAGGTCGCGCACGATGGCGTCCGGCGGGGCGCCGGCCTGCTGCCAGAACGACACCATCGCGGTATGGCCCAGGTTCAGGATGTGCAGCTTCAGCCGCTCGGTCTCTTCCAGCGAGGGCACGATGCGGATCGCGGGGTGGTCGGTCGGGGCCTGCAGGCCGGGCTGCGCCTCGATCGCCCACAGGGCATAGGGCTCGGCCACGGCGCCCGCGGGCTCCAGCGGCGCCGAGACGATGCGGTCCACCAGGCTGTTGGCCCAGGTGCAGCGGCTCAGCCAGTCGATCAGCGCGGTGTCGGCGCCGCCCGCGCTGGCGATCTGCATCACCCGCGCGCGCAGCACGGCGCCGTTGTCGGGCACCAGCTCCATCGGGAAGATCGCGAGGGGGGCGCGGCCGGCGCGCTGGCGTGCTGCCAGCAGGTGGAACAGCTTGGCCGGATAGCTTTGCGCCTGCGAGGGGCCGGGATCGGCATCGGCGGGGCGCGGCGCAAAGCCGCTGTCGCCGGTGTTCGACACGATGACCTCGGCCTCTTCGGTGATGACGCGCTCCAGCTCGGCCCAGTCGGTGGCGGTGGACAGGGCGCGCTTGATGCAATGCACGCGGCGCTCCTCGTCCAGGGTGCGGCCCTCTTGCAGGCCGCGCAGGCGCACCGGATAGCCGCCCGGCGCCGCCAGTGCCGCCAGCCGCCCGGCCCGGGCCGGATCGCCCGAACTTTGCACCACGGTGACGGCGCGGGCCGGAGTGCCCTCGGACAGGAACAGATCGGCATGGGCCTGCAGGAACCGCGAGGTGCCGAACTGCACGATGGGGGTGCGAAGGGCCGTCATGCTCAGAGCTCGATCAGCGCCTTGACCACGGTGCCGCGATCCCCGGCCCAGGCCGCCAGATCCGCGACCGCGCCGCCCAGGGTGGTGCGGTGGGTGCCGATCTTGTCGACGGGCACCAGGCCGCGGGCCATGCAATCCATGACATGTTCGAAATCGACCTTCAGCGCATTGCGGCTGCCCATCAGCGTGGTCTCGCGCTTGTGGAACTCGGGATCCGAGAAGACCAGATCGCCCTTGACCAGCGACAAGAGCACATAGGTGCCGCCCTGGGCCAGAAAGCGCAGGCCGGCATTCATCGCCTGGATGTTGCCGGTGGCGTCGAACACGGTGTCAAAGATCGCATCGCCCGCATCCTGGACCAATTCGCAGGTGGCTTCGGGCACAATGGCCTGCGCCAGGGCCAGCCGTTCGGGCGAGGTGTCGCGCAGCGTCACCCGGGCCCCGGCGATATGGGCGAAAAGCGCCGCGCCGACGCCGATCGGACCGGCGCCGACGATCAGCGCATCCGACCCCTTGCTCAGTGCCGAGCGGCGCACGCCATGGGCGCCGATGGCCAGAAATTCCACCATCGCCGCCGCCTGCGGCGTCAGTCCGCGGGCCGGATAGAGGTTCTGCTGCGGCACCACGATTTCCTCGCACATGCCGCCGTCGGTATGCACGCCCAGCACGGCGATGTTTTCACAGCAGTTGGGCTTGCCGATGCTGCAGGCATGGCAGCTGCCGCAGGTCAGGTAGGGGTTCACCACCACCAGATCGCCGGCCTGGATGCGGCCGTCATCGGACGGCTCCTGCGCGATGGCCGACAGTTCGTGGCCCATGACGCGCGGATAGGCCAGATAGGGCTGGTTGCCGCCGAAGATATGGTAGTCGGTGCCGCAGATCCCGATGGCCTGCACCTTCAGGCGCACATGTCCGGGCTTGGCGGCCGGACGGGGGCGTTCGGTCACGCTCAGCTTGCCGGGCGCTTCGCACAAAAGCGCCTTCATCAGGGTCTCGGTCATAGGGTCCTCCATCGACTGCGAGGCGTTCCTGCCTCCAATAGTCTTTTAACAATAAAAAACATTGAGCGTCGGATTCCAAGTCCCTATTTTTGAAATTGCGATCCCGCCGGGGGTCGGAGAAAAGGGGCCATGTCGCGCAGCAACCAGACTTTCAAGCGGGCGGTGAATGCCGCCCTGGACCGGTTCGAACGGATCGAGCCCGGCGCGCCCCTGGGATCCGAGGCCGCGCTGGCCGCGGCCCTGGGGGCCAGCCGCACCACGGTGCGCAACGTGCTGGAACACCTGCACGCGCAGGGCATCATCGCCTGGCAGGGCCGCGAAAAACGCCTGTGCCGCCGCCCGGGCCCCGACGACCGTTTCGATGCCGCCGAGGTCGTCACACCGCTGCAGCAGGCCGAACAGGCCTTTCTGGAATGGATCCTGCACGCGGACCATGCGCCGGGGTCCTCGCTGCGCGAGACCGAGATCGCCCGCGCCATCGGGGCCTCGATCCCGATCGTGCATGAGTTGATGTTGCGATTCGCTCCGTTGGGGCTGTTTACAAGGGATTCGGGGCAGGGCTGGATCTTTGGCGGGGTGACGCGGCGCTTTGCCGAGGAGCTGTGCGAGATGCGCGCCCTGGTCGAGGGGCAGGCCTTTGCGCGGCTTCTGCAGGCCGGGCCCGGCAGTGCCGAATGGCAGGCCATGCAGGATATGGAACGCCGCCATATCGCGCTTTATGCCCAGGATGATGCCGCCATGGCGCGGTTTCCGGCGCTGGATGCCGCCTTTCACCGGGTGATCTGCGCGGCGGCCCACAACCGCTTTTTCGACGGCTTTTCCCAGCAGATCGCGCTGGTGGTGCACTACCATTACCGCTGGAACAAACGCGACGAGGCGCTGCGCAACCGCGCCGCCATCGCCGAGCATCTGGCGGTCATCCGCGCCGTGCTGACCGGCGATACGGCGGGCGCCGAGGCGGCCTTTGCGGCCCATCTGGCGACGGCCCGCGAGACCCTTCTGGCCTCTGTCATCGCCGACTGAACGCCGCTTTCCTGCACGTCCAGGCTGCATTGGCCCAACCACAGGCTTGACGTCGGCGCGAATCTTTGGTCCTTTGGTCCAACCAAACGAGGGCAGGAGGAGCCGCGTCGTGGAGGAGCCGACCATGAAGACCGCGGGGGTGAAAACCACCGTCGAGGACATTCGCGACACGCTGCGCCAGGAAATCGCCCAGGGCTTCCGGCCCGGCGACATGCTGCCCAACGAACGCGAACTGGCCGAGCGCTTCGACGTGTCGCGCAACACCATCCGCGAGGTGATGATCCACCTCGAGGCCCTCATGCTGATCGAGAAGACCCGCCGTGGCGCGAAGGTGCGCGAGGCGGATTTCAAGGTGATGTTCTCGGAGTTGACGCAGTTCTTCGACACATCGGCGCGCAGCTTCACCGATGTGCTGAACTTTCGCCGCATCAACGAAACCGGGGCCGTGCCGCTGATGGTCTGCCATGTCACCGAGGCACAGATTGCCGCCCTGCATGCGGTGAACGAACGCATGGCGCAGGCGCTGACGGTGCGCGATGCGGCGCAGGCGGATTACGATTTCCATCTGGGGCTGGTCGATGCGGCTGCCAACAGCGTGCTCAGCCGGATGTACCGGGTGCTGGCGACACCGCTGCAATATTACCTCGAGGTCGGCAAGTCGCAGAATGCCGATACCGAGACCGCGCGCCGTCAGCACGGCGCGATCCTGACCGCGCTGGAGGCGCGCGATCCAACGGCGCTGAGCCGCGCCATGTCGATGCATTTCCAGCATTCCAGCGACGTGCTGGCGCAATGGCTGCAGGCCCGGGAGATGGGCGGAGCGCTCTCGCTCTGGCCGGTGGGCAGCTAGGAAGGCCCCGGGTCCAGGCCCGGGCACAGGGATGATCCAAGGGAGGAAACCATGAAGATCACACGCAGAACTCTGCTGGCGACAGGGGCCGCGGCTTCGGCGCTGCTGGCCACGCCGGCGCTGGCCGCAGGCACCGTCAAGGTCCGCGTCGCCTACGAGAACAACCCCGGCGAACCCGTCGATACCGTGATGTCGCACTGGGCCGATCTGGTGAAGGCTGCCTCGGACGGCAAGGTCGAGCTGCAGCTGTTCCCGTCGTCGCAGCTGGGCGCCAAGAAGGACGTGATCGAACAGGCGATGCTGGGCGTCAACGTCATCACCATCGCCGACGTGGGCTTCCTGACGGATTACGATCCCGATCTGGGCATCCTGTTCGGGCCCTATCTGGCCGACAATGTCGATGACCTCTTCAAGATCTACCAGTCCGACTGGTTCAAGAAGAAAGAGGCCGAGCTGCAGCAGAAGGGCATCCACATCGTCATCTCGAACTACCTCTACGGCACCCGGCAGCTGCTGGCGACGAAGAAGGTCGAGACCCCCGATGACCTGAAGGGGATGAAGATCCGCACGCCCAACAACATCATGCAGATCAAAGCCATCGAGGCGATGGGCGGCACGCCCACCCCGATGCCGCTGGGCGATGTCTATGCCGCGCTGGCGCAGGGCACCATCGACGGGGTCGAGAACCCTCTGTCGGTGCTCTATGGCCAGAAGCTCTATGAGCAGGCCAAGGAGCTGTCGATGATCTCCTACCTGCAGAACACCTCGCTGTGGCTGGGCGGGCAGGCCTATTTCGATACGCTCGATCCCAAGGTCGTGCAGATGCTGCACGACACCGGCTTCCAGGCCGGGGTGTTCAGCCAGAAGGTCGCACGCGACGAGGATGCCAGGATCCTCGAAAAGATGAAGGAGGCCGGTGTCAAGGTCACGACCCCGGACCTGGCGCCGTTCAAGGCCGCCGCCAAGAAGGTCTATACCGAGTTCCCCGACTGGACGCCGGGCCTTTACGACCAGATCGAGGCCCAGCTGAAAAGCTGAGGCCCAACGGGGAGCGCGGCCCGGCCGCGCCCCCCTTCCTGACGTTTTTGCCGGAGTTTCACCATGAAACGCCTTTTCACGGCGCTCAACCTGCTGGGCGGGCTGATCGTGCTTGCCCTGGTGGCGATTACCGTGGCCGCAGTGGTGGCCCGCTACCTGCTGGGGACCCCCCTGCAATGGACCGAGGAAATGTCGGGCCTGCTGATGGTCTGGATCGTCTTCATCGGCGCCATCGCCTGCGAGCTGGACGACGCCCATCTGAACATCGACGTGGTGACCATCGCGCTGCCCAGGCGGCTGCAGGTGGCGCTGGCGGCGCTGGTCGGGGCGGTCTCGGTCGGGCTGCTGGGCTGGATGGCCTGGCTGGGGTATGACCTGGCCGCCCGCACGGCCTTCAAGAAGACCCAGATCCTGGGGATTTCCTGGTTCTGGCTGGACATCGCGGTGACGGTGGGCGCCTGCGGCGTGGCGATCATCGCGGCGGTGCGGGTCCTGGCGATCCTGCGCGGCAAATCCACGAACCTGCTCGAAGAATAAGAGGCCGTGATGGACTGGATCCTGATCATTCCGCTGATGTTCCTGCTGTTTGCGCTGAACATGCGGATCTACCTGGCGATGTTCGCCGCCATCCTGTGCTACTTCATCTTCTTCGCGCAGATGCCGATGCAGCTGGTGGTGCAGCGCCTGATGGCGCCGACGCAGAATTCGTCGCTGCTGGCCATTCCGTTCTTCATCCTGCTGGGCACGCTGCTGGGCCAGACCGGGATCGCCGCGCGGCTGCTGCGGGTCGCCGACCTGCTGGTGGGGCGGATGACCGGGGGGCTGGGGCATACCAATGTCATGCTCTCGACGCTGATGGGGGGGCTGTCGGCCTCGAACCTGGCGGATGCGGCGATGATGTGCCGGATGCTGGTGCCGGACATGATCAAGCAGGGCTATTCGCGCGGCACCGCCGCCGCGATCACCGCCGCCTCGTCGCTGATCACCCCGATCCTGCCGCCGGGCATTGCGCTGATCATCTATGGTCTGGTGGCCGATGTCTCGATCGGCAAGATGTTCGTCGCGGGCATCCTGCCGGGCCTTCTGTGCGCGGTCTTCCTGCTGGTCACGGTCTATCTGGTGGCGCGCAAGCGCGGCTATCGCCCGTCGCGGGAAAAGGCCCCGACCCTGGCCGAGACCGGCACGACGATCTGGCAGGCCTGGCCCGCCATGCTGCTGATCTTCGTGATCATCGGCGGCATCCGCTTTGGGGTCTTCACCCCGACCGAGGCCGGCGCCATCGCGACCGTGGCCACCATCGTCATCGGCATGTTCGTCTACCGCGAGATGAAGCTGGGCAAGCTGATGTCGGCCTTCGGCCAGACGGCGCGGCAGACGGCGGCGGTGCTGCTGGTGATCATGATGTCCTCGGCCCTGGCCTGGATCTTTTCGCTGGAGCGCGCCGGCCAGTCGCTGGCCGAGCTGATCACGGCGATGACCACCAACCCCGAGGTCTTCCTGCTGATCGTCAACCTGCTGCTGCTGGTGCTGGGCATGTTCGTCGAGGGCAATGCCCTGCTGATCATCCTGGTGCCGCTGCTGAAACCGGTGGTGGTGCAGCTGGGCATCGACCCGGTGCATTTCGGCATCGTGATGATCCTGAACCTGGCAATCGGCACGCTGACGCCGCCGGTGGGCACGGTGATGCTGATGGTGTGCAACCTGACCAAGACCTCTTTCGGGGAATTCCTGCGCGAGGGCTGGCCCTTCCTGCTGGCGCTTCTGGCGGCGCTGCTGGTGGTGACCTTCGTGCCGTGGTTCTCTCTGGCGCTGATCTGACAGGGCGCTGCGGCGCAGGCGAAAGGGGGACCGGTGCGGCGGCATCGGTCCCCTTTGTCATGCCCCGGGGGCTGGTCCCGGGGCGCCCTAGTGGTCGCGCATGTCGGGCACCTTGCGGCCACGGTATTTCACCGTCAGCTCCAGCGGCACGTCGTTCTCGTCATAGATGCCGATCATCACGCCGCGCCGGCCCGACTTGCCGCGCATCGCCTTCAGCTGTTCGGCGCTGCGGGTGGTGCGCTGTGCGCTGCGCCGGGTCCAGCGGTGCAGCTTGTCGTACATCGCCGCGATGACCTCGGCATGGTCCGGGTCTTCGGCCAGGTCGCACAGCTCGTCCGGGTCGGTCTGCATGTCGAACAGCATCGGGCGGAAGCCGCCCTCGAAATGCACCAGCTTCCAGCGGCTGTCGGCGACCATGAAGATCACCGCCTCGCGCACGCTCAGCCCGAATTTCCCGGCCAGGGGCGAGGCCGAGTAATCGTATTCGCAGATCACGTAATCACGCCGCGTGTCGCGGGCCTCGCCGCGCAGCAGCGGCAGCAGGCTCTCGCCCTCAAGGATATGATCGGGCACGGCGGCACCGGTCGCCGCCACGAAGGTCGGCGCCAGGTCGATGCATTCCACCAGCGCCGCGCTGGTCGTGCCGCGCGTCGCATCGGCGGCGGGCGAGGGGTCGTAGATGATCATCGGCACCTTCACCGAGGCATTCTGGAAGAACATCTTTTCGCCCATCCAGTGATCGCCCAGGAAATCCCCGTGATCCGAGGTCACGACGATCATCGTGTCAGCCATCCGCCCGCTGTGCTCCAGATAGTCGAACAGCACGCCCATCTGGTCATCGCATTGCTTGATCAGGCCCATATAGGCCTGCACCACCGGGTCGCGGACCTCGGGGCGGGAAAAAGCCTTGCCCAGGCCGGTGTCCATGAAGGCGCGCAGCACCGGATGGGCATTGTCATATTCCGCCTGGCTGCGCACCGGCGGCAGGATATGCTCGGGCCCGTACATGTCGTGATAGGGCGCGGGCACCACATAGGGCCAGTGCGGCTTGATGAAGCTGAGGTGACAGCACCAGGGGCCGGCCTCTTTCATGCTTTCCATCCAGTCGATGGCGCGGCGGGTCAGATAGGGGGTCTCGCTGTCCTCTTCGGCGATGTTCGCGGGCTCGGACGCATTGCGCAGGAACCAGCCCGACAGCACGTCGCCTTCCGCACTGCGGCCGGAATTGGCGAAGTCGTGCCAGGGGTTGTCGCTGTCATAGCCCTTGGCACGCAGGTAGTCGTTGTAGCGCGCCGCGCCGCCTTCGTCATAGAACCCGTCCGGGCCTTCGGGGCGCATGCCATCGTCACGCTCGACCACGTCGAAACCACATTCCGCCACCCGCACGCCGATCAGGCTGTCGGGTTCGATGCCCAGGCGCGCCATGCCTTCGGCATCGGCGCGCATATGGGTCTTGCCGATCAGGTGACAGGACATGCCGGCGGCGCGCAGGTGATCGCCCATGGTCAGTTCGCCGACCTTCAGGGGAATGCCGTTCCACGAGGCGCCGTGGGAATGCACGTAGCGCCCGGTATAGGTCGACATGCGCGAGGACCCGCAGATCGGCGACTGGATGAAGGCGCGGTCAAAGCGCATGCCCATGGACGCCAGCCGGTCCAGATGCGGGGTCTTCAGATGCGGATGGCCATAACAGCTCAGATAGTCCCACCGCAGCTGGTCGAACATGATGAAAAGGATGTTGCGTACATCGCCCATGGGGCCCCTTTCGGCAGGTCACGCGGCCGAGGGCCGGGCCTGCGAGATATGGAAGTTCCAGGCGATGATGACATTCAGCACCACCGCCCCGACGAAGGACCAGATCACCCGGTCCAACGGCAAAAAGATCAGCGCCAGCGTGAACACCACCGCGTCAAAGCCCATCTGCACCCAGCCCGCCTTGAGGCCGGTCTTCTGTTCGATGATCAGCGCCAGGATGCCCAGCCCCCCGGCCGAGGCATTGTGGCGAAACAGCGCGATCAGCCCGATGCCACTGCAGCAGCCCGACAGGATGGCGGCCAGCGCGGGGGGCAGGGTTTCGTAGTGGATCCAGCCGCCCAGCAGCGGCGCGAGCACCGAAATCCCCAGCACGCAAACGGCGGTGCGGATCGCGAAGGCGCGCCCGCGCCGCTGCCAGGCCAGGCCCAGGAAGGGCAGGCTGACCAGCACGAACAGCGTCCCGAACCCCAGCGGCAGCAGATAGGACAACAGCACCGACAGCCCGGCGGTCTGCCCGGTGACCAGCCCCGCCGCCTTCAGAAAGCTGACGCCCAGGCTGGTCATCACCACACCAAAGGCCAGGCCCTGGGCATCGTAAAGCGAGATCGGGGATTTCAGGCTCATGTCAGAACTCCAGTGTCAGAAGGCCGGAAGGCGCGTAGATGTTCTGGAAATAGAACGGGCTGTCGTCGTTCAGCACGGTGCGGGCCTCGATGTGGAAGACCGGCAGGTCGGGCGTCAGGCCGAACATCGCGGCATGGCGCAGCGGCAGTGCCAGGGCCCCAACCCGCGTCAGCGGGCGCTTGGCGCGCTTGCCCAGAAGGCCCTCCAGATAGGTGCGCAGGTTGACGCCCTCAAGCTCGCTCAGGGCGATGTCGTCGATGTTGACCAGGCCGGTCGGCAGGAACATCTCGGCGCCGACATTGATGCCGTCGCCGGTCATCTGGCGGCGGATCACGGTATAGGGACCGGCGCCCAGATGGCTGCTCCAGGGGCCGGTGTCGTTGGTGCGCAGCACCTCGACGCGGGTCGCGGTGATGCGGTAGGGCTTGTCGGTGGCCGCCACCCGGAAGCGGAAGTGCCAGACATTGGGGCCGATCGGTTCGGCATCGGCCACCCGCGTACCGTCGCCGCGTCGCCGCACGATCAGCCCCAGGTCCTGCAGCTGACCAAGCGCGCTTTGCACCGTGCCCGGCGCCAGGGCCAGGCGCTGCGCCATTTCGGCCTCGGGGGGCAGGCGGTCGCCCGGCTTGACCGTGCCGTCCTGGATCAGCGCCATCAGGGCCAGACGCAACGCGCTGCGCTTGGTCTCGCGCGGGTTGCGGTCGCGCTCCTGCGAGAGCTTGTCCAGCAGCAGCAGGCAGAGGTCTGCCTCCTGGGTGTCGGTCTGGGTCATGCGGGCTTGGCCTCTTTGGATTTCCGGCCCGGCCAGACTGCGCGCACGATGACGGCAAGTGCAAGCAGCAGGAACACCAGGGCGACCGGACTTTCGAGGATTTTCAGCCCGTTGACCTGATAAAGCAGCAAGGCCTGACGCAGCGAGGTTTCGAACATGCCGCCCAGCAGGAAGCCGATGACGGTGCACACGATCGAGATCCCGGCCCGGTGGAACAGCATGCCCACCCCGGCAAAGACCAGCATCGTCGCGACATCCCAGATCGACTGGTTGGGCAGGTAGATGCCGAAGATGCAGAACATCAGCACCGGCGGCAGGATGATGCTGCGCGGCACCCGGGCGAATTGCACCCAAAGCGACAGCCCGGCACGCCCGATCACCAGATGCAGCAGGTTGGCAAAGATCATCGAGGCAAACAGCCCATAGACCAGATCGCCATGGGTCTGCAGCATGAAGGGCCCAGGCACGACGCCATGCATCACCAGCGCGCCGATCAGCAGCGCAGCCGAGATATTGCCCGGAATGCCCAGGGCGATGGTCGGGATCAGGCTGGAGCCGACGACGGCGCTGTTGGCGCTTTCGGTGGCAATGATGCCCTCGGGTTCGCCCTTGCCGAAGCGGTGTCCGTTCTTCGACCAGCGCTTGGCGGTGGAATAGGACAGGAAAGAGGCCATGGTGGTGCCCAACCCCGGCAGCATCCCGATCAGCGAGCCGGTCAGGGCGCCACGCAGCAGCGCCGGCCAGTACGAGAAGAACTCGCGCGCGCTCAGCACGCGGCCCTCTCTGGTGTCGCTCTGGTTGGCGGCGAAATCGTCCCGGGCGCGTCCGGTGGCCAGGTCCGAAACCTGCAGCACCACGGCCGACAGCGCCAGGGCCCCGATGGCCAGGGCCGACAGCGAAAACCCGTCGTCAAGGTTCACCTGGCCGAAGGTGAAGCGCGGCGTCGAGGAGACCGGATCAAGGCCGACGGTGGACAGGAAGATGCCGACAAAGATCGCCATGGCGTTCTTCAGGGGGCTGTCGCCCGCGATCCCCGAGATCAGCGCGAACGAGAACAGCAGCACGGCCGTGTATTCGACCGGCCCGAACTGCAGCGCGAAGATCGCGAAGGGCACGACCAGCACGACCAGCAGCACGTCCGAGATGCTGTCGCCGGTCACCGCCGAAAACAGCGAGAACTTCATGGCGCGGAAGGCTTCGCCGCGGCGGGCCATCGGGTAGCCGTCCCAGGCGGTGGCGGCGGCTTCGGGCGTGCCGGGAGAGTTCAGCAGGATCGCCGGGATCGCCCCGCCCGAGGTGCCCCCCTTGTTGACGCCCACCAGAAAGGCGATCGCGGCCAGGGGCGACAGATAGGCGGTCAGCGGGATCAGCACGGCCATGGCGGTGACCGCGCCCAGGCCCGGCAGCACGCCGATGATGATCCCCAGCACGATGCCGAAGGCGCTGAACATCAGGTTGACCGGCGAGAGGGCTGCCTGGAAGGCATGCAGGACGATGTCGAACATTCGGGGCCTCAGGGAAGTTGGATGTAGAAGGCGTGCCAGGACAGCTGCTGGATCGCCACCGGCAGCAGGATGCAGCCCAGGGCGCACCAGATCAGGTGGCGGCGCTGGCCGGCCAGGATCATGCCGGCAAAGCTGGCCAGCGCCCCGGCCACGATGAAGCCCGCATAGGTCAGCAAGGCCAGGCTGATGCCGGCCCAGGCGCACCAGGCCAGCGCCTCCAGCAGCAGGCGTGGCCCGGCGTGGGGGGCGCGGCGCAGCGCCCAGCGGCGGTTCTTCAGCATCAGCGCCAGGCCAAACAGGCCGATGATGCCGGCGGTCATGTTGGGGAAGAAGCGCGGCGACATCTGGTCGTTATGGGCGGGCATCTCGACCTGGGCGGGGATCAGCCAGACCAGCAGCGCCAGCGATGCTGCCAGCGCCACCAGCCCGATCAGGAAGTCGAGGCGCCCGCTGGCGCCTCCGGTGTCTTGGTGAGCCGCGTTCATTTCGAGGTGGTCTCGTAGACCTTCTGCAGGCTGGCGTTCAGCTCTTGCAGATGCTGGGCCAGCAGGTCACCGGTTTCATCCGCCGCCGGGAAGCCAAGCTTGTCCTTCAGCAGGCTGGTGAAGGCATCGGATTTGGCGGCGGTCTGCGCCGCAGTGGTCAGCTTGGCGCGGATGTCGGCGGGCAGGCCGGTGGGGGCCCAGATGGTGGCGCCGCCCGGCATGGACACGCCGTATTTCTGCTGGATCGTGGGCACGTCGGGGGTGGTGTCCAGCGGCTGGGCGGTCATTGCCAGCAGCACGTTCATCTGGTCCAGGTAGCGGATGTGCGACCCGCCCGACCAGGCAAAGTTCACCTTGTTGCCCAAGAGCATCGGCACCATTTCCCCGCCGCCCTTGGTGGGCACGGCGACCCAGTCCAGGCCTTCCTGGCGGGCGATGTAATCGACGAAGGCGCGCGAGATGGAATTCTGATCAGCATAGGCCAGCTTGCCCGATTTCGACGCCGCGATCAGGTCATCGAAGGTCTTGATGCCCGAGTCCTTGGACGCCACCAGCGCCATCTGCAGATCGGCGATCTTGATGATCGGATCGAAGCTGGCCAGCGAATAATCGACCTTTTCCGCGATCGGCGACCACAGGATGGTGCTGTCGGGGGAAAACAGCAGCGTATAGCCATCGGCCCTGGCCTTGGCGGCCGCGGTGGTGCCGATCTTGCCGCCGGCGCCGGGCTGGGTCTTGACCAGCACCTTGCCATGCAGCGCCTTGCCCAGTTCGTCGGCAAAGACCCGGCCCATGGTTTCGATGGAACCACCGGCTTCGTAGGGGACGATCAGGGTGATCGGCTTGGTCGGATAACCGGCGGCCAGCGCCGCCCCCGGCAGCGCCAGTGCGGCCAGCACGGAAGCTGTCTTGAAAAGCTTCGAAAGCATGGGAACTCCTGTTGGTCTGTCGTTACTATGTAGTTTCATCGACCGCAGTTCCGGGCCGGGGCAAGTCCTACCGCGATGATCCCGCATGATTCAGGCAATTTTTAAGGTGAATCGCAATGGCGCGCCCATTTTTTCATCAAAACAATAGAGTATTGAGGGCAACAAGGGCAAAATTCATAGAAAACCCGGTGAATCGGCACAAATGGCTTTCAATTACTATATTGTTTTGAGAGGGCTTCAGGCAATTGTTCAAGGAGCCCCCCATGACCATCCCGCGCGATGTCCCCCCCGAGCTGATCGGCGAATCCCGCCTGCAGACAATTCCCGGCACCGATCC
The DNA here is from genome assembly GCF_057380705.1 of Pseudooceanicola sp. NS-SX9. Lineage (NCBI taxonomy): Bacteria > Pseudomonadati > Pseudomonadota > Alphaproteobacteria > Rhodobacterales > Paracoccaceae > Pseudooceanicola > Pseudooceanicola sp. NS-SX9. The sequence goes on along the minus strand of NZ_JBXXRN010000005.1, from coordinate 172,934 downwards.
CGCCCTGTTCGGCACCGCGGTGATGGACGGCCCCGCCCATGTCGAGGTGCGCAGCTACCAGAGCTTCCGCATCACCTATACCACCGGCAAGCTGGGCCTGGACGATACCGGGGCGATCCGGGTGGCATTGCGGCTGATCTCGGATGCGGGGGCGCTGCAGACCAGCGATCCGACGGCGCCGAACTATGTCACCGCGCGTTCCTCGGGCGAGGGGCAATTGATGCTGAAATACGACCGCAACGGCGGCCAGAGGCCCTGGAACGAGACGCTGACGATCTACCAGCGCGGCGGCTACCTGCGGCCCGGCGAAACCATCGAGATCACCCTGGGCGATACCTCGCAGGGGTCGCCGGGGCTGCTGATGTCGACCTTCTTCGAGGGCGCGCGGGTGTTCCGGGTGCTGGCGGATGTGCAGGCCACCGGCAATTTCATCCCGCTGCCCGACACGCGGCTGGAATTCACCGTGGGCGCCGGGCCGCTGCACCGCTACTTTGCGGTGCTGCCGACGCGGCGCGCGCCGGGCCAGCCCTTCGTGCTGGGGCTGAAGGCCGAAGACCTTTGGGGCAACCCGACCGACCAGGGGCCGACGCGGTTCCGTGTGGCGGCCTCGGTGCCGGTGGCGGGCCTGCCCGAGGTGATCGACTTTGCCCCCGAAAGCGGGGCCCTGCGGCTGGAGGGGCTGAGCGTGGCGCAAGAAGGCACGCTGAGCCTGACGCTGACCTCTGATCAGGGGCATGTGGTGCAGGCCGGGCCGCTGCAGATCCGCGCCGGGCGCGGGCATTACTGGGGCGATCTGCATGGCCAGACCGGCGAAACCGTCGGCACCAACTCGATCGAGCATTACTTCGACTTTGCCCGCAACAAGTCCTTCCTGGATGTGACCTCGCATCAGGCGAACGATTTCCAGATCAAACCCGCCTTCTGGGACAAGCTGAACCGGCTGACGGCGCAGGTGAACGAACCCGGCGTCTTCACCGTGCTGCCGGGCTATGAATGGTCGGGCAACACCGCCGTGGGCGGCGATCACAACGTGTTCTTCCGCGACGAGGGCGCGCAGATCTACCGCTGTTCCCATGCCCTAGTGGAAGAGCATGACGATCTGGATGCCGATGCCCATACGCTGACGGATCTTTATGCCAGGCTGCATGCCGAACCGGTGGATGCGGTGATGTATGCCCATGTCGGCGGGCGCTACGCCAACATCTTCTATGATCACGATCCCCGCCTGGAGGCGGCGGTGGAACTGCACTCCGCCTGGGGCAGCTTCGAATGGGTGCTGACGGATGGCTTCCCGATCCGGCGCCGCGTCGGGGTGGTGGCGAATTCCGATGGCCACAAGGGCCGGCCCGGCGCCTCCTATCCGGGCGCGTCCTTCTTTGGCGCCTATGGCGGGCTGACCTGCTTCCTGATGGAAGAAAACACCCGCGACAACGTGTTCGAGGCAATCCGCCGCCGCCATACCTACGCCACCTCCGGCCCGCGGGTTGCCATCGACATCCATGCCGACCTGCCCGAGGGCGGCACGCTGTATCACCGCAACCCCCTGGCCGAACCCGATTGCCCCCGCGAAACCGTGACCCGCTGCAGCTTTGGCGACATCGTGCGGGTCAATGGCGATCACGCGCAGATTTCGGTATCCGTCGCAGCGCCCGTGGGCATCGAAAGCATCGAGCTGCGCTCGGCCAGTGATGTCGTCACGCTGTGGCGGGGCTATGACGAGGCCGATCTGGGCCGCCGGCTGCGGCTGATGTGGTCGGGGGCGGAATATCGCGGGCGGGGCCGCAACACGCGCTGGCAGGGCCGGGTGCAGGTGGCGGGTGGCAGGATCGCGCAATTCGCCCCGGTCAACCTGCTGAACCCGGAACAGCCGCTGCGCCAGGTCGGATCCGACAGCGCGATCTTCAACACCATCACCACCGGCAACCGGATGGGCTGCGACCTGTGGCTGGAGGGCAGCGCACCCGAGGTCCTTCTGGTCTGCAACCATGGCGATCTGCGCCTTTCGCCGCTGGGCATGGGCATCGAACCCGTGGTGCTGGAGGCCGGTGGCCTGGCTCGCCGTCTGTTGGCCACCCGCCTGCCCGATGCGCCGCTGCCGCGTGCGGCCGCATTCCAGGCCCAGGTCGCGATTGCCGAAACCGGCGATACGCCGGTCTGGCTTTGCGTGAACCTGGAGGATGGCAACCAGGCCTGGACCTCTCCGATGTACCTGTTCCGCGACTGATCCCAGGGGGGCGGGCGCTGCGGCCCCGCCCCGATCCCGCCCGATGATGACCCCAGTTGCCGTTTCCGCCGCCCGCCGGGCGCTGCGCTATGCCCGTGCCCGCTTTCGCCGGGACGAGCTGTGGATTTCCGCGGTCGCCGCCCTGCTGGGCGTGGCCTGCGGGATCAGCGTCGCGGGGTTCGACTGGCTGGTGAAGCATCTGCAGCTCGTGCTGTTCGGCCTTGGGCTGACGGAAATCAGCGGCGCGCCGGCGATCCCGCTGTCGCGGCTCTGGGTGCCGGTGGCGGGGGGCGCGGCGGTGGGGCTGACGCTGTGGATCGGCCAGCGGCTGGGGCGGCGCTTGCAACAGGTCGATCCGATCGAGGCCAATGCCCTGACCGGCGGGCGCATCCCGCTGCCCGGTGCGCTGTGGATCATGCTGCAGACGCTGCTGTCGCATGGCTGCGGCGCCTCTGTCGGCATGGAGGGGGCGCATACCCAGATCTGTTCCGCCCTGGGATCGAAGGCGGGCCTTCTGGCCTCGGGGCGGCGCAACGACATGCGCCTGCTGGTGGCCTGCGGAGCGGGAGCCTCGATTGCGGCGCTGTTCCAGTCGCCGGTGGCGGGGGCCTTCTATGCCTTTGAACTGGTGATCGCTGCCTATTCCATCGCCAATCTGGGGCCGGTGGTGATCGCGGCGCTGGCGGCGGCGGGCACGCGGGCGCTGCTGTATCCCGCACCGCTGCGCTTTGATGTGCCGGCGTTGGCGCTGTCGGTGCAGGGGCTGGCGGCGATGCTGCTGATCCTGCTGCTGACAACGGCGCTGGCCATCGTGGTGATGCGCAGCTGCACCCGGGTCGAGGGGCTGGTCGCGCGCGCATTGCCGCGCTGGCTGGCACCGGTGCTGGGGGGCACGGCGCTGGCGGTGCTGGCACTGGCCAGCCCGGCGGCGCTGTCGTCGGGACGTTCGGCGCTGCAGGGGCTGTTCGCGGTCGATACCGCCTGGGTGCTGCTGATGGGCCTGCTGGTGCTGAAGGCGGGGGCGGTGGTGCTGTCGATCGGCACGGGGTTTCGGGGCGGGCTGTCCTTTGCCTCGCTGTTTCTGGGGATGCTCTGCGGCAAGCTGATCTTTGCGGTGCTGGCGGTGCTGGGATGGACGCCGCTGCCGACGCAGATCTGCGAGGTCCTGGGCATGACCGTCTCGGCGACGGCGATCATCGGTGCGCCGCTCGCCATGGCCTTTCTGGTGGCCTTCGCCAGCGGCCGGCTGGACATGGTGATCCCGCTGGTCTGCATCGCGGCACTGGCCAGCCTGCTGGTGCGTCGTGTCTTCGGCTATTCCTTCGCCACCTGGCGGTTCCATCTGCGCGGGGATCCGATCCGCTCGGCTGCGGACCTGGGCTGGATGACCCAGCTGAAAGTCGGAGAGATGATGCGCCGAGACAGCACTCCGGTGCTCTATGATACCGATCTTGACCAGTTCCGGCGCCGCTTTCCACCGGGGTCGCGCTACCGCGTGGTGGTCACCGATCACGACGGCATCTACCTTGGCGCACTTTCCATCCCCGAGCTGCACAACCCGGCCTCGGACGGCAAGGACATGGCCGATCTGTTGCGCCATGCACAGGATTTCCTGACCCCGGAGATGACGGCGGCCGAGGCACTGCGCCGTTTCGGCCGCAGCGGCACGGATGCGCTGGCGGTGATCGATCCAGCGACGCACAAGGCCCTGGGCGTGCTGATGGAACCCTATGTGCTGCGCCGCGTGGCGGCGCTGGCGGATCAGCGCATGCGCTCTCTCGTCGGCTTGCGCCGCTAGGGCGCCCATAGTCCCGCCCGAGCTGGAACAGGCGGTGGTGACCGCCGCAGCCATCACCGGCGATGGTGATCCCGCGCCACTGGCACGGCAATGGCAGTGCTGTGCGCCGCGGACGACCGGCTGGGGCCGTCATCGGCGTGCCGTTCGGGGCCCTGGATCTGGCGGCCCTGATGCACCGATGCGGCGCAATCCGCCCCCGAGGGGGCGGTCCTGCCGGGGCGTCATTGCCAAAAGGCGGCTCTGGTCGCTGCTGCAATCGGATCCGGCCCCTGCCGCGCCCGCGCGATACGGGCCATCCGCCGACAAGGTCCCGCAGACCAAGGCCTGCGCCCGGTGGCGGGCCCTCATGTCACAGATGCGCGGCCTCCAGTGCGGTGGCGGTGCGCCGGGCGATCTCGGCCGCGGCGGCGGATTTCACCGGGCCATAGCCGCGGACCTCCAGCACCAGCCGGGCGATCTGGGCAGCCGCGTCGCGGTTGGTGGCGCTCAGGCCCTGGCACAGGCGTTCCAGCAGGGCGCTGTAGTCGCGGATCATCTGCCGCTCCATCCGGCGCTCGGCGGTATGGCCAAACGGGTCGAACATCGTGCCGCGCAGCCGCTTCATCCGCGCCAGCCCCCTCAGCCCGCCCTGCATCCAGGGCCCGAAGCTGCGCTTGAGGGGCCGCCCGCGGCTGTCAGTGCCGCGGGTCAGAAGCGGCGGGGCAAGGTGGTGGCGGATGGTGAATTCCCCTTCGAAGCGCTGCTTCAGCCCCTCGTAAAAGCCGGTCTGGCTGTGCAGCCGCGCGACCTCGTATTCATCCTTGTAGGACATCACCTTGAACAGCCCTTGCAGGGCGGCCTCGGTCAGGGCGCCGGTGCCGCCGGTGGCCAGGACCTCGGCCTTGCGGACGCGCTCCAGCGTCTCGGTGTAGCGCCGGGCCCAGGCGGCATCCTGGTAGTCGCGCAGGAAGGCGGCGCGGCGGGCGATCTTCTCGTCCAGGCTCTGGACCGGGCTGACCGGCAGGTTGGCGGTGCGTTCGACCGCCGCGCGGTCATGGATGACGATCCGGCCCCAGGTGAAGGCGGCCTTGTTGCGTTCGGGCCGGACGCCGTTCAGCTCGATCGCGCGCATCAGCGCTGCGTGGCTCAGCGGGACCAGCCCAGCCTGCCAGGCGGCGCCCAAGATCATCACATTGGCATAGACGCTGTCGCCCAGAAGCGCCTCGGACAGGCGGTTGGCATCAAGCGTGCGCAGCGCATTGCCGTTGACGGCCTTGCGGATCGCCCCCAGCCGTTCGGCGGCATGCAGGTCGGCGTCGCGGTCCTGCACCAGATCGCCGGTGGGCATGACGGCCGTGTTGACCACCGCCCGCGTCACCCCGGGTCGATAGGTAACCGAAGCCTTGGGCGAGGTGCTGACCACCAGGTCGCAGCCGATCAGCGCATCGGCCGATCCGGGTTCGATGCGCGTCTGGTGCAGATCGGCATCGCTGCGGGCCAGACGCAGATAGCTCAGGACCGGGCCGAACTTTTGCGAAAAGCCCATGAAGTCCAGCACCGACGTGCCCTTGTCCTCGAGGTTGGCGGCCATGGCGATCAGCTGGCCGACGGTGACGACACCGGTGCCGCCGACGCCGGTCACCAGGATGTCCCAGGGGGTCGCCAGATCCGGCAGCAGAGGGTCGGTCAGGGCGGCGGCCAGCTGCTGCAGGGCCCGGGGGTCGGCCTGGCTGTCAGGCGCGCGCAGCCGGCCGCCCTCGATGGTCACGAAGCTGGGGCAGAAGCCGTTAAGGCAGGTGAAATCCTTGTTGCAGGTGTTCAGGTTGACCTGCCGCTTGCGGCCGAACTCGGTCTCCAGCGGTTCCACGCTGAGGCAGTTCGATTCCACCGAACAGTCGCCGCAGCCCTCGCAGACCAGCGGATTGATGACCGCGAAGGTCTTCGGATCCTCCAGCTGGCCGCGCTTGCGCAGGCGGCGTTTCTCGGTGGCGCAGGTCTGCTGGTAGATCAGCACGGTGGTGCCGGGGATCTCGCGCAGCTGGCGCTGGATCTGGTCCATCTGGCTGCGCGGATGGCATTCGACACCCGCCGGGAAGCCGGCGCTGTGCAATGCCTCGGGGTGGTCCGAGACGACGACCACCTTGCGCGCGCCCTCGGCCAGCACCGAACGCGCGATCCCCACAACCGAGATCGGCCCGTCGACATGCTGGCCGCCGGTCATCGCGACGGCCTCGTTGAAGAGGATCTTGTAGGTGATGTTGGTGCCTGCGGCGATCGCCTGGCGGATCGCCAGCGAGCCGGAGTGGTAATAGGTCCCGTCGCCCAGGTTCTGGAACACGTGCCGGCCACCGTTGAACCGCGAGCGCGAGACCCAGTTGACCCCCTCTCCGCCCATCTGGATCAGCGAGGTGGTGTTGCGGTTCATCCAGCTGGCCATGACATGGCAGCCGATGCCGGCCATCGCCTGGGACCCCTCGGGCACCTTGGTCGAGGTGTTGTGCGGGCAGCCCGAGCAGAAATAGGGCGTCCGGGTGGCGCCCTCGACCAGGATCGGCACCGGGTCGGGCAGCACCCGTTCGGCGGTCTCGACCATTCCCGGGTCGATGCGGTTGCGCTGCAGCCGGGCGGCGATGTGGCGGGCCAGCATCACCGGGCCCAGTTCCTGGGTCCAGGGGATCAGCCGGGCACCGGTCTCATCGCGCTTGCCGACCATGCGGCGCGGTTTGCGGCCGGGGAAATCGTAGAAATATTCCTTCAGCTGGCTTTCGATCAGGCCGCGCTTTTCCTCGACGACCAGCAGTTCTTCCTTGCCCTGGGCAAAGGCCAGCGCGCCTTCGTGTTCCAGCGGCCAGACCATGCCGACCTTGTAGATGTCGATGCCCAGTTCGGCGGCGCGCGGCCGGTCGATGCCCAGCAGCCGCAGCGCTTCCAGCACGTCCAGATGCGACTTGCCGGTGGTGACGATGCCAAAGCGGGCATCGGCATGGCCCCATTCGGCACGGTCGATCGGGTTGGCGCGGGCAAAGGCCAGCACGGCGGCCTTCTTGTATTCCAGCCGCGCCTCGATCTGCGGCCCGGGCAGGTCTGGCCAGCGATAGTGCAGACCGTCTTCGGGCGGGGTGAAATCGGGCGGGGTGACAAAGCGGCGGTCCTTGGGCAGGTCGAAGGCCATGCCGGATTCCACCGTGGCCGAGATCGCCTTGAAGCCCACCCACATCCCCGAGAACCGCGACAGCGCATAGCCCCATTCGGCGAAGGGCAGGAATTCCGCCACGTTGGCGGGATGCAGGACCGGCATGAAGAAGGCCATGAAGGCAACGTCGGACTGGTGCGACATCGAGGACGAGACACAGCCATGGTCATCGCCCGCGACCACCAGCACCCCGCCATGGGGCGAGGCGCCATAGGCATTGCCATGCTTGAGCGCATCGCCCGCCCGGTCCACCCCGGGCCCCTTGCCGTACCACAGGCCGAACACGGCATCGCAGGTCCGGTGGGGATCGGTTTCGACCTGCTGGGTGCCGATAAGCTGGGTTGCCGCCAGTTCCTCGTTCAGGGCGGGCAGGACATCGACGCCGGCGTCCTCTAGCAGCTGCCGGTTGTGGCTGGCCTCCAGGTCGATCCCCGCCACCGGAGAGCCCCGGTAGCCGGTGATGAAGCCACGTGTGTGCAGCCCTGCTGCATGGTCGCGCCGCGCCTGGTCCAGCGTCATGCGCACGATGGCCTGGGTGCCGGTCAGAAACACCCGACCCGAGCGGCGCGTGTAGCGGTCCAGCAGTTCATAGTCCATGTGGATCGGCATCTGGTCGTTCATGGGTCCTCCCCCCCTGAAGCGCCACAAGGATGTGGACAATACCCGATCCCCCGATGCTAACTCGCATAGGTTGAAAGGCGATTCCTAAACACATCAGATCAGAGGGGGGTCTGATGGGTTTCCATCAATGGGGGCGGGATGATGAAACCAGAGTTCACAATTGGCGTATTGGAGTCTCGCATCCTGGAGGCGCTGCAGCGCGATGCCTCGGTCAGCATGGCCGATCTGGCCGAGCAGGCGCGCAGTTCGACCGCCACCTGCTGGCGGCGGATCCGCGACATGGAGGAGGCCGGGGTGATCGGCGCGCCGGTGCGCATTGTCGATCCGGCGCGGGTCGGGCGGGGCATGGATGCCTTTTGCCAGGTGCGCATGAAGGCGCAGAATGCCGGGGCGCGGGTGATGTTCCAAAAGGCCATGGAGGCCGAACCCGCGATCGTCGAGGTCTATTCGATCTCGGGCGACTGGGATTACCTGCTACATCTGGTGGTGCGCGACATCGCCGATCTGGAGGAGATCCTGATGAACCGCGTGCACGAGCTGGATTGCGTGGCCAGCGCCTCGACGCTGTTCGTGCTGCGGCGGGTCAAGCATACCACTGCGATCCCGCTTTAGCGCGGGCTGCAATACGCCGGGGACCGCCGGTTCGACGCGGCGCGTCATCTTTCGGGCGCGCGCGGCGCGCTGATGAACAGCGGTGCATCGGGGCGGACGAAGGCGCGCCTGCCCTGCGGAGCGGATCCCTTCGCGATCCGTTTCGTTCTGCGCGGCGACAGCTCCGTCTTGGTGATGCCCTGTCGCGTCGAAACGGCGGGGACCGGTGCTTTGGCCGCCATGTCGGGCGTCGGCAGGGGCGGGTGCGACGGGGGGCGGGCCCCCATCTGCCCAAAATCGAAGCGCCAAGGCCGGGGCTGGGGCCTGGCCGGCGCAGCGCCAGCCCGGCCCGGCGTCTGCCACCGGGCATATCCCAGCCAGGGACCTACGGCACAAGCATCTGTGATCACATGGGAAAGAAGGCATGCTGCGGGAGACACAGCCGCCTTCCGCCGACCTGTCCGGGGCTGCATAGCAGTGTTCAATGCATCAGATTGGCCATTTCTATTCGACAGCTTTCCCCCGCCGCGGCCAGTCTGGGGACAGGGATGATGCCCTGCCGGGCGCCCCCGTTCCGGCTCCAGATGACCGCGCCACATCCGCTGGCGTTTCCCGCAACGGCCTTCGTCAACGGCCACCCATCGGAAGGTCCGAGAATGCTTTCTACGACCGCGTTGCAACGCGGCGCGCTTGCTGCTGCCTGCGCGCTTGCCCTGTCCACGACCGCTGCCATCGCCCAGGATACGCCGGTGACCGGCGGCCGCCTTGATCTGATCGTGCAGCCCGAACCGCCGGGGCTGATGGTGGGGGTGATCTCGAACGGTCCCAGCCTGATGGTGGGCGGCTCGATCTACGAGGGTCTGCTGCGCTACAATGACCGGCTCGAACCGCAGCCCTCGCTGGCACAAAGCTGGGAGGTCTCGGCGGACGGGCTGAGCTATACTTTCCATCTGCAGCCCGGGGTGATGTTCTCGGACGGGGTGGCCATGACCGCCCATGACGTGGTCTTCACCATGACCGACTTCCTGATGCAGACCAAGCCCAAGTGGCGCGCCATCATGGCCTATGTCGACAGTGTCACCGCACCCGATGATGCCACTGTCGTGTTCCGCATGAAAAGGCCCTACGGGCCCTTCATCCGCTCGCTCAGCTACAATGTGGCACCGATCGTTCCGGCGCATCTGTACGAGGGCAAGGGGGATTATGCTGCGAACCCTGCCAATGACACCCCCATCGGCACCGGGCCCTTCCTGCTGAAGACATGGCAGAAGGGCTCGTATATCGAGCTTGACCGGAATCCGCATTACTGGAAGGCGGGCCATCCCTATCTGGACCAGGTGATCTACCACGTGATCCCCGATGCCGCCGCGCGTGCGACGGCCTTCGAGGGGCGGACCGTCTCGGTGCTGCCGGGGGGCTCGGTCGAGAATTTCGACATCCCGCGCCTGGCCAAGGAAAAGAACGTCTGCACCACCGAGAAGGGCTGGGAATACAACGCCCCCCTGTCCTGGCTGTGGCTGAACAACCGCACCGCCCCGATGGACAACGTCAAGTTCCGGCAGGCCATCATGTATGCGCTGAACCGGCCGATGATGCTGAAGGTGCTGTGGAACGGCTATGGCAAGGTGGCGACCGGTCCGATCACCTCGACCATCCCGTTCTATGACGACGTGGCCCCCCGGTACGACTACGACCCCAAGAAGGCGAAGGCCCTGCTGAAGGAAATGGGCTATAAGGGCGACAAGCCGCTGCGGCTGCTGCGCCTGCCCTATGGCGAGACCTGGCAACGCTGGGCCGAGGTGGTCAAGCAGAACCTTGCCGCCGTCGGCATCCCGGTCGAGATCGAATCCACCGATGTGGCGGGCTGGAACCAGAAGACCTCGCAATGGGATTACGACATCGCCTTCACCTATCTTTATGAAAACGGCGACCCGGCGATCGGGGTGGCGCGCAACTACATCTCCAGCCAGATCACCAAGGGCAACCCTTTCGCCAACGTCGAGGGCTATTCCAATCCCAAGATCGACGCGCTGTTCGATCAGGCGGCCGTTGCGGCCACCGATGCCGAACGTCAGGCGCTTTATACGCAGATCCAGACCATTCTGCAGACCGATGTCCCGGTGGCCTGGCTGCAGGAGCTGAGCTTTCCCACGATCTACGATTGCCGCGTGCAGGACCTGGTGGTGACGGCGAACGGCATCGGCAACTCCCTGGGCGATACCTGGATCCGGGAATGAGCGGCACGGGATCGGGCGGCGGCGTCGTCCGATCCCGGTGCCGAGACAGGGCGACAGGGGGCAGGGCGACAGGGGGGCACGAAAGGCGCCCTGCGCAGGATTGATCCGGCGGCAGGCCCGGGTGCGGCAGGATGCGGCCCGCCGGTCTGGCCTGGGGGGGGCGGGCGTGGCGTGGCCCGGAGCTGCGCAAGGCGCAGCCCGCGTGTGGCCAGACGGGCGATGACATTGCCCGTGCCCCAGGCCCCGCCCGGCAAACGGTTTCGATACGCCATGGGCCGCGCGTTCCTGTCATGCCCTGCCGGACCGGCAGAGCGCGCGTGACACCATCCCATAATGCATCGGCGCGCGGTCGCGGGCAGGTCCGCTCTGGCGCGGGTCTGCGGTGGGTGCCGGATCAGCCGCCGTAGGTGCGGTCCTCGGCGGGCACGGCGGCCAGCACATCGAGGAACGCCCCCTTCACGGCCCGTTCCAGCGGCGTCAGCACCGCGTCGGTCGCGGTCACCAGGTTCACCTCGGTCATGGCCTGCCCCTCGTAGGGGGGCAGTTGCCACAGCAGGCCATCGGAACAGTCGCGTCGTGCGATATGCACCGGCATCGGCCCGATACCGAGACCGGCAATGATCATCCGCCGGATTTCCTCGAGGTTGCGCGAGCGCCCGGCCACCTCATGGCGCAGCCCGGCGCGGAACCGCAGGCTGGCGACATCCAGAAAGGCCTTGTCGGTGCGGTCGGTCAGCAGCCCGACCGAAACCTCGTCGCGCAGATCCTCCAGCGTCAGACCCTCGCGCCCGAAAAGACGGTGCCGCGGGCCGCAATACAGCGCGTAATGCTGGCGGTAGAAGAACGTGTAATCCAGCATCGGGTCGCGCTCCGACACCAGGCCCACGGCCATGGCCGCCTGCCGCGAGGCGACATGTTCCAGCGCGACGCGGCTGGAGACGACATCCAGGAACAGGCTGGCCTCGGGGTGGCGGGCGGCGAAGAGGGCAATGGCCTCGTCGAACAGATCGCTGACCACGTGACTGGCCAGGGCGATGCGGGCCTCTCCGCGGATCACGTCGTCGGCGGCGTCAAGGCGCGCCTGCAGCCGCTCGACCGAGCCCTGGATCTCCAGCGCGTCAGCCAGCAGGACGCGGCCGGCCTCGGTCAGGCTGTAGCTTTGCGGGCTGCGCTCGATCAGGCGCCGGCCGACCTGTTCCTCCAACCGGCGCAGGTTCACCGATACGGTGGGCTGCGTCAGGTTCAGCCGGTGCGCCGCCTCGGTGATCGAGCTGGATTGCGCGATGGTCACGAAGCTGCGCAGCAGGTTCCAGTCGAGATGTCGCGACACCTTGCGCTCTTCGGACATGGGTTTTTTCCGCTCCTCAAGCAGGGCGCGCCACAGCGCGCCCTTCTGCTGAGGGCCGAGCATTCGTATGCCCGGGCGCGGTGTCAAGGGCGGCCATCCGCGACGCTGGCGGGGGTGGCACCGGTCGGGCCGATGCCATAGGCCACCTCGCGTCCGCCGTGGCGGGCGACAAGGGCGGCCTGGTCGGCCTTGGCCCGCCGGTCGGTTGCCTCGGGGTCGCAGATGCGCCGCAACTCGGCCTCCATCGCGGCCAGGACTGCGGCAAGGGCGGGCTCGGCTGCAAGGTTCACCGCCTCGTCCGGGTCCTGCGACAGGTCGAACAGTTCCGGCGGGTAGCCGACATAGAAATGGTATTTCCAGCGCCCCTTGCGGATCATGTACCCTGCGGTTTCCGCGCCCACCGCATGGTACTGGGAAAACACCACCCGCTCCGGCTGCGGCGCGGCTTCGATGATGTCGAACAGCGAGCGGCCGGGCAGGGTGGGGTCGGCAAGGCCGAAATGCTGCAGGAAGGTCGGCGCCAGATCGAGCAGGGAAACCGGCGTGGTGCACAGGCCCGGGACCTCTGCCGGACGGGCGACGATCAGCGGCACCTCGGTCGCTTCGCGGTACAGATGCGACTTGCCCCAGCGGCCGCGCTTGCCCAGGTCCTCGCCATGGTCCGAGCTGTAGATGACCGTCGTGGTCTCTGCCAGCCCGGTCTCTTCCAGCACGTCCAGCAGCCGGCCCACCTGGTCATCCAGAAAGCTGCACAGCCCGAAATAGGCCGAGATCGCCCGCCGGCGCAGCGCGTCATCGGTGCCGAACTCTCCGTCCGTGTCGAAGAAACGTTCCATCGTCTCGACCCAGGGGTGCCGTGTATAGCCGTCGCGGGGCATCAGATCGGGCAGGGGCATGTCGTCCTCGGGGTACATGTCCATGTACTTTTGCGGCACCACCAGCGGGAAATGCGGTGCGACAAAGCCGGTCTGCAGGAAGAACGGCTGTCCGCTGGCCGCCAGCGCACGCAGCCGGGCCTCGGCGGCTTCGGTGACGGCCTCGTCGAAGATGTTGTAGGAGGAATGGCCGGCGCCGATATAGTCGAACAGCACCACGTCCTCGCGCCGGGGCGGCATCGGATCGCGGACCGACCCCCAGAGCATCCCGATCCCGTCCTTGACATGCATCGGCACCTGCTGGGCGGTAAAGCCGGTGGGATCGGTCGCATTGCGAAAGTGCAGCTTGCCGATCGACAGGACCGGCAGCCCGGTTTCGGCCAGCGCATGGGCCCATCCGGTCGGCGTCCCGGTATAGGGCATGGCATTGTCCCAGCAGCCGGTGTCGTGCACGTGGCGGCCGGTCTGCACCGAGGCCCGCGCGGGCACGCAGATCGGACAGGGGGTATAGGCGGCGGTCATCCGCTGCCCCCGCGCTGCCAGCCGGTCGAGGTTCGGCGTCTTCACATAGGGATGCCCGGCGCAGGACAGCGCGTCGGCCTGATGCTGATCGGAAAAGATGAAGAGGAGGTTCTGGGCCATCGGATTGCCGGAGGTTGGGAGAGACCGCCCTATCCTGCGCCGCCGTCCCCGGTGGGGTCCAATGGCGATACCCTATGATCTTCATCGGCTTTCTCTATGCCGGCCCGGGGGCCTGAGGGGCGCGTCCGGCCCTGAGCCGAAGGCGCCCGCCACCGGCGGGGCTCAGTGCGGCTGCGACACGTGCCGGGCGGCTGCGGCATTGGCGCGGGCCACGGCGGCGGGCATCCCCTCGCCTGCCAGGAACGCGCCGATGAGCGCGCCGATGAACGTGTCGCCCGCGCCATGGGTGCTGGTGACCTGCACCGGGATGGCGGGCTCTGCGGCCAGCTGGCCGTGTTCGGAAAAGGCCACGCCGTCCCCGCCTGCAGTGACGATCACCGCCGGAAAGTCCTGGCCCAGGGCCTGGGCTGCGGCCCGCGCCGCATCAAGGTCGCGCACCGCGATCCCGCTCAGGGCTTCGGCCTCGAGGGCATTTACCACCAGGACATCGATCAGCGCCGCGAAGGCCGCCGAGAGCGGCCGCACCGGGGCCGCGTTCAGGCAGACCCGCAGGCCCCTCCGGCGCGCCTGGGTCGCAGCGGCGAGGTTGGTGGCCTCGGGCACCTCGCTTTGCAGCACCAGCCAGTCGGCATCGTGCCACAGCGCGTCTTCCGCCAGCCGGTCCAGGGGGATCGCCAGATTCGCCCCCGAAACGATAACCGCGCCGTAGTCGCGGCTGGCATCCATAATCGCGACGCTCATCCCGGATGCAGTGCCCGCCAGCGTCGCCACATGGCGGTCGCAGACGCCGCCGGCCGTCAGCCCGGCGCGCAGGAACAGGCCGAAGCTGTCGTCGCCCACCGCCGAAACCATCCGGGCCATGCCCCCGGCCTGTGCCACCGCCACGGCCTGGTTGCCGCCCTTGCCGCCGAATTTCGGGAACCAGTGGTCGCCCGTCACGGTCTCTCCGGCGGTGGGGCGGTGCGGGGCGGCGACCATGATGTCGTAATGCAGGCTGCCGACGATCACCGCCGCTCTGGAATGCTGTTCGCTCACTTTCGGTTTCTCTTTTTCGCAACGGACTGGATCGTCTTCTCGAGGTTGCGTTCGGCGACCTCCAGGTCGCGCTGCGCGACGGCGACAAAAACCGCGTCCATGATGTTGAGCTGGGCCACCCGGGCGGCGGCGTTCTCGCCCAGCAACGGCGAACCCTGCGCGGTCGAGCACAGAACGACGTCGCTGACCTCGGCCAGGGGGGTGTCGGTGTAATTGGTCAGGCAGATCGTGCGGGCGCCGTTCTGACGTGCCAGCCGGGCGGCCTCGATCAGGTCGGTGGTGGCGCCGGAATGGCTGAAACAGACCACCACGTCGTCGGGCCCCAGCAGCGAGGCCGACATAAGCATCATGTGCGCATCGTCCGCGACAGTGCAGCGGATGCCGATCCTGAGGAACTTGTGCGCCACGTCGCGGGCGATCTGGGCCGATCCGCCCAGGCCGTAAAAGTCGCGCTGCCTGGCACCGTGCAACAGGTCTGCCGCCCGGTCGAAGGCCGCGATGTCGATGATCGACATAGTTTCCTGCAAGGCCTGGATGGCCGTGTGAAAGACTTTCTGGATGATATCCTCGGAGCGGTCGTCCGGAGAAATCTCTCGGTGCAGGGCGGCGACGTCGGAGGTGTTGTAACGGGCGACGGCGGTGCGAAAGTCGCGATAACCGTTGAAGCCCAGCTTCTTGGCGATCTTGACGATCATCGCATCCGAAACCCCGGCATCCTCGGCGATGTCGCGCAGGGCGGTGGCCTCGCTGAAATCGGCGCGGCCGGTGATGGTGTCCACGACCCGCACTTCCAGGGGGGTCAGAAGCGGCAGCTTCATCCGGATCTGGGCACCAACGGTGCGCGGGTCTATGGGGGTCATCATTCACGTCCTCTGGTAGCGCGGTCGATCAGCATCGCGACGATGATGATGATACCGGTTGCCAGCAGTTGATAGAATGCCTGAACGTTCATCAGCGTCAGACCGTTACGCAACGAGCCCAGGATGATCGCCCCAAGGATCGTGCCGACGACGGACCCCTTGCCCCCCATCAGCGAAGCCCCCCCGATGGCCGCTGCAGCGATGGCGTCCAGCTCCCACAGGTTGCCCAGCGTCGGATCGGCGGCCCCCAGGCGCCCCATCAGGATCAGGGCCGCAACCGATGCCAGCCCGCCCGACAGGACATAGACGGTGATCTTGGTGCGTGCCACGGGCACGCCGGCGATCCGGGCTGCCTCGGGGTTGCCGCCGATGGCCAGGATGTATTCCCCCAGCGGGCTGCGTTTCAGCACGACCCACAGCAGCAGCGTGATCACCGCGACCAGGACCACAGGCACCGGGACAGGGCCAATGGTGCCGTTGATGATGGCGCGGAAATCGGGCGAGATGCCGAAGATCGGATTGCCGCCCGTGAAAATCAGCGCCAGTGCCCGGTACAGCGACAGCCCGCCCAGCGTCACGATGAAGGGCTGCAGCCCGGCGTAGGCGATCAGCAGGCCGTTGCACAGGCCGCAGAACATCCCCGTCGCAAGGGCGCCCAGCAGCGCCACCGGCATCGGCAGGCCGGCCACCATCAGCATGGCGCCGATGATCGCCGAGACGGCGGCGGTGGGCCCCACCGACAGGTCGATCCCGCCCGAGATGATCACGAAGGTCATGCCCAGGGCGATGCAGGCATTCAGCGAGGATTGCTGCAGGATGTTCAGCAGGTTGGCCTGGCTCAGGAAATCCGGGGCCAGAAGGCCGAAGACAACGAAGATCAGCCCGAGGCCCAGCAGCGTGCCCATGTCGCGCAGGCTGATGCCGAGGCGGCGGGCGGAAACGTCAGTGGTCTTGGCGGCGGTGGTCGTGGTCATGCGGGATCTCCCGTGTGCGGCGCGGCGGCCTGGCCGGCGCGGCTCTGAGATTGCGGAATGGCGTGGGTGGCGATATGCGCCTCGGTCAGCGCGGAGCCGGTCAGCGTGGCGGCGATGCGGCCCTCGCGCATGACCAGAACGCGGTCCGAGACCCTCAGGATTTCGGACATTTCCGAGCTGACGACGATGATCGCCTTGCCGGCTGCGGCCAGCGTTTCGATCAGGTCGTAGATCTCGGATTTGGCGCCGATGTCGATGCCGCGCGTGGGTTCGTCGAACAGCAGGATCTGGGCATCGGCCGCCAGCCAGCGCCCGATGATCGCCTTTTGCTGATTGCCCCCCGAGAACTTGCCGATCGGCCGGGTCACGTCATGCGGCCGCAGGCGCATCCGGGTCATCAGCATATCGGCCTCCTGGCGCAGGGCCTTGCGCTGCAGCAGGCCGAAGCGGCTGAAACGCGACATGCAGGGCAGGGCGATGTTGGCCTCGATCGAGCGGTCGCGCACGATGCCGTCCTTCTTGCGCTCTTCCGGGACCAGGCCGATGCCGCAGGCGATGGCCTGGCGCGGCGAGCGGAAGCGGTGGCTGCCGCCGGCGACCTCGACAGTGCCGGTGGCGGGGCGCTCGACCCCGGCGATCAGCCGCAGCAATTCGGTCCGGCCGGATCCGACCAGGCCCGAGATCCCCAGCACCTCGCCGCGACACAGCGTAAAGGTGGCATCCGTGACCAGGCGCCCGTCGCCCAGGCCCTGCGCCCGCATCGCGATTTCGGCGGTGGCATGGCCGACATGGGCCTCGTGGACGATGTCGCGGCCGACCATGTGGGCGACAACCTGGGCCTCGGTGGTCCGTGCCATGTCCAGCGTGGTGATCCAGCGCCCGTCGCGCAGCACCGTGGCGCGCTGGCAGACGCGGAACACCTCGTCCATCTTGTGCGAGACATAGATGACCGAAACGCCACGTTCGGTCAGCCTGTCGATCAGCAGGACCAGGGATTCGAATTCGGCCGGGGTCAGGCTCGAGGTCGGCTCGTCCATGGCGATGATGCGGGCATCGTCCATCAGCGCCCGGGCGATCTCGACGATCTGCTGCTGGGCCACGCGCAATTCCCGGATGGGCCGGGCCGGGTCGATCGTGGGATCAAGGTCGCGCAGCACCTCCCGGGCCCGGGCCTCTTGCCGGCGGCGGTCGACGATCAGCCCGCCCACCTTCTTCAACGGCCGGCCCAGAAACATGTTCTGCGCCACGCTGAGGGCGGGGATGTGCTGCAGTTCCTGGTGGATCATCGCGATGCCGGCGGCACGCGCATCGGCCGGCCCGGCCGGAGAAATCAGGCGGCCGTCGACACGGATTTCGCCTTCATCGGCCCGCAGGACCGCCGAAAGGATGTTCAGCAGCGTCGATTTTCCGGCGCCGTTCTCGCCGAGCAGGCCGTGCACCTCTCCGGCACGAACCTCGAAGGTGACGTTATCGAGCGCGCGAATTCCGGGAAAGCTCTTCCGGATCCCCGAAACGCTCAGACGGGGGGGCTGGATCGTCATGGTAAACCTTTCCTCGAGTCTCCCGGGAAGTCCGTGTTGAACCTGCGGGAAGGTGTGGCCGGCCCGGTGGGCATTGCCCGGCCCCGGACCGGCCGCGCTGCCTTATTCCTGCTGCAGCAGGATGTTGCGCAGCTTGTCAGGGTCGCTGACCGAGTAGGTTTCCACGTTGTCGCGGGTGATCAGCGCCTGCGGGGTGCTGACCACCCGGGGCAGGCCCTGTCCGGCCATCAGGCGCAGCGTGACATCCACCGCGACCTCGCCGGTCAGCAGCGGAAAGCTGTCGACGGTGCCGGTCAGGTCCCCCGCGCGGATCGACTTCTTGGCGTCCGAGATCCCGTCGGTGCCAAAGACGGCCACCTTGCCCTTCAGGCCTGCGGCCTTGACGGCCTCGATCACGCCCAGGGCCATGCCGTCGTTGTTGGCATAGATCCCGATCAGGTCGGGATGCTGCTGCAGGATGGTGGCGGTGGCGTTGTAGGCCAGTTCGCGGCTCCAGTTGGCGGGCACGCTGGCGACCACCTTGAACTTGCCCGAGGCCTCGATGGTCTTGGTGAAGCCGTCGGTACGCTGTCCGGCGGCAAAGACCCCGGCCTGCCCCTCGATGACGGCGACCTTGCCGCCCTGGGGATCATGCTGCAGGAACCATTGCGCCACCCGCACGCCGTTGTCGCGCTGTACGTTGCCGACGTAATGGGCAACCGTCGGGATGACCGCATCGTTGACGTTGACGACCGTCACCCCCTTGCGCGTCGCCTCTTCCAGCGCCGGCTGCAGGTTGTTGTCGGTCTGCGGCGAGAACAGCAGCCCCTTGTACCCTTGGGTGATCATGGTCTCGGCAATCGAGAGCTGCCCCAGCTGATCGCCCTCGTTGGCGGCGGCCTGGTAGGCCAGCCTGACGCCGTATTTCCTGGCCTCAAGCTTGTAGCCCTCGCCAAGGGTGCGCCAGTATTCGTTGGTCAGCGTCTTCGACACGCCGCCCAGGGCCGTGCCCTCGGCCGGTTTCGGCACCGGTCCGAAGCGCTGATCAAGCTGGCTCCAGTCGATCCGGTCCGGTTCGGTGTCCGAATTGAGCGGCGCGAGATCGGCGGCATGTGCCATTCCCGCGACGACCAGGGCCGCGCCAGCGGCCAGCAATGCACGTACAGAAAGCGTCATAAGGTCTCCTCCCCTTTACGCATAACTATTTTTTCGTGAAGTCAGACCCCGCAGAGCAGCCTCTGCACCGCGCGCTGCGACAGCGGCGAGGCCTGTTCGGCAATGGCGGCGGTCAGCGCATTGTCGCCATCGATCTTCGAGGCGATCTCCATCAGCCGTTCGACGATGCCGATGTTGGTGGCGCATTCCTCGACCGGGTCGATCCCCGAGGCATCGGGGAAGGTGTCGAAGTAGATCACCCCGTCGTAGCCGTCGCGCCGGATCTGCCACAGCAGTTCCAGCGTCGCTTGCGGATGCACCGAGGCCACCATCAGCCCATCGTCGCGCTTGGCATAGCCATCATTCAGGTGGACGCCCAGCAGACGCGACCGGCGGCTGATCAGGCTGGCGGCAAAGGCCGGCATCTCGTCTGCATAAAGCACATGCGCGAAATCCAGCGTGACACCCATGTTGGCGGTGCCGATCTCGTCGATGGCCAGCAGCGTGGTGCCGACATCGCCCAGCAGCGCAAAGGACCGCGGCTCATTCGGCTTGTATTCGATCGAAATCATGCAGTCCGGCGCATGTTCCGCCACCTCGCGCAGCGCCGAGACCTCGTCGGCCCACATCCGGTCGTAATCGCCCTGAAAGCTGTAGTCGAAGCCGTCCTGCCCCAGCCAGATCGTCATCAGCGGCGCGTCCATCTCCATGGCGGCATCGATGCCGCGCTTGGTCAGGTCGATCGCCTCGCGGCGCACGGCGGCGTCGGGATTGGTGAAGGCGCCCAGTTTGAAGGCCGGGTTGGTGTAATAGCGCATGGCCAGGCCATTGATACCCAGGCCCATGTCCTCGATCTGGGTTTTCACGGCGCGGGGGGCATCCGACAGGTGATCGGGATAGTTCAGGTCCACATGGGTCAGCCCCGGAACCGTTGCGGCGCGGCGGGCCATCTGCATGGGCGTGGGTTTGCCGGACTGGCCGGGCCAGGCGCTTTCGGCCCGCGCAGCAAAGGAATTCAGGCGCGTTGCGAATCTGGTCATGTGTTCCTCCATCTCGGATGCCTGACTATCTCTTCACAACTTTATCGTCAAACGTAAAGTTAATATTTCAAGATGGAGCAGGCCGAGCTGGCGCATGCCGCGCAGCGCCCGGTCCGGCCGGGTGGATCGGAGGGGGCGTGGATGGGCGGCGGACCAGCCTGGCCGCAGGACACCGGCAGGGCGCCAAAGCGGGCCGCCTTCGGGGGGCGTCCGGCAAATCTGGCGAGGATGGTCAGGGCGGCAGCAGCCCCTGCATCCTGGCCGTTGTCCTTCGTGGCGCGGGTGTCGTATGGATGGGGAAACCGATTAAGGACAGATGATGCGAACCCAAATTGCTGCTCTCTTCGCCCTCATGATCGTTGCCGGATGCGCGGTAGGCTCTGGTGCCGTCGTCAAGGGGGCCGGGCCGGACGACATGCTGAAGCTGCGCGAGGGGCCGGGCCTGGACCGCAAGATTATCATGGGTCTGCCGGACGGAACGCAGCTGACACGCCAAAGCTGCACCACCACCAACGGCAAGGTCTGGTGCAAGGTCTACCTGACCGACAAACCCAGTGTTTCGGGCTACGTTTCAGCCGAATATCTGGGGCTGCGCTGAATGCATCGCCCCCCCCTGCCGGTCCGGGATCGGCAGGGGGGGACGCCGGGCAGGGATGCGCCGGCCTTTTTTCCGAAGGCGGGCGCCATGGGCCGGACGCGACGGGGGCCTGTGACGGGCGCTGGTTGTGCCGATGTGGTCAGCCGGCCAGGTTGGCCGCCGCCAGGGCAATCCCGAACCCCACCAGCAGGAGGCCGAAGGCCCGGTCGATCCAGTGACGCAGCCCCAGGATCCGCCTTTGGACCCGTGGCGCGCCCAGGAACAGGCTGACGGTGGCGAACCAGGCCACATGGCTGGCTGCGATGAACAGGCCGTAGGCCAGACGCATCGCCAGCGGCGTTTCGGCCTGCACGACCTGAAGAAACAGGCTTAGGATAAAGATCGTGGTCTTCGGGTTCAGCGCATTCGTCAGAAAGCCGATGCGCAAGGCGCCCAGGTCGGACAGGGCGCCAGGCAGCGATGTGTCTGTGGCCTCGGCCGCGCGGCATGTCAGCATCCTTGTGCCCAGCCAGGCCAGATAGGCAGCCCCGACCAGTTTCAGAAGGCCGAACAGCCCCGGCGTCTCGCGGATCAGCAGGCCGATGCCCAGCAGCGTGTAACCGACATGGACCAGCACCCCAAGGCCGATGCCGCAGGCCGTCAGCAGCCCCGCCCGTCGCGAAAGCTGCAGCGCATTGCGCGAGACCATGGCGAAATCCGGTCCCGGGCTGATCACGGCGAAAAGGGTGATGGTGATGACGGCAAGCCATTCGGCCATGGATCTGTCCTTTCGGTTTTCTTCTGCTTTAGCCCGGCGGCGGCGGGGCCAAAAACGATGACTTCTGACAGACCATGTGAGAATAACTGACATATGAGACAGCATATCACCTCGCTTCCAGCCCTGGCCTGTTTCCGGGTCGCCGCCGAAGTTGAAAGCTTCAGCAAGGCGGCGGAGCGGCTTAACCTGACCCATGGTGCGGTCAGCCGGGCCGTCCGCCTGTTAGAGGATGATCTGGGCACTGCCCTGTTCGAGCGTCGCAATCGTGCGGTTTTCCTGACCGATGCCGGGCGCAGGCTGGCACGGGTTGTGGCCCGGGGGCTGGGAGAGATCGAGGCAGAGGTCCAGCGCATCAGGCACGAACAGCTGCATGCACCCGTCACCGTGTCCTGCGAGCCGACGCTGATGATGCGCTGGCTGATCCCGCGGATGCCGCAATTCCACGCCGCGCATCCCGCCGCCGATGTGCGCCTGGTGGCCGGAGGCGGGCCGGTGACCCTTGGGGCGGGGATCGATCTGGCCATCCGCCGCAATGATTTCCGCTGGCCAGAGACCTATCTGGTCCAGCCGCTGTTTGATGAATGGATCGGGCCGGTTTGCCGACCGGACCGGGCCGGGGACTTCTTTTGCGACGGCGCAGTGACGGCTGGGACCATCCTGCTGCATACGCGCACGCGCCCGGAGGCCTGGAAAGACTGGGCCGAGCTTTCCGGGGTCGCGCCTCTGGCCAACCCGGGGCGCGCGTTCGAACATTTCTACTTCAGCCTGCAGGCTGCCGTGGCGGGGCTGGGCATCGCCATCGGTCCCTGGCATCTGGTGCAGAAGGATCTGCAGGACGGGTTCCTGGTCGCGCCACAGGGGTTTCGCGCCGATGGCAGCGCCTATGTCCTTCTGTCGGCACATCCCGCCACAGAGGGGGCCGCCGCCGGGCTGTTCGCGGATTGGCTAAGACACCTTTTGCGCGACCAGATGGCCCTCAGCGCGCCTTCGCCCGATATCGCCCGGCCCATCGGGCGGTGATGGTCAGGGCGCGTGCCGCAGGATCCCCTGGCCGTTCCGGGCCCGCGCCGCGCATTTCTGATGCGTTCGTCTGGCTCTGTTCAGCGGGGAAACGATCCCCTAGATCGTTTCCTGTTCCGCTTCACCTTCAACGTCCATGATCACCGCGCTTTTGGTGTCGATCAGGTAATTGCTGGCACAGGCGAAATAGGGGCGGCATTCCTCGGCACGGGTCCATTGCGCTGCCGGATCGGACCTGGCCCCGACCTTGGGCTGAACAGGCGATGCGGCCCCGAAGGCGTTCGCGCCGTCTCTCGAACCCGTGGCGCTCCTGCGCTCACCATCCAGTGTCCCCAGATATTCACGTGCCGCCCTGTTGCCAGCTTCCCGCGCGGCCTCGGGGCTCCAGTCTTCTGCCGCGATGGACCGGACCTTGTTGGCATCAGCCGAAATCAGGCTGGCATCGACTGCGAAGCCTTCGCCAGAGACAAGGTCCTCCTTCAGGCAGCGTTCAACAGTTCACTTGCCGCAGAAGACTGCTTTCCCTGAACTTGCCGTGGCGATAGCGCGAGAAGGTCGCGTGATCCGCGACATTGCCTTCCTGGCCCAACCGACAGAACCAGCGACAGGCCAAGTTCAGATGGACCTCGTCACAGAGACGACGCTCCGAACGTTCGACGCGCTTACGCGGCCCCACTGGGGCCACGGGCGCCTCTCACCCCATGACATACCCGATCACCAGCATCCGGATGATCCGTTCAGGATCAATCGAGGGGCGACCAAGGTGGCTGTAGAAGGGGCGTAATGCTTCGCGCAGACTGTCCCCGATTTCCCATCTGGTGGGTCTGGTACTGGTCCTGTCCGGCGCGTCTGGGCCGGTGCGCAACCCGGGCCGCGCAGTCGGAAGGGGCCGGAAACCTCGCTCGGCTGAGCCCGGGGCCGGTCGGGCGCCGCGGCGCCACGCGGCCTGTGCCATCGCCTGCGCTCGTGGTGGCCTTCGGCTGGCTCGCCTCTGGAATCAGACGCAGCCCTTGCCGTACCCCGCGCCGTAAGGCCCTCGCGGATCGGCAGAAAGGTGGCTTGAGGCGATTGGCGCGTGGCTGTCCGCAGGGCCGGGCCCAGGCCGGGGCAGCCGAAGGTCCGGCCCTTTTCCGCGCCGCGGCCCCCCGGTCGGAAACCGTGACCGGTCGCACGTTGACAATGCCCCCGCGTGATCGACGGTATGCCTCCTGATATATTCTGTCATGTCCCAAGGTTGTGCCTGGGTGTGGGATTGAACCGTCGGCTGTGACGGCCAAGCCCCGGTCTGTTCCGGGGGACATCTGAAAGGAGGGGCGGGTGGCGGCCCCGCTCCCAGCCGCTCAGCAACGGGGAAATCTTGAGTATTTCTGACATCCAACTGTTGGCCGTCGCCCTGCCCGCTGTCCTGTTCCTTGTCGCGCTGATCGTGTCCCGGGTCCGGCTGCATCCGCTTCTGGCACTGATGATCACCGCGCTGGCGGAGGGTCTGGCGGTGGGCATGCCCATCGACACGATCGTCTCGACCATGGGTGATCTGCCGGCGGCGCAGTGGCGACTTGCTGAGCGAGGCCATGATGCCGATTGGTTCTGCGAAGCCTTGCAGGACAAGGCGATCAGGACCTTTGTTCCAGGCCGCAAGGCGCGCAGGGCCCCGATCAAATACGACAGGCGCCGCTACAAACGACGCAACCGGATCAAGATCATGCTCGGCAGGCTCAAGGACTGGCGACCCGTTACGACAGAGGCCCGAAGGTCCTTCTCTCAGCCGTCGCTCTCGCCGCTACTGTGCTGTTGTGGTTATCGGTCCTGAGCCTGGGCGGGTTCCGTCAGGCCGGAATGGGCCCGCCGGGACACCGGCGGGCCCCGATCCGTTCCCGGGCGCGCGGTCCCGTGGCTGCGGCAGACGACAGAGCCCGATCCGTCACGCGGACGCGGCCTGTTGCGCGCGCCGGGCCGTACCCGACCCGGGCGAGCTTTGCCGCGGCGTCCGGCCTGCGCCAGGCGGATCTGTCGCCGGGCCGGATGCCAATGGCCCCGGGCCTGTCGCGGGGAATGTCCCGGCCACAGCACCCGTGGATCTGAAATGAATACATAACGCCGATTATCGGATTTTGACGCCGTCAGCCGGGTGGGGCCCAACCGGTGCGCCTGGTCCCGGATCGGCATCGGGGGGCCGCTCCATGCCCGGGATACTGCCCGGGGGCCCCCGCCGAAATGTTGCAGGGTGGCGCCTGGCAGGCCGGTGGTCCTGGCGCTGCGCGGCCTCAGGACCGCTGTGCCGCCACGCGGGTTTGCGGTGTCGGGGCCTTCCTGCGGCGTCGTGCGCCGCTCAAGTGGCGGATTGCGGCCGGATTGCCTCCCGGGACCCTGGCTGGCGTGGCTGTGCGGCCGGATCGGCCTTAGGCGAACACGATCCGATAGCAGATCGGGCGTTTCCTATGGGCGCAAAAGCCCGGCCTGCCCTTAGTCTTGGCCTATCGCGGGCGGCGATGGCGGCGCGTGACTGGCACTCTTCTGAGGATCGACAGGGACATCCCGTCTGGCCGAAGGCAAGGCGGACTGCGGCAGGGCCGTTGCACCAGCACCGGCCGCACAGCATGGCCCGGCCGGAGGGCGGGTTCCGATCCCAGAGGCAGAAGGACTGTGAAAGGGAGGTTCACACCAATGACGAGCACATACCGCCGCACCCGCGGCCTGACCCTTGGCGCGCTGATTGCCCTGCTGGGCCTCGGTGGCGCGGCGCAGGCCCAGACACCGGAAGACTTCTACAAGGGCAGGACCGTGACGATGATCGTCGCCGCCGCCGCCGGAGGCTTTGCCGATTCCGTTGCGCGCGCCTTCGCCCCGGGCCTGACCCAGCACCTGCCCGGCCATCCCCAGATCGTGGTGGAAAACAAGCCCGGCGCCGGCGGGCTGGTCGGCGCCTCGGTGATCCAGAACGCCTCGGCCAGGGATGGCTCGACCATCGGCTTCCTGCTGGGCAATGACCTGACGACACCGCTGATCATGGGCTCGAACCAGTTCGATCCGCGTCAGGTCGACTGGATCGGCTCGATCCGGTCGGGGGATTTCCCCTATGCGCTTTATGCCTACAAGGGCACGCCCGTGCAGTCGGTCGATGCGCTGTTCAAGGACCGGAAGAAGATGATCGTCGGCTCGACCAGCTATACGAACTACAACCGCATCTTCCCGGCCATGCTGGACAAATACGCCGGCACCAACCTTGACGTGGTGTCGGGCTACAAGGGCTCGGGCGAGGTCTATCTGGCGCTGGAGCGCGGCGAGGTCGAGGGCTGGACCGAAGGGTCCCACGCCATCCTGGGCCCCACCAACAAGCTGGGAACGATGATCGCCGAGGGCGAGATGAAGCCGGTGCTGCTGTTCACCGACACGCCCGACGACACCTTCCCCGGCATTCCCGTCGCCGGGGACTACATCGAGGGCAAGCAGGAAAGGGCCGTGGCACATTTCCTGTTCGCGGCCTCGGCCACGGGGCGGCCGCTGGCGGTGCCCAAGGGCGTGCCGCAGGACCGTGTCGATGCCCTGCGCAAGGCCTTTGACGACACGATGGCGGATGCCGATTTCGTCGCCCAGATGAAGCAGCGCATGAACACCGAGATCGTCCGCCCCGTCAGCGGCGACAAGATCGATGCGATGGTCGCGGATTTCTACGGCACCGAACCGGCGGTGCTGAAAGAGGTCCACGGCTTCATGGTCCAGTAGGCGCACCCCTTCGCGGGTCCGGGCGCTTCGGCGTCCGGGTCCTGCCCGCGTGGCCACGGGCTGCGCACCATTGACGAGAGGCCCAAGATGGCACCCAAGACTTTCAAGGATTTCCTGTGCGACTACGGCACCCACCGGCTGTTCGGCCTGACGCCGCAATCCTTCCTGGACACCATGCCCGAACGCCGCTGGACCCGCCGCACGGCCGAGGACGAAAAGATCCGCCGCGAGGGCTATCTGGGCATCACCGCCGATGGCACGCCGGAACCTGATCTGTTCACCCTGCGCGACGAGGGCGCCCCGACCCCGGCGGTGCTGGCGGCGCTCGGGGCGCTGGTGCAGCGGCTGGATGCGGATCAGCGGGCCCTGCTGCTGCAGCCCATCGGATCGCAGCAGCGCAACCGCTGGCAGAACGGCATCCCCGATTACGAGACCGAAGGCCTGCGCCTCGATCAGCTGGCGCCCGAAATCCGCGATGCGGCGATGCAGGTGATCCGCGCCAGCCTCGCGCCCGAAGGCTATGCCCGGCTGCGCAACGTGATGCAGCTGAACGGCTATCTGGGCCAGCTGGTGGGGGCGCCCAAGCTGCTGGGGGAATGGTGCTACCGGCTGCACATCTACGGCACCCCCTCGGCCGAGGCGCCCTGGGGCTGGCAGCTGGCGGGCCATCACCTGTGCCAGACGGCATTTTTCCGCGGCGGCCAGATGGTCGCCACCCCGGTCTTCATGGGGGTCGAGCCGAACGAATGCCACGAGGCCCCCTTCGGCGACATCCACGTCTTTGTCGACGAGGAACACGCCGGCCTGCAGCTGGCCCGGGGCCTCAGCCCGCAGCAGCGCGCGCGGGCGGTCATCTACGACACGATCCTGGCCGAAGGCCTGCCGCCCGGCCGCCACCACCATCTTGACGGCATGAACCTGACCGGCGCCTACCGTGACAACCAGATCGTCCCCTACGAAGGGCTGACCGGCGCCGAGATGACCGCCCGCCAGCAGCGCGACCTGCTGGATCTGACGCGAAGTTACCTGCGGATGCTGCCCGAAGGCCCGATGCAGGCCCGGATCGAGGACATCGAACGCCACATGGCGCGCACCCATTTCAGCTGGGCCGGCGGGCTGGAGGAGGACTCGGTCTTCTATTACCGCATCCAGAGCCCGGTTGTGCTGATCGAATTCGACCACCACCACGGCGTCGTGCTGGAAAACCGCCGCCCCGAGCGGTTCCACATCCATTCGATCATCCGCACGCCCAACGGCAATGATTACGGCATGGACCTGCTGAGGATGCATTACCAGCAGGCCGACCACCACCACCCGCCCTCGGGTCCCGAGACCGAAAGCGCGCATGATCTGGCACATCGTTTCGGCCTGCCGCACAGCCACTGAACGCCGCCCCGGTCCCTGACACCCCCC
Organism: Pseudooceanicola sp. NS-SX9; assembly: GCF_057380705.1. Classification (NCBI taxonomy): domain Bacteria; kingdom Pseudomonadati; phylum Pseudomonadota; class Alphaproteobacteria; order Rhodobacterales; family Paracoccaceae; genus Pseudooceanicola; species Pseudooceanicola sp. NS-SX9. The sequence continues at coordinate 145,331 of NZ_JBXXRN010000005.1, read as the reverse complement.
CTCGCGTCTCCGGCGCGGGGGGTTTTGCGTGGCCTTCCCGCCTGCCCAGGGTTGCAGCCCGCCAGTACCCCATGGGCCCGAAGCTGCCCGCCCTGCGGGCGCCCCGCGCGCCGCGCAAAGGGCTGCCCGGATCCCGGGGCCAACGCCCCGGGACGGGCCCGGGGACATGCCCGTGGATCGCGCCCCGGGCCGACCGCTCATGCAGCGCTCGGCCGGAGGGCGCCTGAACGGCACCTCCGGTGGGCTCGCTGCAGGCAGCCCCGCGCCGGGGATGCGGGCCGTAGCTGCCATCTGCCCCCGACGCACCCAGACCGGCCCTTGTCAGGACCCCGCGCCTAAGCTTGATCCGGGGCAGGAACCGGACCGGCGCCGTTTCACTTGGCCGGGCCGGATGGTCCCGGGCGGCCGATGCGACGGATGGCCCGGGACGGTCCTGCCCCGGGCGTTCTTGCGAAGGGTACGCCGCGCGGCCGCTCCGGCGCCTCGGGTCGCGATGTGTCTTGTGACGCCCAGGGCCTCGCGCAGGGCCAGAGAGGCAGAGAGGCAGAGAGGCAGAGAGGCAGAGAGGCAGAGAGGCAGAGAGGCAGAGAGGCAGAGAGGCAGAGAGGCAGAGAGGCAGAGAGGCAGAGAGGCAGAGAGGCAGAGAGGCAGAGAGGCAGAGAGGCAGAGAGGCAGAGAGGCAGAGAGGCAGAGAGGCAGAGAGGCAGAGAGGCAGAGAGGCACCGCATATCCCCGGGCCAGGTCATGTCAAGGGTCGCACGGGCCAAGGCCTCCCATCCCATGAACCGCCCATGCAAAAGGGGGCATCTGCCGATGCCCCCTGCTGCCTGCCGGACCCGACTTCAAAGCGACGGGATCGCTGCCGCGAGGCCCGGGACGTAGTGCCCCAGCACGGTCGACGGCCAGGGCACGTGGATCACCCGGTCGAAGACCAGGTAGATGCCGAGGGTCAGCACCAGCGCGTAGATCAGCGTCATGCGCCAGGATTCGCGGCCCTCCAGCCGCATGTAGGCCACCGTCACCAGCGGCACGGTCAGGATCAGCCCGATCGTCCACATCAGGAACAGAAACACCAGGAACCAGCCAAAGAAGCAGGCCGCGCGCAACGCGATGGTACCGGTGCCCAGGTGGCCGTCGTCGCTGCCCACGTCCATGTGCACGCCTTCGGCTGGCCCGGGCGTCTTTTGCTGCCGCCCCGAGAACAGCTGGTAGAGCAGGCTCAGCCCGCCGGCGATCAGCAGCACCGTCGCCACCGCGACCGGCCCGACGCGGGCGCCGAAGGTCCAGGGCAGCGCCTTGACCAGCATCCAGCCCGCCATGCCCAGGAACGCCAGGTACAAAAGGTCCCCCGGCCGGGCCGAGAAACGTCCCCGCGGCAGCAGCGCCCGCGCCCCGTCACGGCGCAGCGCCGACCACAGCGGCCGCATCAGCACCGCGAAGGCCAGTACCAGCAGCAGGATCACAAGAGGCCGCGTCAGCCAGTCGGCGCCGAACCGCTGGATCGAAATCGCCATGTAGCGTTCGATCAGCGTGCCCAGCACCAGCCCCAGGATCAGCGGCGGGCGCGGCCATTTCAGGCGCTTCATCACCCAGCCCAGCACGCCGAAGATCAGCAGCACCCACAGGTCTCCCCAGCTGTGGCTGCCCTGGTAGGCCCCGACATAGACCACCGCCATGATCGCCGGCAGGATCAGCGTGTAGCGCAGCATCGAGATCTTGGCGAACTGCCCCGACAGCGCAAAGCACAGCCCCGCGCCAAAGATGTTGGCCAGCGCGATGGACCAGACCATCGAATAGGTCAGATCCAGATGCGTGGTCAGCATCGAGGGCCCGGGCACGAAGCCATGCACCATCAGCGCCCCCAGCAGGATCGCCTGCGCGGCCGATCCCGGCACGCCGAAGGCCAGCGTCGGCACCAGGCTGCCGCCCTCCTTGGCGTTGTTGGCTGATTCCGGCGCGATCACGCCGCGCACGTCGCCCTTGGTAAAGCTTTCGGTCGCGCCCTTTTCGGTGCGCAGCGCATGGCCGTAGGCGATCCAGTCGGTGACCGAACCGGTGATCCCCGGCACGATCCCCAGCAGCGCCCCGATCGAGGAACAGCGCAGCACCAGGAACCAGTTGCGCACCACGTCGCGCAGACCCCGCATCATGCCCTGCGAATAGCCCAGGCTCAGGCTGTCGGCCACCGCGCTGCGCTTGATGGCGATGTCGCACAGCTCTGGCAGGGCGAAGATGCCCAGCAGCACCGGCAGCATCGGGATGCCCTCCCACAGGTACAGCACATTGCCCGCCCATCGCACCGTCCCGGTCGCGCTGTCGGTGCCGATCATTCCGATCAGGATCCCCGCACAGGCCACCACGACGCCGCGCAGGGGGGCGCTGCCCGACAGCGATGACACCATCGCGATGCCGAAGACCGTCATCGCCAGCAGCTCGGGCGTGCCGATGGCCAGCACGAAGGGCCGGATGACCGGGATCGAGAACGCCAGCAGCACCGCGCCGAAGATGCCCCCGAACAGCGAGGCGACGTAGCCTGCGCTCAGCGCGCGGCCGGCCTGGCCCTTGCGGGTCATGGCGAAACCGTCCAGCACCGTCGCCTGGGACGAGGCCGTGCCCGGCACCCCGAACAGCACCGCCGGGATCGTGTCCGAGGTCGAGGTGACCGAATGCATCCCCAGCAGCATCGCGAAGGCCGCGTAGGCATCCATCGAATAGGTAAAGGGCACCAGCAGGGCAAAGCCCGTCATCCCGCCGATCCCCGGCAGCAGGCCAATCGCCAGCCCGACCAGCACCCCGATCCACAGGAACATGATGCGTTCGGGTGCCAGCACCGTCATCAGCGCATCGCCCGCCGAATGCACCATATAGAGCATGTCAGCATGCATCGGCCGGCCCTCCTGCGGGTGTGGATGGCCGGTCGTGCCGGTCTGTCGGCCCCACCGTTTCAAATGGCATTTTCACGTCGCCTCCCCCTTTTCGGATGCGGCTGGCCGTCCGGATCGGGCGGCACCGCGTTCCCCCGAAGCCTTTCGCCTGGAGGTCTTTGCCGCAAATCGAATATGCCCGTGGGCCCATAGGAAATCGACTTTGCAAACAGCGGCTTGCCATGGGTGGCCGGGACATGGGCGGGGGCGCATCCAATCTGCTGCCCGCGGCATCGGATTTCCGACCGCTGCTCTTTTCCCGCGCCGGGCTGCCTGCCTATCCTGGCGCAGGGGGTGCGCGGCCTGCCGGCCCCCGCACTCCGGTCCACTGCACTCCGGTCCCCCACACTCCGGTCCATTGTCCGGCCCGCAGCGGATCGCCTGCCCGTCCCCGGGCAGGGGCCAGCCTCAGCCAGGAGCAGCCTCGCATGCCGTATCGGATCATCGACGGACACCCGCCGCCTGCGGCGTCCATCACGCGCCTGTCCCGCCGCCCGCGCAAGACCTTTGTCGGCGCGGGACCGGCACGGGGCCCCGTTGCAGCCATAAGAACGCCGGATGTGCCGGTTGCGAACCGATCAGGCGGCGGTCTGTTCCACCGGCTTTCAGGCGCGGCCACCCTGCCCCGCTTGCAAAGGCGGAACGCGGCCAGCGCTGTGCCCGCAAGATTGCCCCGGACCGGCCCCGGTCCGGGATCCCCATCCCTATCCACGGCACTTGTCGCAAGTGCCCATCAGCAGGAGGACTGCGCATGAGCGCCCGCTATCCCGCCACCGGCCCCTTGACGCTGGAGGCCAACATCACCCGATTTCCCACCACCGCAGCCCTGCTTGACGGCCTGGCCCACTCGGATCTGGCTGACTTCCGCTTTGCCGGGCTGAAGAATGCCCATGCCGGTTTCAAGGACATGCTGCGCCGCGACCGCTACGACATCAGCGAGATGGCGATCGCGACCTTCCTGCAGGCGATGGAATACGGCAAGCCGGTCTCGCTGCTGCCGATGGTGGTGCTGGGGCGCTTCCAGCATCACTGCATCGGCTACAATACCGACCGCCACGCCACGCTGGCGCCCGCCGATCTGCCCGGCAAGACGGTGGCGGTGCGCGCCTATACCCAGACCACCGGCATGTGGGTGCGCGGCATTCTGCAGAATGCCTACGGGGTCGATCCCGACCAGGTGAAATGGCTGTGCTTCGACGATCCGCACCTTGCCGAATACACCGATCCGCCCAGCGTCACCCGCGGCGATCCCGCCCGCGACCCGGTCGAGATGCTGCTGAACGCAGAGGTCGACGCCGCCATGCTGGGGATGAACATGCCCAAGGATCCCCGGATCCGGCCGCTGATCCCCGACCCCCACGCCGCCGCGCTGAGCTGGTACGAGACCGAGCGCTTCGTGCCGCCGAACCACTACATCATCGTGCCCGACGCCCTGTGCGACGAACGCCCCGACGTGGTGCGCGAGGTCTGGCGGATGCTGGTCGAAAGCGCGGGCGCCGCGCCCCGCGATCCCGGCCCCGATCCCTGGCCGCTGGGCATCGAGGCCAACCGCAAGGCGCTGGAGGCCGCGATGCTGTATTGCCGCCAGCAGCACATGCTGACCCGCGACATCGGGCTTGAAGACCTGTTCCACCCCCTCGTGCGCGAGATCGCGGGCTGAGGCCCCGCCGCCCCCTTTTCGGGGGGCGGCATCCGGCATCGTCGCCAAAGCGGAAGCGATGGCAGACCGCAGGTCCGGCAAACGGACGTCAGGCGCCGCAGGATCCTGCGGCGCCTTGTCTTGCCCATGGCGGTTCCGGCGGCCCCGGGGGGGGGGGGGCGGAGGCTTCAGCCCCCCGACTGCGCGCGAAGATCGCTCAGCGACATGTTGGGGGTCAGCGCCTCGCGGTCGATCATCACCTCCAGCAGGGCCGGCCCGTCGAAGGCATCGGCCCGGGCCCAGGCGGCGGCGAAATCCCCGGTCTGCGCGACCTTTTCGCCATGGGCCCCATAGGCACGGGCGAAGGCGGCGAAATCGGGGCCGCCGATGTCGGTGCCGCTGACGCGCGCCGGATAGCTGCGTTCCTGGTGCATCCGGATCGTGCCCAGCATTCCGTTGTTGAGGACCAGGATGCGGATCTTCGCCCCCAGTTCGACGGCAGTGGCCAGTTCGGTGCCCGTCATCTGGAAATCACCGTCTCCGGCGATGCACACGACCTTGGCCGCGGGCCGCGCGATCGCCGCCGCCAGCGCCGCGGGCATCCCGTATCCCATCGAGCCTGACACCGGCGCCAGCTGCGTGCCGCGCTGCCGGTAGCGGTGGAACCGGTGCAGCCAGACCGAGAAATTGCCCGCCCCGTTGGTATAGATCGTGTCCTCGGGCAGGGTCCGGTCGAGCCAGGCCATGATCTCGCACATCTGGATGGCGCCGGGGCTGGTGCGCGGGGCGGTCCAGGCCTCGAATTCGGCGCGGGCCTGCTGGCAGGCAGCGGCGCGGCTGCCGCCCGTCAGCGGACCTCCCGCCGCCAGCGCCGCGGCAAAGGCGCCGGGGCGGGCCACCACCGCCAGGTCGGGCTGGTAGACATGGCCGATCTCGTCGGCGCCGGGATGGACATGCACGAAGGTCTGGGCCGGACAGGGAATGTCCATCAGGCTGTAGCCCATGGTTCCGATCTCGCCCAGACGGGCGCCAAGGACCACCAGCAGATCGGCCGCGCGCAGGCGCGCCACCAGCGCCGGGTTGGCGCCCAGCCCCACCTCTCCGATATAGTTGGGGGCGTTGTTGTCGCACAGGTCCTGACGCCGGAAGCTGGCACAGACCGGCAGGTCCGAGGCGCGCGAGAAGGCCTCGAAGGCCTGCACCTCGGGCCCCGTCCAGCCACCGCCGCCCAGCATCACCACCGGCGCCTTGGCGGCTGCCAGCAGGGTGCGCAGGCGCGACAGGCTGGCCGGGTCGATGCCGGGATCGGCAGGCTGCACCGGCCGGCCGTCGGGCACCAGGGCCATGTCGTGCAGCATGTCCTCGGGCAGGGCGATGACCACCGGGCCGGGCCGCCCCGACAACGCCAGCTGGAAGGCGCGGGTCAGGAATTCGCTGGTCCGCGCGGCATCGTCGATCTGCCAGACCGCCTTGGCCATCTGGCCGAACATGCGGCGGTAGTCGACTTCCTGAAAGCCTTCGCGTTCGGCAAAGCCGCGGGGGTTCTGACCGATGAACATCACCAGGGGCGTCGAATCCTGACTGGCCACATGCAGCCCGGCGGACCCGTTGGTGGCCCCCGGCGCGCGCGACACGAAGACGATGCCGGGGCGCCCGGTCAGCTTGGCATGGGCCTCGGCCGCCATGGCGGCGGCGCCCTCGTGGCGGCAGGTGACAAGGCGGATCTGCGGCGTGTCGTAAAGCGCGTCCAGCACCGCGAGGAAGCTTTCGCCGGGCACGCAGAAGACGGTATCGACACCCTGGATCACCAGCTGGTCGACAAGGATGCGGGCGGCGCTGCGGGCCGCCCCTTTGGGGCTGAAGGTCATGGTCTTCCCCGCTCAGGCCGCCGCCCGGGCCTTCAGCCGCAGATCCAGCCGCGGATAGACACGCCGGGCATTGCCCTCGAAGATCAGGTGCTTGTCTGCCGCGCTCAGCGGCAGGGCATCGACATAGCGCTTGGTGTCATCGAAGGGATGGCCGGTTTCCGGGTCGATCGAGCGCACCGCGCCCACCATCTCGGAGCCGAAGAGGATGTTGCGCACGGGCACGACCTCGGCCATCAGGTCGACGCCGGGCTGGTGATAGACGCAGGTGTCGAAGAACACGTTGTCGAGCAGCGCCTCGGCCAGCGGCGGCCGGCCCAGATCCTGCGCCAGGCCCCGGTAGCGGCCCCAGTGATAGGGCACCGCGCCGCCGCCATGGGGGATGATCATCCGCAGGCCGGGGAAATCGCGGAACAGGTCCGACAGCAGCAGCTGCATGAAGACCGAGGTGTCGCCGTTCAGGTAATGCGCGCCGGTGCCGTGGAAGTTCGGATTGCACGAGCCCGACACGTGGATCATCGCCGGCATGTCCAGCTCGACCAGCTTTTCGTAGAGCGGATACCACTGCCGGTCGGTCATCGGCGGGTCGCTCCAGTGTCCGCCCGAGGGATCGGGGTTCAGGTTGCAGGCGACAAAGCCCATGTCTGCGACACGCTCCAGTTCGGCGATGCAGCCGGCGGGCGCGGCACCGGGGCTTTGCGGCAGCTGCGCGACGGGCACGAAATTGTCCGGGTAAAGGCGGCAGACCCGGTCGATCAGGTCGTTGCAGGTGCGCGTCCAGTGCTGCGACAGGGCCTCGTTGCCGTGATGGTGGCCCATCAGGCCCGCGATGGGGGAAAACAGCGTCATGTCGATGCCGCGTTCGCGCTGCAGGCGGATCTGGTTCTGTTCCAGCCCGGCGCGCAGTTCGTCATCGGGGATCACCGGGGCGGGGGTGAAACCGCTGGTCCTGCCGGCCTTGAAATCCTCGATCTGGGCATTGCGGTAATCGCGGAAATACCCGGGGACGGTGGTGAAATGTCCATGGCAGTCAATGATCATCGGGGCTGAACCTCTATCGTTGCGTGCAAGGGGCCCGGATGGCGCCCCGCCTGCCCCAAGCCTAGCGGCGCCCCCCCGCGGCGGGCCAATCGGTTCTCTGCGGGGTGCCATAGGATCCGCGCGGCGCGGCATCCGGCCCCGTCAGCGAGGAGGCCTTGCGCAGCTCGGGGAACAGGCGGCTCCAGGCGGCGCAGATCAGCAGGGCTGCCACCGCGCCGCCCGCCACCGCCCCCACCGGCCCCACCAGCGCCGCCATCGAACCCGCGCGGAACTCTCCCAGTTCGTTCGAGGCCCCGATCGACAGGACGTTCACCGCGCTGACCCGGCCGCGCAGGTCATCTGGCGTATGCAGCTGCACCAGGGTCGAGCGGATCACCACGCTGATCATGTCGGTGGCCCCCACCACGACCAGCGCCAGCACCGAAACCACCACATTGCGCGACAGCCCGAAGACCAGGGTCGCCAGTGCAAAAAGCGCGACAGTGCCGAACATCTTGATCCCGGCATGGCGGCGGATCGGGACATGGAACAGCACCAGGCCCACCAGGATGCCGCCGATGGCCGGTGCGCCGCGCAGCATCCCCAGCCCCAGCGTGCCCACATCCAGGATGTCGCGCGCATAGACCGGCAGCAGCGCGAAGGCCCCGCCCAGCAACCCCACGAACAGATCGAGCGAGATCGCCCCCAGCAGGATCGGCCGCGAACGGATAAAGCGGAAGCCTGCGGTGATTTCGGGCCAGCCGGCGCGGCGCGGGATCCGCGCCTGCGGCGGACGGGGCATCAGCGCGATCAGCGCACCCGCACAGATCGCGAAGGCCAGCGCCACCAGAAAGGCGGTCTCGGGGCCGAGGCCATACAGCAGCCCACCCGCCACCGGCCCGCAGATCGTCGCGATCTTGACGATCGAGGAATTCATCGCCAGCGCCTGCGGCAGGTCCTGCCGCCGCACGACATTGGTGGCCAGCGATTGCCGTGTCGGGTTGTAGAAGGCGCGTGCCGTGCCGTAGACCGCGATCAGCGCGAAGACCGGGCGCACATCGGTATTGCCCAGCAGGCTGAGCACGCACAGCCCGCCCGACACCAGCCCCATGATGGTCAGGCAGATGCTCATGACGACGCGGCGGGGGAAATGGTCGGCCACATGGCCCGTCACCAGCACCAGAAGCAGCCCCGGGGCGAATTGCGACAGCCCCACCAGCCCCAGGTCGAACGGGTCGCGCGTCATGTCGTAGACCTGCCAGCCCAGCGACACCACCTGGATCTGCATGGCGAAGCCGTTGAAGAACTGCGCCCCGAAGAAGTTGGCATAGCCCGGGTTGCGGCGGACGATGGCGCGCAGCCCCTGACGCTCGGGTGCCTGTTGCGGATCGCTCATCTGTGCCTCCTGTGGCGGGCCGGGCCCCTTGATGGCGCCCGGGGGGCCTTCGGCCCGGATCCCCTCTTGTCGCGGTTCGATGCGGCCGGGCACCAATCCGATCTTGCCCCGCGCCATAGGAAACCCGGGCGCAGTCCCGCGGGGCGCGCCAGAATCCTATGGCGAAACCCCCAGAACCTATTCGAAAAATCCCGCCGTCCGGGGCTTTCATGGCGCAATGACCCGGGCCCGCCCGGATCGCCCCTGTCCCGGATCCGAAAGGAACATCCCATGACGGCTGAGCGCCGACCGACCCTCAACTGCTGCCTGCGCAGCTATCCGTTCACGCAGGCCGTCAAGTCGGGGCAGATCACCCTGCCCTCGGCCGACCTGACCTTTACCGACGTCAAGCCCCATATCGGCGCCTTCCGCCACATGGTCCGCGATCTGGCCTATGATGTCTGCGAACTGGCCCCCACCACCTACGTGATCGCCCGCGCCCATGGCGTGCCGATCATCGCGCTGCCGCTGTTCTTCGTGCGCCGCTTCCACCACCAGGGGATGAAGGTGCGCCCCGATGCCGGTATCCACGGCCCCCGCGACCTTGAGGGCAAGAAGGTCGGCGTGCGCGCCTATTCGGTGACCACCGGCGTCTGGAAGCGCGGCCTCTACCAGAACGAATACGGCCTCGACATCGACAAGGTGACCTGGGTCGTCGATGACGAGGAACACGTCCAGGCGCTGCAGCTGCCGCCCAATGTCGAACATGTCGCGCCCGGCAGCTCTCTGGTGCAGATGATCGCCCGGGGCGAGATCCAGGCGGGCTGCGCGGGCAATGCGGGCATCGGGCGGGTCGGTGCGCCCACCGGCGACTGGAATGCCGCCGCCCCCGCCCTGCCCGACGACCTGCAGGAGCTGTTCCCCGACCATGCCGCCCGCGACCGTGCGGTCTATGCCCGTGACGGCATCTACCCGATCCACGGCACCCTTGCCGTGCGCGAGGACGTGCTGGAGCGCACCCCCGCCCTGGCGCAGGAGCTGTTCGAGGCCTTCACCGCCGCCAAGCAGCCCTATCTGGAGGCGCTGAAGGACGGCCGGGCCACCGGCAAGGAGGCCGAGACCGACCGCAAGCTGATGCAGATCGTCGGCGACGACCCGCTGCCCTATGGTCTTGAGGCCAATCGCAAAAGCATCGAGGCGCTGATCCGCTACGCCGCCCAGCAGCGGCTGATCCCGCACGAGGTCGCCGCCGAAGAGATGTTCCTGCCGCTGTGACGGCCCCGATCCCAAGGAGACAGAGATGGACAAGATCGCAAGACTGAACGGCATCATCGCCGCGCTGGAACAGGGCCGTCCCGCCTTCATGGCCTTTGCCCGCGCCGAACGCGAAGAGGCCGTGGTTTTTGGCGCCTCGCAGCTGACAGGGGTGCTCTTCGAGATGGAGCATTCGCCCTGGGACGGCGCCCAGCTGCGCGATGCGCTGCATTACATGCACAACCGCCGGCGGATGATCGAGGCGGGCACCCTGGCGCCGCCGGTGACGCCCTTCGTGCGCATTCCCGCCAATGGCGCCGAGATGAACCAGTGGATGGCCAAGCAGGCGCTGGATGCGGGCGTCTACGGCATCGTCTGGCCGCATGTGAAGACCGCCGAGCAGGCCCGCAACGCGGTCGCCGCCTGCCGCTATGCCCGCCCCGACGGGGCGCCACGCTTTGACCCCAAGGGCGAACGCGGCGACGGCCCGGCGACGGCGGCGCGCTACTGGGGGCTGACGGTACCGGAATACTATGCCCGCGCCGATGTCTGGCCGCTGGATCCGCAGGGCGAGATCCTGGTGGTTTTGATGATCGAGAGCCTGGAGGCGATCGAGGCCCTGCCCGAGATCCTGGCCGTGCCAGGCGTCGGCGCGATCATGATCGGCGAAGGCGACCTGAGCCAGCAGATGGGGTTTCCCCGCGCCTACAACAACCCCGAGGTCGAGGCCGCCAAGCGCCGGATCCTGACGACGGCGCAGGCGGCGGGCATCCCCGTGGCGCATCCTCATGTCACCGCCGAGAACGCGGCGGCGGTCCTGGCCGAGGGCTACAGCATCCTCTTCACCACCCCGACCCGCCGCTTCGACGCGCTGGAGGCCGCTCAAGCCGCGCTTTGATCCGGCGCCCGTCGGCAGGGCGTCAGCACCTGCCGACGGGCAAGGCCTGACGGGCAAGGCATGACGGGTATACGATGCCGTATGGTCTAAAGAGGAGGGCGGGCCTGGCCCATGGCCAACGGGCGGCCGGTCATGTCGTCTGGGCCCGTGGCCGCGGGTGGCCAGTGAAGCGGACTGTAAAACCTGGCCCATCGTCGAGAGGAAGCGAGGAGGCCGGCGGCAAGGTCGTTTCGGGCAGTTTTCTCGTAGCCTGCCGCGATATTTCGGAAGTGATTGATATAATTAAGAAACGAATGAAGAGGTTGCGCGGGCGATAAATCGCGGGATCGAAGGATCGCTGGACCTCCCGCTCGCGGCTGCGTGGGGACATGCCCCCGCCAGCCATGTACGGTGTCCGCTCAAGGATGCCCCGGGCGCCTGTCCACGGTTTGCCTCGACGTCGCCGGGTGCGGGATGCGCTGCCAGCAAATCGGCGACTGCAGCCTTGTCCAGGGCCGGCCCCGGCGATGGTGTGATCGCCACCGGCAGGCCGCAATGAGCAAGCATGGCGTTGCGCTTGGGGCCCGGTTCGCCACGGGCACGGCCGATGGCGTGATCCTCGCCGCAGCTTTGCCCGAGGCTGCCTGCTGGTGAACGCGGATGATCCAACTGTCGGTGACCTGCATTCTGTCGGATATTTATTATGAAATAAAATCAAATTTCTGCACCAGAAATCCGGCTTTTGCGCAGCGGTTGCAAACGGCGGTGCGCGGGCTGGCGCATTCAGCCAGATCGCGCAAAGGCGACCCGGTCCTCGGCCCTCGGAAGAGACCGTTGGATCGTCCAGCAGTCCCACGCTGCGCGGCTCGGTGGGCAGAAGCGGCCGGATCGGTTTCCATTCGCAGTCGGCCAGATCAAGACGCGCCAGAGTCACCTCTGATGAGGCAAGTGAAGCATGGGCAGAACGGCCAGGGAATGCGGTTGATGGGTTCAGACCCTAGCAGGCCAGCCGCAGCGCCTCGCGGTGGCTGCGCCCCGAGGTGACTTCGCGCAGGCAATCCAGGAAATGCGCGTGGCTGGGGGTCGGCAGCCAGTCGCTGCGCAGCGTCACGCCCTTGCGGGTGACATGGGTCAGGTCCCGGCAGGGCAGGCAGGTGATGGTGCCCAGAGAGGCATCCATATGCGCCTCGCTGACGGTCATCACCGTGATCATGTCCGATTGCAGCAGCAGCGCCCGGGAGGTGGTCAGGGAACTGGTCTCGACGTTGAACTGGGGCCGGCGCGGCGCATCGCCGAAAAGGGCCTCGATCCGGGTGCGGCGCGGCGTGCCGCGGGCGGGCGCGATCCAGTCGTAGTCGACCAGCTGGTCCGGTGTCAGTTCGCCGGCGTCCGACAGCGGATGCGCGGGGCGCATGGCGACGCAGTAGCTGTCGGTGAACATCGTCTCTTCGATCACGTCGGTCACCCATTCGGGGCGCTGGAGAAGCCCGAACATGATGTCGATGCGCGAATTGCCCAGATCGTCCAGCAGCCCGTGGTAATCCCCCGTCACGATCCGCACCTTCACCTGCGCAAAGGTCTCGCGGAAGCGGTGGATGGTCTCGGCCAGCTCCAGCGAGCCCGACATCGGCAACGCCCCGACCGAGATCTCCAGATCGCCGCCCCCCAGTTCCAGCGAGATCTCGCCCCGCGCCAGCTCGATCTCGCGGATGGCGCGGCGGAATTCGCGCACCAGCATCGATCCCATGCGATTGGGGATGGGGCCGCTGGCGGAGCGGTCGAAGAGCGCCTTGCCGAGCGAGCGTTCCAGCGAGCGCGCCGAGCGGATCAGCGAGGCCTTCGACAGCCCCGTCTCGTGGGCGGTGGCGCTGAGGCGGGCGGGTTCGGCCGTCACCACCATCGAGCGCATCTGCGTGCCGGTGATCAGCCGTTCGACCTGCGGCAGGCTGCGGCAGCCGGAACTGTCGTGCTGGCCCATCACGGTGTTGACTGCCGCCTCGAGGATCTCGAAGAAGCGGTCGACCCGCAGCAGGAAGCGCCGGCCCAGATCGGTGGGATAGGTGCCGGTGGCGTGGCGTTCGAAGATCGGCGTGCCGAGCTCGGCCTCCAGGTTTGTCACGGCCTGGGTGACGGCCGGCTGCGATGTGCTGAGTTCGCGCGAGGCGCAACTGACCCCGCCGCGCCGGCCGATCACCTGTACCATGCGCAGGTGACGCAAATTGGGAACGTCAGGACAATATCCCATGTTCTCCTCCTCCCCTCATGTAACGGCACGGATGCCGATCCTCCGGGGAGGAGCGTATCGCAGCGGCCGGAGCGGGCAAATCGAATGCGTGGAGCGATCCATAAGTTCTTCTCCCCGGTCTGTTCCGATTTTTCGAAAGGCGGCCCAAAGACATTCGGGAAGTTTCATGTAAATGTGGTTTTTGATCGCGGTATCATAAGGTTGTAATTTCGCGTGGCGATTCCGCGAGACCGATGCCATCTGAAAGACGCAGTCGAAGCGCATCGGGGATCACTGGAATGTGTTCACAGGCCTGTACCTCCGGCCCGCCGATGCGCCCGGGCCTGGCGGAGGGCTGCGGGGCGGGTTGCGGGGCGTGCGTGCGGGACGGGCATCCTGGGCGAGATCGGGCCGGGTCGGGCCCTTGGCCCGAACGGGGGCTCTGCCCCCGTACCCCCGAGGTATTTGGAACAAGAAAATGAGCAGGCGAGGGCCTGGACGGAGGGGGGGACCCGGTGGCCGGATGCCTTGGGCAGGCTGTGGGACGACCGGAGCGGCGGATGTGGCGGCCCTGCCCCCCCACATGATCCGCGCCGACGTCTTCGCCATGGCGAGGGGCGCGCGTCGGGCAGGTGTTCCCTTTGGCAGCGTCGTCCGCCAGGGATCGCCGCTGGCCGGATGATGGGAGGGCGATGGAATGGCAGGCGGCGCCGCGACCGATCGCACCTCCTGGTGGTTTCATCCCGCTGCGGGAGGCGGGCGCGGTGCCAGATCAGGCCATGTCGCAATTGCCCGCCCCTTCCTGGACTGGGCCCGGAGCCGGATCCGGGCGGTCACGGCCGTCACTGATCCTGCATCCTGCGGCCCGACAGCATATGGCGCGGGGGTGAAAGGGGAACGGTTTTCAGGGGTTGTGCCCCACGGCGGTCCCGTCCGTCAAGCTGGTGACATTTCCTGGATGGCCTGAGGGCATGATCAGGCGACTTTCGGTGTGATGCTGAGAATGAGGTCGAGCTCCTCCTTGTCGATCTGGGCGAAGGCCTCGACCATCATGTCGCGACTTGCCGTCTGCCACTCGTCATTCTGTTCGAAGAGAACTGCGCCGATCAGGCGCATGATTGCAGCCTCGTTGGGGAGTGAGGAGGATCAGCAGCCAGCGTGGGGCGCTGTTTGCCCGACGACCCCCACGACATCGGCGCGGCGCTTCACCTTTTTGGTCAGCCTTTCTATTGGGTTGTTCGGGTGCAGCTTCGTCCGGTGCTGACGAGGAAACGACATGTGGACCAGGACATCATGCGCGCTGGCGTCCATGAGATCGGCCAGCTTGGGCCACCGCGGGCGGAGTTGTTCTGCCACCTTGCCCCAGGTCTGGCCGGCATGGGAGCGATCGGGCTGATCGCAGGCCCGGCGGAACGAGCCATTGGCCGCCATCGGTCCGAGGGCAATGGCGAGTGCGACGACGACAGTCGTGCTGAGCGCGCGAGACATGTGCCAAGGCATTGCGCATCCAAGGAACGCGACACCTTTGCCATGTGGCCTCGAATACCCGCGAGATGGCCGCCCCGAGGCCGGTATGCGCGTCACTGATCACCAGCCGGACGCCTCCGAGCCCCCGGGCCTTCAGGGAGCGCAGAAGCTCGCTCTGGAAAGGTAAGCGGGATCGGAAAACAGTCTGGGAGACTGTTTTTCCCGCGCAGGCTTCCGAGGGGCCGATGATCTCGCGCCGCCCCTTCCGTGTTCACTGCGACGTCGATTATGGCCGCGACGGGCAGTCGCCGTCGATTGCGCCATCGGTTCGAGCAACGATGGCGACGCGCCCGTCCTGACGAACCTTCAGGTAGGTGGCGTCGGGCCAGACATAGGGCCAGTCTCCGGTGAGCGGGCGGTTCAGGACCTTGCCGGCGCGCTCGTCTATGTCCTGGCACAGCTTCGAAACGGTGCTCTTCGAGATGCCACTGAGCCCCATCGCCTGCACCAGATCGTCGATGCGCCGGGGCGAGATGCCTCCGATCCATGCTTTCTGGATGACAGCGACCAAGGCTTGCTCTGACGTCTTCCGGGCCTCGGGGAAGCCCGGAAAGTCGCTGCCCTGCCGCAGCTTCGGCACCCGCAGGTTCAATGTGCCAAGACGGGTATCGGGGGTGCGATCGCGGTAGCCGTTCCGCCAGGTCGTGCGTTCGCCGCTGCGCTCATGACGCCCGGCACCCCCTCTCGGGATATTTCCTGCGGAAATACCGCTGCCGGGCAGTGGCTCGAGGCCCTCGACACCGGGCTCCATGATCAGTTGCGGCACAGCCGCGGTGATCATGCGCAGGACGTCACCCTGATCGTGCCTGGACAGCAGCTCGGGCAGGTCCATGATGGTCTTGGTCATCGGGGTCTCCGTATGGCTTGGGGGTGAAGCCTCAACCCTACACCTCGATCGCCACCCGGGATCACACCGTCAGCGGCATCGAAATGACACCAGCTCTTCGGACATTAACGAAGGTCATCAAAGACCGGCGCCGCGCGAAAGTAGAGCGCGGCCGGATCCACCGGCCTTCCGGCGATCAGCGCCGCGCGGACTTCGGGGGTGGCGATCCGCAGCCCACGGTTGCGCAGGTAGATCAGCGTGCCGTCCTCTGTCCCCAGGGAATAATGCGCCGAGACCTCGGCCACGCCGTTGTGGCGCGGCCACAGCCAGTCCGATCCCCCGACAACACCCGTCCCGTCAGCCGGGGGCCATGGACGTGGCCGCCGGTGATCTCGATAGGCTTGCGTTCGCCATTGATGCCCGGTCCGTTGCTGCGGGGCGCGGCAATCCTGACATCGATTGTGAAGACATGTTCTGGCACGGGCAAGGGGCTCAGGCTGCCGCGTAGCGGTGCGCCAGCCAGGCGATCATCCGGTCCAGGCTGGCACGGGCATCCTCGCAATAGTCCATCGCGCGCAGATAGCCGTGGATCAGCCCCCGCCCCTCGTCGAAGGCGACCGGAACGCCCGCGTCCCGCAGCTTGGCGGCATAGGCATGCCCATCGTCGCGCAGCGGGTCGTGTTCGGCCACGGCGATGAAGGCGGGCGGCAGGCCGGCATGGCTTTCGGCATGCAGGGGCGCGGCCAGCGGATGCGTCAGGTTTTCGGCGCTGCCGCAGTACATCAGGTTGGTCCGCTCCATCCCGGCGGTGCGGATCAGCGGCCCTTCGGCGTTTTCACGGTAGGAGGGGAAGGACATCTCGAAGTGAACGCAGGGATAGACCAGCAGCTGCGCCATCGGGGCTTCGGGCGTGTCACGCAGCGCCAGGCAGGCGGCGGCGGCCAGGTTGGCCCCGGCACTGTCGCCGCCGATGGCGATGCGGTCGGGATCAATGTCCAGCTCGGCCGCCCGGGACCTGACCCAGCGGGCCACCGCCGCGACCTCGTGGATCGCAGTGGGAAAGGGATGTTCGGGGGCCAGCGCATAATCGACGCTGATCACCGTCTGGCCGTTGCCCGCGGCGATCCGGGCGGTGATGTCGGCATGGGTCATCGGACTGCCCTGCATCCAGGCGCCGCCATGCATGTAGATCAGGCAGGGCTGGGCCCCCGCCCCGGCCGCGCGCTCGATCCGCAGCAGCACGTTGCGCCCCGCATGCGGCACGAAGGCGGTCGAGACGCTCAGCCCCGCAGGCTGCGGCAGCCGCATCGCCTCGGCGATGTATTCAAAGAGCAGCCGGCGGTCGGTGACCGGTGCGCCTTCGGGCAGCACGGCCCAGCTGTCGTTCCATTTGGCAAGGAAGGTTTCGATCTGGGGATTGATCATGACATAGGTCTCCGGGGGGGGCGGTCAGCCCTGGTAGCCCAGCAGGCGGGGCAGGAAGAGGACGAAGTCCGGCACGAAGGTGATGATGCCAAGCGCCACCAGCAGCGCGACGATGAAGGGCCAGATGTCGCGCACGATGGCGCCCATCGGCTGGCGGGTGATCGAGGCGGTGATGAACAGCAGCATCCCGTAGGGCGGCGTGATCAGCCCCAGCATGGCGTTGACCACCACGATGACGCCGAAATGCACCAGGTCGATGCCCATGGCCTGCACCGCAGGCACCAGGATCGGCACCACGATCAGCAGGATCGCACCGCCATCCAGGATGCAGCCCAGAAGCAGGATCAGCACGTTCACCGCAATCAGGAAGCCGGCCTGCGACAGGTCCATGGCCTGCAAAAGCCCGGCCAGCGCATTCGGCACGTCCTCGCGGGTGATGACGTAGTTGAAGGTCAGCGAGCCGCCGATCAGCACCCCGATCGACCCGGCCGAGCGCGCCCCCGAGGTCAGCGTCTCCCAGAAGGCGCGCAGCGTGACCGAACGGTAAAGCAGCACCGATACCACCAGCGCATAGGCAGCAGCGACGGCGGCGGCCTCGGTCGGGGTGACGATGCCGCCGTAGATGCCGCCCAGCAGGATCACCGGCAGCATCAGGGCGGGCAGCGCCTGCCAGGTGATCTTTGGCAGTTCGCGCAGCGGCACGGCCTCGTCCACGGGGAAGCCCCGGCGGCGCGCCATCACCCAGTTCATGAAGGCCATGACGGCCGCCATCAGCAACCCAGGCGCCAGCCCGGCGGCAAACAGGTAGCCCACCGACTGGTCCGAAACCAGCGCATAGAGGACCATCGGGATCGAGGGCGGGATGATCGGGCCGATGGTGGCGGTGGCGGCGGTGATCGCGGCCGCATAGCTGGCCGGATATTTGCCGTCCCGGGTCATCATGGTGATGATGATCTTGCCCATCCCCACCGCATCCGCCACAGCCGAGCCCGACATCCCCGAAAAGATGACCGAGCTGAAGACATTGACATGGCCCAGCCCGCCACGGAAGCGGCCCACCAGCGCCTGGCAGAAACGCAGCAGCCGGTCGGCCAGGCTGCCGATGTTCATCAGGTCGGCGGCCAGGATGAACAGCGGGATCGCCAGCAGGGTATAGCCGTTGTAGAGGCCCTGCAGCAGCTGCTCGGAGGCGATCGAGGGGTCGGCACCCGACAGGATCAGATACAGGAAAGAGCCGCTCATCATCGCCAGGCCCACCGGGATGCCGGCAACCGAGAGCGCGACGATAAGGATCATCGAAAGCGGGAAGGGATCAGTCATGGTCCTGGGTCTCGGGATGGGAAACGGAAAGGGTCGCGGGGCGACGCAGCCCGTTCCAGGCCAGTCGCAGCATCCGCACGATCATGGCAATGTGGAACGGCAGGTAGATGGCGAAGACCCAGGAGAACGGCAGCCGCAGATAGGCGGTCCGTTCGACCCCCATGAAGCTGACGTAGTCCCAGGCCCTGGGCAGGGTCCAGGCGAAGATCGCCGCCGTCACCAGCCCCGCCACCACATCCAGGCCCCGCTGCGCGCGCCCGGGCAGCAGCGCATAGAGGATGTCGAGGCGGATCATGTTGTCGGTCGGGATCACGAAGGCCGCCGCCAGCAGGATCCCCCAGAGCCACGCGACGGTGACCCATTCGACGGTCCAGCCCACCGGCAGGTCAAGCGCGTAGCGAAAGACGATCTGCAGGATGAAGACCGCGAACATGCTGCCGAACAGCAGCGCGGAAAGATGCGACGGCAGGGCCGCTGCCCGGCGCAGGAGCACGGGAAGATGTCTCATGGAATGTCTCCGGACGGAGGGCCCGGACCGGGTGGCAGACCGTGCCGCCCGGCCGGGAGGGGGCGCTTACTGGCCGATGGCGGTGATCTTGTCGATCAGTCCCGGCGGCCAGTCCTTGGCATATTTCGAGGCCCGGTAGACCTCTAGCACATGCTGGCGGAAGGCGGCATTGTCGGGGGTGTAGACATCGATCCCCTCCTTGCGGAAGGCGGCCTCGTATTCGGCTTCCTGCTGCAGGATGATCTTGTCCAGCGTCGCCTGGAACTGGTGTGCACAATCCTGCACCAGGGTCTGTTGATCAGCGCTCAGCGTGTTCCATTTCGACATCGAGATCGACAGCTCGTTCGCGGCGATCAGATGGGCGGTCTTGGCGATATGGTTGATGATCTCGTCGAATTTCATCGCATGGACCGCCGGAAAGGCATTGTCCTGGCCGTCGATCGCCCCGGTCTGCAGCGCGGTATAGGTTTCGGCGAAGGGGATCGGCACCGGGGTCGCTCCCATGGACGTTCCGACGAACTGCCAGCCCTCGCCCGGCGGCATCCGCAGCTTGACCCCCTTCAGATCCGCCGGGGTCATGATCTCGTGGTCGCCGCGATACCCCAGGTGGCGCGCACCGATATAGGGAAAGGCCAGGATCTTGACCTTCGCCTTGGTCTCGATCTCGGCCAGCATGTCATCCAGCACGTCGCTGTCGTAGACCGCCCGCATATGCGCATAGTCGCGGAACAGGAAGGGCGTGCCCAGGATCGTCGTCGAGGGCACCTGATTGTAGAAATCGAAGATCGCCAGGCTGGCCATGTCGAGGTTGCCGCGCTGCATCGCCGTCAGCTCGGTGCCCTGCTTGAACAGCGTCGCGCCGTGATAGTCCTTCAGCTCGAACCCGTCCCCCAGGCAGGCGCCGAAACTGTCGCGCAGCGTGGTGGTGCGGATGTCGTTTTCGGGCACGGTGTCGGAATAGATCAGCTTGACCTTCTTGTCCGCCGCCAGGCCCGGCTGGGCCGCCGCCAGCACCGTCAACGCGGCGCTGCAAGCCAGTAATGTCCTGAGAAAGCGCATGTCATCCTCCCTGATGGCGCATTCGTCGCAGCGGCCGGGCCGCGGCGGCCACCCTCCTCGTGACCGGACCGCAGGCCTTGTCCGGCCGCCTCTCTTCTTTTATGTACCATGTGGTTCATTTGTGTAAAGTCCCATTTTTCCCTTCCGTCCCTGCCGGACGTGGTGCAAGTCAGATCCAGGGAGGACCGGCGATGACGGACGAAGATGGCGGGCGCAAGCGCTCGGGGCGGCGCAAGCTGAAGCAGGACCAGGACACAGCGGCCCTGACCCAGGCCACGCGGGCCGACATCATCGCCGTGGCAACGCGCGCCTTCGTGCGGCACGGCGTCGACGGCGCATCGGTGAACGAGATCGCGGCAGCCTCGGCCACGTCGAAACGGATGATCTACTATCACTTCGGCTCGAAGCGGGGGCTGTATCGCGCGGTGCTCGAGGCCGCGTACCTGCGTGTCGGCCATCGCAACTCGGCCATGGCCGGGCGCGCCACCGCGATGGAGGCGCTGCGCGATTATGCCGTCAACGCCTTCGAAAACTTCCATGCCAACGAGGATTTCGTGCGCCTGGTGATGGCCGAGAACCTCGATGATTGCCAGACCATCCGGCTGTCGGATTTCGTGCCGCTGCAGTCCGCCACCAACCTGACCTCGCTTCAGGAGATCTGGCAGCGCGGTGTGGACGAGGGCAGCATGCGGGCGGACCTGCGGGTGCTGGATCTTTACTTCGCGATCATTGCCGTGGCGTTCCACGGGGTCTCGAACCAGCTGTCGACCGGCATCTCGTTGGGCATCGACCTGTCGGATCCCGCCGAGATCGCCTTTCGGCGCCGACTGGTAGGCGATGTCGCCTGCAGCTACGCCGCCCGCCAGCCCTGACCCGCCCCTTGCCGTGCGGACGGCCATAAGGACAACTGCGCAGCACGACCCGGCCGCTGGCGCCGACACCGCAAAATGCCCCAACGCCCTGCCCCATGATCGCCGAGGCCAACCCCGCCGCACAGTTGCCGCGCGTGACCGGCCCTCACGACCGGGCGCCGGTTCGAGGCCTCTGCCCGCATCGCGCGGACGGCCGGCGAGCCGGGCCAGCGCCTCCCCCGCCCCGAGACGGCAAAGGCGGGCCTTTGGGACGTCTGGGCCAGGTCGCCGGGTAAAGATCGGGTCGTCCGGCCCCCGCTGACCTTCCACCGCCCCCCTTGCGGGCTTCTGACCGGATGACAGCCGCGGGTCCTGCCGGTCAGGCCAGACGCACCATGCCGCCACCCGATCACGGGCCCTGCGCCGCCTGCGACACGCGCCAGGGCGGCCTTCGGCGCCACCATGCTTTCGGGCGCGCATCCCCCCGCGCCGTCGATTGTCATGGGGCCTCAGGCCCCGATCTGCCGAAGGGACGATTTGGCGGGCTTTGGCCGGGTCCTCGCTTGGCTTTCGTGGCTGGCGGTCGCGACCAGCCACCGGCCGCTTCCACGTCGGGACCAAACCGGGTGTCGCGCAGGAAAATCCTGAAGCCGCTTCGGGCCGCCGACCGGACAACATCAGCCAGCGGTCTGGGCGGCAGCACAAACGGTAAAGGGGCAGAACCTTGCGGCCCTGCCCCTTCGATTGCTCTTGCCGGTGACCGG
This sequence comes from Pseudooceanicola sp. NS-SX9, assembly GCF_057380705.1. NCBI lineage: Bacteria > Pseudomonadati > Pseudomonadota > Alphaproteobacteria > Rhodobacterales > Paracoccaceae > Pseudooceanicola > Pseudooceanicola sp. NS-SX9. The sequence goes on along the minus strand of NZ_JBXXRN010000005.1, from coordinate 123,873 downwards.
CCGGGATTGCCCCGGCCCATCGCCAATCAGAAGTGGACCGAACGGCCCGCGGTCTTGTCGATCGGCGGCGCGAACTTGGTCAGGTCGATGCCCTTGACCGCGGCCTTGTATTCCTCGGTGCTGGGGGTACGGCCCAGGATCGCGGACAGCACCACGACCGGGGTCGAGGCCAGCAGCGATTCACCCTTCTTCTCGGCGGTGTCTTCCACCACGCGGCCCTGGAACAGCCGGGTCGAGGTCGCAAGGACGGTATCGCCCTTCTCGGCCTTTTCCTGGTTGCCCATGCACAGGTTGCAGCCGGGACGTTCGAGGTAGAGGATGTTCTCGTACTCGGTGCGGGCCTTGGCCTTGGGCATCATGTCGTCGAATTCGAAGCCCGAGTACTTCTGGAGGATCTCCCAGTCGCCTTCGGCCTTCAGCTCGTCGATGATGTTGTAGGTGGGGGCGGCGACGACGAGGGGTGCCTTGAACTCGACCTTGCCGGTTTCGGCCTCGAGGTTCTTCAGCATCTGCGCGACGATCTTCATGTCACCCTTGTGCACCATGCAGGAGCCGACAAAGCCCAGGTCCACCTTCTTTTCCGACCCGTAGTAGGAAATCGGGCGGATGGTGTCGTGGGTGTAACGACGCGAGGGATCGGCGTTGTTGACATCGGGGTCGGCGATCATCGGCTCGTCGATCAGGTCCAGGTCGACGACAACCTCGGCAAAGTACTTGGCGTTGTCATCGGGGGTCAGCGCGGGTTTCTCGCCCGAGGTGATTTCCGCGATGCGCTTGTCGGCCTTGGCGATCAGACCCGCCAGCGTGCCGGCCTCGTTGTCCATACCCTTGTCGATCATCACCTGGATGCGGGCCTTGGCCAGTTCCAGCGACCCGATCAGCGTGTCATCGTTGGAGATGCAGATCGAGGCCTTGGCCTTCATTTCCGCAGTCCAGTCGGTGAAGGTGAAGGCCTGGTCGGCCAGCAGGGTGCCGATGTGCACTTCGATGACGCGGCCCTGGAAGACGTTGTCGCCGTGCTGTTGCAGCATCTGTGCCTGGGTGGCGTGGACCACGTCACGGAAGTCCATGTAGTCCTTCATCTGGCCCTTGAAGGTCACCTTGACCGATGCGGGGATCGGCATGGTGGCTTCGCCGGTGGCCAGCGCCAGGGCAACGGTGCCCGAGTCCGCACCGAAGGCAACGCCCTTGGACATGCGGGTGTGGCTGTCGCCGCCCACGATGATGTCCCAGTCGCTGACGGTGATGTCGTTCAGCACCTTGTGGATCACGTCGGTCATCGAGTGATAGACATGTTTCGGGTCGCGCGCGGTGATCAGGCCGAAGTTGTTCATGAAGGACATGAGCTTCGGAATGTTCGCCTGGGCCTTCTTGTCCCAGACCGACGCGGTGTGGCAGCCCGACTGATAGGCACCGTCCACGATCGGAGAGATCACGGTGGCGGCCATGGCTTCCAGTTCCTGCGCGGTCATCAGGCCGGTGGTGTCCTGCGAACCCACGATATTGACCTTCACGCGCACGTCAGAGCCTGCGTGCAGCACCTTGCCCGGGGTGACGCCCACGGCATTGCGGTTGAAGATCTTTTCAACGGCGGTCAGGCCCTGGCCTTCGATGCTGACCTCTTTCGAGGGGGCGAAGACGACGGGGGCCTCGACGCCCAGGGTTTCAGCGGCGAAGGTCTGCAGCTTCTTGCCGAAGACCACGGCATAGGAGCCGCCGGCCTTCATGAACTCGACCTTCTGGGGGGTGAAGGCAGAGGCCACATCGGCCAGTTTCTCGCCGGACTCGCTATAGAGCGCCTTGTCCTTGGTGTTGATGATCAGAACGGTGCCGGTCTCGACCGAGTATTTCTGCTCGAGGATCGGGTTGCCGTCGTTGTTCAGCATCACCTTGCCGTCTTCATCGACCTTCTTGACCCAGTTCTTCAGGTCCAGACCGATGCCGCCGGTCACGCCCACGGTGGTCAGGAAGATCGGCGAGATGCCGTTGGTGCCGGCGACGACCGGGGCGATGTTCACGAAGGGAACGTAAGGGCTGGCTTTCTTGCCGGTCCACAGCGCGACGTTGTTCACGCCAGACATGCGGGACGAACCCACGCCCATGGTGCCCTTTTCCGCGATCAGCATGACGCGGGCATCGGGGTGCTTGGCCTTCAGGGCCTCGATCTCGGCCTGGGCTTCGGGGGTGATCATGCACTTGCCGTGCAGTTCACGGTCCGAACGCGAGTGCGCCTGGTTGCCGGGGCTCAGAAGGTCGGTCGAGATGTCGCCTTCGGCGGCGATATAGGTGACGATCTTCACCTCTTCCTCGACTTCGGGAAGCTTGGTGAAGAATTCGGCCTTGGCATAGCTTTCCAGAACGTCCTTGGCGACGGCATTGCCGGCCTCATAGGCGTCCTTCAGGCGGGCCATGTCGGCGTCATACAGGAAGACCTGGGTCTTCAGCACGTCGGCGGCCGCCGCCGCAATGCCCGCATCATCGCCAAGCGCCAGGTCCAGCAGTACCTCGACCGAGGGGCCTCCCTTCATGTGCGACAGCAGTTCGAAGGCAAAGGCGGGGGTGATTTCCGGGACAACGCTTTCGCCCAGGATGATCTTTTTCAGGAACGCCGCCTTCACGCCTGCGGCCGAGGTGGTGCCGGGCAGGGTGTTGTAGATGAAGAACTCAAGCGAGTCCTTGCGGTAGGCATTGCCCGCGTCCTCGATCTGCGCGATCAGTTCGGCGACCAGCGCGCCGTCTTCGATGGGCTTGGGATGCAGCCCCTCGGCTTTCCGCGTTTCGATTTCGGTTAGGTAGTCGCTGTACAAGCTCATGACGATCCCTGCGATTCAAGGTTGCATCGGTTAAGTTGCTGTTCCAAAAGGATTTATGGGCAGCAGGAAGTGATTTGCATACATAAGTATACTTCTTGCGGCCCGGCGGCAAGAGGACGTTGCAGCAGATCCCGCCCAGAGCCCTGACCCGGCCGCCTTTTTCGTCAAGGCAAGACGACCGATCCATCCCCGCCCCGTCAACGAAAAACCGCATCAACTTGGCATCACCGCCCCCGAAAAAGCAAACGGGGGCCCGAAGGCCCCCGTGGATTCGTCGTGGCACCGGCGCTTACGCGTCCTGGTCCTTGACGAAGGTGCGGTCGGTCTCGCCCCGGAAGAAGTCGCGGCCGTAGACCAGCAGGCACAGCACCACGCCCACCGCAAAGGCCCAGGCGGCGCCACGGGTCGCCAGCACGGCGGCGATGATCCCGGCGATGCCCAGATCGCGCTGCGAGCGTGCCTCCATCACCCCGATGCGCACCGAGACATAGCCCTGGATCAGCAGCGTCAGCGCCAGGGCGATGCCCAGGATCGGCTGCACCAGCGTCACGATCGGCATCAGCAGCAGGCCGGTGTTGGTGCCCCAGCGGAACGACCCCGCCCCGCCAAAGAGCGAATCCATCGTCTTGCGGCCTTGCGTGAAGCGCTCGACGATGACCACATGCATTGCCGCCCAGAGCGGACCACACATCGCCACGTCCGGCCCCATGATCGACATGATCGAGTTGCGCGCGCCAAAGATCATGTGAGCCCGGTCGGGATTGTAATGCACGATCTCATCCGGGCGTTCCTGGTCGGCCTCGTCCAGGATCGCCTTCGACTGCAGCACGTCACCGAACAGCACGATATAGGCCGCCAGCACCGTCGGGATGGCGCTGATGAACATGTGCAACGGCGGCAGACCCAGGCCGAAGACGGTGTAGTCCTTCCACAGCGTCACGAAATCGGGCTTCGAGAAGCCCCATTCGATCTTCGGCCAGGGGGCTTCGTGGAAGATCGGCGCGACGACGATGGCCAGCGCCACGATGGGGAAGATGCCGAACTTGCCGATCATCCCGAAGACCCGGCTGCGCGCCTTCAGCTGCGCGAAATGGCGCGAGAAGATCACGTAGAAGGCGATGCCCACGGCGATGGTGATGGTGAAGGGGAAGCTGTCGAAGCGCCCGCCGACCTTGAAGACCGAGATCACGGCCGCGATACCGGCGCCGATGATGATCCCCGACTTGATCGCCTGCGGGATCAGCTGCACCACCCGGTGCGCCAGCCCCGAGACCCCGATGAAGATCGAGAACAGCCCCAACAGCAACTGGAAGGCGATCAGCGCATGGACGCGCTCGGGTCCTTCGGGGAAGGCCGCGCAATAGGCCATCAGCAGCGGAATGGCCGGGGTGATCCAGCCGGGCACCACCGGGTCGCCCAGCAGGTGGTGCGACAGGTAGAGGATGCCGTTCATCATCACCACCGCCAGCGCCACCTCGAAGGGCATGTGCAGCAGTTCGACCATCAGCGGGATCGCCGCCAGATCGACCGCGCACATCAGCAGCCCCTGGAAGTAGTCCGGCCATTCGAACCGGTAATGCAGGAACGGCAGGCGGATCTTGAACGGGCCCGCCGGCCAATAGGGCGTTTCCTGCCCGTCAATACGTTGCAGTCTCAAGGTGTCTCCTCGCGTATGCGCAGTGCCCCACCCTCCCGGGGCTTGGTGTTTTATGTCTGGCGCCCCACCTGCGGTACGTCGGGGCGCCAGACGAGGGCGTCAGTAGGCCTCGCGGTAAAGCGCGAGAGCGTCCGCTTCCGTCACTTCGACGGGGTTGTTGACCAGCAGCCGCGTCTGCAGCATGGCGTCGCGCGCCAGCATCGGCAGGTCGGCCTCGGGGACGTTGACATCACGCAGCTTCAGCGGCGCGCCGGAGCGGTCCATCAGGTCCTGCATGAAGTTCACGAAATTGGCCGAGCGCGCCTGGGTGCCTTCCTCCGAGGGGCCGATGACCACATCGGCCAGCTGCGCGTAAAGATCGGCAGCCGCCGTCATGTTGTAGCGCAGGACCGGGCCCAGCATCAGCGCGTTGGTCAGCCCGTGCGGCAGGTGGTAATGGCCGCCCAGCGGATAGGCCAGCGCGTGCACCGCGCCCACGGGGCTGTTCGAGAACGCCTGCCCCGCCAGGTTGGCGCCCAGCAGCATTGCCTCGCGCGCGGCACGGTTGGTGCCGTCCTGGCAGGCGGTGATCAGGTTCGCCGTCATCAGACGCAGCGCCTCGCGGGCGAAGACGTCGGACATCAGGTTCTTCTTGTGCTGGCCGGTGAAGGCCTCGATCGCGTGGACCATGGCGTCGATGCCGGTGGCGGCGGTCTGCACGGCCGGCAGGCCGACGGTCAGTTCCGCATCCAGCAGCACCCGGTCGGCGTAAAGCTGATGCGAGACGATGCCCATCTTGGTGGTCTCGCCGGTGGTCAGGATGGTGATGTTGGTCACCTCGGATCCGGTGCCCGCGGTGGTCGGCACCTGCACCAGCGGCGTGCGGCCGCCCTGAACCTTGCCGATGCCGTAAAGCTCGGACAGGGGCTGTTCCGAGACCAGCATCACCGCGACCAGCTTGGCAATGTCCATCGACGAGCCGCCGCCCAGACCCATCACGATATCGGCGCCGGCGGCACGAGCCTTTTCGACGCAGGACATCAGCACGGCCTCGGGCGGGTCGGCCACCACGTCGTCGAAGACGCTGACCGTGAAGCCATGCGCCTGAAGCGAAGCCTTGGCCGGTTCCAGCAGACCGTTTTCATGCAGGAACTTGTCGGTCACGATCAGCAGGTTCCGTTCGGGGAACCAGCCAGACAGCAGTTCGCCCAGCCGCTTCGCGCCACCCCATTCCACCAGCATGGATCCGGGCGTGTCGAAGGAGAACGGCTTGATACCATCAGTCATTGATCTTGTCCTTTGGGAGAAAGGGGCGCGGCCCGCCGAAGGGGGCAGCAGGCCGCGCCGGAATAAGGGTCAGACGGCGCTGCAGATGTATTTCATCTCGAGGTAGTCCTCGATGCCGTATTTCGACCCTTCCCGGCCGAGGCCGGATTGCTTGACGCCCCCGAAGGGCGCGACCTCGTTCGAGATGAGGCCGGTGTTGTGGCCGACCATGCCGTATTCCAGCGCCTCCGAGACACGGACCATCCGACCGTGGTCGCGGGTGTAGAAATAGGCCGCCAGACCAAAGATCGTGTCATTGGCCATGGCGATGGCCTCTTCCTCGGTGTCGAAGGCGAAGAGCGGCGCCAGGGGGCCGAAGGTTTCCTCGGTCGCGACCTTCATGTCGGGGGTGACGCCGGTCAGGATGGCGGGTTCCAGGAACAGACCGCCCAGACGCGCGCCCCCCTGCAGCAGCGTCGCGCCCTTGTGGACGGCATCGGCGATGTGGGTTTCGACCTTGGTCAGGGCCTTTTCCTCGATCAGCGGACCGATGTCGGTGCCTGCTTCGGTGCCGGGGCCGACCTTCAGCGCCGCGACCTTTTCGGCCAGCTTCGCGGCGAAGGCATCATAGACGCCACGTTGCACCAGGATGCGGTTGGCACAGACGCAGGTCTGACCGGCATTGCGGTATTTCGAGGCCATCGCCCCCTCGACCGCCTTGTCCAGATCGGCGTCGTCAAAGACGATGAAGGGCGCGTTGCCGCCCAGCTCAAGGCTGACCTTCTTGATGGTGTCGGCGCATTGCGCCATCAGCAGGCGGCCCACCTCGGTCGAGCCGGTGAACGAGAGCTTGCGCACCACATCGCTGTCGGTCAGCACCCGCCCGATCTTCGAGGCAGGCCCCGTCACGATCTGCAGCACGCCCGCCGGGATCCCGGCGCGTTCCGCCAGCACGCCAAGCGCCAGCGCCGTCAGCGGCGTCAGATCCGCCGGGCGCACGATCATCGCGCAGCCCGCCGCCAGCGCCGGCGCCGCCTTGCGGGTGATCATCGCAGCGGGGAAGTTCCACGGCGTGATGGCGGCGGTCACGCCGATCGGCTGGCGCAGCACGGTGATGCGCTGGTCGCGCTTGGGGGCGGGGATGGTGTCGCCATAGACGCGCTTGGCCTCTTCCGCGAACCATTCGATGAACGAGGCGGCATAGCCGATCTCGCCCTTGGCCTCGGCCAGGGGCTTGCCCTGTTCCAGCGTCATGATCAGGCCCAGGTCATCGGTATTGGCGACCATCAGCTCGAACCACTTGCGCAGCACGGCGGCGCGCTCCTTGGCGGTCCAGGCGGCCCAGTCGGCCTGCGCGCGCTGCGCGGCCGCGATCACGGCAGGGATTTCCTCGGGCGCCAGAGAGGGCACGTTGCCCACCACCGTACCATCAGCGGGGTTCGTCACCGCGATGACGGCCCCCGATGCCGCCTGCACCCATTGCCCATCGACAAGGCAGGCATCTTTCAACAGAGAGGGATCGTTCAGCTGGATCACGGCGGGCCTCTTGACTTGGTCTTGAAGATGACATCCAATCGTTCCACATATGGAACAACGTTCTGTATATGAAACGATATGCCGACAGGTCCCGGACTTGTCAACCTTCCGTGATGTCCTGTAAGGCTTTTCGATGACCGAGACCCCGAAGAGACGCGCCCCCGCGGCCGAGCGCGCGGTGCAGATTTTGGACCGGCTGGCCGCCAGCCCGGTGCCCCTTGGCGTGTCGGAGCTGGCCCGCGATCTGAACGTCCCGAAAAGCTCGGTCTATGGCCTGTGCGAGACCCTGACCGAAGCAGGCGTGCTGCATGCCGAACCGGCGGGCTACAGCCTGACCGCGCATTGCCTGCGCTGGAGCGGCGCCTATCTGAGCCGCTCGTCCCTGGTGTCGGAATTCCAGCGGATCCTGGCCAAGGACGGGCGGCTGGCCCATTACACGGTTACGCTTTCCGCACTGGAAAAAGACCAGGTGGTCTACCTGGCCTGCCGCAACTCGGACCGGCCACTGGGCTTTACCTTCCAGATCGGCATGCGGCTGCCTGCGGTCTATTCCGCCACCGGCAAGGCGATGCTGTCATGCATGTCGCAACAGGATCGCCATGCCCGCCTGGCCGGCCCCTGGCATCCGCCCTTTACCGCCAGCAGTGTCCCCGACCTGCCCAGTTTCGACACCGCCGCCGAACGCTGGCGCCAGCAGGGATATGCACTCGACGACGGCGAGATCCGCGAGGGCATGGTCTGCATCGGCGCGCCCATCCTGCGGCCCGACGGCTGGCCGGTCGCGGGTATCGCGATCTCGATGACCAGCGCCGAGGCCCGCCCCGAGACTCAGGCCGAGCTGGGCGTGATCGCCACGGAAATCGCCCGTGCCCTGTCGCTGCACTGCCAGGCCTAGAGACGCCGCCGTTTCGGGCCACGCCGGGCGCCATTGCCGTTTTTTCACCATGCGCCACGCGTGGCCCTGGGTCGGATGGCGCGCAGGTTTGCCTTCGGTAGGGGCCGCGTCTAGGCAGGGGCATGATCCTGCGTCAGGCCACCCCACGCGACCACGATGCGCTGGCCGCTCTTTACCGCGCCTGGTTTCAGGAGGCGGGCCTGACGATGACGCCTGCGGCCATCGGGCGAAACCTGCATGGGCTGATGGCCGATCCGCGGGCCGGGGTCTTTCTGGTGGCCTCGCGCGGGGTGATGACAGGCTTTGCCTGGGTGACGCTCAGCTTCGGGGTGCAGCAGGGCTGCACGGCTGTGCTCGGAGATCTCTACGTCGCACCGGCCTGCCGGGGGCGCGGCTGGTCGCTGCGACTGGCAGAGGCGGCGCTGGACTGGGCCCGGGGCCGGGGTGCCGCCGAAATGGTGCTGATGCTGGGCCCCGGCACCGGCCATCCGGCCGAGCTGGACCGCCTGGGCCGACGCCTGGGATTTCACGATGCCGGGCGACGGATGCTGGCCCGCCCCCTGCCCGCCCCCGGAGACTGAGTCCCGGACCGAGTCGCAATGAGTCTGCCCCCTGCCCCGCCGGATGACCTGACTCAGCCCCTTGGTGATCGACAAAGATGCCGCAAAGGAATTTCCCAAAGCACTGATTTTAAATGAAAATCACTGATCAGGCCTGCATGGATATCTCAACCATGCAGCATCATGTCAGTAAATTCTGGATTTCTGTAGAATCGCCGATATAAACGAGAAAACAAAACAACGGGCACGAGGCAAGACGCGTGGCGGACCTACTGGCTTCCGAGCAGCTGATGCGCTTCAGCGAAATCATCGACAACGCGCTGATTCAGCAGCGCGAGCTTTTGCATTCGCCGGACAAGCGTAAGTCCGACAAGCCGCTGCGCAGCTTCTCGGTCCGCGAAGTGTCTCATGCGCTGCGGGTCAAGTACAACTCGCTTCGGCAGTATCTGAACACGCTCCCCGGGATGCCGGCGGGGACGCTGGAAACCGGCAATCGCAAGATGTTCACCGCCGAAGAGGTGAACCAGATCCTCCAGGTGCTGAAAGCCGAGGGCAAGATCGGTCTGGACCGCTACCCGCGCCGGATGCCCGGCGATGCCCAGGCGCGGCTGGTGGTCTACAACCTGAAGGGCGGGGTTTCGAAGACCTCGCTTTCGGCCAACCTGGCGCAGTTCCTGGCGCTGCGTGGCTACCGGATCCTGGTCATCGACCTGGACCCACAGGCCAGCTTCTCGGACATGTTCGACATTCAGGCGGATGTCGACGAGCTGCCCTCGATCTACGATGTGCTGCGCTACGAGGATCCGCGTACGGGCGCCGTGCCCCTGCCGATTACCGAAGCGATTCAAGCCACTTACGTGCCAAACATCGATATCGTCCCGGGCTCTATGTCGATGACCGAATTCGAATTCGAGACCTCGGCCAGCTTCCGGGCGGGGGATGGGGGCACGCCGTTCCACCGCCGCATCGCCGATGCGCTGGAGCAGGTCGACGAATATTACGACCTGGTCCTGTTCGACACCCCCCCCCACATGAGCTTTGCCGTGATCGCCGCGGTCTATGCCGCACGCGGCATGCTGATCCCGCTGTCGGCGGGCATGCTGGATGTGGTGTCGCTGGCCAAGTTCCTGGAACTTGCCGCTGGCACCATGGAGGTGGTCGAGCAGCACCAGGACAAGCGTTATGACTTCATCCGCTTCGTGCTGACCCGCTATTCCGCATCCGATCCGGCGCAGCTGCAGTTGTCGTCCTTCCTGCGCACCCATCTGCGCGACGCGATGCTGAAGCATGATTTCGTCAGCTCGACCGCCATCGCGGATGCCGGCAACACGATGAACCCGCTGCTGGAAATCGACCCCTCCGGCTTCCACCGCAAGACCTATGACCGCATCTTCGAGAGCCTCTCGGGTATCACCGACGAGGTCGACGCAGAGATCATGCGATCCTGGGGCCGCACCCCCTTCGAACGGGAGGATGACTGATGGCGCGCAAACCCCGCACCGCCTTCCCCGCGCAACCCGGCAGCGGCAGCGAACCCCCCGAGGACAGCGGCCGCCGCCCCCGTCGCGCACCGATGTTCGTCAAGGGCGCCGCCAGCCTTGACACCGCCCAGCAAAGTGCCGCCGCCGAAACGCGGATGTACCGGATGCTGCCGGTCGATCTGATCGACCCCTCGCCGATCCGCGACCGGATCGACATCAGCGAGGACCTGGAGACGCTGAAGCGCAGCCTGGCCGAGGAAGGCCAGCAGATCCCGATCCTGGTGCGCCCCAAGCCCGACAGCGACCGCTTCGAGATCGTCACCGGCCGCCGCCGCCTGCAGGCCACCCGTGAGATCGGGCGTGACCAGATCCAGGCCTTCGTGCGCCGGATGAGCGATGAAGAGGCCTTCATCGCCCAGGGCGTGGAAAACAACGCCCGGCTGGAAACCTCGTTCATCGAGCGGGCGCGGACGATCCTGTCGGCGCTGGAAAGCGGCTTTACCCAGGTTCAGGTCGAGAAATTCCTGGGCGTCGATCAGACGATGATCAGCCGGATGAAGACGATCTACACCGCCCTGGGCGAGGCCCTGGTCCTGGCGATCGGCCCAGCCCGTGGCGTCGGACGGCGCAAGTGGGAACGGCTGGCCCGCCTGGTCACCGACAGCGGCACCGATACCCTGGCCCTCTCGGCCGAGGTCCCTGCCCTGCCCGACAGCGTCGAGCGTTTCGATGCGCTGGCCGCCCTGATGGAGCGCCGCGCCCCCAAGGCCCCCCGCCCCGTGGCCACCAAACCCGAGGCGCTGGCCCTGCCCCATGGCATCAGCGCCGCGCGCCGGGGCAAGGCCCTGACGCTGCGCGCCGGCCGCGACACCCCCGAGGGGCTGCTGGATTTCCTGGAAGCAAGGCTGCCGGCCCTGCTGCGGGATTACGACACCAAAACCGACTGATCGCGGACAACCGCGGCACCAACACCTAACCGAGGGAGCAGACAGGAAGGCAAAAAGAAGACCCCCCAAAGCCGAAGCTCTGAAGGGCCGTCACGTTGTGTAGCAACTTCCTGATAGCCGGATCAGCGCCTGCGTTCAACACCGAAGTTCGGTGAACGGGAATTCTTTGCCGTCTGATACGATATGAAGCACATCACTCCGGCAGATTTTCTGCCCGGGGACGGAAGGCTGTTGTCTCCGGCCCCACGGCCCGGCCATTTCATCCTGGATCGCTGGGAAGTCCTTCAGCTGGTGAAGGACACGGCCCGCCAGACCGGCCTGGGCGAACGCGAAATCGCGGTTCTGGCGGCCCATCTGGGCGTGCTGACCAAGGGCCCGGTGCGTGCCGATCAGCTGCTGATCTCTTATGCGCAGGTCACGGGCACCATGCTGCAGCGCGCCAACTGCATGGATGAACGTCGGTTCCGGCGCGGCGAAGCCCGGCTTGAGGAACTGGGCTTTGTCCAGCGGCGCTTCAGCGGCAATGGCCGTCGCTATCCCGTGCGCGGCCCCGGCGGCGAGGTCATCGAAGCCTATGGCATCGACCTGCGTCCGCTGTTCCTGCGCCATGCCGAGCTTTTGTCACTGAAAGACGCGGCCGAGGCGCAGGCTCGAACCCGAGAGGCCCTGCGATCGCGTCTTTCGGCGGCATTGTCGGCACACCGGCGCAGCCTGCAGGAACGTCTGGGTGCCCTGCCCGCGGACATCGAGGATCTGCACCGCCGGCTGCGCAACCTTCTGCGCCGCACGGCCACCACCCTGACCGAGATGCAGGCCGCCGAAGCCGAACTGAGCCGGGTGCTCGATCCCAGCCCTGCCCCGCAGCCGGACAGTTCAGCCGCCAATGCCGGACAGGATGACCGGCACTCTGAGACTCAAGGAAAAGAATTTATAGATCCCATATCCGACCTCCACCGCCTTTGGCCCCAGATGACCGAAATTGCCAGCTTTTACCCAAGCCCCCCACGCTCTTTGCCGGATGCAATGCGACGGCTTCAGGAATTTTCTTCTTTCTTGGGAATAAGGCAGGACAGCTTGCGCCGTGCGCTGCAAAATATACCACCAATTGCCTTGTTGAGGCTGGTGGACCAGATCGCGGGGCGTCTGGACCGGATCAACAATCCAAACGGCTATCTTCTGAAGCTCGCCGTCCAGGGTTCAGCGCGTTTATGACCGCGGTCATAGATTATGTCCGCGGTCATAAATCGCGCATGACGAGCTTTGCGGATCGAAACTGCTGCCCGGGAATGCGTCTAAGACCCGGCCCTCAGGCCCGAGGCATTTCCGCTGAAACGGGTAGGCGCATTCGGGCAAGGGCGGTCCAATAGGCCACGCCGGGTCCGATCGCCGCATCATTGAAGTCGAATTCCGAGCTGTGCAGGGATGCCGAAGGCCCATTGCCGATCAGACCGTAAGCGCCCGGGACCTGCCGCAGGATGAAGGCAAAGTCCTCGGAAACCATCATCGCAGGCCAATCGCCTTGCACGGCTGCCTTGCCCGCGGACATAGTCATGGCCTGCACGGCGCGGTGCACTTCCTCTGGGTCATTGACAAGCGGTGGATAGGGCGAAATCGGCGGTCGCCGGATCAGCGCCTCGCAGCCATAGGCCTGGGCAGTGGCTGCGGCAATACGGGTGATTTCAGCGTCGATGCGGGTTGCCACGGTTTCCGAGAAGGCGCGAAACCCCACCCGCAACTCGACACTGTCCGGGATGACATTGAAGGCCGATCCGCCATGGATCGATGTGACCGACACAACGGCATCCTCTCGTGGATCGAGCGCCCTTGACGCAATGCTTTGCAGGGCCACGACCAGATGGCTGGCCGCCAGCACCGGATCCCGCCCCCGCTGCGGTTCCGAGGAATGACTGCCCTGCCCTTTCACGGTGATGAACATCCCGTCGACCGAGGCCATCATGCCGCCTGCACGGATTGCAAAATGGCCCAAAGGCAGCTCGGGCGAGATGTGCAGACCGAAGGCGGCCGCCACGGGCCAGCGGCGCAGCAGGCCATCGTCGATCATCGCCTGTGCCCCGGCCTGTCCTTCCTCGGCGGGCTGAAAGCAAAAGACCAGCGTGCCGTCGAAATCCCGCGTCTGCGCCAGGTGGCGGGCCGCCCCCAGCAGCATCACGGTATGGCCGTCGTGGCCACAGGCATGCATCTGCCCCGTCGTGGCCGAGGCCCAGGGCAGGTTGCCGGTTTCCGTGATCGGCAGCGCATCCATGTCGGCCCGCAGCAGCAGGCGCCGGGATGCGTCATGGGCCGGACCCGCCGCGCCGTGCAGCAGGCCTACGACACCGGTTCGGCCAATGCCTTCGTGCACCTCGTCCAGGCCGAAGGCGCGCAGGCGCTCGGCCACCAGGCCAGCGGTGCGCGGCAGGTCGTACATCAGTTCAGGGTGGCGATGCAGGTCCCGGCGCCAGTCGGTCAGCTCGGGCAGAAGGGCGCGGATCGTGTCGGGAAGCATCGTCATCATGCGACCTCGAAGAAGGGGGCCAGGCGTTGGAAGCCCCGTGGACCCGCGGCCTGTTCCAGCAGTCCGGCCAGACCGAACAACAGGTCTTCGCGGCCCGGACCGGCGGCCATCTGGATGCCGATGGGCAGCCCGCCCGCGCTGAGGCCCGCAGGCACCGAAATGGCAGGCAGACCCGACAGGTTCATGATCGGCGTATATGGAATGACGGCGTAATGCGCTGCCAGATAGGATGCGTAGTCGCCGCGATACTGCAGGCTGCCGGTCTTCTGCGCCAGCGCTGGCATGACCGGGGACAACAGGATGTCGTGGCTGCAGAAGTAGCTGGCAAAGTCGCGGGTCAGGGCATCGCGCTGCCAGAGCACCTTCAGCAGATCCTCGGCGCTCATGCGCTCGGCATCGGCGGCCACTGCGGCGGTGGCGGGTTCGACCAGATCCGCGTAAGGGCCGGTTTGCCTGGTTGCGGCCTGGGTCTGACGGATCGCCGCCAGCAGATTGGCCGAGATGATCTTCCACAGGACCTCGCAGCACAGGCCATGGTCCAGGACCGGGTCGGCCTCTTCGACGATGTGGCCCATGTCTTCCAATGCGCGCGCCGTTCGCAGCAGGGCGGCGGTGATTTCGGGGTCAGTCGGGTGGACACCCTCGGCGTGGCGCGACAGGCCGATGCGCAATGGCCGGGCGGGCAGGCGACCGACGGTGTCGACATAGGGCATTTCGCCATGGGGAGCACCGTAGGCTGCCGCGGGTTCCCATCCCTTCGAGACGTCAAGAAAGCCCGCACTGTCACGGACGCTGCGGGTCAGGACGTGATTGGTGGCAAGGCCATTCCAGGCTTCTCCGACCATTGGCCCCGGGGGGATGCGTCCGCGCGACGGCTTCAATCCGATCAGCCCGGTCTGGGCGGCGGGCTTGCGGATCGATCCTGCGCCGTCCGATCCCTGCGCCACCGGCACGATCCCCGCCGCCACCACCGCCGAGGACCCGCCCGAAGATCCCCCCGGCGTGTGCCCAAGGTTCCAGGGGTTGCGCGTCGTGCCATGCAGCGCCGAGCAGGTCTCGGGGAAGATGCCGAACTCGGGCGAGGCCGTCTTGCCGAAGATCACCACCCCGGCATCCAGATATCGCTGGACCGAGGTGCGGGTCCGGCAGGCAGGCGGCGACCCGGCCAGCATCCGGGTGCCGTCGGTTCCCATCGTGCCCTCCAGCGCCGAGGACAGGTCCTTCAGCAGCATCGGCACGCCGCCGAAAACCCCCCGGGGCTTGGTGCGGGCGCGGGTCCGGGCGATGTCCCGAAAATCCACCGTGATGGCGTTCAGCCTGGGCTGGGCCTCGTCGGCGAGGGTCAGTGCGATTTCCAGCAGTTCGCTTGCCGTGGTCTGGCCATCGCGGACGGCCCCGGCAAGGGCTGTCGCATCCATCGACAGGTAATCGGAACGGTTCATGACTCATCTCTCCTTGGTGAAACGGGGGGCGGTATCGGCGCGCCAGAAGGCAATGTCGTCTTGCACGACGGCCATGGCGCGGGTCGCATCGCGGGCGGCAACGGCGGTCCAGAGCGCTCTCTGGGTCTCGATGATGCGGGTCTTGTGGGCGCTGTCGTCCTGGATCTTGTTGACGGCAGTCAACACGAACAGGCGGCGGAACATCCATTGGACATGCTCGGCCAGGAAGCGGTTGGTCATCCGGCCGACGATCTCCTGCCGGTAGGCGAAGGCGGTTTCGACAAAGCGGGCCTTGTCGCTGCAGTCGATGGTGGCCAGCCGGTCCAGGAAATGCAGTGGCGCCGAGGCATCGGGCTGGTTCAGGAAATGCGTCACCATCGCCGGGTCGATCCAGGCCTTCACCTCGTAAAGGTCATGGATCTCGGCCTGGGTGAAATCGGCGATGAAAAAGCCCAGGCGGGGCCGGCTGATGATAAAGCCCTGGCCCTCCAGCTCGCGGGCGGCCTCGCGGACCGGCCCCCGAGAGATGCCCAGCTGGTCGGCCAGATGGACCTCGTTCAGGCGGGCGCCTGGGGTCATCGTGCCATCGGCGATCATGCCGATCAGCCTGTCACGGACGATTTCGGACAGCGGTCGATGGGCCAGTTTCTGGATGGGGGTGGTCAACGGTATTTACTCCTTGGGGTCGTGATGCGGGATGGGGATCCCTCGGCGCCCTGTGCCGCCGGTCTATTGCGCTGTGGGGCATGCAACAGGGCATCCCGCCGGAGGCCGTCCGGCCGGGGCAGGGGCCATCTGTCCGCGGACAGAAAGGGCAGAGCCGGGGCGCTTTTCGTAAGCTCGCTGTAAGACATTCGGGCTATCGCAGTTGCACTGGCGTCAGGGCGCCCGGCCACGATATGAAAATCCCAACACGTCTTGTCAACGGTTAACTGTTAACAGTTTATAAACGGCGCGACCGCTGCTGTCGGAAAGGGCAGGGGCCCCGCAGGGCCCCCGGACGTCGATCAGGCGATCACCAGCGCCTCGGCGAAGGTGACGAGGCTGCGGATGGCCTCTGACAATGCGTCGTCGGGCAGCGTCAGCGCGATGCGCAGGTGACCCGCAGCGGCGCGCCCAAAGCTTTCACCCGGCATGACGGCAATCCGGGCATCTTCGATCAGGCGGCGGGCGAAGGCTTCGCCCGAAAGGCCCGTGGCGCGGATGTCCAGCATCACGTACATGGCGCCCGCCGCCGGGGCCATGCGCACCACCTGGCTGCCGGCGATGGCGGCCTGCACCAGGGCGCGGCGGCGGCGGAAGGGGGCGGCGATCTCGTCCTCGAAGGCGGGGCCCATCCGCAGGGCCGCCAGGGCGCCCATCTGGATGTAGGGCACGACGCCGTAGGTGGTGTTGGTGGCCAGCACCGTTGCTGCCTCGACGACCTCTTCGGGGGCCACCAGCCAGCCCAGCCGCGATCCGGTCATGGCGTGGCTTTTCGACATCGAGCCGATGACGATGGTGCGTTCAGCCATGCCGGGCAGGCTGCGCGGGCTCAGGTGGCGCCCCTCCCAGACCTGGGTGTCATAGACCTCGTCCGAGATCAGCCACATGCCCGCCTCGCGGCACGCCCCCGAGACCGCCTCGACGGTTTCCGGGGAGTATACGACGCCGGTGGGGTTGTTGGGGCTGTTGATCAGCAGGCTGCGGGCGCGGGTGCCGTCCTGGGCCCGCAGGATCGCCTCGGCTTTCGGCTGGAACCCGTCAGCGGCATGGGCGGGGACCGCCACGGGGGTGGCGCCGGTCGCCAGGATCGTCGTCGGATAGGTGGGATAATGCGGCGTCACGTAAAGCCCGCTGTCGCCTTCATCCAGCAGCACCATCTGGGCCGAGAACAGCGCCGACTGGCCGCCGGGCGTGACGATGATGTTCTCGGGGCGGGTCGGGGTGCCGGTACGGGCGGTGACGCGTTCGGCAATGGCGCGACGCAGCTCTGGCAGGCCGGGGCCGAAGGTATAGCCGGTCAGGCCCGCCAGCGCGGCCTCGTGCATGGCTTGCAGCACCCGCGGATCGGTGGTGCGGTCGGGTTCTCCGATGGTGAGGTTCAGCACCTGCTCTCCGGCGGCGATCAGGGCGCGGGCGCGATAGACGATCTCCCAGCCGTCGCTGCCGGCGGCCTGGATACGGGGAATGCGGGGACCGATCTGCATGAAACCTCCGGTAGGGCAGGGGACCCGGCCTGCTTCGCATATTTTCCGGGGAACGAGAACGCCCCCCGGCATTCCAATATGTCATGTCGGAAACAACCGGGGGCGATCATTGACCGGACGGCGCCACTTTGCGCGGGGCTTGCACCCCGGGACATCCGCAGTATCCCCTGTGCGGGACATGACCGACAGATGCGGAAAGGCGACACGATGAACCCCGACCTTCGGCAGGCCCGGATCCTGCAGCTGCTGGAGCGGTGCCGCCAGGCCACCGTCGGAGAGCTTTCAGAAGAGATGGGCGTCTCGGCCGAGACCATCCGCCGCGACCTGACCGCGCTGTCGGCCCGCGGTGCGGTGCACAAGTTCCACGGCGGCGCCGCGCTGCCCATCGCCTCCGAGCAGGTCGAGACCGCCTTCCAGGCGCGGATGCATGAAAACGCCAGCGCCAAGCAGCGCATCGCCCGGGCGGTGACAGGGCTGCTGTGCGCCGGTGACAGCGTGATGATGGACACTGGCACCACGACGCTGTGCCTGGCGCAGGCGCTGCGCGACAGCGACGTGCCGCTGACGGTGATCACCAATGGCGTGCAGATCGCCCGGACGCTGGCGGGCTCGGTCCACCGGGTCTTCCTGTTGGGCGGCGAATTCCGCCCCGAGGCCGAGGAAAACCTGGGCGCGCTGACGCTGGAACAGATCGCCCGGTTTCGGCCCCGCCATGCGGTGATCACGGTGGGGGCCGTCGATGCCTCGGGGATCATGGACTATTCCCTGGCCGAAACGGAGGTCGCCCGCGCCATGGTCGCCGCCGCGACCGAGGTCACGGTGATCGCCGATGCCTCGAAGATCGGGCGACGGGCGCTGTTCTCGGTGGCGGGGCTTGGGGGCGTCGATCGGCTGGTCACCGAGGCCCTGCCCGAGGGCCATGCGGCAGAGGCGCTGAAAGCGGCAGCTCTCGAAATCGTGATCTGCGGATTTGACTGAATCCACATATAATCCTGTCATGACTCACCAAATCGGGCAATTCCGGTCATACAAGGTCTGAAAATATGTGGAATCGGCCAAAATATGGTGGGGCAGGGCAATGGGATCTATGATGTCGCCGTGATCGGCGGCGGCGTTGTCGGCTGCGCCACGGCGCGGCGTTTCGCACTGGAAGGCGCCCGGGTGGTGCTGATCGAGAAGGGCGCCGACATCCTTTCCGGCGCCAGCAAGGCCAACAGCGCCATCCTGCACACCGGCTTTGACGCGCCTCCGGGGTCGCTGGAACTGGCCTGCATGACGGCGGGACATGCGGAATACCTGCAGATCCGCGACCGGCTGAACCTGCCCCTGCTGGAGACCTCGGCGATCCTGGCGGCCTGGAACGACGCGGAAGAGGCGGCGCTGGACGGCATCGTGGCCCAGGCGCAGGCCAATGGTGTCGCGGATGTGCACCGCATCGACCGGGCCGAGGTGCTGGCCCGCGAACCTGCGCTGTCGGGCGATGTGCGGGCGGGCGTGCTGGTGCCGCGGGAATTCGTGATCGACCCGTGGTCGGCGCCCTTGGCCTATCTGCAGCAGGCCATGGCCCACGGCGCCTGCGTGCGGCGTGGCACCGTGGTCACGGGCGGCGATTTCGACGGCGTGACCTGGCGGCTGCAGACCACCGGCGGGCCGGTGCTGGCGGGCGATGTGATCAACTGCGCCGGCCTTCAAGGTGACCGGATCGAGACGCAGCTGCTGGGCGATGCGCAGTTCTCGATCCATCCGCGCAAGGGGCAGTTCGTGGTCTACGACAAGGCCGCCGCCCGGCTGCTGAACGCCATCCTGCTGCCGGTCCCCAACGAACGCACCAAGGGCATCGTCCTGACCCGGACGATCTTCGGCAACCTGCTGGTCGGCCCCACGGCCGAGGAACAGGACGACCGCGACCATGCGCGCCTGGACCAGGGGGTACTGGAAATGCTGATGCGCGCGGCCGAGGCCCGCATCCCCGCCCTGCGCGACATGCCCGTGACGGCGATCTACGCGGGCCTGCGCCCGGCCAGCGAGGCCAAGCACTATCGCATCCGGCAGGACCCCGCGCGCCACTGGATCACCCTTGGCGGCATCCGCTCGACCGGGCTGACGGCCTCGCTGGGGCTGGCGCAGCACGCCTTCAGCCTGTGGCGCCGCCAGGGGCAGACGCAGCCCCCCGATCCGGTCCTGTGGCCGAAGGTGCCGAACCTGGCCGAACACCTGCCCCGCGATGCGCAGGCCCCCCACCCGGGCGAGATCCTGTGCCATTGCGAACTGGTCACCCGCCGCGAGGTCGAGGCCACCTTCGACACCCCCCTGCCGCCCGGGGATCTGGGCGGGCTGAAGCGGCGCACCCGGGCCTGCATGGGGCGCTGTCAGGGGTTCTACTGCGGTGCCCGTCTGGCGCGGCTTGCAGGCGATCGCCTCGATGCGCCCCTGTCCGAGGAGATCGGCGCATGAACCTGCCGCCCATTGCCGCCGATCATGACGTGATCATCGTGGGCTCGGGGCCGGCGGGGCTGTCGGCGGCGCGTATGCTGCGGGCGGCGGGCGTGGCGCGCGTGCTGGTGCTGGAACGCGACCAGGAGGCGGGAGGGACCTCGCGCCACTGCGGCCACCCGCCCTTCGGCTGGAACGAATACCGCCGCATCCTGACCGGCCCCGCCTATGCCCGCCGCAACCTTGCCGAGGCGCAGCAGGCGGGGGCGGTGATCCGCACCGGCTGCACCGTCACCGCGATCGGCCCGGGCGGCGTGCTGGACGTGCTGACGCCCGAAGGCGCCGTGACCCTGACCGCCCGCCGCATCCTTCTGGCCACCGGCGCGCGCGAGGCGCCGCGCTCGGCGCGCCTGCTGCCGGGCGACCGGCCCGTCGCGATGATCGAAACGGCGCCCCGGCCGCTTGCCCGCCGTCCCTTCCTGGCGCTGCCGCAGCTGCTGGGCCTGCCTGTCCATACGGGTGCGAATGTTCTGCGGATCGAGGGCACCGGCCGCGTCGAGGGGCTGACCTTCCGCGACGCATCGGGGCGCGAACGGCACTATGACTGCGACGGCGTTCTGCTGAGCGGCCAGTTCACCCCCGAGGCTTCGCTGGCGCGGCTGGCCGGACTGGCCGTCGATCCCGGCATCGGCGGCCCCGAAATCGACCAGTTCGGCCGCACCTGCGATCCCGCGATCTTTGCCGCCGGCAACATGCTGCGCCCGGTCGAGACCGCCGGCTGGTCCTGGCGCGAGGCCCGCGCCATCGCGGGCTTCATCGCCCGCGACCTGAAGGGCGATCTGCCGGGGCCCGGGGGGGCGGTGGCGATCCGCTGCACGGCGCCGCTGCGCTACGTGGTGCCGCAAAGGCTGGTGCCCGCCGCCCCGGGGGACGGGCTGGCGCAGCTGCAGCTGCGCGTCGCCGCCCCCGCGCAGGGCCGCCTGAGCGTGATCTCTGACGCCGGCGCAACCGCGCTTGCCCCGGCGCGGCGCCTGCTGCCGGAACGGCGCATCCTTCTGCCCCTCGACACCCTTCGGGACCGGTCCGGGGCCCTTTGCATCGGCCTTTCCGACTGACGATCCCGCCGGGCGCAACAGCCCTGCGGCAAGACCAAGAAAACCAACCAACAGTGAGGACAAGATGGTCAAAGACCCCAGAAGTCCGACCCCGGGAACCGATGTTTCCGCCTTCGGATACAAGCAGGAACTGTAACGCGGCACCGGGCGCTTCGCCTCCTTCGCCTTCGTTTCGATCGCGACCGGCATCTTCACGACATACGGCGCCGTCCTGAACAGCTCGGGTCCCGCCGGGATCTGGACCTGGCCGGTGGTGGTCGCGGGCCAGCTGATGGTGGCGATGGTCTTCGGATCGCTTGCGGCACGGATCCCGGTCTCGGGCTATTCCTACCAGTGGATGTCGCGGCTGGCGAACCCGGTGATCGGCTGGATCATCGGCTGGATCTCTTTCACCTTCTTCGCCATCGTCTCGGTCGCGGTGGATTATACCATCGCTTCCAGCGTGCTGCCGGTGCTGTTGGGCTACCAGGGTTCGGCCGGGGGCGCCTGGGCGATCACCGCGCTGGTGCTGGTGGTGCAGGGGCTGTTGGTGGGCTTTTCGACGAAATGGACCGAGCGCGTCAACAACCTGGCCGTCAGCGTCGAGCTGATCGGGATGATCCTGCTGGTGGTGCTGTTGCTGGCGGCGGGGCTGATCACCCATGCGATGCGGGCGGGCAACCTGTTCAGCACCGGGGCCGTGGCCCATCCCGGCTATCTGTCCTTCGGCACGCTGACCCATGTGGGCCCCTGGATCATGGGGACGCTGCTGGGCTCTTTCACCATCGTGGGTTTTGAATCCGCCGCCAACCTGGCCGAGGAAACCGAGCGCCCCGCCACCGTCGTGCCGCGCGCGATGATCCAGGCGGTGCTGGCCTCGGGGATCCTGGGCTTTCTGTTCCTGCTGGTCGTCACCCTGCTGGCGGGCGATCCGGCAACGCTGGCACAGTCCGACGCGCCGGTGGCGCAGGTGATTTCGGGGGTGCTTGGGGCCTATGTGGGCACGGCGCTGTTGCTGATGGTGGTGCTGGCGATCTTCGCCTGCGGCATGGTCATCCTGATGAGCGGCGTGCGCCTGGTCTGGGCGATGTCGCGCGATGCGCGTTTCCCGGGCCATGCGGTGCTGCGCCGGGTCAGCCCGAAGACCGGCACGCCGCTTGCGGCCACGGTCATGATGACCATCGTCAGCCAGCTGATCCTGGCCATCTTCGCGCGCGAGACCAACGTCCTCTTCGATCTCTTCTCGGCCGCGACGCTGCTGCCGGCGATCATCTACGCGGCGACGGTTGCCCTTTACATCGTCAGGCGCCGCCACCTGCCGCCCAGCCGCGGCTTCACCCTGGGCCGCTATGAAACCCCGGTGCTGGTCATCGC
The DNA here is from genome assembly GCF_057380705.1 of Pseudooceanicola sp. NS-SX9. NCBI lineage: Bacteria > Pseudomonadati > Pseudomonadota > Alphaproteobacteria > Rhodobacterales > Paracoccaceae > Pseudooceanicola > Pseudooceanicola sp. NS-SX9. Next base: position 101,692 of record NZ_JBXXRN010000005.1, on the reverse strand, counting down.
CACCCTCTGGCTGCTGTTCGAGCTGCTGATCTTCCGGGATGCGTCCTTTGAGGTGCCGTGGATCTATGTGCTGGTGATGGTGGCGATCGGGCTGGTCTATCTGGGCGTGCTGCTGGCGACGCGCGGTCTGGTGGCGCTCGACATGCCCAACATGGCACCGGTCGAGGCCGCGCTGGACGCCCCCGCAGGGGCGCGGCGGGCATGACGACGGTCCTGGCCATCGATCAGGGGACCTCGGGGACGAAGGCGGTCGTGATCGACGCAGAGGGCCGCATTCGCGGCCTGTCCGAGGCCCCCCTGACCCCGCATTACGGCGCGGGCGGCGTGGTCGAGCAATCCCCCGAGGCCCTTTGGGCCTCGGTTCTGGGGGCGGGGCAGGCGGCGGTGGCACAGGCGGGCTGTCCCATCGACATCGTGACGCTCGCCAACCAGGGCGAGACGGTGCTGGCCTGGGATCCCGATACCGGCACCCCGCTGACGCCGCTGATCGTCTGGCAGGACCGCCGCGCAGAAACCGTCTGCCGGGCGCTGCAGGCGCATTCCGGGCATGTTGCCGCGCGCACGGGGCTGGTCCTTGATCCCTATTTCTCGGCGCCCAAGCAGGCCTGGATCCGACGGAACCTGACCCGAAGGGGCGTGGTGACGACCTCGGACGTGTGGCTTTTGCACCGGTTGACCGGGGCCTTCGTGACCGATGCCAGCACCGCCAGCCGCTCCCTGGTCACGACGCTGGAGACCGGGGCCTGGGATCCGGAGATGCTGGCGCTTTTTGGCCTGCAGGACGAGGCACTGCCGCATATCGCCGCCTCGGACGAGATCATCGGCGAGACCACCGCCTTTGGCGGCCGCATCCCGGTGGGCGGGCTGGTGGTGGATCAGCAGGCGGCGCTGCTGGGCGAAGGCTGCCTGACGCCCGGCGCCGCGAAATGCACCTTCGGCACCGGGGCCTTCCTGCTGGTCAATGCAGGCGACAGGCCGGTGCGGTCGGCGCGGGGGCTGTCGAGTTCGGCGGCGTGGCGCTGCGAGGGCGCGCTGACCTATTGCCTGGACGGGCAGGTCTTCACCGCCGGATCGGCAGTGCGCTGGATCCGGCAGCTGGGTCTGATCGGATCACCCGCCGATCTGGACCGGGTGGCGGGGCAGGCGGGGGGCGATCAGGCACTTTTCGTGCCGGCTCTTGCGGGGCTGGGCGCGCCCTGGTGGCGGCCCGATGCGGCGGCCAGCTTTTCCGGGATGACGCTGGCCTCGGGGCCGGGGGATCTGGTGCGGGCGCTGCTGATGGGCATCGCCGCCCAGCTGGCCGAGCTTTGCGCCCTGATGGCCGCGGAAACCGGCGTGCCGATCAGCACGCTGCAGGTCGATGGCGGGCTGGTGCGGTCGGATGTGCTGATGCAGGCGGTGGCGGATCTGACCGGGCTGCCGGTACAGGTCTATCCTTGGGAACATGCGACACCCATGGGGGCGGCCGCGCTGGCCCGCAAGGCGCTGTTGCCCGGTCTGTCGCTGTCGCAGGCGGTGATCGGCTGGACGCCGGCACGCCGGTTTGTGCCGCAATGGTCGGCTGATCGGGCTCAGGATTACCGGGCCCGCTGGCGGGCCGCGGTCGCTGCATTGCCGGATCCGCCGCGGGCAGGATAGGGCGCCTGCCCGCAGTCGGCCTGCAATGGCCCGCAGGGCGCAGCGGGCCGCAGTGGCGGACATCCCGGGCCCGCGCCGACCGGCAGGGCGCGGGACCTCAGAAGGTCCAGTCGGCATCCTCTGTCTCGACGCTGCGGCCGATCACATAGGAGGACCCGGCCCCGGAAAAAAAGTCGTGGTTCTCGCTGTCGGGTGCGAGTGCTGCGAGGATCGCGGGATTGACCGCACAGGCGTCGGCGGGAAAGAGCGCCTCGTATCCGAGGTTCTGCAGCGCCTTGTTGGCATTGTAATGCAGGAAGGCCATGACCTGGCCGGTCAGTCCGACACTGTCGTAAAGCTCGGCGGTGTAGACGGCCTCGATCCCGTAAAGGGCTTCGAGGAGGTCGTGGGCATAGTCGTGCAGCATGGCTTGTCGGGGCGCATCCTGTGCCGCCAGGCCCCGCTGGAACTTGTAGCCGATGTAATGGCCGTGCACCGCCTCGTCACGGATGATCAGCCGGATCAGGTCGGCGGTATTTGTCAGGCAGGCGTGGCTGGACCAGTGCAGCGGCAGATAGAATCCCGAGTAGAACAGGAAGCTTTCCAGCAAGACGCTGGCGATCTTGCGCTTCAGCGGATCGGCCCCCGGGGCGTAGGCATGCCGGATCAGCCGGGCCTTGGCCTGCAGATGGGGATTGGCCTCGGACCATTGGAAGGCCGCGTCGATCTCGGCCGTGGTGCCCAGGGTCGAGAAGATCGAGGAATAGCTGCGCGCATGCACGGCTTCCATGAAGCCTATGTTGCTCAGCACCGCTTCCTCGTGCGGGGTCAGCGCATCCGCCATCATCGCGGGCACGCCGATGCCCTGCTGCAACGTGTCGAGCAGTGTCAGCCCGGTAAAGACCCGCAAGGTCAGGAGCTGCTCATCGGGGGCCAGTCGCGCCCAGCTCTGGACATCGTTCGACAGCGGGATCTTTTCGGGCAGCCAGAAATTCGCGGTCAGGCGGTTCCAGACTTCCAGGTCCTTCGGGTCCTGGAGACGGTTCCAGTTGATGGCGCGGGGGACGGCAATGGGGGCGGGCAATTCGGTCATGAATGTCTCCATCGGGTGAGGGAAGGGGGGGCTCTGCCCCCGTCTCCTGCGGAGACCCCCCGGAGTATTTCGGGCCAGATGACAGGGAACCGGGGGCGTCATCATCTGACTGAAAATCCTTGGGGGGTGGGCAAAGCCCCGCGCAGGGTCGTTACAGGGTGCAGGCCTGGCAGGCTTCGGTGCCCGTCCCGGGCAAGGCATTCTGGCGCAGCCGCACGTAGTAGAGGGTCTTGATGCCCTTTTGCCAGGCCAGGATCTGGGCGCGGTTGATGTCGCGCGTGGTGGCGTCGGCCGGGAAGAACAGGGTCAGCGACAGACCCTGGTCGACATGTTCGGTCGCAGCCGCATAGGTCGCGATCAGGGCCTCGGGACCGATTTCGTAGGCGTCCCGGAAATAGGGCAGGCTGGCCGCGTCAAGACCCGGGGCTGGCGCGTAGACCCGGCCAAGGCGGCCTTCCTTGCGGATTTCGATCCGCGCGACGATCGGATGGATCGAGGCGGTCGCATGGGTGATGTAGCTGATCGAGCCGGTTGGCGGCACGGCCTGCAGGTTGCGATTGTAAAGGCCATGGCGGCGCACCGCGTCGCGCAGCCGGGCCCAGTCGGCGCGACCGGGCAGCGGCTGGTTCGCGAAAAGCCGCGCAACTGTCGGATCTTCCGGCAGCCAGTCGCGTTCCGTGTATTTCTGGAAATAGGTGCCGGAGGCGTAGCGGCTGTCGGCGAAGCCGCGAAAGCTCTGGCCGCGTTCGCGCGCCAGGCACATCGAGGCGTGCAGCGCATGGTAGGTGACGGCGGCGAAGTAGACCGAGGTGAAGCCGAGTGCGGCGGGGCTGCCGTAGTGGATCCGTTGCCCGGAAAGGTAGCCGTGAAGGTTCATCTGCCCCAGCCCGATGGCATGGCCTTCCGCATTGCCGCGCCGGATCGAGGGCACGCAGTCGAGCGAGGTCATCTCGCTGACCGCGGTCAGGGCCCGCACGGCGGTCTCGACCGTGGCGCCGAGATCGCCCGAGCGCATCACCTTCGCAATGTCGAGCGAGCCAAGGTTGCAGGAGATATCGCTGCCGATGTGCCGGTAGCCCAGGTCCTCGGAGAGGGCCGAGGGGGTGCTGACCTGCAGGATTTCGGAGCACAGGTTCGACATCGAGATCCGCCCGGCAACCGGGTTCGCGCGGTTCACCGTGTCTTCGAACATCAGGTAGGGATAGCCGCTTTCGAACTGGATTTCGGCCAGGGTGCGGAAGAAGGCGCGGGCGTCGATCACCGTCTTGGAGATGCGCGGATCGGCGACCATCTCGTGGTATTTCTCGCTGACCGGGATCTCGGACAGGGCGCAACCGTAGACCTTCTGCACGTCGAGCGGCGAGAACAGGTGCATGGGCGCGCGGGTGCGGGCCAGCTCGAAGGTGATGTCGGGGATCACCACCCCCAGGCTGAGGGTCTTGATGCGGATTTTTTCATCGGCATTCTCGCGCTTGGTGTCGAGAAAGCGCAGGATGTCGGGGTGATGGGCATGCAGGTAGACCGCGCCCGCGCCCTGGCGCGCGCCCAGCTGGTTGGCATAGGAAAAGCTGTCCTCCAGCAGTTTCATCACCGGGACCACCCCGGAGGCCTGCCCCGAGATGCCCTTGATCGGTGCCCCCTGTTCGCGCAGGTTGCTGAGCAGCAGCGCCACCCCGCCACCGCGTTTCGAAAGCTGCAGCGCCGAGGCGATGCCACGCCCGATGCTTTCCATGTCGTCCTCCAGCCGCAGCAGGAAGCACGAGACCAGCTCTCCGCGGCTTTGTCGTCCGGCGTTGAGGAAGGTCGGGGTGGCGGGCTGGAACCGACCCGAGAGGATCGCGTCGATCAGCGCGAAGGCCTGCTGGTGGTCGCCGCGCGCCAGCACCAGGGCGCACAGCACGGCGCGGTCGGTGAAATCCTCCAGGTATTGCGCGCCGTCGCGGGTCTTCAGCGCGTAGCTGGTGTAGAATTTCAGCGCGCCGAGATAGCTGGAAAACCGGTGGTCATGGGCGCGGCCGCGCGCATAGGCCTGGCGCAGGACCTCCGGGGGATAGGGGGCCAGGGCGGCGGGATCGTAATAGCCTTCTTCGACCAGCCACTGCAGGCGGGCGTCGTCCGAGGCAAAGCGGCGGCTGCCCGGAAGGACATGCTGAAGGATATACTGGCGCGCGGCTTCGCGGTCGGCCGAGACCGGCGGCAGGCCGGTGGCATCGGGCAGGTTCAGCAGGGCGTTGAGGGCGCGGTAGTCGGGGGCGCTCAGCGGCTGGACTAGATCGTCGGGCATGATTGGCTCCAGAAGGTCCGAAGCCCGCGCGAGACGCGGGCGATGTCGATGTCGGTGCCGGCCAGTTCCAGCGTCCACAGCAGCGGCACCTGGCACTTGCGGGCGATGATCCGGCCGGCCAGGCCATAGGTGGTACCGAAGCTGCGGTTGCCGGTGGCGATGACCCCGCGCAGCCCGGCACGGCGGCGGGGATCGTTCAGGAAGCGGATCACCATCGGCGGCACGGCGCCGCGGCCCTGGCCGTCGGCATAGGTCGGGCAGATCAGCACATAGGCCGGCGGCGCGTCGGGCAGGGGGCCTGACGCGCCAAGGCGCAGCGCCGGCAGGCCCAGCCGGGCCACGAAGCGTGCGGTATTGCCGCTGGCCGAGGAAAAGTAGACGAGGCTGCCCATGGCGCTAGGCCAGCCGGGCGATCAGATCGGGGCGAAAGCCGGACCAGCTTTGGGGGCCGGTGCCGGTCGTGGCCTCGACCACGGGTGCCTGGCGGTGGCCAAGGGCGCTCAGACGCGCCAGTGCGGCGGCATCCTGGGTCAGATCGACCAGCCGGTAGGACAGCCCATGCGCTTTCAGCGCACGCTGCGTCGCCAGGCATTGCCGGCAGTCGGGTTTTGAATAGACGATGATCGTCATGGCGCGTCCTTCGGTCAGGACGGCAGGCGGGGACGCGCACGGACCGGAACGCCCAACGCGGCCCGGAGACACTGACACGCCCCGAACCCACCGTTCGGGTCAAATCCTGGGCTCCGGGCAGGTCTCCTGACTTCGCGGGTCGACACCGGCGCTCGCCTTCCCGGGGACACCCAGTGGCGCAAGAGCGTGGCTCGCCGCTTACAGTTGCGGGGGCAGTGCCGGATTTTCACCGGCTTCCCTTTTCACCGCGGAACAATGTCCCGCGACACCTGAAGCATCTATATGTAGATCATTTTCGAATAGTGACGTCAATATGCAGACGCAGCCCAGCTGATCCCAGCCGAAGGCAGGGGCGGGGAGGGGCCTGTTTCGCAAGGCACTGACGGGCATATGACCTTGCGGAAGGCGCTTTGGGTCAGGGGCGTGCGAAGGGGGCGATGCCGATGCCGTTTTCGGCCAGGGCGCTGCGCAGACGGTGCGCCATGCCGACGGCACCCGGGGTATCGCCATGCACGCACAGCGTTGCGGGCGCGACCGGAAGGCGCTGCCCGCCGGTCGTCGGGATGACGCCGTTCACCACCATCTCCAGCACCTGGTCCAGGCTTTGCGCCGGATCGTGGATCACCGCGCCGGGCTGGCTGCGCGGCGTCAGCTCTCCGGTGTCGGTATAGGTGCGGTCGGCATAGATCTCGCAGGCGACGGTCAGCCCGGCGCGTTCGGCGGCGGCATAGGTTTCTGAATAGGGCAGCGAGATGAAGACCAGCCTCGGGTCCACCGCCTTGACCGCGCGCACGCACAGCTCGGCCAGGTCGCGGTCGACCGCCGCCATGTTGCCAAGCGCGCCATGGGTTTTCACATGGGTCATCGCGTGGCCCTCAAGCCGCGCCATGCCCTGCATCGCGACGATCTGGTAGACCAGCTGCGCCTCCAGGTCCTCGGGGCGCTCGCCCGAGATCCGCCGCCGCCCGAAACCGTAGAGATCGGCAAAGGACGGATGCGCCCCCACCGAGACGCCCTTTTCCCGGGCCATCCTGAGGGTGCGCGCCATCACGACCGGATCGCCCGCATGAAAGCCGCAGGCAATGTTGGCGGTCGAGACCAGATCCAGCATCGCGGCATCGTCGCCGACGGTGAAGGCGCCAAAGCTTTCGCCCATGTCGCAGTTGAGGTCGATCGTGCGGTCCATCCTGAAGTCCCTGTCATTCGCGCCTATTTGCGCAATTATTGTGCGGAATATTGGAAAGTCCGGCGGATACCCGGGGTAAATCCGCCTGAAACCCTTAATTCGGGATACCGCCGGTGTACTGAAATCTCAAGCCTCCCCAGCGAGGCGATTCCAGCAACAGGGAAAACAGCATGAAATTTGCACGCAAAGTGGCACTGGCCACGCTTCTGGCTGCCGGTCTGGTCGCGCCGGCGATGGCGGAAACCAAATGGGACATGTCGGTCGTCTGGCCGGATGGCAACTTCCAGACCGAGGACGCAAAGGCCTTCGCCGACAAGGTCCGCGAGATGACCAAGGGCGATGTCGACATCACCGTGCATTCCGGCGGTGCGCTTGGCATCAAGGGGCCCGAAGGCATGGCCGCGGTGCGCGACGGCCTGGTGCCTGTGGGCGAGATCCTGATGAGCCAGCAGGTGGGTGACGTGCCTGCTCTGGGTGCGGAATCGCTGCCCTACATGGCGCCGACGATGGCGGACCTGGCCTTGCTGCACAAGTTCACCCGCCCGATGATCGAGGCGGCGGCCGCCAAGATGAACCAGAAGCTGCTGTATATCGTGCCCTGGCCCGGCCAGGCGGTCTATACCAAGAAGCCGATCAAGACGCTGGAGGACCTGAAGGGCCTGAAGATCCGCGTCGTCGATGCCAATGGCCAGGCCTTCTTCAAGGCGCTTGGCGCGGCCCCCGTGCAGATGCCCTGGGGCGAGGTCGTCCCGGCGCTGGCGGCGGGCACGATCGATGCGGTGACCACCTCGTCCTCGTCGGGCGTCGACGGCTCGTTCTGGGAATTCATGAAATACATGAACACCTTCAACTGGCAGGCCTCGTCGGACATCCTGACGGTCAATCTGGATGAATGGAAAGCACTGCCCGAGAAGGACCAGAAGGCGATCGAGGCCGCCGCCGCGCAGATGGAAGGCGAATTCTGGCTGAACTCGCATAACGAGGACGCCAAGAAGCTTGCCATCCTGAAGGACCACGGCGTCGAGATCACCGCCCCCTCCTCGGATCTGAAGGCCGAGCTGATCGAGAAGGCCAAGCCCCTCTGGGCCGATTTCGAAAAGCGCGTGCCCGAGGCCGCCCCCTATATCGACACCTACCTGACGGTGCGCGGCAACTGATCCCCGCCGCCTGACCGTGTGGCCGGCCCTGCCTCTCCCTCCCGGGGCCGGCCCTTTTTCCTTCCGACCGGAGACCCCATGTCCCCCTCCCGTTTCGATACCTTCATCCGGCCCGTCGACTGGCTGAGCGGGCTGGCCAACGTGCTGGCCGCGCTGTGCCTGTTCGGGATCTTCCTGCTGGTCGGCGCCGAGATCGTGCTGCGCAACCTCTTCCTGACCAGCCTCGATTTCTCCTGGGATGTCTCGGCCTACCTGATGGGGGCCTCGTTCATGCTGTCGGCGGCCAGTGCGCTGAAAAGCGGCTCTCATGTGCGGGTGACGGCCCTGCGCGAGGTGCTGCCCGAGGGGCCCGCGCGCCTTCTGGATGTGGCGGCCTGCCTGGTGGGGCTGGTGATCGCGGTGGCGCTGGCCTGGGCGCTTGGCCAGGCGGCCTGGCTGTCGTTCCTGCGCGGCTCGACCTCGGCTTCGGTGGTGCGCATTCCGCTGGCCTGGCCGCAGGGCGTGCTGACGCTGGGCACGACCCTTTTGTGCCTGCAGATCGTGGCGCAGCTGCTGCGCCTGCTGCGCGGCGAGGCGCTGGCCACCGGCGAGGGGATCGAATGATGCCGCAGATCGTCCTGACCCTGGCCGGGCTGCTGGCGGCGCTGCTGGCGGGCGGTGTCTGGATCGGCCTGGGGCTGATCGGCACCGGCGCCGGGCTGATCAGCCTGTTCCGCCCCCATATGCCCTTCGAGAAGCTGCTGGCGCAGCAGGCCTTCAACGTCCTCTCTTCGGCCGAACTGCTGGCGCTGCCGCTCTTCATCCTGATGGCCGAGATCCTGTTCCGCACCAAGATCTCCGAGGCGCTCTTTACCGGGCTTGCCCCCTGGCTGCGGCGGGTGCCGGGGCGGCTGGGGCATATCACCGTGCTGGGCTGTTCGCTGTTCGCCTCGGTCTGCGGATCCTCGGCCGCGACCACGGCCACCGTCGGGCGGATCACTGCGCGCGAACTCATTGCCAATGGCTATGACCGCCAACTGGTCACCGGGTCGCTGGCGGGCTCGGGGACGCTGGGGTTCCTGATCCCACCCTCGACCATCATGATCATCTACGGGGTGATGGCGCAGACCTCGATCCTGAACCTGTTCATGGCGGGCATCCTGCCGGGGCTGATCATCGCGCTGTCCTACATGGGCTACATCGGCATCCGGGCGCTGCTGAACCCCGATCTGGTGGGCCCTGCCGGCCCCTCGACCAGCCTGATGTTCAAGCTGCGCGCGCTGAAGGATCTGGGCCCGCTGCTGGCGCTGATCGTGGTGGTGATCGGTTCGATGTACGGCGGCATCGCCTCGCCGACCGAAGCGGCGGCGGTGGGTGTCGCAGGCGCCATCGTGCTGGGCTTCGTGCAACGCACCCTGACCTTCGCGGGGCTGCTGGAGGCGGGGCGCGATGCCGCCAACAGCTGTGCCATGATCGGGCTGATCATGGTGGGCGCGATGTTCCTGTCGACGGCGCTCGGTTATCTGGGCGTGCCCGGCTACATCGCCACCGCGATCGAGGGCTGGGGCCTGTCGCCCTTTGCGCTGATCCTGGTGCTGCTGGGCTTCTACATCCTGCTGGGCATGGTGATGGAGGGCATGGGCTGCATCGTCATGACCCTGCCCATCACCCTGCCGCTGATCACCGATGCGGGCTTCAGCAAGCTGTGGTTCGGCATCTTCCTGGTCATCGTCATCGAGATGGCGCAGATCACGCCTCCGGTCGGGTTCAACCTGACGGTGATCCAGCGGCTGACCGGCGACAGCATCGCCCGGATCACCCGCGCCACGGTGCCGTTCTTCCTGCTGATGGTGGCCTTCGTGCTGGTGCTGGCCATCTTCCCCGGGCTGGTCGATATTGTGCCGAACCTGCTTGCGGACGACTGACAGGAGGCCCAGGTGACATCCGACCCGATCCATCCGCCGCGCATCCTGCCCTGCGGCGACAGCGCCCTCAGCTTCCAGATCTCGGAACAGGTGGATGAAGGCGCCAATGCCCGGATCATCGCGCTGGCGCGGGCGCTGGATCGCGCGGCGGTGCCCGGCGTCACCGACCGGGTGCCGACCTACCGCGCCCTGCTGGTGACCTATGATCCCGGGGTTCTGCGCGGCGCACAGCTGGCGGCGCTGCTGGAACAGCTCTACGCCGATCTGGACCCGGGCGAAGAGGCCGCGCGCCTGTGGCGGGTGCCGGCCTTCTACGGCGGGCCGGCGGCGCTTGATCTGCAGGATCTGGCAGCGGAAAAGGGTTTGGACCGGGCCGGGCTGATCGATCTGCATGCGGGGGCGCGCTACCGCGTCTACATGATCGGCTTTGCCCCGGGCTTTGCCTATCTGGGCGGGTTGCCGCCGCTGCTGCACACCCCCCGCCTGACGGTGCCGCGCCAGCTGATCCCGGCGGGCGCTTTGGGGATCGGCGGCCAGCAGGCCAGCATCAGCTCGGTCGCGGGGCCGTCGGGATGGCGGTTCCTGGGGGCGACGCCGGTGCGGCTGTTCGACCCCGCGCGCCCCGATCCCTTCCTGCTGCGCGCCGGTGATCTGGTCACCTTCGAACCCATTGACCAGCCCACCCATGACCGCCTGGCCGATCTGGCGCAGGCGGGCCATGCGCTGATCACCCCGGAGGCCGCATGACCAGCCTTGCCTCCGAGGCCCGCACCCGGATCATCGCCATGATCCTTGAAGGGGATCTGCAGCCCGGCGACACCCTTCAGGCCGAGAAGCTGGCGCAGGGTCTGGGCATGTCGCGCACCCCCGTCCGCGAGGCCCTGCGCCGGATCGAGGCCGAGGGGCTGGCGCAGCCGCGTGGCCGGTTCCTGTGCGTGCGCCGCCTCAGCCCCGAGGAGGTCGAGGAGATCTTCTTCCTGCGGCTGGAGCTTGAGACCCGCGGTGCCCGTGCCGCCGTGGCACTGCCGCAGCCGACCCTTGCCGCGATGGAGACCCGCGTCCGGCAGCTGATCGCAGGCGATGCGCCCGAGGACCTGTGGCAGGTCGATGATGATTTCCACGCCATGATCTCGGGGGCGCTCGGCAACCGGGTGCTGTCGGGGGTGGTGGCGGATCTGCGCCGCCGCAGTGGCATGTTCGACAGCAGCCAGGTGCCCACCCGCTACCTGAAGGGCTGTCATGAGCATCTGGCGATCCTGGCCGCCCTGAAGGCCGGCGATGCCGAGGCCGCGGGTCTTGCCATGGCGCTGCACATCCGCAATGCCCGCGACGCCATCCTGGCGCGGCTGGGCGAGCTTGACCGACGAAAGACCACCTCATGACCCCGCCGCTGAAATGCCTGATCGTCCAGCCCATTCACGAGGCCGGGCTGCAATGCCTGCGCACCGCCGGGGTCGAACCCGTGGCCTGTCCCAGCCCCGACATGGCGCAGGTTGCCGCTCTGATCGGCGATTGCGACGCGGTGATCACCCGCAATGCGGGGCTGGATGCGCGGGCCATCGCGGCGGGCCATCGCCTGCGGGTCATCGCGGTGCATGGCACCGGTCATGATGCGGTCGACAAGGACGCGGCCTCGGCGCGGGGCATTCTGGTCTGCAACACGCCGGGGGCCAATGCGCGCTCGGTGGCGGAACTGGCCTTCGGGCTGGCACTGGCGGCCGCGCGCGGCATCCCGGCCGCCGACCGGGCCGAACGCGCGGGGGCGCAGGGCTTTCGCGAAAGCGCCCGCTTTGCCGAGCTTTCGGGCAAGACCGCGCTGATCGTCGGCTGGGGCGCCATCGGGCGCGATCTGGGGCGGATGCTGGATGCGGCGTTCGGGATGCGGGTGCTGGTGCATTCGCCCTCGGTTCCCGACACCGGCGGCTACCCAAGGGTCGCGACGCTGGAACAGGGCCTTTCCCAGGCCGATCTGGTGTCGCTGCACCGCCCGCTCAGCGCCGCGACGCATCACCTGATGAACGCCGCCCGTTTTGCTGCCCTGAAACCCGGCGCGATCCTTGTCAACACCGCCCGCGCCGGGCTGCTGGACGAGGCCGCCCTGCTTCAGGCCCTGCAGCAGGGCCGGGTGGCCGCCGCCGCCCTTGACGTCTACGAACCGGGCGCCCCGCAGGGACCGCTTGCCGCCCATCCGGTGATCTTCACCCCGCATCTGGGCGCCACCACCGAAGAGGCGCTGATCCGTGTCGCCACCGGGGCGGCGGGCCACGTGCTGACGGCGCTTGCCGGTCAGATCCCCGCCACCGCCCTCAATACCCCTCTGACACAGGCTTCCGCATGACCCAGACCCAGGACGTGATCCGCTCGACCATCGACCGGGTGCTGACCCGCATCAACGCGATCTCTGAGGGCGGCCCGGGGTTCACCCGCCCCTCCTATTCCGATCTGGAAAGCCAGGCCCATGATGTCGTGCGGGACGAGGCCGCGCAGCTTGGGCTGGTGGTCACGACCGATGCGGCGGGCAACCTGCTGGCGCGGATGGCCGGGCAGGACCGCACCGCCCCGGCGCTGCATGTCGGATCGCATCTGGACACGGTGGGGCAGGGGGGCGCCTATGACGGTCAGGCCGGGGTGGCGGCGGCGCTGGCGCTGGCCGCGGCCCTGCGCGCCGGGGATCGCCTGCCGCCCGTCGATCTGGTGATCACCGTCACCCGGGCCGAGGAAAGCGTCTGGTTCCCCGCCTCCTACCTTGGCTCGCGCGGGCATCTGGGGCGGCTGACCCGGGCCGATCTGCAGGTTCGCCGCAGCGATACTGGCCGGACGCTGGCGCAGCACATGGCGGATCAGGGCCTCGACCCCGAGGCGGCGCTGCAGGCCGCGCCCCCGCCCGCCGCCCATTTCATCGAATTCCATATCGAGCAGGGCCCCGTGCTGGACCAGGCGCAGGAGCCCTTCGCCATCGTGCGCGGCGTGCGCGGCGGGCTGCGCTATCGCACGGCGCAGATCCACGGCACCTGGGCACATTCCGGCGGCGCCCCCCGCGACCAGCGCGCCGATACCGTCTTTGCGCTGGCCGATCTGGTCACGGCGCTCGATGCCGAATGGGGCCGCAGGCTGGAGGCCGGTCAGGACCTGGCCGTCACCTTCGGCCGTGTCGACGCGGCAAGCCCCGTCCATGCCATGGCCAAGGTGCCGGGAGAGCTGGGATTCTGCCTCGACATCCGCTCGGAAAGCGATGCGGTGATGGAGGAGATGGACGCGGTGCTGAAGACCCTGATCGCCGGGATCGAGGCCGCCCGGCCCGGCATCCGGTTTGAGCTTGGCGCGCAAAGCCGCTCGCGCCCGGCGGCGCTGTCGGGGCCCCTGGGCGACTGGATCGCCGCCGGTGCGGCTAACTGCGCCGAGGCGCCGCGCCGGATGCTGTCGGGCGGCGGCCATGATGCGGCGGCCTTTGCGGCGGCGGGCTGGGACAGCGTGATGGTCTTCATCCGCAACTGGGACGGCAGCCATTGCCCCGAAGAGGGGATGGACCCCGCAGATCTGGCCCGCGCGGTGGCGGCGCTGCATGCGGCGCTGACCGGCGATGTCCCCCTGCCGGAGGTGCGATGACCCGCGACAGCTTGGCGCAGCGCGCCTATTCGCAGATCAAGCAGGGCATACTGGAAGGGCGCATCCACACGGGCACGCCGCTCAGCGAACGTCAGCTGGCGGCCGACACGGGCGTGTCGCGCAATCCGCTGCGCGGTGCGCTGGCGCGGCTGGAACACGAAGGGCTGCTGACGCGGGTGGTCAATGGCGGGCTGATGGTCCAGCCCGTCACCATGGAGCAACTGCTGGAAATCGTGCAGCTGCGCCGGATGCTGGAAGGGGCCGCCGCGGAACGCGCCGCCGGCCGCGCCATCACCCGCGCCCTCGAGGACAGCCGCCGCATCATGAGCAGCTATGCCGCCGGTACTGAAACCGCCTTTGACGAATTCTGGCTGCATGACGACCATTTCCACGATGCGGTGGCGCGGGCGGCGGGCCTGACCCTGCTGCCCGCCATCCTGGCCGAGACCCGCGCCGCCGCCCGCCGCTGCACCATCACCCGCACCCATGACCGCTTTGCCGAGCAGGCGCAGGAGCATCTGGCCGTGATCGACGCGATCACCGCCGGCGACGGCCCCGCCGCCCGCGCCGCGATGGAGCGCCATTTCGACCATGTCCGCGCCCGCTTCCTGCACTGGCTGGGGCGCTGAACCCTTCCCCCGGACTTCCCTCATGACACATTCCGCACCCATCCCCCTTCAGGGCCGAGAGGCCGTCTTTCCCGCCGCCGAATTCGACCGCCGTCTGGCCGCCCTGCGCGCGGCGCTGGCCGAAACCGGCACCGGCGCGCTGCTGGTTACCGCGCCCGAGAACCTGTTCTGGTGCACCGGACGCCAGACGGCGGGCTATTTCGCCTTCCAGGCGCTGGTCCTGCCGCAGCAGGGTGACCCGGTGCTGCTGGTGCGCGAACTGGAACATATGGGCGCGCTGACCGGCACCTGGGTGGGCGACATCCGCCTTTGGGGCGACGGCCAGGACCCGGCGCTGGCCTTGGCGCAGATCCTGCGGGACCGGGGTATCAGCGATCTGGCGATCGACCGCCGCGGCTGGTTCCTGAGCGCCGAACTGTCGGATCACATCGCCCGCAATCTGCCGGGCGTGACGCTGCGCGACGGCTCGGGGCTGGTCGAGGCGCAGCGCATGGTGAAATCGCCCGCCGAGCTTGCCGCGATCCGCCGGGCCGCCAGCTATGCCCAGGCGGGGCTTGCGGCGGCCATCGGGGCCTGCGGCGCGGGCGTCAGCGAAAACGAGGTCGCGGCCCAGATGATGGCGGCGGCGATCCGGGCGGGCTCCGAGGCGATGGCGATGGAGCCGCTGATTTCCTCGGGGCCGCGTTCGGGCGTGCCCCATGCTACCTGGCGGCGGCGGGTGATGCAGCCGGGCGACGGGGTGTTCCTGGAACTGGCGGCCAGCCATGACCGCTATCATGCGGCGCTGATGCGCAGCGTCTGGATCGGCCCCCCCCCGGCCGAGGCGCAGGCGATGATGGATTGCGCCTGCCGGGCGCTCGATGCGGCGTTGCAGGCGATCCGTCCGGGCGATCCCTGCGCCGCGCCGCACCGCGCCGCGCAGGCGGTGATCGATGCGGCGGGCTATACCAGCGCCTTCCGCAAGCGCATCGGCTATTCCATGGGCGCGGCCTTTGCCCCCGACTGGGGCGAGGGCGCGATCCTGTCGCTGTTCGAGGGCGTCACCCAGCCCCTGCTGCCCGGCATGGTCTTCCACCTTCCGGCGACGCTGCGCCGCTACGGCGCCTTCACCGTGGGGGCCTCGGAAACGGTGATCGTCACGGATCACGGGCCCGAGGTCCTCTCGGACCTGCCGCGCGCCATCACCCTGCGCTGAGGACCCGCCATGAGCCGACTGACCATCCTGCGCCCCGGCCTGATGATGAGCATCCAGGACGCGGGCCGCCCGGGCCTTCTGTCCTGCGGGGTGTCGGGATCGGGCCCCGTCGATGCCGAGGCGATGGCCATGGCGAACACGCTTGTGGGCAATCCCGACGGCGCGGCGGTGCTGGAATTCGCGCATTTCGGTGGCACGCTGCGGCTGGATCAGGACCGGGTGATCGCCGTCACCGGGGCGGCCTCGGACCTTCGGATCGACGGCGCGCGCGTCCCCGGCTGGAGCGGCCTTCTGCTGCGCGCCGGGCAGGAGCTGTCGCTGGGCGGGCTGCGTGGTGGTGTCTGGGGCTATCTGGCGGTTTCGGGCGGGCTGGATGTGGCGCCGGTGCTGGGATCGGCATCGACGCATCTGCGCAGCGGGCTGGGCGGCCTGGGCGGCCGGGCGCTGGTGGCGGGCGACGTGCTGGCCCTTGCGCCTGCCGGGGAGGTGGCGCCGGGGCGCTGCCTGCGCCATTCCTGGCGGGTGCGCGGTGGTGCGATCCGCGCCGTGCCGGGGCCGCAGGACGACCGTTTCGTTGCACAGGCAACCCAGGCCTTTTGGCGCGGCGACTGGCAGGTCAGCGCCCGGCGCGACCGCATGGCGATGGTGCTGGAGGGCCCGAAGGTCGCGGCGCAGGGCGGCCATGACATCGTGTCGGACGGCACGGTGGCGGGATCGGTGCAGGTGCCGGGTTCGGGTCAGCCGATCGTGCTGCTGGCGGACCGGCAGACCACCGGCGGCTATCCCAAGATCGCCACCATTGCCTCGGTCGACCGGGCCCGCCTGGCCCAGAGCCCCGATGGCATCCGGTTCCGCCTGCAGAAGGTCAGCCAGGCGCAGGCCGAGGATCTGCTGATCGAGGCCCGCGCCGCCTTCCGGGCGGCGCAGGACAGGCTGCGGCAGGGCTGATCCGCCCCGCCGCCGTGCCGTTTTGCCGGTCTGCCGGTCGGCAGGACAGCCGGTCAGGCGCCCCGCTTGCCCGATGGTCAGCCGGTCGGGCGCCCTGGCGGTCTGGTGCGCTCAGAAGCTGCGCAGCGGATCGCCGATGACGCTCTTGATGCCCCAGCCGACCTGGCCCACGGCGGCCTGCCGGACCGAGGACGGCACCGCCGCCAGCGGCACTCCGAACGAGGTCGCGGCCGCCGTCACCGGCGCTTGGGCCAGGTTCGCGGCGGTCTGCATCCCCTGGGCAAAGGCATCGAGCGTGGCATTGGTCATGAAGCGGTGCTGGAACGGTGTACGGTCGGTGTCGTGCAGCACCAGAAAGCGCTTGGTGGCGGCCTTGTCCTGACCGTAGCGGAAGGCCTCGGTCACGGTGAAGGCACAGACGCCCTGCTGGCACTGGCTACCCAGCTGCGAGGCCATCGAGGGCTGCACGAAGACCATGGTGGCATCCAGCGTGGTCAGCTGGATGTAGGGCTCTTTGCGGTGAACGCCGTTCTGGCTCCATTCGATGGTCTGGGTGGTGCCCTGGCCCGAAAGCTCGGCCTCGGGGAACATCAGCTTGCTGCCGAGGCCGGGAAGATCGGCCAGGGCGCTGCCGGTCCCGGCCAGAACGGCCAGGGCCGCGATAAGGAAAGTACGCATGGAAAGCTCCTGGAAATATAGGGGGATCGAAATCGGGCCGGATGGGCGCCTCATGGTCCATAATCCCGAGCCCCGCGCGTTTTCAATCTTGAGGGGCCGGTGTCGCCCTTGACCTGCCGGGCAGCGTGCTGTGCCGGTGACAGCCGGTGAACGCGGTAATTTGCCCGCCTTCCCCGCAGGATACGGCTCGGGGCCTGTTTTTGCACGGGTGCCGGTGCGAAAAGCGAAGGTTTCGGGCAAGGGACGGGTCGGCGCCCGCCGGAGGGGCGCCGAAAAACTGACGCAGGGTCAGAAAATTTCGTTGACAGCCCTAGACGTGCTGGCCGCCGTTCACGTCGATCGAGGCACCGTTGACGTAGGATGCCTCATCGGAACACAGGAACAGCACCACCTTGGCGACCTCGGCGGGCTGGCCCAGGCGGCGCAGCGGGATCACGTCGGTCATCTTCTCGGTGCCGGGGGACAGGATCTCGGTCTCGATCTCGCCGGGGGTGACCATGTTGACGCGGATGCCGCGGGGGCCAAGTTCGGCCGCGGCTTCGCGGGTCAGGGCCTCCAGCGCGGCCTTCGAGCAGGCATAGGCCGCCCCCGCGAAGGGATGCACCCGCTTGCCCACGATCGAGCCCACGTTCACCACCGCGCCGCGCGCCGTTTCCAGCTGGGGCAGCAGGTCGCGCATCAGCGCGGCGGGGCCCAGCAGGTTGACGCCCAGGACCTCGTTCCAGATGGCGTCGCTGCTGTCGGCGATGCCCAGCCGCGCGCCGCCCGGCCCCTTGGGGGAAACGCCCGCGTTGTTGACGATCGCATGCAGCCCCTCGGGGCCCAGGGCGCCGCGGATCTGCGCCACAAGCGCGGCGCGCGCGGCCTGATCGGCCAGATCGCCGGTGAAATGGTCGGTCGAGCCCGCATGCCAGGGGCAGCGCGCATCGAAGGCGGTGCGCGAGACCGTCAGCACCCGCCACCCCGCCGCCTGGAACACCTTGACCGTGGCATGTCCGATGCCACGGCTTGCGCCTGTCAGAAGAAGTGTCTTTTGGCTCATCGCTACTGCCTTCCCGATGGTCTCGCTCCGGTCGAACCGGTGTAGGAGGGTGCAACCGCCGCCGCAAGGGCCGCCGGCGGATGCCGGCAGGCCGCAGTGTCGCGGTGCCCGTTTTCCCGGCCCCCGGAGGAAGCGCCCTATCGGCGGCCGCGCGCCAGAAAGCCCTGGTACTGGTCCTCGGGGACGAAACGGCCGCCGGTGGTCCAGGCGACATGGACGATGGCCAGGGGATCAACGCCTGCCATGTGCTGCGCCATGAAGGCGCGGCCCTGCTTGGTGCCCAGCAGCATCCCCGGACCGCCAAGCGCCGAGGCGGCCGAGGGTTCCAGCCGCAGCCCCTGATCCGCCGCCATCGCCAGCCAGGGGAACAGATCGTCATCGGCCACCGTCAGCACGCCAGCGAGGCGCGCGGCCATGCGGGTGGCGACCAGCTGCGACATGGTGGCCACGGCCATGCCGTCGGCCTCGGTCCGGTTGGTCAGGCCGATCTCGTAGACCGAGGTCTCGCGGCCCGGGCCATGGCGCATCTGCACCAGCGCCGAGGGCGCCTGCACCGGTTCCACGAAGAAGGCATGGACATCGGGCCCGAAGATGCCGCGGGCGCCATGGGCGATGCCGCCCGGCGCGCCGCCGATGCCGCAGGGCAGGTAGAGGACCAGAGGCCGCGCGGGGCCGATGGTGATGTCGCGGCGGGCCAGCTGGTCGCGCAGCTCGGCCGCGGCGGCGCTGTAGCCCTGGAACAGCAGCAGCGAATCCTCGTCATCGACGAAATGCGTCAGCGGGTCGGCGGTGGCGATGCTGCGGGCGGCGGCGACGGCGCTGGAATAGTCGGCCTGATGCAGCACCACCTCGGCGCCCAGATCGCGCAGGCGCTGCACCTTCCAGGGCTTGGCGTCATGGGACATGTGCACCGTTGCCGCATAGCCAAGCGCCCGCGCCGCGATCCCGACGCTGAGGCCCAGATTGCCCGTCGATCCCACCGCGATGCGGCGTTGGGCGCAGAAGGCGCGGCCCTCGGGGGTGGCCAGTTTCGCGGCACTGTCGCCTTCGGCCAGCAGCCCCGCCGCACGCGCCTGGGTGACAGCGGTCGAGAGCACCTCGTAAAGCCCGCCACGCGCCTTCACCGATCCCGCCACCGGCAGGTCGTGGTCGCCCTTGACCAGCAGGCAGGTGTCCTTGGGCAGGGTCAGCCCGGGCGCCAGGGCGTGGCCGTCGTGCAGGGCGGATCGGATCTGGCCCACGGGCTGCAGATCGGGCCAGAGGGCCGCGATCAGCGGTTGCAGCAGCTGCCATTGCGACAGCGCCCGGGCCACGTCGGCGGCGGCCTCGGGGTCGGGGCCGGGCCGGTATCCGGGATTGGTCCACAGGACCGGGGCGCCAGCCCGCAGGCGGGCCTCGAAATCATCGGGTTCGTTCATGTCGTGTCCGCCTTGCGCAACCTGGCCCCGCAGTAGCACCGCCGCCTTCGGAAAGGCCAGAGCACCCGCCGCCCGAGGGGCCCGGGGCACGCCCGCCCCGGCCGCATTGCCCGCGCGATGGGCCCGGTGGCGGGCGCGGGGAACGACGCGCCTGCCCCAGGCTGCCCGGGTGTCTCCGGGACCAAGCGCGGCCCGGGGGGGGGAAACGTGCAGCGCCCTCGGCGTCGTTCGGGGCCCGGGGGGCTTTAGAACGACAGGGGGGCGTTGTCCTTGACCTCTTTCATCACGAAGAAGGTCCGGGTCTGGCGCACGCCGGGCAGGGCGATCAGCTGGCGGCCGTGCAGCGTGTTGAAATCGGCCATGTCGCGGACCCGGATCTTCAGCAGGTAATCGAAGTCTCCGGCAACAAGGTTGCAATCCAGCACCTCTTTCAGGCGGATCACCGCGGCTTCGAAGGCGGCAAAGCTTTCCGGGGTCGAGCGGTCCAGCACCACCCCCACCATCACCACCGCCCCCAGACCCACGGGGGCGGGCGCCAGCTGGGCGCGCACGCCGGTGATGAACCCCTCGTCGAACAGGCGCTGCGTGCGGCGGTGGCAGGTGGCGGCGCTGACGTTGACGCGCTGCGCCAGATCGGCGTTGCTCAGCCGCCCCTCGGTCTGCAGGGCGCGCAGGATGTTCAGGTCGATTCGGTCCAGATCGGCCATGGAAGATCCTTTCATCAGGGTGGCAGGAAATGGATGGACCTGAAAATATGGTCCGCCGTTCCGAAAGGAAGGTGAAAAGCACAGGACAAGTTTGCAAGCACCTTTCCGCGTTCCGGCCCTAGCCTGAGGTCACCAACAACGGAGATGCCCGATGACGCGACACGAGAAGATGTCCCTTCTGGACAAGTTCGAGCGCTACCCCCTGACCTACGGCCCCACCCCCATCGACCACCTGCCGCGCCTCTCCGAGGCCCTGGGCGGCAAGGTGCAGATCTATGCCAAGCGCGATGACTGCAATTCCGGCCTGGCGATGGGCGGCAACAAGCTGCGCAAACTGGAATACATTGTGCCTGATGCGATTGCCTCGGGGGCGGATACGCTGGTCTCGATCGGCGGCGTGCAGTCGAACCACACCCGGATGGTGGCGGCGACGGCGGCCAAGCTGGGGATGAAATGCGTCGTCATCCAGGAAAGCTGGGTGCCGCATTACGATGCGGTCTATGACCGGGTCGGCAATATCCAGATGACCCGCCTGATGGGCGCCGACAGCCGCCTGGTGGACGAAGGCTTTGACATCGGCATCCGGCAAAGCTGGGAAGACGCGATCCAGTCGGTCAAGGACGCGGGCGGCAAGCCCTATGCCATTCCCGCCGGCGCCTCGGTGCACAAATACGGCGGCCTGGGCTACGTGGGCTTTGCCGAGGAGGTCGCAGCCCAGGAGGCCGAGCTGGGTTTCACCTTCGATTACATCATCGTCTGCGTGGTGACGGGCTCGACCCAGGGTGGCATGATCGTGGGCTTTGCGGCGCAGAACCGGGCGGATCGGGTGATCGGCATCGACGCCTCGGGGACGCCCGAACAGACCCGCGCGCAGGTCCGCCAGATCGTCGACGACACCGCCGCGCTGGTCGATCTGGGCCGCCCCGTCCGCGAGGACGAGATCGTCATCCTGAACGACTATGCCCATCCCGCCTATGGCGTCCCCTCCGAGGAGACCAAGGACGCCATCCGCCTGGCCGCCCGCACCGAGGCGATGATCACCGATCCGGTCTACGAGGGCAAAT
The DNA here is from genome assembly GCF_057380705.1 of Pseudooceanicola sp. NS-SX9. NCBI lineage: Bacteria > Pseudomonadati > Pseudomonadota > Alphaproteobacteria > Rhodobacterales > Paracoccaceae > Pseudooceanicola > Pseudooceanicola sp. NS-SX9. The sequence goes on along the minus strand of NZ_JBXXRN010000005.1, from coordinate 80,534 downwards.
CCATGCAGGGCCTGATCGACCTGACCCGCAAGGGCTTTTTCCCCGAGGGGTCGAAGGTCCTTTACGCGCATCTGGGCGGCGCCCCGGCGCTGAGCGGCTATGCCTATCATTTCAAGGACGGCTGAGGTGCCCTGACCCGGAGAGACTGCCCGAATGCGTTCAACCGGAAAACGGGCCCGGCGACATTGGCCCGAAGACATCGACACGACAAAACTGGCCAGAAGACATTGGCCCGAAGGCGTTCAGCCTGGGGCATTGGTCCGCAGGTGCTGAACCGGGCGCCTGGAAACCGGGATCGTCAGGCGGGGGCCGGTCCTGCGGGGCCTGTGCCCCGGGGGACGGGGCCTTATCCGCAGGTTCGGGCAGGGCCCCCCGGGCCCGGATCGCGACAGGGGGGCGGGCCGCATCCCGGATCACAGGCCCCAGATCCCGATCGGGGGTCTTGATCCGAAGACTTGAGCAGAAGACTTGAAAAGGGGGGCCGCAGCGCGCGGCCCCCTTCGCCTTACCAGGCCATGCGTTTCCACAGCTTCCAGCGCCGGGTCAGACGGTCCAGCCACAGTTCGGGGCGGCTGCGGGGCGCGTCGCCGTACCACGGCATCAGCTGGCGCCCGTCACCCGCCCGGTCGCGGTAGTAGTTCGGCACCGGGTGAAAGTTGCGCATCCTCAGGTGGAAGACATCCATCGCGCCCCCGGCCTGCGGCGGCACGATCCAGCGCCAGTCGGCGGCGACGCGGCGGCCAGCGATCTGCTCGCGCTGGTGGAACTTCATGAATTCGTCCGAGGCGCGGTGGTGGTCAACCATGGTGACCCCGGCGCGGTTGTAGGAATGCAGCACGGCGCGGTTCAGCTCGGTCAGGGTGGCGTCGCGCCACAGCCGGTCCTGCGCCCCGGGCGTGATGCCGAAGCTGCGCGCTGCCGGTTCCAGCAGGTCATAGCGCGTGGCATCGGCCAGGTTGCGGTTGGCGATTTCGGTGCTCATGTAGAAGCCGCTGAAGGGCGCGCAGGGATAGTCGATGCCGCCGATCGTCATGATCATGTTGCTGACCAGCGGAATGGCCCACCAGCGCAGGTTCAGCTCGGCGAAGGCCGCGTGGGTGGGATGGCTGAGGGGCACCTCGTGCAGCAGGTCCTGGGGCACGTCGATGCGGATCCGGCGGTCGCGGCTGTCGCGGATGAAGAAGGGCAGGGCGTCGAAATGGCCGGGCTCGTCCCTGGGGCGCCAGCCCATGCCGGTGGCGATGCGCGTCAGGTCGATGTTCTGCCGGTCGCCGCGCACGCTGCCGTCGGGCATGGCGTGGCCAGCGTACTGGAAGACCTGGCCGCTTTCGATCCAGCAGGGCAGCTGGTCGCCCTGGACGGGGGCAAAGACGGTGATCGTCGATTTCAGCCGCCCGCCGTTGAAGACATGGCGGACGTGGTCATAGGTGCGCTGGACGATGGCCTCGGGGGTGGTGTCGGCGCGGCAGTCGATGACCTCCAGGCTTTCCCAGAACAGCCGCCCGATGCAGCGGCCATGGTTGCGCCAGGCAAGGCGCGCGCCAAAGGCCAGCTCGGCCGGGTCATGTTCGTACCAGCCCCGGCGCGACAGGTCGCGGCGCACCTCGGCCCAGCGGCGCTGCAGCGTGGCACGGCTGGCCCCGATGGCCTCGTGGTACTGGCGCAGGAAGGCGCGGGCCTCCTCGCGGCGTTCCAGCGCCGAGATCCGCCGCAGGCGGCGTGACAGGGTGGTGCCGATGGTCGCGGTGTCGACGGGGCGGGGGCCGGCCGAGGCGAAGGGACATTGCATCACAGCACCCCGTCGAATTGCGGCGCCGGCGCCCGGAGCGGCCGGCGGTTGATGGCGTGCACCACGCGCAGCAGGCGTGCCCGGGCCCGCGCGGCGCGACGGCCCGGAAGGCGGGACATCGCAGCATCGGCCAGCCGCACCCGGTCGAGGTGCTGGGCCTGGGTTTCCAGGAAGGCGGCGGTGGCCTCGCGGGCCTCGGGGGGGGCGTCGGGGGGCGGCGGCATCAGGGTGCAGCGCAGCGACAGCCCGGCGGCGCGGGCACTGCGGATGAAGCGGGCGGTACGTTCGGCCTCGGGTTCGGACAGGGCCGCGAGGGGGAAGGCGATGCGGCGCAGCCCGCCCTGCACGGCGGCCTCCAGGTCGCGGCGGGTCAGGCCGCTGTCATCGGGGCAGGCGGGATCCAGGCGCGCCACCCATTCGGCACCGGGCACCAGGCGGGCGATGTCGCGCGACAGCCGCCGCATCATGCCAGGTGCCTGGTTCAGCCCGGGATCGAGGAACAGGAAATTCGCCGTCTCGTGGCGGCGCGCCTGTTCCTGCAGTTCCATCAGGACGGCTTCGGTGCGGGCGGGGCTGCCGGCCAGCAGCGGCACGATCCGGGCCGGATAGCTGTCCCAGGGGAAATCGGTGTAGTCGGGGAAGGGCATCGGCCCGGCCTGCGGCGCCAGACGCAGGGTCAGGCCGCTGTCGTCGCGGTGGCCGGGCCAGGGCTGCAGGCCCTGCGGCGTTTCCGCCAGCACCGCGACACCCTGGCGCTGCGCCAGTGCGGCCACCTGGGCGGCACAGTTGCGGTGGCGGTCATCCGTGGCGATCACCAGCAGGTCGGGGCCGCCCGACAGCACCGCATCCAGGGCGCGCAGCTGCTTGGGCAGGCCCTGTCCCGTACCGCCCAGCAGGCGCCGCAGCCCCTGCGGCGGCAGGCAGCCGCCCAGGGCAAGGCGGCGGCGGGCGTGATCCATCAGGCGCTCGGGGCGTTCGGGCAGATGGCGGGGGGCCTCGGCGGCCAGCGGGCACAAAAGCCGCGCCCGATGCCCGGCGGCGCGCAGCCCGGCAATGCGCTGTCCCAGGGCCAGGGTCGGCAGGCCGGTATAGGTGGTCAGGTCCGCCAGCACGATATCAAGCGAGTCGTCGGGGGCGATGGCAATCGCGCAGCCGGGCTGCGGGCGAAGAGCGGGCCTGACGGCGCGCGGTGTTTCGGAAAGACGTGACAAGGTGCAATGCCTTCAGGAATTGAGATCCGGTGCCCGGGGTGTTCGCGGCCTCAGGCGCGGACGGGCGGGGCCTGAGCCGGGCGCGGAACGGCGGGAATGGAAAAAAGCACGGTAACTGAAACAGGACCGGAGCGCGCTGCGGCGCAGCACCGGGCGGGCCGGCGATCCGGGGACAAGACCAAACGAAGAGAGCAGGCAGGGGACATTGGGCGCCGAAAACTCCGGGTTCGGTGGGATGCTGCCGGAGCATATGCGCCCCGCGGCGACGCTCAAGTCATTGTTGGGAAAAAACCTCAACCGCGGCGATGTGGCGACGCCGCTGCCATAAGGGGGCGCGAAACGGTGTCAGGCGGGGGCGGGATCAGAAGGCCCGGCTGATCGCCTCGGAGATGTCGATCAGGTCCTGCACAACCTGCGGCACCGGCATCTGGCGCCGGGTCAGCGCCCCCATGGCCATCGGCGCGGGTGCCTCGGGCAGGACCATGCGCACCAGCCCGCGTGGCTGCAGCCGGGCGCGAAACAGCGGCTCGGGGCAGACGGCGACCACGTCCAGCTCCTCGACCAGGGTGGCCAGGATCTGCGCCGACCGGCACAGGATCGGCCGCTGTTCGAACTGCACGCCGCAGCGCACCAGCCAGTCGCGGAACCAGGCATCCGTGGTGCCGGGCAGCGGGTTCAGCACCCATTGCGCCCGCGCCGCCACGTCCCAGCCCTGCGGCCCTGCCAGCGCCTTTTGCCGGGTCACCGCCACCAGCTCGACCTGGCGGAACGGACGAAATGCCAGCTCGGCCGGCAGCTGGGCGGGATCGGCAATGCAGAAGGCCACGTCCAGCGTGCCCTCCAGCAGCCGCGGCACCGCGCTCGAGACCAGCCCGGTGTCCAGCTCCAGCTCTCCGGTCGGGTAGCGCTGGCGGAACTGCCGGTAGAGCGGCCTGAGGCCAAGCGAGGCCAGCACCGGCGTCAGTCCGATCCGCGCCCGCGGCACCGCCTGCCCCGAGATCCGCTGCAGATCCGCCTCGGCGCGCGCCAGTGTCGCCTGCACCAGGCGGGCATGGGCCAGCAGGCTGCGGCCGGCCTCGGTGAAATCGGTGCCATGGGGGCGGCGGTCCAGCAGGGCGGCGCCGGTGTCGCGCTCCAGCTCGCGCAGCGATCGGGTCAGGGCGCTCTGGCTGAGGTTCAGCGCCTGCGCCGCCCCCCGGATCGAGCCCTGTTCCGACAGCGCCACCAGGGCGCGCAGCTGGGTCAGGCGCATGACGGTTCCCCCTTTGGGCAACAAAATGTTGTCCCCTGACAGCTTTTTCTGCCTCCCCGCCGGCGGGCGCAACTGCTGACGTGGCCGCATGAGCCAGTTTGCCGAAGCCCCCGACACCGAGCTGATGCGCCAGTGGCGCCATCACCTGCACCGCAACCCCGAGATCGGCTTTGACCTGCCCGAGACCTCGGCCTTCGTGGCGGATCTGCTGCGCGGCTGGGGCTACGAGGTGACGACCGGCCTGGGCGAAACCGGCGTCGTTGCCCGGATGGCCTTTGGCGATCCCGACCAGGGGCCGGTGATCGGGATGCGCGCCGACATGGATGCGCTGCCCATCACCGAGGCGACGGGGCTGCCCCATGCCTCGTGCCGGCCGGGGCGGATGCATGCCTGCGGCCATGACGGCCATACCGCGATGCTGCTGGGCGGGGCCGAGCTGATCGCGCGGCGCCACCGGGCGGGCCTGCTGCCCGGCAACGGGTCGCTGGTGCTGATCTTCCAGCCCGCCGAGGAGGTCGGCGGCAGCCGCTCCGGTGCGAAGCGCATGATCGAGGACGGCCTGTTCGACCAGTTCCCCTGCGATGCGGTCTTTGGCATCCACAACGGCCCGACCGAGGAAGAGGGCCATATGCATTTCCGCGCCGGGCCCTTCATGTGTTCCTCGGATACGGTGACGATCACCTTCCACGGCAGCGCCAGCCACGGTGCCACGCCGCATCTGGCGCGCGATGCGGCGCTGGCGATGTCGGCGACGGTGCTGGCGCTGCACACCATCGTCAGCCAGGACATCAACCCCCTGGATACCGCGATCCTGTCGGTCGGCACGATGGCGGCGGGCCAGGTGTTCAATGTCATCCCCGACCGCGCCCAGCTGGTGCTGTCGGTGCGCGCTCTGCGCCCCGAGGTCGCCGCCCGCATCCATGCCCGCATCACCGAGGTCGCGACCTTTCAGGCCCGCAGCTATGGTTGCGAGGCGGTGGTCGAGACGGATTACGGCTATCCGGCGGTGATCAACGACCTTGCGGTGACGCGGCTGGCGACGGCCACGGCGGAACGCCTCTTCGGGGTCGGAAAGGTCGAGGCCGACACGGCGCCGGTCTCGGCCAGCGAGGATTTCGCCTTCTACGGCCAGCACTGCCCGACCAGCTTTTTCCTGCTCGGCAACGGCGCCAGCGGCTATAGCGAGGGGCGGCCCGTGGGGCCGGTGTCGGTGCACAATCCGCGCTACGATTTCAACGACCGCATCCTGCCCCTCGGGGCCGAGTTCTGGGCCGGTCTGCTGGAAGATGCGCTGCGCCAGGGGGCGCTGGCCTGAGGGCGCTTTCCGGGCCCGCCTGCCCGGGGCCCGTTTGCCAGGTCCCTGTCTGGCGGGGGCCAGTCTGCCCGTGGCCAGTTTGGCGGGGGCCAGTCTGCCAGCGGGTGGCGCCGGGCTGGCCTGCCTTGGGCGCGGGCCCTTTCAGGCAAGGGACTTCAGCCGCTCCAGCGGGATCTGCCGCAGGGTGCGCCCGGGCGTGATCGGGATGAAGGTGGCCGACAGGCCCCCCGGCAGCAGGTCGCAGATGGCAAAGCCCGTGCCTTCGGTGATGCGGACCTCGCCGCGGGCCAGCAGGTCGACCGAGGCATGTTGCCCGACCGAGATCACCACCGGGATGCCGCGCCAATGCGCCACGCGGTTGTAATGCACATGGCCCGACAGGATGCCCACGATCTGGTGGCCCTCGACGGCGCGGGCCAGGGCCTCGGTGCTGGCGGGATCAAGGGTGGTCCAGCCGCCCGCCCGCGAATCGAGGCAGGGCGGATGGTGCAGCACCAGCAGCTTGCGCAGCTCAGGGTGCTGCGCAAGCGTGGCCTTCAGCCAGTCGGTCTGGGCGGGCTCCAGCCGGCCGCCGACGCGGCCCGGCTCGGCCGTGTCCAGTGTGATCACATGCAGATCGCCCAGGATCCGGTCATGGTCCAGCGGCGCATCGGGGTGGCTTGCATAGCCGGGGAAGGCCTTGTGAAAGCCCGCCCGGCGGTCGTGGTTGCCAAGCGCCAGAAAGATCGGGATCTGCACGGGGGCGATCATCTCGGCCAGCAGGGCATAGCTTTCGTCATGGCCACGGTTGGTCAGATCGCCGCTCATGACGATGAAGTCGGGGGCGGGGGTCAGGGCGGTGACCTGCGCCAGGCTGCGCGCCAGAGTCGCCACCGTGTCACTGTCGAGGGTCAGGTCCCCCACGTCCGGGTGCGACAGGTGGATGTCGGTCATGTGGATGAAGCGGGTCAAGCGGGAACCTCCTGGCGTTCGGATGGCGCGGGGCGGGGCTGGCTGACGCGGGCGGCGGCCAGCAGGGCACGGGTATAGGGCTGTTCGGGGGCCGAGAAGATCCGCGCGGTGGGGCCGGCTTCGACCACCTTGCCGTGCTGCATCACCAGGATGCGGTCGCAGATGGCGCCGACCACCGCCAGGTCATGGCTGATGAACAGCATCGCCAGCCCCAGCTGGTCCTGCAGGTCCATCAGCAGGTTCAGGATCTGCGCCTGCACGGAAACATCCAGCGCGCTGACCGCCTCGTCCGCGACGATCAGGTCGGGGCGGGTGATGATGGCGCGGGCGATGGCGATGCGCTGGCGCTGCCCGCCCGAGAATTCATGCGGGAATTTCACCGCATCCGAGGGGCGCAGGCCGACCTGTTCCAGCACCTCGGCCACGGCGTCGCGGCGGCGGGCGGGATGGCGTTCGCCGGCGATGCGCAGCGGCTCGGCGATGGACCAGCCGACGGTCTGGCGCGGGTCGAGCGATCCGTAGGGGTCCTGGAACACCATCTGGAACCGTGGCCTGAGGGCGCGCAGCGCCGCCGGTTTCAGCGCGTGGATGTCCTGCCCGTCGATCCGCACCTGGCCTGCGTCGGGGCGTTCGAACCCCATGATCATGCGGGCGAGCGTCGATTTGCCGGATCCGCTTTCCCCCACGATGCCAAGGGTTTCGCCGGGGCTGATGGTCAGGCTGGCGGCTTCGACGGCGACAAGGTGGGGGGGCTTTGCGAAAAGCCGCGCGCGCGGCTGGCGGTAAAGCTTGCGCGCGCCTGTCACCTGCAGTGCGGGGCGGGATGCGACCTGCAGGGGCCGGGCGCGGGGCGGGGCGGCGGGGCCGGGCAGGCCGCCCGACAGGCCCAGCCGATGGCAGGCCGCCTGCCCCGAGGCCGTCTGTTGCGGCAGGGCGCGGGTGGTGGCGCAGTGCGGCAGCTCGGCCGGGCAGCGCCCGGCAAAGCGGCAGCCCCGGGGCAGGTCCGCCAGCGCCGGGATGGTGCCGGGGATCATCGGCAGGCGGGGACGGGCGCCGCCCGGACCCGTCGACCGGACGCCGGGACGTGCCGCCAGCAGGCCGCGGGTATAGGGATGCGCGGGGGCCGCCAGGACCTGGGCCGTGCGGCCACGCTCGACGATATCGCCGCCGTACATCACCAGGATCTCTTCGGTGGCGCGGGCGATGACGCTCAGGTCGTGGCTGATCAGCACCAGCGCCATGTTGCGCCGCCGCGACAGATCGACCAGCAGGTCGGTGACGCGCAGCGCCACCTCGGCGTCAAGGGCGGTGGTGGGCTCGTCCGCGATCAGCACCTCGGGGTCGCAGGCCAGCGCCAGGGCGATCAGCACCCGCTGGCGCTGCCCGCCCGACAATTCGTGCGGGTAAAGCCGCAGGCGGGTTTCGGGATCGGGCAGGCCGACCTCTCGGAACAATGCCAGTGCCGCGGCGCGGGCGGCGGTGCGCGAAAGGCCCTTCAGCACCCGCAGGGGCTCCATCACGGTGGTGCCGACGCGGCGCAGCGGATTGAGCGCCGCCATCGGTTCCTGGAAGATCATCGCGATGCGGCGCGCGCGCAGGGCCCGCCAGCGGGCCTCGGGGGCATCGGACATGTCGATGCCGTCGACATGGATCATGCCGGTGACGCGGGCGCTGTCGGGGGCCATGCCCATCAGGCATTGCGCCAGCACCGACTTGCCCGAGCCGCTTTCGCCGACGATGCCGATGCGGGCCCCGGGGCGGATCTGCAGGCTGGCCTCGCGCAGGGCGTGGGCGTCGCCGAAACGGACGGAAAGGTCTTGCATGGTCAGCATGTCAGCGGTTCCGTCTGAGGCGGGGGTCGGTGATGTCGCGCAGCCCGTCGCCCAGCATCCCGAAGCCCAGCACCGACAGGATGATGCACAGCCCCGGATAGATCGCCAGCTGCGGCGCGAGGTAGAGCAGCGTCTGGGATTCCGCCAGCATCCGCCCCCAGGAGGCCGCCGGCGGCTGCACGCCCAACCCAAGATAGCTGAGCGCGGCCTCGGCCAGGATGGCCACGGCGAATTCGATGGTGGCCTGCACGATGACCGGCGCCAGGATGTTGGGCAGGATGTGGTGCAGCGTCAGCGCGCTGCGGGTGGCGCCGGCGGCCTGCCCCGCCAGCACGAATTCCCGGGGCCAGACCTGGTTCGCGGCCCCCCGCGACACCCGGGCGAAGACCGGCACGTTGATGAAGGCGATGGCGATCACGGTATTCGTCAGCGAGGGGCCGAAGGCCGCCGCCAGCATGATCGCGAACAGCAGCGCCGGGAAGGCAAAGCTGAGGTCGCAGATCCGCATCACCAGATCCTCGATCCGGCCGCCGCAGGCGCTGGCGGTCACCCCCAGCACCACCCCCAGCCCGCCGCCCAGCAGCACCGAGGCAAAGGCCACCGTCATCGAATTGCGCGCCGCCACCATCAGCCGCGACAGCACATCCCGGCCCAGCTGGTCGGTGCCCAGCAGATGTGTGGCCCCGGGGGCGGCGAATTTCTGCGTCACCGCCAGCGCCGCCTGCGGATAGGGCGTCCACAGCGCCGAGGCCAGCGCCACCAGCACCATCGCCCCCACCAGCACGGTGCCGATCTTCAGGTTCAGGGGAAGTCTGCTCATGTCAGGCGCGCCTTCAGCCGGGGGTCGATCAGCGCATAGGCCACGTCGACCAGGAAATTCGCCGTCACCACCACCGTGGCGATCAGCAGGATCAGCGCCTGCACCGTGATCAGGTCCCGGTTCGAGATCGACTGGAAGATCAGCCGCCCCAGGCCCGGCAGGTAGAAGACGCTCTCGATCACCAGGGTGCCGGTGACGACGCCGGCGAACTGCATCCCCACGATGGTGACGATGGGCACCAGCGCATTGGGCAGCAGGTGGCGCCACAGGATGCGTGCGGGCGACAGGCCGGTGGCGCGCGCCGTGCGCATGAAATCCAGCCGCATCACCTCCAGCGCCGAGGACCGCGTGACCCGCGTCAGCACCGCCGCCTGCACCAGCGCCAGCGCCAGCGTCGGCAGGATCAGCGCCTTCAGCCCCGCGACCGGATCGCCCCAGCCGGGAAAGCCCCCGGGCGGCAGCACCCGCAGCTTGACCGCGAACAGGATCACCAGCAGGATCGCCAGCCAGAAGGCCGGGATGGCGATGCCCAGCTGGCTGGCGATCATCACCGCCCAGTCGCCCGGCCGGCCATGGCGCGCGGCGGCGAAAAGGCCCGCCACCAGCGCGATCACCAGCGTCACCGCCATGCCGCTGGCCGCCAGCGACAGCGTCACCGGCAGGCGTTCCGCGATCAGCCCCGCCACGGGCACGTGGAAGGAATAGCTGGTGCCGAAATCGCCCCGCAGCACGCCGCCGATCCAGCGCAGGTAGCGCAGCCAGGCCGGCGCATCGAGGCCCAGCTGATGCGTCAGCGCCAGGCGGGCCTCTTCGGTGGCATCGATCCCCAGGATCGACAGCGCCGGATCCCCCGGCAGCACGTTCATCACCGTGAAGACGATGATCGAGATCGCTAGCAGCGTCGCCAGGAACTGCAGCAGACGTCGGATCAGGAACCGGGTCATCGGGGGGCCTCCGGGATCGGGACAGGGCGGGGATCAGCGGGCCTCACTTGGCCCAGTGGACATCCTTCATCGGCATGAAGGTCACCGGCGCATCGACCCACAGCCCCTCGATCCCCTTGCGGGACACCGTGATCTTCGGCAGCTGGAACAGGAAGCCCATCACCGCATTGTCGGCCAGGTAGACCTGCGCCTGCTTCTGCAGGCCGATGCGGATCTCGGGGTCGGTCTCGGTGCTGATCTTGGCCCAGAGGGCGTCGAACGCATCGCTCTGGTAGCCGTAGAAATAGCTCTTGCCGCGGGCAAAGTTGCCCATGTCATTGGGGCTGGTGTGGGCAATGATCGTCATGTCGTAATTGCCCTTCTTGTAGATCTGGTCCAGCCAGTAGCCCCATTCCACGGTTTCCATCTTGGCGTTGATGCCGGCGGCCTCCAGTTCGGCGCGGATGATCTCGGCCGAGCGGGTGGCATAGGGGAAGGGCGGCACGCTGATGGTCATGGTGGTGCCCTCGACGCCGGCCTCGGTGAACAGGGCCTTGGCCTTGGCGGTGTCATGCGGCCAGCGGCCGGTCAGGTCGACATAGGCGGGGCCATGGGGGGGATAGAAGCTGCCGATGGGTTCGGCGCTGCCGTACATGGCGCCGTCGATGATCTCCTTGCGGTCAATGGCGTGGTTCACCGCCTCGCGCACGCGGATGTCGTCGAAGGGCTTGCGGGCGTTGTTCATCGCCAGGATGACCTCGCCCTCGGTCGAGCCGACGGTCACGTCAAAGCGCGGATCGGCGCGGAACTGCGGCAGCATCTCGGGGGCGGGGCTGGCCACGTCGACCTCTTCGGCCATCAGGGCGGCGGCGGTGGCGGCGGGATCGGCGATAAAGCGGTATTCGACGCCATCCAGCCCCACGTCCTTCGCGTCGCGGTAATCGGGGTTCTTCTGCAGCACCAGCTTGTCGCCACGGGTCCAGCCCGCGATCTTGAAGGGCCCGGTGCCGATCGGATCCGAGGCCAGCTTGTCCGCGTCCTGCGGCGCCACGATCGAGGCATCGCCGCTGCTGAGGTTGAACAGGAAGAAGGCGTCCTTGGTCTTCAGCTTGATGGCGACAGTGGCGGGGTCGATCACGGTGACGCTCTCGATCGGCTTGAAGAGCGAGGGAGAGGCATTGGTGCTGCCCGGTGCCATCGCCCGGTCGAACGAGAACTTGACGTCATCGGCGCTGAAGGGTGTGCCGTCGCTGAAGGTGGTGCCGGTGACCAGATGGAACGTATAGCTCAGCCCGTCCTGGGAAATGTCCCAGCTGGTGGCCAGGTTCGGCTGCACATTGCCCTTGGCATCGACGGTGGTCAGGCTTTCCAGCACGTTATTGGCGATCATCGTGTCGATCGAGGCCGTCGCATCCGAGGTCGGATCAAGCGAGGTGGGCTCTTGTGCGAGGGCGATGCGCAGGCTGCCCGCAGCAAGCACCGGCTGGGTCAGGCAGGCGGCCAGGGCAAGGCCCGCGATCGAGGACATGAGGATGTGGCGCATATCAGGCTCCTGGAGGGGGCGGCAGCGGCGAGGCTGTCCGGTCCTGGTGGTCCTGCGGCCCGGGCGGGGGCGCAGGCGGGGTCTTGCGATGGGGGAACTTGGCGAAACGGGAACCGGGGGAACGGGGGCGGTCGGGAACCGGGAAAAAAGGGGTGGGGATCAAAAGCCGGGGGAACTGCGGACCGGTGATGTGGTGAAACGGGGCGCGGCAACGGTGTGGTCGGGGCGCTGGCAGAGCGCGGTTGGGGCGGACACGGGGCCGGTCGGCCCCATGAGGCTAGTCGTCCGTGCGCAGGCGCTGCGTCAGCCGGTCGAGGTCGGGCAGCGACAGGCCGTTCTTCAGAAGGAAGGCGCGGGTGCCCCCATGCGCCGCCTGCAGGTGGTCCAGGAACGCGGCCATGGTCTGCGGTTCAGAGCGCATGAAGGGCGCGTAGCTTTCGAAATCGCCGCCGCGGTCGGTGACCAGCTTGCGGGTGGCCTCGACGAAGGGGCCGATGTGCTGGGCGGTCAGCGCGTAGTCATCAAGGATCCAGTCACGCGGCACGCCCGCCAGTTCCAGCAGCATGGCGGCGATCATGCCGGTGCGATCCTTGCCGGCCGAGCAATGGAACAGCACCACCCCCGGTTCACTGCGCGCGATCAGGCGGGCGACCTCGACAAAGCCCGGGGCGTTGGTCTCGATGGCCTTCAGGTAAAGCGCCAGCAGGGGGTCGGGGGCGCTGCTGATCTCGGGGCTTTCGGGGGCAAGCCCTGCCAGCAGCGAGACGCAGGAATAGCGCGGGCCGCCGGGCCGGGTGGCAAAGGGATTGGGGCGGTGGGCGATCTCGTCGGCAAAGCGCAGGTCGATGACATGGCGCAGGCCAAGGCCCTCCAGCGTGTCGATCTCGGCCGGGGACAGGCCATGCAGGCTGGCCGCGCGCAGGATGCGGCGCCAGGCGGTGTCGCCGCGCGCGGTCGGATAGCCGCCCAGGTCGCGCAGGTTCAGCACGCCCTCCATCGGGATGTGGCGCGACATGTTCATTGCAGTTCTCCTTCCGCATCCTGCGCAAGCCGCGCCAGATAGGCGTGGAAGGGCGCAAATTCGAGCCGCCGCAGCACCTTGCCCGCGCGCGGGTGGCTGACATGGGTCAGGCTGAGGCCACTGTCGCGCAGCGTGCCGATGCCAAAGCCCGCGCCGTCGGTCATGTCCATGCCGGTGCTCAGGTCCAGGGGGTCGGTTTCGGCGTGGTGCCCGGCGCCGGTGAAGACCGGGATGCCGTACCAGTGGCTGGCCCGGTTCAGGTGGATGTGGCCGCTCAGGATCCCCACCACGCGGTGGCCCTGCAGGGCCTCCCGCAGCGCGGCGGTGGCGGCGGCGGTAAGGCTGGCCCATTCGGTCTCGGCCTGCCCGGGATCGAGCATCGGCGGATGATGTACCACCAGCAGTTTCGGCAGATCGGGATGGCGGCCCAGTTCGCACCGCAGCGCCGCGATCTGCCCGGCGTCCAGATCGCCACCCACCCGCCGCGGCCGGCTGCTGTCCAGGACCACCACATGCAGCCCCGCCACCACGCGCGCATGATCAAAGGGCTGGTCGCCCGACAGGCCCGGCTGCGGGAAGATCGCATAGAAATTCGCGCGCCGGTCGTGATTGCCAAGCGCCAGGATCAGCGGCACGGCGGGCGCCTGGGCCTGCAACTGGTCGCGCAGGGCCTGGTAGGCGGGAAGATCGCCATTGTTGGTCAGATCGCCCGACAGCACGATGAACTGCGGCGCGGGGTCCATCCGGGCGATGGCCTGCAGGCTGTGGCGCAGCGTGGCCGCAGTGTCGCACAGCAGATGCGGGTCCGGGGTTCCGGGGGCATTCAGGTGCAGATCCGTCAGGTGGACAAAGGTCGTCGTTCCGCGCGTCACGTCGGTTTTCCGTTCTGTTGGGCTGTCTGGAAGTGAGTTGCGCCCGATTCAGCAACTCAGTACTCTGCCTTCATGACACCTGAATGAACGTTCATTCGTCAAGAAGGAAAGCCCATGGACCAACCCGTTCCCGTTGTCGCTGATCAAAAACGCGCCCGAATCCTGGACGCGGCCGCTGCGGCGCTGGTGACCGAAGGGCCGCAATGCGCGATGGCCGCAATCGCCAAGCGGGCGGGGGTGGCGACCGGATCGCTTTATACCTATTTCGTCAGCAAGGACGATCTGGTGAACGCGGTGCACCGGCGGCTGGCGCAGCAGATGCAGGAGGCGCTGGTGCCTGCCGATCCCGCGGCAAGCCCGGGTGAGCGCTTTGACGCCTATCTGGACAGCTACATCGCCTTCTTCTGGACCGACCCCGACCGCGCCATCCTGTTCGAGATCCTGTCGAACGTGCCGATCCTGCCGCCCTCGGAACTGGTGCAGTCCTACTCGACCTCGTCGCGCTACATCCAGACGGTGCTGGCGGGGCTGACGCCGCAAGGCGCGTCGGGACAGGAGGCGGCGACGACGGCCGCGTTCATCGGCGGGGCGTTGCGCAACGCGCTGAAATGGTATCGCGCGCGCGGCGACGATTTCACCCCGGCCGATGCCGCCCGGCTGAAGGCGCTGTGCTGGCGCATTGCGGACGGGGCCTGAACCGGCGGCGGGGCGGTGCCGTTCCGGCGTGGAACGGCACCTGGGGCCTCAGCGGCGCGGCGTCAGGTGGACGCCCGCAATGGTGCAGCGCACCGATCCCCCGGCGCATTCCAGCGTCGGGATGGCCAAGGGGACCAGGGTGACGCTTTGCTCCAGCAGGCTGCGCTGCGCCGGGGTCAGGGCGTCGAAGGCGGTCTGTGACAGGGCCAGCAGCCGCCCCCGGGCGCCCTGAAGTTCGATCGCATTGCCGGCGAAGGCGGCGATCTGTGCCTCGCTCAGCAGAACCAGGTGGCGGCCACTGTCCGACAGCCGGGCCAGGACCTCGTCACGGCGGGCGGCGTCGGGGATCATGCCGGCGCCGATCAGCGCGAAATCGGTCCCGATGCACATCAGCACATTGGTGTGATAGACCGGCGTGCCCCGGGAATCCCGCGCCGCAAAGACCATCGGCTCAAAGTTGAAATGGGTGCAGAAACGTTCCAGCGCAATCGGGCTGGTCCGGTCCGAGGCAACCGCATAGGCGACGCGCTCGACATGATCGAGAACCATCGCCCCGGTGCCCTCCAGGTACAGGCCGTCCGGCTCCAGCCCGGAATAGTCGATGACATCCTGGACCCGGTAACGCGCCTTCAGCATCTCGATGATATCGGCGCGGCGTTCGCGGCGGCGGTTCGGCGCCTTCATCGGAAAGATCGCCACATGGCCCCCTGCATGGGTCGAGAACCAGTTGTTGGGAAAGACGCAGTCCGGCGTGTCGGGGTCGGTGCCCTCGAACAGATGGACGCGGACGCCGTGGCGCTGCAGTTCGGCCACGGCGGCGCTATGTTCTTCATGCGCCCGGCGCGCCAGCGCGGCGCTGTCGGTTGCCGGATCGCGGGCCTGAAAGGCATTGTCCTGGGCCGTTTGCGTGTTCACCGTGAAATGGTGCGGCCGCACCATCACCACCGCGCCGGGCGCCTGTACCGAAGGTCGGCTCATGCGGTGGCCCCGGTGGCGCGGGGGCCCATGGCAAGGCGGGGGAGCGGGCCGGTCCCGCACGGCTGGTCGCGCCGCGCCGCGATGGCGCCGCCGAGGCTGCCGAACAGGGGGATCTGCCGGTCGTTGCACGCGTCCGGGGCCATTCCCTGCCACGGATCGGTCACTGGATAGGTCCCGGGCCGCCGCTTGATCACGCGGCAGGGCGAAGGTGCGGCGCGGCGCGGCGTCTTCCCGGGGTTGTCCGGGTGGCGAACGCCTGCGTCGATGCAGCGGGCCAGCCGGATCGGCATCCCGGTCAGGCGGGGGCGGTGCATCAGGGTCTTGACGCGGGCGCAGGGCGCACAGGCCAGGGCAGAGGGCAAGGGGGCAGACATTTCCTGTCCTTTCTGAAATCTGCCGGAACCATCGTCGATGGCAGTTTGTACAGAAAATGCGAAACTTGCCGGATTTGAGGGGGAAGAATATACAGTTTGCCACCTAAGACCCTGCAAAGTGATGATCCCATGGCCGAACGCGGCGGCAAGTACATTTTCGACGATCTGGACCGGGCGCTGATTGCACAGCTGCGGCGCGACGGCCGGGCGCCGGTTTCGAAGCTGGCGCAGATCCTGAATGTGTCGCGGGGCACGGTGCAGGTGCGGCTGGACCGGCTGCTGGCATCGGGGGCGCTGTTGGGCTTTACCGCGCGGGTGCGCGAGGATTACGATGACACCGCCGTGCGGGCGATCATGATGATCGAGGTTGAGGGCCGGACGACCTCGCATGTGATTGCAAGGCTGCGCGGCCTGACCGAGCTGCACCGGCTGCACACCACCAGCGGCAAGTGGGACCTGGTGGCCGAGATCGCGGTCGACACCCTTTCGGATTTCGACCGTCTGCTGCGCGAGGTGCGCCTGGTGGAGGGCGTGCGCAACAGCGAGACCAGTATCCTTCTGTCTTCGATCTGAGCGGAGCGGCAGGCTAGCCTGGCTGCTCGGCGGCGATCACCGCGTCCAGGGTGCGTTCGAACAGCGTCAGCGCCGGGTCCGGCCGCGCCCCCTCCAGCGCCGAAAGCGCGATCGCGACCCTGGACCGGGGCAGCGTGGTCGAGACCGGGCGCAGGTCGGGGCGCAGCCGGGACAGGGCTTCGGCGCTATAGCTCAGAAGGCCCAGGGCCGGGCTTTCCGCCAGCATCTGCTCGGCGGCGCTGAAGGACAGCATCTCGTAGCTCTGGGTCGGGGGGGTGCGGCCGTTGCGGCGATAGAGGGCCTCGAAATAGGCGCGGATCGGGGTGCCGTGGGGGGCGACCACCCAGGGGGTCCGGGCGGCGGCCTCCAGCAGGGCTTCGGCCGGACCGGTGAAGCCCGCCAGCGGGTGGTCGCGACGGGCAACAACGGTAAAATGTTCGACGCTCAGCGGGCGTTCGACGATGCCCTGCGGCCGTTGCGCGCCGCGGGCAAGGCCGATGATCCGGTCGATCTGCCGGCGCCGCAAGGCCTCGACCAACCCGGCATAGCTGCCCGGGACCGCCGCCAGGCGCAACCGGCCAGAGGCGCCGACCAGCCGCGCGAAAACCCTCGGGATCAGCTCCTGCCCCGAGAACGGCAACACCCCCACCGACACCCGGCCCTGCACCCCCTCGCCATCGTGCAGCACGTCGGGCAGGCCGCGCAGCAGGGCGTCGACCTCGTCGGCCAGCGCGGCCAGACGCAGGGCCGGGTCCAGCGGCTGCAATCCATGAGAGCGCCGCCGGAACAGCTCCAGCCCGAAATGGGTCGCGATCTGGCCCAGGGCGCGGCTGACCTCGGGCTGGCCACGGCGCAGGTGGGCGGCCGCGGCGCTGGCGCTGCCCAGCTGGACCACGGCCCGCAGCGCCTCGAGGTCGCGCCATTTCAGCCCCGACCACAGCGACGGCGCGCCGCCCGTGGGAAACAGCGCCGCTTCGGCCCGCCCCAGGGCCTCGGCGACGCGGGCATAAAGGCGCACGACGCCCTCGCCTTCATAGGTCAGCTCGGCCCCGGACCAGCCGCGGCGGAACAGCGGCACGCCCAGGGCCTGCTCGGCCGCGCTGATCTGGCGCGATACCGAGGCCGGGCTGAGGTGCAGCAGCTGCGACGCCGCGCCCTGGCTGCGGGTCTCGGCGACGGCAAGGATGACCTGGATCTGGCGCAGTTCGGGCAGGGGGACCTCATATGGTAATTCTGAAAGATGGTATTTCATAGTAGCATAACATGGGCGGGACGGGGTCGGCTAGGGTGGCTTTACACGACCACCAGACCCGGGAGGCCCGGATGAGCCAACGTTTCCAACCCGCCACCATCCTGTCGCGTCGCCCGCTGAGCGATCGCATCGCCGAATTCCTGATCGGCCTGCCTGACGGCTCGGCGTTGCCGCCCGCCCGTGCCGGCGCCCATGTGGAGCTGCGCTTTGGCGGCCCCGAGGGGCGTTTCCTGCGGCATTATTCCCTGGTCGGACCGCTGGACCTGCAGCCGCGCGCTGAACCTTTCTGGCGCATCGCCGTCCAGCGCGAGGCGCGGCAGCGGGGGTCGGATTTCATTCACCGCATGTTCCGCGAGGGCGTGCAGGTGCAGATTTCGCGGGCGCAGACGCCGTTCCGGCTGGCCGATACCGGGGCGCCGGTGCTGCTGGTGGCGGGCGGCATCGGAATTACCGCGATGCTGCCGATGCTGCGGTCCTGCCTGCTGCGGGGCGTGCCGGTGCGGATGCTTTATGCCGGGCGCGACCGGGCGGCGATGGCCTATGCCGATGCGGTGCAGGCGATGGGCGGGGATCGCGTCACGCTGCAGGTGGGCGGCGTGCCCGACCTGCGCGCCCTGCTGGCCGCGCAACCCGATGGCTGCATCGTCCATGCCTGCGGACCGGCGCCGATGCTGGGTGCGCTGCATGACGCCGCGGTTTCTCTGGGCTGGGCGCCCGGGCGCATCCGACAGGAAATTTTCAATGCCGCGCACCGCCCCGAGGACCAGCCGCTGGAGGTGCATGTGACCGACGGTCGCGTCGTTCAGGTGGGTGCGGGGATGACGATCCTTGATGCGCTGGAGGGTGCCGGGCTCGAGACCTATTCCGATTGCCGACGCGGCGAATGCGGCCTGTGCGTCACCAACCTGCTGCGCCCCACCGCCATCGACCACCGCGATCACTACCTGACCGGAGGAGAGAAGGCCGAGATGACCCGCCTCGCCATCTGCTGTTCCCGTCCCGAAGGCGACCGCATCGACCTTGATATCTGAGGAGACGAACCCAATGGCCGAAGATTTTTCCCCCACCCGCGACGAAGTCGTTTTCGCTGCGATGGAGCCCCACGACAGCGGCAATTTCGCGAACCACGAAACCCCGCTGATCCGCAATTGCTGGTACGTCTGCGCCCGGCGCGAAGAGATCGGCCGCACGCCGCTGGCGCGGCGGCTGCTGGACACGGATGTCGTCATGTACCGCACCGAAGCCGGCGCACCGGTGGCGATGCGCAACCGCTGTCCGCACCGCGCCTTTCCGCTGTCGAAGGGGCGCCTGGAAGGTGACCGGCTGATCTGCGGCTACCACGGCATGGAATTCGACACCGAGGGCCTGTGCGTGAACCTGCCCGCCGTTTCCAACGTGCCGGCCAATGTCTGCGTTGCCACCTACCCGATCGCGGATCGTGGCCCGCTGACCTGGATCTGGATGGGGGCCCCGGATCTTGCCGATGAATCCCTGATCCCCGATCTGGGCTGGCTGGCCGATCCCGCTTGGGGCACGGTGACCGGCGGGTTCCACATCCGCACCGACTACGTTGCGATGCACGAGAACCTGATCGACCAGACCCATTTCCCCTTCCTGCATCCCGGCACCGTCGGCACCCCGGAATATGCGCGCTCTTCGCTGCGCGTCAGCACCGAGGACAACCAGGTCGTGATCCACCGCAAGCTGGAGAACTCTCCGCCCCCCGGTGTCTACGGCATCCCGACGAAGACCATGCACAAGCGGGTGGACCGCACCTCGGAGGCGCGCTTTGTCTCGCCGGCGGTGCACACCGCCTATGCCCGTGTGCGTGATCCGGCCCCCGATGGTGATGCGCCGTCCCTTTACAAGTTCAACATCACCCACTGCTTCACGCCGGAAACGAACAATTCCATCCACTACTGGTGGTTCAATTCCCGCGACTACCGCACCGGCGATGCCGAGATCGACACGTTCATGCTCCAGGCCCATGCCCAGGCCTATGGCGAGGATGTCGAGGCGCTGGAATGGATCACCGACGTGGTCCTGGGCGACCGCGATCCCCAGCAATGCGATCTGAGCTTTGCGCCCGACAAGCCCGGCCTGATGGCCCGCCGGATCCTGTACCGGCTGGCCATGGCCGAGCAGGGCGCCTGACAGGACCGAAGGCCCCCCGGGGGATTCCGGGGGGCTGCGATATCGACAAGGGAGGAACAGGATGTCGATTTTTGCAAGACTGCTGCCGGGGGCCGCGCTGGCCGCCCTGTGGCTGGGGCAGGCCCAGGCGGAGGAGCTGAAGTTTGCCAATTTCATGCCCGAGAGCCACCCCTATACCCAGGCGGCCTTCGCGCCCTTCGGCGCCGAGGTCGCGGCGCGGACCGACGGGGCGCTGACCATCGCCTTTTACCATGGCGGTGCGCTTGGGGCGGGGCCGGTCGAGCAGTTCAGCCGGGTGATGGATTCGGTGACCGATCTGGGCTTTGGCCTGCCGGGTTACACGGCCTCGTCCTTCCCGGCGACACTGCTGCTGGAGCTTCCGGGCCTGCTGCCGCCGCAGGACCCGATGCCCTATCTGGAGGCGCATCGCGCTGATCTGGCGCGGGACTACCGGCGGGTGCGGCTGGTGGCGCTGTGGCCCAATACGCAGAACCTGATCCTGACGCGCAGCGCGGCGATCACCCGGCCAGAGCAGCTGGCGGGCCTGAAGCTGCGGGTGCCGTCGCGCAATGCCGGCCGGATCGCCGAGGCCTGGGGGGCCACGCCGGTGTCGATGCCGGTGACCGACATCTACAACGGGATGCAGACCGGGGTGATCGACGGCGCGCTGATCGATGCCTCGGCGCTGACCACCTTCCGGCTGGACGAGGTGGCGCGCCATGTGACGCGCGGCATGCAGTCGACCGCCTCGCCGTTTTTCGTGATCATGGGCCGGGCGGTCTTCGACGACCTGCCCGAGGCCCAGCAGCAGGCGCTGCTGGAGGCGGGCCGGACGATGGGGCGCAACGGCTATGCCGCGAGCCAGGCCATGGAGACGCAGGCGCTGCAGCATTTCGCCGACGGGGGTGGCCAGGTGATCACGCTGGATGCGGCGCAGGCCCAGGCCTTTGACAGCCTGTCGCTGGCGGCGACCCGGCGGGCGTTGGAGGCGGCGTCCGAAGACGGCCTGCAGGCCACTGTCGCGGCCCTGACAAAGGGCGGCGCGCTGCAGCCCTAGGCCGGGGCGGTGCACGCCGCCGCGGGGGGCTTGGCCAGGCGCCCTGAGCGGCGGGTCCGTTCCCGGCCGCGCCCCGCCCCCAGGGGGCGGGACGTGCGGCCGGGATGTCGGGATGTCGGGATGTCGGGATGTCGGGATGTCGGGATGTCGGGATGTCGGGATGTCGGGATGTCGGGATGTCGGGATGTCGGGATGTCGGGATGTCGGGATGTCGGGATGCGGGCAGGGCCGTGCAATGCGGCCCTGCCCGCATCTCCGGCCACCCGCCGACCGGCCTGCGCCGGGCCCGCCTTTGGTCCGGCCCCGGGCACAAGGCGTCGGCCCGGATCTTCGGCGCGTCCGGCCTGAACCGGGCCCGCCGAGGGGGCCGCGCAACGGATCGCCCGGGCCCGGCGGTGGCACCGGCCGCGCCGCGCGGGCGACCCGGGTGCCAGAGGCGGCCTCAGGCCTGCGGGTCGAGGAACCCGCCCGACTGCCGCTGCCAGAGCCGGGCATAAAGGCCGCCGGCGGCCAGCAGCTCGGCATGGGTGCCCTGTTCGGCGATCCGGCCCGCATCCATCACGATCAGCCGGTCCATCGCGGCAATGGTCGACAGCCGGTGGGCGATGGCGATCACCGTCTTGCCCTGCATCAGCACCTCAAGCCGGGACTGGATGGCGGCCTCGACCTCGCTGTCGAGGGCGCTGGTGGCCTCGTCCAGGACCAGGATCGGGGCGTCCTTCAGGGCGACGCGGGCGATGGCGATGCGCTGGCGCTGGCCGCCCGACAGGCGCACGCCGCGTTCGCCGACATGGGCCTCAAGACCCCGGCGACCGGCGCTGTCGGTCAGCATCGGCACAAAGCCGTCGGCCTCGGCGGTGCGCAGGGCGGCCGCGATCTGGGCGTCGCTGGCCTCGGGGCGGCCATAGGCGATGTTCTCGCGGACCGAGCGGTGCAGCAGGGAACTGTCCTGCGTCACCACCCCGATCGCCGCGCGCAGGCTTTCCTGGCTGACCCGCGAAATGTCCTGGCCGTCGATGCTGATCCGGCCGCCCTCCAGGTCGTGGAAGCGCAGCAGCAGGTTGATCAGCGTCGACTTGCCCGCCCCCGAGCGCCCGACGACGCCGACGCGTTCGCCGGGCCTCAGCACCAGGCTGAGCCCGTCGAGCACCGCCAGCGGCTTCGTGCCCTCCTGCGCGCGGTAGCGGAAGACGACGTTGTCAAAGCGGATCTCTCCGGCGCCCGGACGCAGCGCGGGGGCGTCGGGGGCATCGCGGACCTCGCGCGGCAGGGCCAGGCTGGTGATGCCGTCGCGCACGGTGCCGACGTTCTCGAACAGGGCGGCGAATTCCCACATGATCCAGTGCGCCATGTTGTTGAGGCGCAGCGCCAGCGGCACGGCGACGGCGACCGCGCCGACCTCGACCTGGCCGGTGGTCCACAGCCACAGCCCCAGCCCCGCGACCGATCCCACCAGCCAGACGTTGATCAGGTTCAGCACCACGTCCTGCAGGCTGGAAAGACGCATCTGCCGGTGCACGGTGGCCAGAAAGCGGTCCATGCCGTCGCGCATCCAGCGCTCTTCGCGGTCGGAATGCGAGAACAGCTTGACCGTGGCGATGTTGGTGTAGCTGTCGACGATCTGCCCGGTCATGGCGCTGCGGGCATCGGCCTGGGCCTGGGCCACGGCGCCCAGCCGCGGCACGATCTGCCACAGCATTGCCCCATAGGCCAGCGCCCAAAGCACGAAGGGCAGGGCCAGCCGCCAGTCCTGACCGGCCGCCAGAACCAGCGCACCGACAAAGTAGATCAGCACGTAGCTGCCCACGTCCATCGTCTTCATCGCCACCTCGCGCACGGCCAGCGCGGTCTGCATCAGCCGCTGGGAAATCCGGCCGGCGAATTCATCCTGGAAATAGCCGATCGACTGGCGCAGCAGGTAGCGATGCGCCTGCCAGCGGATGCGCTGCGGGAAATTGCCCATCAGCGTCTGGTGCAGCACCATGGACGACAGCACCGTCAGCACCGGCATCAGCACCAGCAGCACCACCGCCATCAGCGCGACATGCAGGCCCTGCTGCTGCCAGAAGACCTCGCGCGGGGTGGTAGAAAGGCTGTCGACCAGATCGCCCAGCCAGCCGAACAGCATCACCTCGACCAGCGCGATCAGCCCCGAGCCAAGCGCCAGAAGCCCCAGCCAGGGCAGGGCGCCCCGGCTGAAATGCACGATGAAGCGCAGGAAACCACGGGGCGGCATCTCGGGGGGATGCGCGGGGTAGGGGTCGATGCGGCGTTCGAACCAGGCAAACATCAGGGGGACCTCGGGCAGGTTGCGGCGGGACGGTTGCCGGACCCTAGGCCGTGGCGCGCGTCTTGTCATCGCTCGGCCCGGGGTTGCGTGGCTGAGGGGGCAAGGCCCCGTCACGTGCATGGGCCGCGGCGTCCACGACGGCGCCCGGCGCGCGCGGGGCACCCGGCCGGGCCACAGCCGGTTCGGTTGCCCGGGACGTTGGACCCTGGCCAGCCGTCGACCGCCCTGCGATCCCCGGGCCAGGGTTGCGGGCCGATGTGGGCGTGCGCCGGGGGCCGGGGGCTGCTAGGCTGGGGCCGGGCCAGCCATGGGAGGGGGGGCGGATGACACGGGATGCGCTGATCGGGGCCTATGCGGGCTATCTGGACTGTCTGAACCGCCAGGACTGGGCCGGGCTGGGGCGCCATGTGGCCGAAACGGTGCTCTACAATGGCCGGCAGATCGGGCTGGAGGGCTACCGAGACATGCTGATCGGCGATTTCGAGGCCATTCCAGACCTGGCGTTCCGGGCGGTGCAGGTGATCTGCGATCCGCCGGTGGTGGCCAGCCGCCTGGCCTTCGACTGCCACCCGAAGGGCATCCTGTTCGGCTGGCCGGTGCAGGGCCGCCGTGTCCGCTTTACCGAAAACGTCTTTTATACCTACGATGGGCCGCTGATCCAGGCCGTCTGCTCGGTCATCGACAAGGCGGCGATCGGGGATCAGATCTGACCGGCGTCAGGCCGGGTCCGCTGCCGGATGCCGCCGCGATCCGGCTCGGGGCCGCAAAATGCCGGTTTCCAAACCCCGGGCCTGCCAGTAAGCACCCCTCATGGCCGCAAGGCCGCCGCTGCCCCCGACGGGGCCGCCTTCGCCCGTTCCCTCGTGCCCCAAGCTGACTGTCCGACCATGACCCCTGCCGCCCGCCTGCAAGCCACTCTTGACCTTCTGGAAGACGTCGACCGCGTCGCCCGTCCGGCGGATGCCGTCATCTCGGCCTGGTTGCGGGGCCGGCGCAAGCTGGAGGACCACGACCGCGGCGATATCCTGGAGCGCCTCGCGGCCCTGCTGCGGCACCGCGCGCGGCTGGGCTGGTGGCTGCAGCGTCACGGCCGCGCCGACACGCCCCGCCACCGGATGCTGGCCTGGCTGGTGCTGGCCGAGGGGCGCAGGCCGGACCAGATCGGCCGTCTGTTCAGCGGTGCGCCCTTCGCCCCCGCGCCGCTGGATGCGGCCGAACAGTCGCTGCTGGTCAAGCTGCAGGGGGGCACGATCGAACATCCCGCCATGCCCGAAGAGGTGCGCGTGGAATGCCCGGACTGGGCGCTGGACGCGCTGCGGCGCCGCTTCGGTGCGTCCTTCGCCCCCGAGATGGCCGCGCTGCTGACGCCGCCTGCGCTGGATCTGCGGGTCAACACGCTGCGCGCCAACCGCCCGGACATGCTGCGGGAGCTGAAGGATCTGGGCCTGCACCCCGAGGCCTCGGAGCTGGCGCCGCAGGGCATCCGCCTGCGGGAACGGCTGTCGCTGGCCCGACTGCCGGCGCTGCGCAGCGGCGCGCTGGAGATCCAGGATGAGGGCTCGCAGCTGGTGGCCCAGCTTCTGGAGGCCCGCCCGGGCGAGCGGGTGGTGGATTTCTGTGCCGGCGCCGGTGGCAAGACCCTGGCGATTGCGGCGCAGATGGCCAACAAGGGCCGCATCATCGCCTGCGATGTCAACGAGGGGCGGCTGAAACGCTCGGCCGAGCGGTTCCGCAAGGCTGGCGTCCACAATGCCGAAACCCGCCTTCTGGCCAGCGAGACCGACCGCTGGGTGAAACGCCACAAGGGCGGCTTTGACCGTGTGCTGGTGGATGCGCCCTGCAGCGGCACCGGCACCTGGCGGCGCAATCCCGATGCCCGCTGGCGCCCGGCGGAAGACCAGGGGCTGGACACGCTGGTGGCGCTGCAGGCGCGGATCCTGGCCAGTGCGGCGCGGCTGGTCCGGCCCGGCGGGCGACTGGTCTATGCCACCTGTTCCCTGCTGCCCGAGGAGAACGAGGCGCAGGTGACGGCCTTCCTGGCCGCCCATGCCGATTTCCAGGTGGTGCCGCTGCGCGCGGTCGCGCCGCAGCTGCAGGGCTCGGCCCATCCCGAGTTTCTGTCGCTGACGCCCGCCCGCCACGACACCGACGGCTTCTTTGCCGCGGTCCTGCAGCGGGCCGAGGCCCCGGCGCCCGACGCTGGAGAGGTTGCCTGAAACGGGCGGCGGGCGCGCGCAGGGGGGCTGGCCCTGCCGCGGGACCCGGGCGCGGAAATCGCGAATAGACGCCCGAAAAACGGCGGCAGGATGCGGCGCGGGCGGCTAGGGTCGGGGCATGCTGTTCGATCTTCCTGACCCCGACACCCTTTATGATGCCCTTCTGGCCCGCGATGCGCGCTATGACGGGCAGGTCTTTGTCTGCGTCGCCTCGACGGGGGTGTTCTGCCGGCTGACCTGTCCGGCCCGCAAGCCCCGCCGCGAGAACTGCACCTTCCACCCCACCATCGCCGCCTGCCTCGAGGCAGGCTACCGGCCCTGCAAGCGCTGTCATCCTATGCAGGCGGCCGCGCTGGCCGATCCGACCATCGCCGCCCTGCTGGAGGCGCTGGAGGCGCAGCCCGACCGGCGCTGGTCGGAACGCCATGTCGCCGAATTGGGTCATGACCCTTCGACGGTGCGGCGCAGCTTCAAGCGGCAGTTCGGCATGACCTTCCTGGAAATGGCCCGCCTGCGCCGCCTGCGCGCCGGGTTCCGCACGCTGGCCGAGGGGGGCAAGGTGATCACCGCCCAGCACGAGGCCAGCTTTGACTCTCCCAGTGCCTTTCGCGCGGCCTTTGCCCGGTTGCTGGGCTGTGCCCCGGCGGATCTGCGACCGGGGCGGCTGCTGCAGGCCACCTGGATCCCGACGCCCCTTGGCGACATGATCGCAGTGGGCAGCCGCAGCCACCTGCACCTGCTGGAATTCACCGATCGCCCGGCCCTGCCGGCCGAGCTGGCCCGGCTGCAGACGGCCTCGAAACAGGGGATCGGGATCGGTGCCCTGCCCGCGACCGAGCAGGCCGCGGCCGAGCTGGCAGATTATTTCGCCGGACGCTCGGGCAGGTTCCGCACGCCGCTGGCACTGGCGGGCAGTGCCTTCACCCGGCAGGTCTGGGCCGCCCTGAGAGAGATCCCGCCAGGCTGGACCTGCAGCTATTCCGACCTGGCGCGGCAGACCGGTCGACCCTCGGCCAGCCGCGCCGTGGCGCGGGCCAACGGCGCCAACCAGATCGCGCTGATGATCCCCTGCCACCGTGTCATCGGCGCCGACGGCAGCCTGACCGGCTATGGCGGCGGCCTGTGGCGCAAGCAGCGCCTGATCGAGATCGAGCGCCAGCTGGCCCTGCCGCCAGACCCGGGCGGCTAGAAGCGGACATGACCACCCGCGCCGCCATCGACATGCCAGTTCGCACCGCTGACAAAGCTGGCGGCGGGGCTGGACAGGAAAACCGCGACGCGGGCGATTTCCTCGGGGCGGGCCAGCCGCCCGAGCGGGTTGCCAGCGATGGCTGCGGCGTGGATCTCGGGGGCGCTGGCCCGGATATGGTCCCAAAAGCCGCCATCCACGAAGGTATCGCCGGGCGAGACGACGTTGACGCGGACGCCGCGGGCAATCACCCGGCTGGCGGCCGATTTGGCATAATGCACCATCGCCGCCTTGACCGCGCCATAGGCCTCGAAGCCGGGCGTGGCGATGCCGCTGGCCTTCGATCCGACATAGGTGATCGCGCCACCGTCGCGGATCCGCCCCGAGGCTTCCTCGATGAGGGCGAGGGTGCCCTGCAGATCGGTACCGAGGGCGGCTTGCCAGTCGCCGGACAGCGCGCTGACACCGGCGATTGCGATGTCAAAGGGCCCGATGCCGTCCAGCCAGCCCGCGAGTTCTGCGCGATCCGTCGCATCAAGGGCGGTGCCATGCGCCTGGCCGGGTCCGGCCCCGGCCTGCAGCCGGCGGCACAGGCGGTCGATGCGCGCCGGGGTGCGGGCGCAGAAGGCGACCTCGGCCCCTTCCTGCACCAGCAGGGTCACGATCTCGGCGCCGATGCCGGCGCTGCCGCCGGTGACGATGGCGCGCTTGCCACGCAGTCCCAGGTCCATCGGATTGTCCTTTCGGTTGGTTTCGGGGTTACAGGCGCGCGCCGCCCAGGGTGAAGCCGCCATCGACCAGGATGTCCTGGCCGGTCACGAAGCGGGCGTCGTCGGACAGCAGCCAGGCCACGGTGCCCGCGATATCCTCGGGGGTGCCGTTGCGGCCCAGGGCGCTGTGGGCGGCCAGCCGCGCGGCCACGGCCGGATCCAGCGCCGCCTCGGCCATCGCCGTCACGATGATCCCCGGGCTGATGCTGTTGACCCTGAGGCCGCGCGGGCCCTGTTCCAGCGCCAGTGTGCGCACCAGGGCCAGCAGCGCCGCCTTGGTGGCGGCATAGGCCCCGGCGCCGGGCATCACGCCGGTCGCCGTCCAGGAGGCATTCACCACGATCGCCCCGTCCTGCAGCGCCGGCAGACACAGTTGCAGGGTCTGGAAGGTGCCCAGCAGATTGGTCGCGCTCAGCGCCGCGATGTCGGCGACCTGGGTCCCGGCCAGCGGTTGGAACGTCCCCAGCACCCCGGCATTGGCGAACAGGCCGTGGATCCGGCCCTGCGGATCTGCCGCCTGCCGTACCATCGCCTGCACGGCGGCCGGGTTGGAAATGTCGCAGGGCAGGGCCAGCGCCGTCCCCCCCGCCAAGGCGATCTCGGCTGCGAGGCTTTCGAGCGGCGCGGCCCGGCGCCCCACCAGGATGGTCCGGGCGCCCTCTTGGGCCAGGCGTCGCGCGGCGGCGCGCCCCATGCCGGTTCCGGCGCCGGTGACAAGGATGGTTCGCCCGGCAAAGCGTGGCTGCATGATGGTGTCCTCTGTCGGATATCGGGTGCAGCCGTTGTAATTCCATCCTTTGATCGCGATAATTGGCGGAACATTTGAATCATTTGATGGGAATTTCAGGGAATGGATCTGGTGCGCGGGATGCAGGCCTTTGTGGCGACGGTTCAGGCGGGCTCGATGAGCGCCGCTGCGGTCCAGCTGGGTTTGTCGCCGGCGATGGTGGGCCAGCAGCTGGCCGCGCTGGAGGCCCGGCTGGGGACCCGTCTGCTGAACCGCACCACCCGTCGGCAAAGCCTGACGGATTTCGGCGCCCGCTACCTGGAGCAATGCCGCGACATCCTGGAGCGTATCGCCCTGGCGGACGAGGCGGCCGAGCTGCAGCAAAGCCGCCTCCGCGGCCGGTTGCGGATCACCGCGCCCACGACCTTTGGCGCCGAGGCGCTGATGCCCGCGCTTGGCGCCTATCGCGACAGCGCGCCCGATGTGCAGATCGACATCACCCTGACCGATCGCAACGTTGATCTGGTGGAAGAGGGCTTTGACCTGGCGTTCCGCATTGGGGCGATGCCCGACAGCAGCGTCATTGCCCGGCCGCTCGCGCCATACCGGATGGTGCTGTGCGCCGCGCCGGCCTATCTGGCGCGCCGGGGCCTGCCCGACCACCCCGAGGCGCTGGCCCGGCACGAGGCCATCGCCTTCACGCCCTCGGCCGGGCTGCCCTGGCGCTTTGCGCGCGACGGGCAGACGGTCGAGGTGACGCCGCCCCGGCAGGTCACGGTCAACAGCGGTCAGGCGGTGCGGGTGGCGGCGCAAGCCGGGCTGGGGCTGATCCTGCAACCCGAGATCCTGCTGCGCCAGGACCTGGAGGCCGGCCGGCTGGTCCGCCTGCTGCCCGACTGGCAGCTGGGCGAGCGCCCGATGTGGCTGCTGTATTACCGTGACCGCCTGATGACTCCGCGGCTGCGCAGCTTCGTGACCTTCGCCACCACGGCCTTTGCCGCGTCGCACGGTATCGCGCCCGCCTGACCAGAGGGTCCGGGCGCCCGCGCTGCCCTTTCCCCGAGGGACCAGTGCTTTGGACTGGGGGGCGTTGCGGCGGGGTGGCCGGATCTGCTTTGATTTGAAAATTGCATATTGCAATGTTGGCAATAAACGTTGCAATGTGACCGTGGCGGTTGTAGCAGTCCGCCAGGACGGGAGGATGCGTCCCCGCCCCCGCAGGAGGTGGCGGGCCGGGGGACGCACAGGACAATCGACATCACCACAGGCTTCCGGCGCAGGGCCGGGGCCCCCGGCCTGCCGGGTGCGCCGACGCGCGCCCGCCGGGCCTGATCACTGGGAGGACATCATGATCGCGAACCTCGTGAAGGCCGCGGCCCTTGGGCTGACGCTGGCCGTTTCCATTCTGACCCCGGCGGCCCGGGCGCGGGAGTTTCCCGCAAAGCCCGTGACTATCATCGTGCCCTACAGCGCCGGCGGCGGGGCCGACAGCTTTGCCCGGGCGCTGCAGCGGCCGCTGGAAGCGGCGCTTGGCACCGATGTGGTGGTGCGCAATGTCGCCGGGGGCGGCGGGGCGGTGGGCTATATGCAGGCGCTGGCGGCGCGGCCCGACGGCTATACCGTCACGGTGCCGCTGAACGCCGTCTTCACGCTGGTGGGCATGGGCAACGTGCCCTTCAAGGCCGATGATTTCGACTATATCGCCCGCATCACCGAAGAACCCTATGTGCTGACCGTCGCCCGCTCGGACCGCTGGAGCGATCTGCAAAGCTTCATCGCCGCCTCGCAGGACAAGCCGGTGACGCTGGGGGTCGCGGGGGTGGGCTCTTCGGGGCATATCATGACCATCGCCATGGCACGGGACCTGGGCCTGAAGGCGAATTTCATTCCCTATGGCGGCAATGCCGATGCGGCGGCGGCGGCATTGGGCGGGCATATCGACGGCGTGGTGCTGCAACCCTCGGATGCCGCCGCCGCGATCGAGGGCGACGGTGGGCTGATCCCGCTGGCGGCGACCTCGCCCTCGGCGCTGCTGCCGGATGTGCCGCTGTTCAAGGATCTGGGCGTCGATCTGACGACGGCGCAATGGCGCGGGATCGCGGCGCCCAAGGGGGTGGATCCGGCAATCCTGGCCCGCTGGGAAGACGCGCTGAAGACCGCGGTCGCGGACCCGGAGTTCCGCCAGACCATGGCCAATCTGGGTTTTGACCTGAACCCGATCTACGGCGACGACCTGCAGGCCTTCGTGCGTCAGGCGCAGGATCTGTTCCTGCCGCTGACCGAAGCCGTGGCGGCCCAGTGAGGGGCCCCAGGATCCGCGCCGGGCATCTGCGGCCCGGCGTTGCGCCCCCCGGGCCCGCATGGCCCGGGACATGGACAGGAGGGATGTGACATGCTTTCGGGCAAGATCTTTTTCGACCTGGCGCTGCTGGTGCTGGCCCTGGGTGGGGCGGTGGCGGCGCGGGGCCTGCCGCAGGGCGGCATGGGCATCGGCCCCGGCGCCTTTCCCGGCGTGATCAGCGGCCTGGGTGTCGTGGTGATGCTGGCACTGCTGTGGCAGGACCTGCGGGCGGCGCGGGCCGGTTCGCACAGCGGGCCCGCCTTGCACGGCCTGCGGGCCCTGGGGCTGGCGGGTACGGCGGGGCTGCTGGGCCTTTATCTGGCGGCGCTTGGCTGGCTGGGCTTCCTGCCCGCAACCATCGGCTTTCTGTTCCTGGCGGTGCTGCTGTGCACCCGCCTGCTGGAACCCGCCGCCCCCCGCCCGACCTGGAAGGGGCTTGCGGGGGCGGCGCTGTTCTCGGTGCTGGTGGCGCTGGCCTCTTACCTGATCTTCACCCGTGGCTTCGGCCTGGTCTTCCCGTAAGCGAAAGGAGACACCGGATGGACATGTTACTGGATTCCCTGGCGATGGTCGCCGATCTGCGGGTGCTGCTGGGCATCCTGGCGGGCACGCTTCTGGGGCTGATCATGGGGGCGCTGCCGGGCCTGTCGGCGGCCATGGCGATCGCGCTGCTGATCCCGCTGACCTTCGGCATGGGGCCGATCATGGGCATGGGGATGTTGCTGGGTGCGTTCTGCGGCGCCATTGCCGGGGGCGCGATCCCGGCGCTGCTGCTCAACATCCCCGGCACGCCCTCGTCGGTCTGCACCACGCTTGACGGCTTTCCCATGGTGCGCAACGGCCGCGCCGGAGAGGCCCTGGGCCTGGCGCTGGCCTCCTCCTTCATCGGCGGGGTGATCGGGGCGCTGTTCCTGATCCTCTTCGCGCCGCCCATCGCCCGCTTCGCGCTGGCCTTCGGCCCGGCCGAGTTCTTTGCCCTGGGCGTCTTCGGCATCGTCATCATCGCCTCGGTCTCGTCGGGATCGGTGCTGCGCGGGGTGGCGGCGGGGCTGCTGGGGCTGGGGCTGGCGACGGTGGGATCGGACCCGATGACCGGCGTGCTGCGCTTTACCGCAGGCCAGCCGGCGCTGATCACCGGCATCGGCCTGCTGCCGGCGCTGATCGGCCTTTTCGCAGTGTCGCAGGTGCTTCAGGACATCGCCGAGCGCACCGGCCTGACCACCCCGCCCGAGGCCATGGCCCAGCCGCGCGCCGCCCATATCCCCTGGCGTCTGCTGGCGCGGGGCTGGAAGGTGATCTCGGTCTCGACGGTGATCGGCACGGTGATCGGCGCGATCCCGGGGGCCGGGGGCTCGATCGCGTCGTTCCTGTCCTATGACCAGGCGCGGCGCATGTCGAAGACGCCCGAGAAATTCGGCACCGGCCATCCCGATGGCGTCATCGCCTCGGAAAGCGCCAACAATGCCACGGCGGGCGGCGCGCTGATCCCGATGCTGACGCTGGGCGTGCCCGGAGAGGTGGCGACCGCCGTGCTGATGGGCGGGCTGACGATACAGGGCGTGCGCCCGGGCCCGGGCCTGTTCGAGCAGCAGGCGACGCTGTTCTACGGCATCCTGCTGGCCTTCCTTCTGGCCAATGTGGTGATGTTCCTGACCCAGCTGCTGGGCATCCGCCTGTTCATCCGCATCCTTCAGGTGCCGTTCCGCCTGCTGATGCCGATGATCCTGATGTTCTGCGTGATCGGCGTCTACGGGGTCAACGGATCGCTGTTCGAGGTCTGGCTGATGTTCGGCTTCGGCCTGCTGGGCTTTTTCCTGAACCGTTACGGCTTTGGCACCGCGCCGGTGATCCTGGGGCTGATCCTGGGAAGCCTGATGGAATCCAACCTGCGCCGTGGCATGCTGGTCTTCAACGGCGACTGGACGCAGTTCCTGCGCCAGCCGATCAGCCTGACCCTGCTGCTGCTGGCCGCCGTCTTCCTGGGGGTGGTCCTGTGGCAACGCCACCGCGAGGCCCCCACCCCCGACACCGACCCCGACGCGCTGCGCGCGCCCCACTGACAGACCCGGAGGAATGACCATGAAGAAGAACAAGCTGCGCCAGATCTGGGCCGAGGGCCGCCCCGTGCTGCACGGCTGGCTGTCCATCGCCAGCCCCTTCGGCGCCGAGATCATGGCCGCGCAGGACTATGACGCGATCTCGATCGACATCCAGCACGGCGCGGTCGATTACAAGGACGTGCTGGCGATGTTCCAGGCCATGCGCGCCTCGGACAAGGTGCTGATGGCGCGGGTGCCCTGGCTGGATCCGGCCTGGATCATGAAGGTGCTGGATGCGGGCGCCTACGGCATCATCTGCCCGATGATCAACACCCGCGCCCAGGCCGAGGATTTCGTGCGCTACATGCGCTATCCGCCCCTGGGCGAACGCAGTTTTGGCCCGACCCGCGCGGTCTATGCCGCCGGTGCCGACTATGCCGCCGAGGCCAACCGCGAGGTCCTGGCCTGGGCCATGATCGAGACCGCCGAGGCGATGGAAAACCTTGAGGAGATCGCCGCGACCCCGGGCCTCGACGGGATCTACATCGGCCCGGCGGATCTGGCGTTTTCGCTTTCCGAAGGGCGGCTGACCCCGGCCTTCGACCGCGAGGAGCCCGAGGTGATCGCGGCGATCCAGACCATCCTGGCGGCCTGCAAGCGCAACGGGCTGAAGGCGGCGATCCATTGCGGCACGCCGGAATACGCGGCGCGCGCCGTGGGCTGGGGCTTTGACATGACGACGGTGTCGGGGGACACGCGGCTGCTGGCGGCGGCGGCGGCGCAATCGGTCGCGACCTGGCGCCGCCTGACCGAGGAGACGCCGGCAGACCCCGCCCCCGAACCCGTGAAAGGGGCCTACTGATGACCCGTCTTCTGGTGGCCGGGCAGCTGCATCCCGCAGGCGAGGCGCTGCTGCGCGAGGTCGCGGCGCAGGGCGTGACGGTGGATTACATCACCGAAGTCTCGGAAGCCTCCTGCGCCGCGCGCATTGCCGAGGCCGACGCGCTGGTGATCCGCACCCAGCCCCTCGGGGCGGAAACCATCGCCCGGGCCAGGCGGCTCAGGGTCGTGTCGCGGCATGGGGTGGGGTACGATTCCGTCGATCTGGAGGCGTTGAACCGGCGTGGCATCGGGCTGACCATCGTTGGTGACGTGAATTCGGTCTCGGTGGCGGAACATGCGATGATGCAGCTTCTGGCGGTGGCCAAGCAGGCCCGGGCGGCGGATCTGGCGGTGCGCATGCCCGGCCAGTGGAACTGGCGCAACCGGCTGCTGCAACGCGAGGTTTCCGGCAAGCGGCTGCTGATCCTGGGCTATGGGCGGATCGGGCGGCATCTGGCGCGGATGGCGGCGGGTTTCGACATGGAGGTGCGCGCCTTCGACCCCTTCCTGCAGGGCGCCGGCTGGCCCGAGGGGCCGGTGCGCCCCGTCACCACCCTGGCCGAGGGGCTGGGCTGGGCCGATTGCCTGTCGGTCCATGTGCCGCGCGCCGCCCGGCCCCTGCTGGATGCCCAGGCCTTCGCGGCGATGAAGCCCGGGATGATCCTGTCGAACACCGCCCGGGGCGGCGTGGTCTGCGAGGCGGCGCTGGCGCAGGCGCTGCGTTCGGGTCAGGTGGCGGCGGCGGGCCTGGATGTCTTCGATGCGGAACCGCCCGACGGGACTTCGGCGCTGTTCGATCTGCCGAACGTGCTGCTCTCGCCGCATATCGCCGGGCTGACCAACGAGTGCAGCGAACGCATGGCGCTGGCGGCGATCGGCAATGCGCTGGATTTTCTGGCGGGCACCATCGAGCCGGGGCTGGTGGTCAACCGACCCCGTGCCACGGCCTGACCGATGCCGGGGCCGGACCCTTGATCAGCCCCCGGCATGCAACGAATATTGCACCGCCTTGCCCGCCGTTGCTAAGGAGGTTGCGCAGGCACAGAGGAAGACCGACCCGATGCGGACCCCGCCCGAAACCTACGAGGACCTGATCCGAGAGATCCACGACCGTCACGACCAGATGAGCAGCACCTACCAGCGGATCTCGGTCTATCTGACGCAAAATCCCAATGACGTGGCGGTGCTTTCGGTGACGGCGATCGCGGCGCAATGCGGCATCCATGCCTCCAGCTTCGTGCGCTTTGCGCAGTCGCTGGGCTACCGAGGCTTCAAGGATCTGCAGGTGCTGTTCCGCAAGCGCCTGGCCACTGCCGCCCCGGGGTTCGAGGCCCGCAAGGCCGCGCTCAGCGCCGATCTGGCGAACCGCGAGGACCGTTCGGAATTCGGCTTTCTGCGGGATCTGGTGGTGCGCGACATGGCCTCGCTTCAGGATCTGCTGGAGGAGACCCCGGCCGGGGATCTGGCTGCCGCTGCCGATCTGATCGAACGGGCGGGCACGGTCTATCTGATCGGCCAGCTGCGCTCGGCCCCGGTGGTGGAGCTGTTGCGCTATGTGCTGACCATGCTGGGCAAGCGCTGCCTGCTGTTGTCGCAGGGCGGCGGTCTGGCGACCCATATGGCGCGCACCATGCGCCCCGACGACGTGCTGCTGGCAGTGTCGTTCCGCTTTTACGCGACCGAGGTCGTCAATATCGTCGAAGAGGCGGGCGCCGCCGGGGTGCCGGTGATCGCGATTTCCGACAGCACGCTGTCGCCGCTGGCCAAGACCGCAGCCGTGCTTTTTGCCATCCCCGAGCACGACTATACCTTCTCGCGGTCGCTGGCCGCGCCGATGTGCCTGGCGCAGGCGCTGACCGTGGCGGTGGCGGCGCGGGTCCAGCACGATCCCGAGAACCCCCGCATCCCCACGGTCACCGGCACCTGAATGCCGGTCGC
The DNA here is from genome assembly GCF_057380705.1 of Pseudooceanicola sp. NS-SX9. Lineage (NCBI taxonomy): Bacteria > Pseudomonadati > Pseudomonadota > Alphaproteobacteria > Rhodobacterales > Paracoccaceae > Pseudooceanicola > Pseudooceanicola sp. NS-SX9. The sequence goes on along the minus strand of NZ_JBXXRN010000005.1, from coordinate 45,529 downwards.
GCGGGCCCCGGGATCAGGGGCCCGCGCGGCGGCGCTCAGCGCCGGGGATCGTGGGGTCCGTCGCGCAGCCTGCCGATCCAGCCGCCGATCTCGGCGGCCATGGCGCTGCCGCGGCCCAGCCCCGCCTCCAGGATCTGCCGGACCTCGTGGCGCAGCGCCCCGTCCGAGGGCGCCTCGGGCAGGGGCGGCAGGATGTGGGCGAAATAGGTTCGGTCCAGCAGCCGGTGCAGCAGGCGTTCCCCGGGGAAGGGCTTGCCGCTGTTGATCGCCCGCGCCGCCTTGATCATGTTGCGGATGTCGTATTGCGTGGGGCTGATGTCGGGCACCTGCTTGGGGATGTTCAGCAGGGTGTAGACGCCGATCCGCGCCGTCCGGATCGAGGCCTCCATGGTGAAGATGATGTCGTTGCGGGTCTCGACGAACTGGCCGATCAGGCCCAGGTTGGTGCAGCCCTCGGGCACCGGGCGGGGCCGGTCGCCGGCGGCGCGGCACATGAACTGCGCGGTGATATAGGGCATCAGCGCGGTGCGCACCTTGGTCTGCGCCAGCACCGCATCGAGATCTTCGGGGATGCCCAGATGGTGGCACAGCTCGGCCAGGATCTCGGCGCCGGTGCAGTCGGGCATGGGTTTCGCCACGCGGTTGCCGGGGCGGTCCATCAGCAGGCCGTACAGCCAGACCACCACGGTATCCTTGGGCTGGTCGGGGAAATGCGGCTGGCGGTTGATGGTGACGCTGAGCAGCCAGTTGGAATCGGTGAAGGTGATGATGCCGCCGGTCGCGCTGCGCCCGCTGAGCGGATCGTTGACCGACAGCGCCGCCAGCCGTTCCGTCAGCGCCGAGGGGCGGCAGGTCAGCGTGGCGGATTCCCACATCGACTGGCCCGTGTCGCCAAAGAACTTCTCGGGATGGCCGAAGACGGGGGATTTTTCCGCCAGCGCCTGCCACAGCGCCCAGCCGCTTTCGGGGCCGGGATCATGGCGCCCGACGGTCAGCTGCGGCACGCGACCGGCATCGCCATAGGCGGTGTTTTCCGTCATCGAGCCGGTCAGCGCAAAGACCAGATCCCCCGGCGCCACGGGGATCCTGAGGGGCGCGCCATCCTGCGTGCCAAGGATCGCGGTCACGGTCTTGTCGCCGCCCGCAAAGGTCATCTCCAGATCCTGCACGCGGGTGCCGAACTGCATCTTCACCCCCTTCTCGCGCAGCATCTTCGAGAGCGGTTTGATGAAGGTGTCGAACTGGTTGTACTTGGGGAAGACCAGCACCGACATGTCCCCGAAGCCGTCGATGGAATCGAGGAACCGGTGCATGTAGAGCTTGGCTTCCAGCAGGCTGTGGCAATCCTTGAACGCGAACATCGAGCGGAACAGGAACCAGAAGTTGCTTTTCAGGAAGCCGGGGCTGAAATAGTCCTCGATCGCGATGTCGTCGAGGTCCTCCTTGCGCTTCATCAGCAGGCGGACCATTTCCCATTGCTGGGCGGGGCTCAGGCCGAAATCGGTGAAATCCATCACCTCGCCGCAATTGCGCATCAGCCGGGATTTCGAATGGTTCGGGTCGTTGTCGTTGACCATCCGGTATTCATCGAGGACCGAATAGCCCGCGGGCAGCTCGGCGGCGGGGACCTCCTGGAACAGATCCCACAGGGTGTCGTAGTTCCAGTTCATCTCGCGGCCGCCGCGCACGATATAGCCGTCCTCGGGGTTGCCCGCCCCATCCATCGAGCCGCCCTCCTGCGGCATTTCCTCGAGGATGGTGATGTTTTCGGGGGGCATGTGGCCGTCGCGGATCAGGTAGAAGGCCGCCGCCAGACCGCCGATGCCACCGCCGATGATATGGGCGTGGCGGGTCTCGATCCCGGGGGTGGGCAGCGGGCGGTGGCGCGCGTAGGGCCCGATGAAATCCGGCGGCGGCAAGGTGTTGAGCGGCCGGTGATGCCAGTAGCCACCGGTGGCGTCGGGTTCGTGCTCAAAGCCCTGGGGGGCGGTGCGGGGGATGTCAAAGCCGGGGATGTCTGCGGGGCTCATGTCATTGGTCCTTTCCGGGCGGGGGGCGGGCGCGTGCGCCCCGGCCCCTGGCCGATGTCTGACCGATCGGCGGGGCAGAGGCGCTGCGTCATCGGCGCACAGGGGGAGCGGCCCGGCGGGGGCTGGCCGACCGGACCTCAGCGGCGGTGGGACAGCAGCACGCCGCCGCAGACCGTCAGCAGCGCGATCAGCATCAGCGGCGTCAGGGCCTCGTGCAGCAGCGGGATTGCCAGGACGGCGGTCAGCGCCGGGGCCAGGGCCCCCAGGGCCGCGCAGCGCGCCGGACCGATCCGCGAGATCGCAAAGGCATAGGCCAGGCTGGACACCACGCCGACCCCCAGCCCCTGAGCCGCGATGAAGGGCAGGGCGTCGTGCAGGCTGAACTGGCCCAGCCGCGTCGGCACCACCCCCAGCCCCATCAGCACCGCCAGCCCCAGCGTGGTGGGGATGGCGGCCGTCAGCCCGCAGGCAATGGGATCCATCCGCGAAGCCCGCAGCGCCAGGGTGAAGGCCGCCCAAAGCAGGCTGGCCCCCAGCAGCAGGGCGATCCCTCGCGCCGCCCCCGTACCGGGCAGCGGCTGTCCCAGGATCAGCAGCAGGGCGCCCGCCAGGATCAATGCCAGGGCCAGCGCCTCGCGGCGCGATGGCAGGCGGCGCCAGATCAGCGCGCCCAGCAGCGCGGCCGAGACCGGCATCGTGCCCGCGATCAGCGCGCCGACATGCGCGGCCGAGGTCGCGGCGCCGCCGCTGGCGGCCAGCCACAGGAACGGGGCGCCGCCGCCGATGGCGATCACCAGGCAGGGCCCGGGCCCGGCCCGGCGGATCATCTGCCAGCGCGCCGGCAGGAAGGGCAGAAAGACCAGCATCGGCACCAGCCCGCGGATCATCGCGATGTCGCCGAAGGCCAGGGCCGATCCCGACGCCGCCCGGGCCGACAGGGCGAAGCCCGACCAGACGATCACCGTCAGCGCCATCGCCAGATAGCCCTGCAGGCGACGGGCCCCGTCCCCCGGCATATCCTTGGGCGGAATGGGTCCTGGCGGCGGGGATCCTGCCGGATTGGTCAGAACTGTCGACATGCGGGCCTCCGTGGGGTGCGGGCAGGATAGGACGGTTCGGCGGGCAAGTGCTTGCCTTTCCTTGCCCTGATCAGGGAAAATGGGGCAGATCATGCCAGTGAGGGCGCAAATGGATCAGAAAGATTGCCAGATCATCGCGGCGCTGCAGCGCGACGGGCGGCTGACCAACCAGGATCTGTCGCAGCGGGTGAACCTGTCGCCCTCGCCCTGCCTGCGGCGGGTGCGGGCGCTGGAAGAGGCCGGGATCATCACCGGCTATACCGCCCTCGTCGACGAGGCCGCCTATGGCCTGCCGATCACGGTCTTCGTGCGCATCGGGCTGCAGGCCCATACCGCCGAGACCGTCCGGCATTTCGAGGCCGCGATCCATGCCCTGCCGGAGGTGCTGGATTGCTACATGATGACCGGCAGTTCCGATTACCTGCTGCGGGTGCTGGTGCGCAGCCTGCAGGCCTATGAGGATTTCGTGCGGGGCAAGCTGCATGCGATCCCGGCGATCGCCTCGATCGATTCCAGCTTTGCCTATGGCGTGGTCAAGCGCGCCACCGTCTATCCGCCGCCGCCCGTCTGAGGCGCCATCGCATGCATCGGCCGGGGGCGGGCCTTCGCCGGACGCCCGGTTCCCCCCGCCCGGGATCGGGTGGTCAGGGATAGTCCTCGCGGGTGAGGGGGCGCAGGAAGGTGGGGACGGCGCTGCGATGGGCGGCCAGGTTCATCCGGAACGCCTCGGCCATCCGCTCTGAGCGCGCGATGAACAGCGCCGCCGTCTGCGGTGGACACAGCGTGGTCACGGTATGGCGCAGCAGCGCCAGCCATCGGCGGAAATGGGCGTCCTCCAGCTCGGGGATGGCCTGGTGCTTGGGCATCGGCCGACCCGAGTAGCTGCGGGTGCCCAGCAGGGCCGAACTCCAGAACGCGGTGATCTTGTCGAGATGCTGCGGCCAGTGGTCTTCGGGGATCCGGGCCAGGAAGACGGGGCCGATCAGCGGGTCGCGACGCACCAGGGCGTAGAAATGGTGGACCACGCGCTGGATCATCGCCGCGTCCAGCCCCTCGGCCAGGGCGTCGTGCAGGCTGGGTTCGCCCAGCCGCGAGGTTGCGTCCGTCATGCGCCGACCTCGCGGATCACATAGCTGCAGCGGCGTGCGCCGCTGACGATGTGCTCGTCGCGCTCGACCGTCGTGCCGGCGCCCAGGGCGGACTGGAACACCGCCTGCTCGGACCGGCAAAAGCCCTGGCAGGCGCTGGCGGCGGCGCAGATCGGGCAGTGGTTCTCGATCAGGCGCAGCGTGCCGTCGCCGCCGTCCTCGACCCGGGCCATGTAGCCTTCGGCGCTGCGCAGCGCGGCCAGGGCCTCCAGCCGCGACCGGGTCCCGTCGCAGTCGGCCAGGGCGTCACGGTACTGGCGCAGCGTGCTGGCCTCGCGTTCGGCGATGATGCGCTCCAGCGCCTCGGGGCCCAGGACGCGGGCGATGCTGCCCAGAAGGTCGACGGTCAGCGCCGCATGGGTGTCGGGAAACCGCGCCTGGCCCTTCCCGGTCAGCGACCAGTGCACCGCCGGACGGCCGCGCCCGGCGCTGCGGCGCTCTTCGCTGACCAGCCCGTCCTCGTGCAGCTTCAGCAACTGCTGGCGGGCGGCCTCGGCGGTGATGCCATGGCGGCGTCCGATCGCGGCCGAAGTCAGCGCCCCATGCATCTTCAGCGTCATCAGCAGCCGGTCCGGCGCGGCGCGCGGCGACCGATCTTTTTCCAAGTCGTCGCTTGACATATTGGCTCCGATCTTTTTCAAAGTAATTGCTTTGTTAAATACCAAGGCGGTGCCCGGGGCGCAAGCACCCGCCCGCAAGGAGACCCCAAGATGACCTTTACCCTTCCCAACCTCGGCTATTCCCACGCCGCCCTGGCCGCCCGCGGCATGAGCCAGGAAACGCTGGAACTGCACCACGACAAGCATCATCAGGCCTATGTCACGGCGCTGAACGGCTTCGTCGAGGCCCAGCCCGACCTGCACGGCAAGACGCTGGAGCAGATCATTGCGCTGACCCATGGCGATGCGGCGCGTGCGGGCGTCTTCAACCAGGCGGGCCAGCACTGGAACCACATCCATTTCTGGAACGCGCTGTCGCCCAGCGGTGGCGGCATCCCCGGCACGCTTGAGACCCGCCTGACCGAGGCCTTCGGTTCGGTTGAGGGGTTCAAGGTGGCCTTCAAGGCGGCGGCGACGGGGCAGTTCGGCTCGGGCTGGGCCTGGCTGATCCAGAAGCCCGACGGCAGCCTGGCGGTGACCGCAACGGCGAACGGGGTCAATCCGCTGGCCACCGGCGAGGGCACGGCGCTGCTGGGGCTGGATGTCTGGGAACACAGCTATTACGTCGATTTCCGCAACCGTCGCCCCGATTACGTCAGCAATTTCCTGGACCGGCTGGCGAATTACGAATTCGCCGAGGCCAACCTGGGCTGATCGCCTAGGCCGAGGTCGAAAACCGGTCCCGATAGCCGCGTGGCGTCAGCGAGAACTTGCGGTTGAAGACCTTGCGCATCTGGTCATCCGAGGAAAACCCGACCCGGTGCGCGATGGTCTTGACCGGCAGGCCGGTTTCCAGAAGCAGCGTGGTGGCGCGTTCGCAGCGCGCGTTCATCACATAGTCCGACGGGTTTTGGCCGACGTCACGGGTGAACTGGCGCACGAAGTTGCGCTCGCTCATGCCGGCGCGTTGCGCCAGGTCCCCGGTCTGCAGCTTGCGGTCCAGGTTGGCATGGATCCAGGTCCGGATGTCGGCAATGCCGGCGCGGGCCTGGGACTGGCCGGTCAGCACGGCGCTGAACTGCGACTGCCCGCCCGGACGCTTGAGGTAGATCACCATGTCGCGCGCCACCGACAGCGCCAGGTCGCGGCCGAAATCCTGCTCGACGAAGGCCAGGGCCAGGTCGATGGCCGCCGTCACCCCGGCCGAGGTGTAAAGGTTGCCCTCGCGCAGGAAGATCGCATCGGCCTCGACGCGGACGTCCGGATAGCTTTGGCGCAGCCGTTCGGCGACGCTCCAGTGGGTGGTGGCGCGGCGCCCGTCCAGCAGCCCGGCCTCGGCCAGAAAGAAGGTGCCGGTGCACAGCGAGGCAAAGCGCGCCGTGCGTGCGGCGTGGCGGCGGCACCAGTCGACGATCTGCGGATGGGCCTGCAGCGCCGCCGCGATATCCAGCGCCCCGGCGATCATCACCGTGTCCTCGGGGTGGCAATCGGCCAGCGCCCGGCCGGCGGTCAGCGACAGGAAGCTTTCCGAGGGCACCGGCCCGGCCTCGGGGGCCACCAGCTCGACCTCGTAGCGGGCGGGGTGGGCTGCGGCGGCCAGCGCCCGGCTGGCGGCGGTAAAGACATTCACCGGGCCGACCGCCTCGAGGCATTTGAAGCCCGGGTAGATGACGATCTGGACCTTGCGACGCACCGGGTGGGATGCATCAGGCAGGGTGTCGGGGGGCGGGCAATCGGTCATGGCGGCTCGGCTTCGGGGCGGGGGACGCGATCTGGGGGTCACTTGTCCGGAAATGTCCGATCATCCCGATTGCGCCGAGGCCCGGGTTATAGGACTTCTGGGGGTGGTAAAAGGGGGTGTCGCCGCAGGGGGCACCGTCTTTGCAGAACGTGACCCGGGTCCCCATCCCGCCGCCCGCATCCCGGGCCAAGCGGCGGGGGTCCAAGGACAGACCGAAAGGAACTTCTCATGCGCACCCGTGCAGCCGTCGCCCTCGAGGCCGGCAAACCCCTTCAGATCATGGAAGTCGAACTGGACGGGCCGAAAGCCGGCGAAGTCCTGATCGAGATCAAGGCCACCGGCCTGTGCCACACCGACGAATTCACCCGTTCGGGCGCCGACCCGGAAGGGATCTTTCCCTGCATCCTGGGCCATGAAGGCGCCGGCGTGGTCATCGAGGTGGGCGCGGGCGTCACCACGCTGAAGCCCGGCGACCACGTGATCCCGCTCTACACGCCCGAGTGCCGCGAATGCGCCTCCTGCCTGTCGGGCAAGACCAACCTGTGCACCGCGATCCGCAACACCCAGGGCAAGGGCCTGATGCCCGATGGCACCACCCGCTTCCACATGCTGGATGGCACGCCGATCTACCACTACATGGGCTGCTCGACCTTCGCCAACCACACCGTCATGCCCGAGATCGCCCTGGCGAAGGTGCGTGAGGACGCGCCTTTCGACAAGATCTGCTACATCGGCTGCGGCGTCACCACCGGCATCGGCGCGGTGATCAACACCGCCGGAGTCGAGATCGGCTCGACCGCGGCGGTCTTCGGCCTGGGCGGCATCGGGCTGAACGTGATCCAGGGCCTGCGCATGGCAGGCGCCGACATGATCATCGGCGTCGATCTGAATGACGACAAGGCGGAGATGGCGAAGAAGTTCGGCATGACCCATTTCGTCAACCCCTCGAAGGTCGAGAACACGGTTCAGGCGATCGTCGATCTGACCAAGCGCGGCATCGACCAGATCGGCGGCGTGGACTACAGCTTTGACGCCACCGGCAACGTCAAGGTGATGCGCGACGCGCTGGAATGCTCGCACCGGGGCTGGGGTGTGTCGGTGATCATCGGCGTGGCACCTGCCGGGGCCGAGATTTCCACCCGTCCGTTCCAGCTGGTCACCGGCCGGGTCTGGAAGGGCACGGCCTTCGGTGGCGCCAAGGGCCGCACCGACGTGCCGAAATTCGTCGACTGGTACATGGATGGCAAGATCGAGATCGACCCGATGATCACCCACAAGCTGAAGCTTGAGGAGATCAACGAGGGCTTCGAACTGATGCATGCGGGCAAATCCATCCGCGCCGTCATCGAATACTGATCCCGCCCGGGACGACCCTGTCCCGCACCCGGCCCGCGTTCTGCGGGCCGGGCCGCTTTGACGTCGGACCGGCCTTCGCATGGGCCCGGGATCTTCCGGGCCGGGGCCATGCGTTCTGCCCGGCACGGCGGATGGCCTCCGCCTTGCACGGTGCGGGGATGCCATCCGCCGTGCCGGGCCTGAGGCGCCGGGCGGGCGCCCATCGAACCGGTGGGACAGGGTCCGGTCGGGGACGCGCGCCAAGCGCGGCCGGCAGGGCTGGTGCAGCGTCACATGCCGGGTTTGTTGTGCCCATCGAACCGGCGCGGCGGCCGCATCCCTGCGGCCCCTGCATTCATCCCCGCCCGCGCCGGGCCAGCCTGCGCGCAAACCGATCCCTCCGCAATGACCCGAAGGGGTCTATCGCGGCGGCCTCCCGGAAGGCTCGGCGGCAAGGCCGGCGCGGCCGTCAGGCTCTGCCAGCGGTCCTGCCTGCGAAACGTTCAGCCGGCGTAATCGCTGTCCGAGACCTTCTCCATCCAGGTCACGGCGGAGCCGTCGATGACTTCCTGGATCGCATGGTGGCTCATGGCGCAATCGGGGCTGGCGCCGTGCCAATGCTTCTCTCCGGCGGGGAACCAGACGACATCTCCGGCCGAGACCTCCTCCACCGGGCCGCCTTCGCGCTGGACGCGGCCGCGCCCGAAGGTGATCACGATGGTCTGCCCCGCAGGATGGGTGTGCCAGGCGGTGCGGGCGCCGGGTTCGAAGGTGACATGGGCGCCGCTGACCCGACCGGGGGCCTCGGCCTGGAACATCGGATCGACGCGGACGGTGCCGGTAAACCAGGCTTCGGGGCCCTTCATCGAGGGCGTGCTGCCTGAACGGGTGATCTTCATGGTCTGTCCTTTCCGCGCAAGCTGGCGCAGTTTCGTGAATGGCGGGGCATGCGCCGTGGCGCCGCCCGGGAAGCCCAGGCGGACCGGCATGGTCCCCTGCGGCCTCGGTTGCCTTCATGTCACCTTTTGGCGGCAAACCTTAAGGGCGGATACGGGTATTGCCGAGATGATCATGGATCATGAATGCGCGCCCTGATCGGTCGGTGGATCCGGGGCGACGGATCCGGTCAGTGCAGCGGCTTGGTTTCGGCGGCGAAGGGGCACGGGACCTGCCAGCCCGGCATGGGACAGGCCATGTCGCGGTGACCGATGGCCAGGGGGCCGTTGATGCCTGGACCTCCGGCGGGCGCGGCCGCTGTGCCAGCAGGGGTGCGATGGCAGGGCAGATGGCCTGAAGGATGGCGAACCGGATCTGACCCGCCAGGTGATCTTGGCCCACGATCATCGGCCCTTGGTTGCACAGCGGCGCGGCGAAGGCTGTGGGCAGAACGGGACGGGGCAGGCATTGGGTACCGCCATCCTGCGGGCTGGCCGGGCATCTGAAACAGGCGTTCGCCCGATCCGTTCCGGCCTGAAAACGGGCCCTCGGGTGCGGGCATCGCCGGGGCGCCCATCTTTGCCATGGGGCGGATGCGCCGCCCTGATTGTGCCCGTGCGGCGGTGGCGCTGGCCGCCCAGATTGCGGCCGGGGCGCCACCCTGGCCCGTCTGCAGATCGGCTGCGGGGCGATGGCGATCATCGGGGGATCGCGCAGCCGAAGGACGCGGCCGCCCATCTTGCCCCGCCGACAAAGGAGCAGGCCGGGGTGCAGATGGTCCGCGCCTGCAGGCTGGGTGCCACCGGCGAGGCCCCGGGCATCGCCCTTGCGGCGGCGCGGACCGGACTGCCGGCTGCGATCCCGGTCACGGTGGAAACCGATGGCATGCCGCCGGGTCAGGCGGTGAAGGCCCTGGCCGAAGGTGCCTCTCTGGTGGCGATCCCGGTGACTTGCGCCACCCCGATCACATCCGCCCGGGCGCAGGTCCTTTGGCCTCGGGGTGGGGCGGGGATGTGCAAGATCCGGCCCGACAGTCAGCGGGCCAGCCGTCAGCCGGTTTGGCCTGCAGCCGGGCAGCTCTGTCGGTCATCCGGCTTGGCGCCGTTTCGGACAGGCCTGTGCGCAGATGCCTGCAGGCAGGGCCTGCCGCGCAAACGGATGCGGAGCGCACCGCGCGCCCGGCTTTGGCGACGCTGCCGCAGGACGGTGATCGCCCGGCGCGAAACGGTGCTGCGCAGAAGGAAGACGGGGCCGATACGCTCTTTGCGGGCGGCATCGCCGGGGGATATGCGGTGCCTTCGGCCTGGGCCTGAAGCGGGCGGCATCGCCCGGCCGCCCATGGTTGTGCGGTGCGGGACCGCACGGCCAGGTGAGTGCCGGGCGGCGGTGCTCTGGATGAGGCCCCGGTGGCCGGTCCCGGTTCGCGGGGCAGCTGCTGCGGGCCGATGGGCGGGGGCTCGGGTCCGGGGGGCTTCGAGGACTGGCTGGATGCCCTGTTCGACCTTCAGGACCGTATCAGCCCGCCTGCAGGGGCGGTCCGGCTGCAACCGCGCGGGGCCAGGAACGCCTCGACAGCCGCCATGTTTCCGCCGGGCGCCCGGCCTTGCCGCATGTCCCCAGCCGCAGCTGCACCGGATCTGCTGCAGCGCAGGCGTTGCGGGGCCGTGGGCTGGCGATCCGACCGGATTGTGGCCCGGCGCCGGCCTGTCAGGCCTGGGGTCGGGCGTTGGGGCCTGCTTCATCCGGGCAGATGAACAGGCGCAGGATCACCGTCGCGTGCCATTGGGCCTGTGGTGCCGTCGATCCCGCGCCGATGCCGGGTGACCAACGGGGCGGCGGCGCCAGAAGCTGGAGGGGCCGTACTAGGGCCGGTCGGGGCTGATCCTTGCGGTACTGCGCGGTCGGCCGGCTGGCATTCGCCAGCGAGGCCCGTGCCGTCATCGCCGTGACCGGGAAGGGCCCGGCTTCTGGCCGAACCGGAGACGCCCGGTCCCCGGCTGGCGGCCCTGCGGCGCGCGCCCCGGATGGCCTGTGCCCCGGGGGAAGGGGTCAGGTCAGCCAGCTCTCGTCCAGTTCGATCGTGCTTCTGGTGTTGATCAGCAGGGCCAGCCGAACCGCCTGGGCGCCGCCGTCGCCATCGAGGTCAAGGGTCAGCGCCGCGTCCCGCACCCCGGAGCGCGCCAGCGCCAGCAATCCATCGTCCAGCGCCTGCGAAACGCTGAGGCCATTCGACTGCAGCAGCCCCGAAATCTGCAGCACATCCCCCGCCAGGATCGAGAAATCCGCCACCACGTCGCCACAGCCCGCCAGCGTGTCGAAGACGAACGTATCCGCGCCCAGCCCGCCGCGCAGCGTGTCGATGCCCAGCCCGCCGGTGATCACATCGTTGCCCAACCCGCCGTCAAGACTGTCGTTGCCGTCGCCGCCCAGCAGGGTGTCGTCTCCGGCATCGCCGAACAGCCGGTCGGCCTCGTTGCCGCCATCGAGCAGGTCATCGTCGGTGCCGCCGCGCAGCAGGTCAATGCCGTCGCCGCCGGTCAGCGTGTCGTCGCCCGCGCCGCCGGTCAGCTGGTCGTTGCCGATATCACCCTCCAGCAGATCCGCGCCGTTGTCGCCGAACAGGCGGTCATTGCCCGCCCCACCCAGCACCGTGTCGTCGCCGTTGCGGCCATAGAGGTTGTCATTGCCGTCTTCGCCGGTCAGGCTGTCATCACCGTCATCGCCCGACAGTAGGTCATCGCCCGCGCCGCCCGACAGCGTGTCGTCGCCCAAGCCCCCCAGCAGCCGGTCACGGCCGCCGCCGCCCGACAGGATGTCGCGGCCGGCGTCTCCGGTCAGGCTGTCGTCATGGGCGCCGCCGGTCAAGGTGTCGTCGCCGTCACCGCCCACCAGGGTGTTGCGGCCGTCGCCGCCGTCGATCAGGTCGTTGCCGGCCTCGCCCATCAGGATGTCGATGCCGTCGCCGCCCAGCAGCGTGTCGTTTCCGGCCCCGCCATAGGCGCGGTCATTGCCGGTGCCCGCGTCGATCACGTCATCGCCCGATCCGGCATAGATCATGTCGATGCCATCGCCGCCCATCAAGGTGTCGTCGCCAAGGCCTCCATACAGGCGGTCATTGCCCGCCTCGGCCTCGATCAGGTCATCGCCCGCGCCGCCATTGGCCAGGTCATTGCCCGATCCCGCGCGCATCACGTCATTGCCATCCTCGCCCAGCAGGCTGTCGATGCCCGATCCGCCCAGCAGCGTGTCATTGCCCGCGCCCCCGATCAGCGTGCCATTGCCGGATCCGCCATCAAGCCAGTCGTCGCCGCTTTCGCCGCGCAGCTGGTCCAGCCCCGCGCCGCCCAGCAGCGTGTCGTGGCCCGCGCCGCCGAACAGCTTGTCATTGCCCGCCTCGGCGTCGATCACGTCGTCGCCCGATCCGCCATAGGCCAGGTCGTTGCCATTGCCCGCCCGCAGGGAATCGTCGCCTTCGCCGCCCTGCAGGTTGTCGGTATTCGAGCCCCCGATCAGCGTGTCATTGCCTTCGCCGCCCGACTGGAAACTGTTGCCCGATCCGCCGTCCAGCACATCGTCGCCCGATCCGCCAAACAGCCGGTCGACGCCCGATCCGCCGCTCAGGCTGTCATTGCCCGCCCCGCCATAGCCCAGATCGTTGCCCGCGCCGCCATCGAACAGGTCGTTGCCGTCGCCGCCCTGACCGGTGTCGTTGCCCGATCCGCCGATCATCCGGTCGTCGCCCTCGTCGCCCATCAGGTTGTCGTTGGCGCTGCCGCCCAGCAGGGTATCGTTGCCCTCGCCCCCCGACAGCAGGCTGTTGTTGGCGCCGCCATCCAGCAGGTCATCGCCGGAATTGCCGTAAAGGCGGTCCAGCCCCATCCCGCCCAGCAGCGTGTCATTGCCCGATCCGCCATAGGCCAGGTCATTGCCCGCGCCGCCGTCGAACATGTCGTCACCCGACCCGCCGTCGCCCTGGTCATTGCCGATGCTGCCCATCAGCGTGTCGTTGCCCGCAAGCCCGCTGAGGCTGTCGTTGCCGGCATTGCCCTCGATCCGGTTGTCGGCGGCATTGCCCAGCACGGTGTCGTTGCCACGGCCGGTGCGGGCGTTCTCGATCCAGGTGGCGCTGCCGATGGTCAGGGCCTTGCCGTTGATCGTGCTGGTCTGGCCCGCGCCCAGATCCAGCAGGACCGAGCTGCGCAAGGCGCGCAGGTCCAGCGTGTCGCGCCCGCCATCGAGATCGCTCAGCAGGTAGCCTGCCAGCCAGTTCCGGATCACCGAGTCGTTGAAGTAATAGAGCGTGTCGATGCCTTCGGCCGTGTCCGGCGTGCCGGTACCGCCGCCATCGCCGGTGCCGCCCGATCCCGCGCCGGCCCCCGACAACAGGCCGGTCAGGTCGGTGCTGGCGCTGATCCCGCTCAGGAAGGCCAGGCGGATCGCGGTGCCGGCGCCGCTGCCATCGGCATCGACCATCAGATCAGCCCCGCCGGTGGCGCTGCGCAGCGACAGCACGCCCGCCGCGATCGCATCCGCCACCGCCGTGTCGCCGGTATAGCCGAGCGCCGTCAGCAGGCCCCCCAGGTCGATCCGGTCCTGGTCGCTGACCGACAGGTCGGTCACGGTGTCTCCGGCCTCGCTGAGGGCGGTGAAGACGAAGGCATCGGCACCGGCGCCGCCCGTTAGCGTATCGGCCCCCACGCCGCCGATCAGCGTGTCGTTGCCCGCCGCGCCCCCGATCACGTCATTGCCGCCCCCGCCCGAGATCAGGTTGTCGGCCGCATTGCCGCTGACGGTATCGTTGCCGGTTCCCAGGAAGGCGTTCTCGATCACCGTGCCGCGGGCGATGGACAGGACGTTGATCCGGCCGTCGACATCGGAATAGGTCTCGGCGTTCAGGTTCAGCCGCTGGGCGGCGCTGCGGCTGGCCAGGTTGATCGCATCGCTGCCGCCGTTGTCGATCAGGCAGACCGCCCAGCCCGACAGGGTCATGCCGGTCTGGCTGACATTGGCATTGTCGCCATAGACCGTGTTGCCGGTGTTGGTGGTCGTGGCCACGCCGTACAGGTTCTGGATCGCCACGATGTCAGCCAGCTGGGCCGTGGCGGTGAAGGCATAGCTGTTGGCGATGTTGGGGTTCTGCGTCTGGCTGAAATAGGACATCACCGACATCGACCAGCTGTCATTGGCAAAGACCGCCTGGGTGTTGAAATCGGCGGTGCCGTTGTAGTTGCCGGCATGGCCCAGGCCCAGGGCATGGCCGATCTCGTGGATATAGGTCTGCAGGTAGTAGTCGCCGTAGCCCTGCCAGCTGTCATGGACGTTGACGATCGAGGACACGATCTTGTCGCCGATCGTGGACGAGGTCGAATAGGCCCCCGATTGCGACGATCCGAAGGTGATGTCGGCCGAGCTGGCCTGCACGAAGGTCAGCCCCGTGGCCTGGCTCCAGACATCGAGGGCCTTCAGCGCCGTGGCCCTGGCCGTGGCGCCAAGCGCCGAGAGGTTCACCGTCAGCGTGCCGCCGGTCTGTACGTCGAAATGCCGGCTGCCATAGCCCATCGAGGCCCAGAACCCATTGGTCAGCTGATAGGCCGCCTGATCCACCGTATAGGTGGGCAGGACGGCGGAAAGCGTCGTGCTGCCGGTGCCTGTGGCGGCCAGGTTGGTCAGCCCGTGGCTGTCGTATCCGGTCTCGGAGGGGTTCAGGGTCTGGCACATCAGGCACATGGCGACACCTTTCGGGTCTGGGTCTGGGTCTGGGTCTGGGTCTGGGTCTGGGTCTGGGGAAACCGGGGTCGGGCGGCGGTTCAGAAGGGCAGGTCAGAGGCGCGGATCAGCTGGCGGGCATAGTCCTGCAGCATCGCCGCGCCCAACGGCTGGTCCAGGACCGAGAACGTCAGGACCGGCCCCTCGACCACCGATGCGGGACCGGTCTGCCAGCTCAGCTGGCCACGCAGGCCGGTGGCGGGGGCCTCGAGGTCACGGTAGCGGATCAGCCATTGCTCGGGGGCGGCGGCACCGGTTGCGGGCCGCACCTCGGTATCCGGTGCCCGTTCCGACAGGGCATGGGTCAGGGCGGCGCAAAGCGCCGGGTCGGCCGGGCAGTCGAACAGCACCTGGCGCACCGGCGTGCCCGCTTGGCCGGCACCGGCATCGGGCATCCAGACCAGCAGCGCGGCAGCGACCGGGGAAAACAGCAGGCAAAGGGACGATCTGGCAGGCATAGACGGAGAGTCCTTCGGTCAAGGGCTCCGGATTCTCCGGTCGGGCGTGCGTCCCTTGCAGGGTGGCCCGGGCCGGGTCTAAGCGAGAGTTATGGCCGAATTGAGACCGGGATGCGGCCAAGGCGCCTGATCGCGCGATGGCCCCAGATCCGGCTGCCGCCGGGTCGCCGGGTTGCACGGGCCAGCTTCGGCCGGCCTGGGGGGCCTACACGCTGCGCTGCCCGAGGCCATTCTGAGGGAGGCAAGCCTTTGCCTTTTATAGGGTTTGGCATCGCCGGGGGCGAAAGGCGGGCTGATCCGGGCCGTTTCGGCTGCCTTGGGAATGCGGCGATCCGCGCCCGGGCCGCAATGCGGCGCGCCGGGCGGCCCTGCGCGGCAGGATCCCTCGGATTTTCTGCATTTCACCCGGGGCAGTGCAGGCGCCTCAGCCAGGCGTGGATGCGGCGCCCGTCAGCCAGGCGCGGCTGGCCGTCAGGATCTCGTCCGAAAGCGCGGGGTCCTCGCTCAGCCGGGCCAGGGTCATGGCGCCGACCATCGTCGCCCAAAGGCCGATGGCAGCCGCGCGGCGGTCTGTTTCGGTGGCGCCGGGGGCGATCCGGGTGATGGCCTCCAGCTGGCGTTTCAGCCCCTCGGTCATCTCGGTACGGACCGGGCCGGTCTGGCGCGGCGCCTCGGTGGCCAGTGCCACCATCGGGCAGCCACGCCCGGCATCGTCGCGATGCGCGGCCGACAGATAGCCCGCAACGAAGCTGTCCAGATCGCCGGGCGGCGCCATCTGTGGGCCCAGGGCCGCGCCCAGGGCCTCGGCGATCAGATGATCCTTGTTCTTGAAATAGCCATAGAATCCGCCGTGGGTCAGCCCTGCCGCCTGCATCACCTCGGTCACCGTGACCGCATCAAAGCCCCGGGCGCGGAACAGGTGCCCCGCGGCCTCAAGGATCTTCGCCCTGTTCTGTGCAACCTGGTCCTTGCTGACGCGCATGACGGCCCCCCGTTATTTCGTTTGACTTTATACATGATGGCTATCATCTTTCAATACATGATGGTCATCATGAATAAATGGAGCCCCGCATGACCCCTGAAACGACAGTACTTGTCACCGGCGCCTCGACCGGCATCGGTGCGACCTATGCCCGACGGTTTGCCGAGCGCGGCCATGACCTGGTGCTGGTGGCGCGCAATCTGGACCGTCTGCAGGCCCTGGCTGCGCGGCTGCGGGCCGAGACCGGCGTCGCGGTCGAGGTCCTGCCGGCCGATCTGACCGCAGAGGCCGACCTGGCCCGGATCGAGACCCGCCTGCGCGAAGACCCCCGGATCGGCCTGCTGGTCAACAATGCCGGGACGGCGATCCCGGGCGGTTTCACCGGGCATGATCCGGCGGATCTGAACCGTCTTCTGGCGCTGAATGTCACGGCAGTGGCGCGGCTGGCCCATGCGATCGCGCCGCGCCTGGTGGCTGCGGGGGGCGGGGCGATCATCAACATCTCCTCGGTGATCGGGCTGGCGCCGGAATTCGGGGCCAGCCTTTACGGCGCGACGAAATCCTTCGTGCTGTTCCTGTCGCAGGCGCTCCATGCCGAGCTGGGCGCCCGCGGCGTCTATGTCCAGGCCGTGGTGCCGGCGGCAACCCGGACCGAGATCTGGCAGCACAGCGGTCACGACGTGTCGCAGATGGCGGGCGTGATGGAGGTCGAGGCGCTGGTCGATGCCGCGCTGGTGGGCTTTGATCGCCGCGAGGCCGTGACGATCCCGGCCCTGCCCGACGCGGCCCAGTGGCAGGCCGCCGAAGCGGCCCGCCAGGCCATGCTGCCGAATTTCGCGCAGGCGCAGCCCGCCGCGCGCTACCTTCAGCCGGCCTGAGCCGCCCGGCCGGGCGGATTGGGGCTCAGAACGACAGGCCCGCCATCACGCCCAGGATGAAGCCATCCCTGGGGGTGGCGGCATTGTCGGAGGACTGCGAGCTGTCGGGGTTGATGATGTACTGCACCGAGGGTTCCAGGATCAGATGCGGGTTGACCTGGATCGTGGTGTCCCACGACAGCCGCCACTGATCTGCTGAGGTCAGCGCATCCTCACCGCCAAGGGCCACGCGCTGTACCCGCTGCGCCTCCAGCGTGGCAGCATTGATCCGCGCATAGACCACCTTGAGCGAGCTTTGCGCCACCTTCCAGCCCGCCGGGCTGGTCCAGGGATCAACCAGGCTGAGCCCCAGGCTGGCGGCCCAGCCGATCGGCTGGGCGGCGTCGAAAT
This sequence comes from Pseudooceanicola sp. NS-SX9, assembly GCF_057380705.1. NCBI lineage: Bacteria > Pseudomonadati > Pseudomonadota > Alphaproteobacteria > Rhodobacterales > Paracoccaceae > Pseudooceanicola > Pseudooceanicola sp. NS-SX9. Next base: position 28,187 of record NZ_JBXXRN010000005.1, on the reverse strand, counting down.
CGCGGCCCAGCGTGCCGAACAGCGCCAGGCTTTCGCCGCCCGCCCCGCCCGAGGCCCGGGACCACAGCGTGGTGCGCCCCTTGAACTGCGCACCGGCGCTGCCGGTATGGGGGGCGCCGGTGGCGCTGTTGGTGACCTCGGTATCGGCATACCATCCGGTCAGGCTCCAGATCGTGCCGTTGACGGGGGCGCCGGGGCCCTCGCCATGGGCGATGCTGGCCATGGTCAGCGTGCCCGCATCGCCCGCCGTGCTGAAGGCATTCCAGCCGTGATCGGCGATCAGGGCGCTGTAGTCGCGCAGTTGTTGCACCCCCAGGCTGTAGGTCAGCCCGTTGCCGTCCCGGTAACGTCCGATCAGCGCCAGGCTGCCGACGCTGGCGTCGGGCAGGGTGCTGTCCCATTTGACCAGCGGATCCGAGCACAGCAGGTCGATGCCGCAGACATTGGCAAAGAAGCTGCGCTGCAGGTTGGTCTTGCCGAATTCCAGCGACAGCCGGTCGTCCATCCAGCTGTGCTCGATCGTCAGCATCGACAGCCAAGGCACCGCGTCGCGGTTGTGCGGCGGATACTGGTCGCCGCCCAGGTAGCTGCCGGCGTAGCTGGAGAAGAATTCGTTGTCGGTGTTGGGGTAGTTGAAGGGGAAATAGCCGATTTCGGCGTTGATGCGGGTGTTCTGCCAATGCGCCAGGCGGTCCATGTCCAGCTGGAAACCACTGATGAATTGGGCGCCTGCGCCGGTCTTGCCGGTTTCGACGCCGCCGCTGGCGGTGCTGAAGACACCGCCCGCCACGAAGCCATGATAGCTGATCCCGAGCGCCGCAAGGCGCGCGGAAAGGCTGTCTGTATCGTCGCCCGGGGCGGCGGGATCGGCCAGCGCCGCCCCGGCCGTCAGCCCGATGCTCAGCCCCGCGCTGAGCAGCAGGGGCGCTTTCGCCAGAGGGCGAAAGCGGTACGGATCCTTTGTCATGTGGAGTGCCTCAGTTGCCCGCGGCGCTCAGCCAGGGAGAGCGACCGCCGGGCGCGCCCAGGTTCACCAGCAGCTGCATGCCCTGCATCTTGTCATCATAGACCCGCACAAGCTGCATGGTGGCGCCGGTTGCGGGCATGGCGGTCAGGCTGGGGATCTCGGGCGGGTCGCCCTTCATCTGGGCCTGCAGCATCTTGGCATAGGGCGCCAGGATCTGGTCGGGCACGAAGGCCGACAGGGTGGGATCGGTCACCACATAGGGCTGGGCGGTGCCGTCCACCATGCCCATGGCCACCACGACGCCCTGCGCCTCGTCGATGATCGGCACCCGGGCCTGGCTGTCGGTGGGGCGTTGCGGGGGGATGCCGCAGGGAATGGGAACCGAGCCATTGGCATTGACCTGATAGGCCTTGCCGGTCCGGGGCTGGCTGTCGCCGCCGCCGACCTCCTTGGCGACCTCGGCATGTTCCTCGACCACCTTGCCGTTCTCCATCAGCACGCAGTCGTCGGTGGCGCCGATCCCGGCATCGACGGCCGTGTCAAAGATCGACCGGCCGACCTGTTCCAGCAGCGCGCGCGGGGGCAGGCGGTCGGCGGCGACGGGCTGGGTCCATTCCTCGGGCAGGTTGGCGGCCCCTTCGGGGCCGAACTGGAAGCCGCCCTGGCTGCGCGAGCGGTTCTCGAACAGCTCCAGTTCGGTGATCTTGCGGTCTTCGACACGCAGCCGGCCATAGACGAAGGCGGCATGGGGGCCCTCGCTGACCGAGGCCTCGAAGAAGGCCTGGCCGGACACCGGATCCAGCGCTATGTAGTGGTTGTTGACGGCGGTGGCGGTCTGCCAGATCGTCATCATCGGCAGGGCCGCGGGCACGGAATTCTCGGTCGCACGATAGTGCCGGGCCAGCGGGATCTGCATCGGATCGCCCGCCGCGATGGAGGCGATGACCGTCTCTGTCAGCTCGCCCATACAGGCCCGGTCACAGGCCTGGGGGGACGCGGCCGCCGCCGCGGAAGCCGAGCAGGCAAGCGCCATCATTGCCGGAAGCAAGCCCGGCATCATCTTATTTTGCATGAATAATCCTCCCTAAGTGTCAGGCCTTCCTCCCAGAGGGCCTGACTGGTTAAGTGTCCAATTAGAGAGGGGCCCTGGCAAGATGGATCTTGCCGGCGGAGCGGCCTTATTGCCGATGCCATGCATCGGCGGGGCGGATAGGCTCGGGGGGGCAGCGGCCGTGGCATCGGCGGGACAGGCGACAGGGCGGGCCTTGGGGGCCCGCCCTGTCGGAATGGATGTCGGATGCGGCGCGCCCTGGGGCGGCAGGGTCAGCCCGCCTTGTAGCGCCGGGCGATGACCGAGCTGCCCAGGCTGGTCAGCACCACGGTGACGATCAGCAGCAGGAAGGCCAGAGCCGCCCCGAAAGGCCAGTTCGAGGCCCGGGCGAACTGGTCGTAGACCGCCGGCGCCATCATCTGGAACTGCGGCCCGCCCAGCAGCAGCGGCGTCGCATAGGCATTCATGCACAGGATGAAGACCAGCGTCGCCCCGGCCAGAACGCCCGGCAGCGACAGCGGCATCAGCACCCGCAGGAAGGTCGTGCCGGGCCGTGCGCCAAGGTTGGCGGCGGCGTCCTCGACCTGGCGGGGGATGCTCTCGATCACCGAGGCCAGGGTCAGCACCATGTAGGGCAGCACGATCCCCACCGTGGCGAAGATCACGGCGCCGGGCGTATAGAGCAGCCTGAGCGGCGTCTGGATCAGCCCCAGCCCGTGCAGGCTGGCATTGATCAGCCCTTCCGAACTGAGCAGCGCCATGTACCCGGCCGAGCGCACCACCCCCCCCACCAGCAGCGGGAACATCGTCAGGATGGTCAGCTTGCTCTTCCAGCGGCTTTCCATGCGCGCCAGCCAGTAGGCGGGCCCATAGGCCAGAAGCGTGGTGATCAGCGTGCAACTCAGCGCCACGACGACGGTCGTCAGCAGGATCTTCTGGTAATAGGGATCAGCCACGGCGCGGGTGTAGTTGTCCAGCGTCACGGCCTGCCGCATCAGGTAAAGCGGATCGAAGCTGTTGAACGAATAGCGCAGCATCAGCAGCATCGGTGCGCCCAGCAGCGCCAGCACCAGAAGGCCTGCGGGAAGAACAAGTTTCGCCATGGCTCAGCCCTTGAGGATGCGGTTCCAGGTGTCCAGCAGGCTGGCCTGGTTTTCCATGATGAAGTCGAGGTCCGGCGTCCACAGACGGTTCTGCTCGGCCTCCGAGAAGCCGATGACGGCCTCCAGCTCGGGGCTGATCTTTGCGGATTTGACGGTGGGCAGATAGCCCATCTTCTCGGCGAAGGCGACCTGGGCGGCGGGGGTCAGCAGGGCGTTCATATAGGCCAGCCCCGCCTCGGGATGGCGGGCGTTCTTCGGCACGCCGGCTTCGTAGACGGCGGGAAAGGCGCCTTCCTCGGGGACGCACCAGGCCAGGTCGATGCCGCTTTTCTGCCAGCTGTAGCCGCGCGCGGCGGAAATGATGGTCAGCCAGATGTCGCCCGATGCCAGCGCCTGCCCGACCGCCTCGGTCGAGGGCAGCAGCTTGGCTTCCAGCGCCTTCCAGCCCTCGACGCCCTTCTCGGCATTGGCATAATTGTCGACGGTGCCGCCATTGGCCACGGCGGCATAGGCCATGTTCGAGGTATAGAGGAAATCGCTCAGCCCGATCTTGCCCTTGTAGGCGGGATCCCACAGCGCCTGCACCGAGGTCGGCGGCGTTTTCACCAGATCCTTGCGGTAGACGATGACATGGGCCGAATAGATCAGCGGCACCGAGGTCTTTTTCTTCAGGAAAGGCAGGATGGTGTCGTAATTGGGCACATTGCCGGCATCAAGCGTTTCCAGCGCGCCGACGCGGGCGGCGGCATGCATGTCGAAATCGGCCAGCAGGGCGGCATCCATGCTGCCGCGGCGCTGCGTGCGTTCGGTGATCAGCTTGGTCCGGCGCGGCACCGGCCCCGAGACCTCCTGCAGCACGTTGTAGCCCTGCGGCACCAGCAGCGCCTCGTCGACATTGGCCTTCAGCAGATCGCCGAAGGTGCCGCCCCAGGTGCCGACGACCAGCTCCTTGGACTGGGCAAGGGCGGGGCGGGCCAGCAGGGCCGAGGCCCCGGCGGCAGAGGTTGCGGCCAGGAACTGGCGGCGGGAAAGGTGGGTCATGGGATACTCCTGTCGGGATGGGTCTTGTGATTGGGACTAGCTGTCCAGAAGGCGGGCATCGGCGCTGTTCCAGCGCAGGCCCACCGGGTCGCCCGGACGCAGCCGCGCCAGGGTGTCGTCGGGGCCGGGGGTGGCCCGGATCACCGTCACCGGGGTCGTGCCCAGCAGCACGGTGTATTCGGTCTGCGCCCCGAGGTAGAGCACCTCCCGAAGGGTGCCGGGCACGCCCTGATCGGGCGATGTCAGGGCGATCTTCTCGGGGCGCAGGGTGTAGTAGCGGGCGGTGGGCAGGGCGGTGCCGGGCAGGGCGGTGCCGTCCTTCATGCGGAATCTGCCGCCCTCGACCCGGCCTTCCAGCACGTTCGAGCGGCCGACGAAATCCGCCACGAAGGCATCGGCGGGACGCTCATAAAGGTCCTGGGCACTGCCGGACTGGCGCACCCGGCCCCCTGCCATCAGCACCAGCCCGTCGGACATGGTCAGCGCCTCTTCCTGGTCATGGGTGACCATCAGCGTCGTCAGTTCCAGCGCCTGCTGCAGGCCGCGGATCTCTGAACGGACCTCGGCGCGCAGCTTGGCATCCAGGTTCGACAGCGGTTCGTCCAGCAGGAAGACATCGGGGTTCAGCACCAGCCCGCGCGCCAGGGCCACGCGCTGCTGCTGACCGCCAGACAGCTGGCGCGGATAGCGCGCGGCCAGGTGGTCCAGGCGCACCCGGCGCAGGGCCTCCAGGCTTTTCGCCTCGCGTTCGGCGCGGGGCACGCGGCGCATTTCCAGCCCGAAGGCCACGTTCTGCGCCACGCTCATATGCGGGAACAGGGCGTAGGACTGAAAGACCAGTGCCGTGTTGCGCTCGTAGGGGGGGCGGTGGGTGACATCGCGGCCGTCGATCAGCACCGATCCGGCGCTTGGCGCGACAAAGCCCGCCACCATGCGCAGCGTCGTGGTCTTGCCGCAGCCCGAGGGCCCCAGCAGAGAGACCAGCTCGCCCTTGCGGATCGTCATGTTCATGTCGTCGACCGCCACGGCATCGCCGTATTCCTTGCGGATGTTGACGAGTTCAAGAGATTTCATCGGGGTGTCTCCGGTGGGTCAGACGATGCGCGACAGTTTCACGTATCGGTCGGTGATCAGCATCATCGCGGCGATGACGGCGATCTGCAGGGTGGCCACGGCCGCCAGCGTGGGGTCGACCTGGAATTCGAGGTAGTTCATCATCGCGATGGGCAGGGTGCTCATGCCGGGGCCGACCAGCAGCAGCGTCAGCTCGAGGTTCTCGAAGCTCTGGATGAACGAGAACATCGCGGCGGCGACGATGGCGGGGCGCATCATCGGCAGGGTGACGCGCAGGAAGACCGCGCGGGGGCGCGCCCCGAGGTTCAGCGCCGCTTCCTCGACGCTGCGGTCCAGCCCCTGCAACCCCGAGATCACCACCCGCACCGTCCAGGGAATGGTCAGCAGCACATGGGCGGCGATCAGCCCCGGCAGGGTGCCGACGATATCCATGTCCAGGCGGTTCTGCACCACCAGATAGCTGAGGTAGAGCGCGATGCCCGCGACGATCCCGGGCACGATGATCGGACCCAGCAGGAAGGTGGTGATCGCGGCCTTAAAGCGCAGCCGGCTGCGCACCAGTGCCATGGCGGCGGCGGTGCCTGTGGGCACGCCGATCACGGTGGCGATGGCGGCAACCTTCACGCTGACCAGGAAGCCCGACAGGAATTCATCCCGGGTCAGGGCATTGCGGTACCATTCCAGCGACAGCCCCGAGGGCGGAAAGGCGATGATGGCATCGCGGAAGAACGAGGTCACAACCAGCAGCAGCACGGGCAGCAGCATCACCGTATAGGCGATCACGATGGTACCGCGGTAGATCAGGCCGGTCAGGCGCATGGCGGGGTCTCCTGTGGTTCGGGCGGCAGAACGCAGTGGGCATGGGCATCGGCGGTGGCCTGAAGCCGGGCGATCACCTCGGCCGGAAAACCGCCGCTCAGGCCCATCAGGTTGACCTGGCCCAGGCAGCGGCCCGCGGCATCGCGGACCGGCAGGTTCAGGATCGCATCGGCGCCACGGTCAAGGATCGCCTGCCAGTCGGCAAAGCCCGCCTGCAGCGCCGCCTTGCCCTCGGTCAGCACCGGGCGGCCGCCATCGCGGACCCGCCGCATGGTCGGCGCCTCGTCGAAACGCTTGAACCCTTCGGCGGCGAAGACCGCCGGATGGGTCGACCAGATGCGCTCGGCCCCGCTGTCGCGGTAGCGCAGCACCGTGGCCGCGCGCAGCTCGGTCAGGGCCGAGAGCGCGGCCAGCAGCGGCGCGCAGTCACGCGGCGCGCTCATGCCGGGACCATCGGCAGTTCGAGGGAGGTCGCCGCCAGGTCAATGCGCAGCTCGGGCAGGCGGCCATGCGGGACCTTGCGGAAATGGTCGGCATCGGCCCCGGCGATCGACAGCCGCAGACGGCTGCCCGCCGACAGCGTCCAGCCGGTGGGCAGCAGCGGGATGCGGATCCGCTGCGGTTCGCCCTGCGGCAGGGGCCGGGCATCGGCGCGGTGGAAGGTCCGGTAGGGCCAGCTGATGCGGGTATGGTCGGGCGCGGGGGCCTCGGCGCGGAAGAGGGCACGCAGCACGCCTTCGGTGATGTAGCGTTCGGTCCCGTCGGCCTCGACCTCGGTCAGGTAGACGAAAAGACCGGCGTCGGGGGCATCGAAGCGCAGCGTCATGTCCAAAAGCGCATGACCTGCCAGCCGCATGGTCTGCGGCAGCGGGGCGCTGTCGAAATTCAGCATGGCCCCGGCGCGGCCCTGCCAGTCGCAGTAATAGTTGCGCGAATCCATCCCGGCGATGCGCTCGTATCGGGTTTCCAGGCCGGTGCGGGTGTCTGGCGTGCACTGGTAACGCGCCTCGCCGCTGGCGTCCTGCGGGGTCAGCGCGCCGGTGTCGGTGGGGTGCAATGTCGTGGTGGCCGGCAGGGGGGGCCAGCTGGCGGCCTCGGCCCAGGCCTGTTCATGGATCAGGAAGTAGCTGACGGGCGGTTCGTCCCGCAGGCCGGTGGGCTGATCCATCAGATAGGTGTCGAAGAAGCGCAGCACGCAGCCCAGTACCGGGAAATCGGGCGTCTCGTCCTGGCGCCAGGGCGAGACGTCGATGCGGGCGCCATGGTCCCAGGGGCCCAGCACCAGATGGCGGGGGTTGCGGTCCAGCGTCAGAAAGCGCGCGATGGCGCCATTGGCATAGCCCGCCCCGTCCATCCAGCCCGAGACCGACAGGATCGCCACGTCTTCGGGGATGCCTTCGGCATAGGCATAGGGGCTGATCGAGGCGCTGGTATAGTCGGGATCATACGGCAGGCCCTCTTCGCGATAGGCGAAATCGGCCATGAAATCGGTCTGGCGGAAGTTGGCCTGATGCTGGGCCACGGCCTGGGCCACCAGCGTGCCCTCGGGATCTTCGTCCACCGGCTGCGGGCCCTGATAGTCGGGATGGGCGTAGTATTTGTAGTCCTTCAGATGCGCGCGCCGGTCCAGGTCCAGCCCCTTCATCAGCGTGTCGTAGATCTGCGTCAGAGAGCTGCACTGCATGCCGCCGGGGAAATAGTTGTCCGCATAGGTGTCCCAGACCGAGAACAGCGGCGCGATGGCGCGCACCGCCGGATGCCCGGTCGAGGCCAGGAAATCCGAAGCCGCCCCCAGATACGAGATCCCGGTGGCCCCCAGCACGCCGTTCGACCAGCTTTGGGCGATCACCCAGTCGGCGATTTCGGCGCTGTCGCGGCGCTCGGTCGGCGAGCGGAAGCCATCGCGGGTGCCAAAGCTGGCGCCGGTGCCGCGCACGTCGATCACCACCACCGCATAGCCACGCGGCACGAAGTAGCTGCTGAACTTGCCGGTGTTGGGGTTGGGCATCGCGTCCGAGCCCTCGGCCAGGCGGAAACGGCGGAAATAGGGCGTGAACAGCAGCAGCGTCGGAAAGCGCGTCCCGGGGGTGGCGCCCTGCGGCAGGTAGACATCGATGGCGATCCGGCAGCCGTCGGCCATGGTCACATAGCACGAGGCCGGGGCGTCGGGCAGGGCATAGGGGGCGGGCCGGTCGGCCTCGTAGGCGGCGATGCGGCGGTGGAAGTCACTGTGCGAGGTCATGGGTCGTCATCCGTCAGGGTCGGTTGCCGTCACACAGGCCAAAGATTTGACTTGCGTAAATTGAATAATTTTAAAAAACTATTACGGAAAACGCAATTGATGGGCTGGCATCCGCCCAAGGGGACGGCCCGTGCATCTGAACCAGAAATCCCTCGAGGCGCTGCGTGCCTTTGTCGAGACGGGCTCGGTCGGGGGGGCGGCGGACCGCCTGCTGCGTACCCCGCCGCAGGTCAGCCGCCTGCTGTCCGCGCTAGAGCAGGAGGTCGGCTTTGCGGTGCTGGTCAAGCGGGGGCGCCGTCTGCACCTGACCCGGGAAGGGAAGGAATTATATTATGAAATAGAACGGGTTCTGCAGGCGCAGGACGAGGCCGAGCGGCGCGCGGACCAGATCCGTCGCGGTCGCAAGGAACATGTGCGCCTGCTGGTCGCGCCGTTCATTTCCCATGCGGTGATCAACCAGGCGCTGGCCACGGTGATGGAACGCCACCCCCGGATGACGGCGCAGATCGACGCCCGGGTGCGGCTGGATATCGACATCTGGGTGACCCAGGAAACCTTCGATCTGGGGGTGGCGCCGCTGCCGATCCGGGAAGGCGCCTTCGAGGTCGACCCCTTCCTGGAGTTGCCGATGATGGTGGCGATGCATCGCTCTCATCCGCTGGCTGCCCAAAAAACAGTCACGTTCGAGGCCTTTGCGGCCCATCCCATCGTTGCCACCCATGCCCGTTCGTTGCTGGGCCAGCATCTGGAATCGCTGTGCCAGCAGACCGGCCTGCGGCTGGACGTGCGTCTGGAGGCCCGCAATGGCGTCATCGCCTGCCAGATGGCGGGACTGAACATCGGCTGCTGCCTGACCGACCCTTTCGTGGCCTTGTCGAGCGGTGTCGCGGATATCGTGCTGCGTCCTTTCGCGCCGCAGGGGGTGCTGCGTTATGCGTTCCTCTATCCCAGCTGGGGAACGCGCACGGCGGTGGTCGAGGAACTGGCGCAGGAGATCCGCCGCACCTCGGGTGCCCTCGCCCGGGAGCTTGCGGGTCTGCGCGGCTGAATGCCCTCGCCGGGGTGGGCGGATGAACCTGCGGCCCTGACGGGGGCGGGTGACAGGCCAGGGCGGGCGGTGGCACCTGCCCGGATCGAAGGGGCACACAGCCAGCGCCGCTTGCGCGGCAGGTGCGCCGGATCAGGGTGGCCCCGGGCTGCGGCGTTCGGGGCGGCGCCCGCCATTGCTCGGGCCTCGGCGGGTTGTGGTGTGGCGGTGGCGGGCAGACGACGCTTTCGGCAAAGAAAGAGGTTTCACGATGGCTGGCATCGTCGCCCGTGGCCTTTGCGGAACGCGCCCCCCCGGGCGGCATCAGGGCGCCTGCGATGGGGCGCCACCCTTGCTTGCGGTCGGGTGATCGGGACCCGGGGCTGGCCGCCTTCCGGCGCAGGCCAGGGGGACGCGGCCGGGACGACGCCTTGCCCGGCCACTGATGCCCGGCCGCGCCGATCCGCCCCGGCTGGGACCCAGCCACCAGCAGCGTGACGCTCAGCGGGGCCGCTTGGTCTGCCGCCAGGCGCACCAACGAAACGTTCGGCCCGCCAGGGACCCAACCGGTGATGTTCGCCGGGCTGACAAGGGGCAAAGCTGCGCCGCGTGGCGGCAGGCAGGCGCAGCTTGGGCCGCCGCGCGCCCGGGCGACTTTGGGCTGTCTCGGGGATCTGCGGGACCAGGCGCTTTGTCGGCTGTGGGCAGGGCGCTGCGCCACCTTGGCCCTGCGGGCCGTCCCTGACCGGGGATCGCCCGAGAGATGAGCCGGCCAGCCGGATTGCACGGCGACTGCGTGCCCGGACGGCGTTTTTCTGCAACGTCACCCGGAATTTGCATCGGCCTCCTGTCTAAGTCATGCAATTGCGATAGGTTTGCCCCCGACCGGGCCGCAATATTCTGGTGGCCCGCATCCCGGACCATATTGAGGACGACAGGATTGATGGACGTGATACTCAAATCGGTAACCCCTTTCGAAGGCCAGAAGCCCGGCACCTCGGGCCTGCGCAAGAAGACCCGCGTGTTCATGACGCCCGGCTATGTCGAGGCCTTCGTCCAGTCGATCTTCAACGCCATCGGCGGCTGTGAGGGCAAGACCTTCGTCGTCGGCGGCGACGGGCGCTATTTCAACGCCGAGGCGATCCAGACGATCCTGCGCATGGCCGCCGCCAATGGTGCGGCACGCTGCATCGTGGGTCAGGGGGGGCTGTTGTCGACGCCGGCGGCTTCGAACCTGATCCGCCAGCGGGGCACCGATGGCGGGCTGATCCTGTCGGCCAGCCACAACCCCGGCGGCATCGACGAGGACTTCGGCCTGAAATACAACATCGCGAACGGCGGCCCGGCGCCCGAGGGCGTGACCGGCGCGATGTTCGAGCAGACCAAGACCATCCGCGAATACAAGACCCTGGACACGGCCGACCTGGATCTGAGCGCCCTGGGGGAAACCTCGCTGGGTGACATGGTGGTCGAGATCATCGACCCGGTGACCGATTACGCCGCGCTGATGGAGACGCTCTTTGATTTCGATGCGATCCGCAGCCTGCTGACCGGCGGCTTCACGATGAAATTCGACGCCATGCACGCCGTCACCGGCCCCTATGCCAAGGCGATCCTGGAAGGCACGCTGGGCGCACCTGCGGGCACCGTGCTGAACGGCACGCCGCTGGTCGATTTCGGCAAGGGCCACCCCGATCCGAACCCGATCTGGGCAAAACCCCTGGTCGACATGGTGATGGCGGAAGACGGGCCCGATTTCGCCGCTGCCTCGGATGGCGATGGCGACCGCAACATGATCCTGGGCCGCGGCATCTACGTGACGCCGTCGGACAGTCTTGCGGTGCTGGCGGCCAATGCGCATCTGGCGCCGGGCTATGCGCGCGGGCTGGCGGGCGTGGCGCGCTCCATGCCGACCTCGCGCGCGGCGGACCGGGTGGCGGAAAAGCTGGGCATCGGCGCCTATGAAACCCCCACGGGGTGGAAGTTCTTCGGCAACCTGCTGGATGCGGGCAAGGCCACCCTTTGCGGCGAGGAAAGCGCGGGCACCGGTTCGGACCACGTGCGCGAAAAGGACGGCCTTTGGGCGGTGCTGCTGTGGCTGAACGTGCTGGCGGTGCGCAAGCTGTCGGTCGCCGAAGTGCTGATGGACCACTGGCAGACCTATGGCCGCGACTACTATTCGCGCCACGATTACGAGGCCGTGGATGCCGGCATCGCCAATGCGATCATGGACGATCTGAAGGCGATCACGGACCTGCCGGCGGGGATCGAGAAGATCGACAGCTTCTCCTACACCGATCCGGTCGATGGGTCGGTCTCGGAAAACCAGGGGATGCGGGTCTATTTCGAGGGCGGCGCGCGCGCGGTGATGCGCCTGTCGGGCACCGGCACCGAGGGGGCGACGATCCGTCTTTATCTTGAGCAATACACCCCCGCCGAGGGCGATCTGGGGATCGAGACCCAGGCCGCGCTGGCTCCGCTGGTGTCGGCCATCGACGCGCTGACCGGTCTGAAGACCCGGACCGGTCGCGAAGGCCCGGACGTGATGACCTGATCGAAGGCCACCTGCGGGGACCTGACGTATCCCGGGATCGGGCCCGGCGCGGACCGGGGCATGAGCCGCGCAAGACCCGCGGCCCAGGGCGGAAGGGACCTTGCCCCGGGGAAGGTAGCCATGCCCTGCCCGGCATGGCAACATCCGGCCCCGCAGGGCCCTGACGGGGATGCCCGCCGGGGCCACGTGCCCTGTTCCCGTCCGGGGGCAAGGGCAGACTGTCCCCGGCGTCCGGCGCGTTCGCCCATGGCCTTTCCGCAGGTCCAGGGCGACAGGCGCATCCGCAGCCGACCGTCACGCCAAGTGTCGGACGCCCCGGTGTCGGGCCCGGGATCTGGCGCCACCGGGTGCCGCACCGACCTGCAGCGGCGCTCTCTTCCATGATGGTCCGGCCGGGGCCGGTGTTGTCCTTGCCCGGACCGCTGCGGGCCGGGCGCATGGTCCGCCGGCGTCTCTTTCGTGCCGTCCCGCCCGGGCAGTTGCGGTCCCGGGCCGCCGGGGCAAGGCGGATCCGGGAAGGTCCTGGCCTGCCGCGCTGTGATCCGGCTTGCGGCCCGCCGACAGGGGCGCCTTCCACTGAACTGGCCTGGACCATCGGGACCAAAGACACCTGCCGCGCGCCGCCCCCTGTGGGCTGGCAAGCGCCCCAAAGAGGGCCGCCATTTCGGAACCGGCATGAAATTCAATAGCCTGATTGGGTGAAATGGCACCTTTGCAGGGCCCGGCCCCGCGACACACGAATGCGTGACCGCCTTTGCGCCATTGCGCGGCGTGATCGGGTTAATACGGGCTGGCAAGAATGGCCTGTGGCGTTAGGCTCGCCCTAGGCGGGAAATCAAAGGAGGAGAGAAGATGGATCGTCGCAAGTTTCTCAGGACAGGTGCGATCGGCGGTGCGGGGGCTGCGGCTGCGGCCCTGGCGGCCCCGGCCGTCGCGCAGGCCCAGACCAAGGTGCGCTGGCGCTGCACCTCGTCGTTTCCGCAATCGCTGGACACGATCTATGGCGGGGCCACGGATGTCGCAAAATACGTGAAGGAGGCCACGGATGGCGCGTTCGAGATCCAGGTCTTTGCCGCCGGTGAAATCGTGCCCGGCCTGCAGGCCGCCGATGCGGTGATGAACGGCACGGTCGAGATGTGCCACACCGCCGCCTATTACTATGTCGGCAAGTCGCCCACCTGGGCGCTTGGCGCGGTCATCCCCTTCGGGCTGAACAACCGCGGCATGAACGCCTGGCTTTATTATGGCGGCGGGCTGGATCTGCTGAACGGGTTCTATAACCAGCAGGGGCTGCATTATCTGCCGGCGGGCAACACAGGCACCCAGATGGGTGGCTGGTTCCGCAAGGAAATCAACAGCCTGGCCGACATGAAGGGCCTGCAGATGCGGATCGCGGGCCTGGCCGGCAAGATCATGAGCGAGATCGGCGTGGTGCCCCAGCAGATCGCCGGCGGCGACATCTACCCCTCGCTTGAGCGCGGCACGATCGACGCGGCCGAATGGATCGGCCCCTATGACGACGAGAAGCTGGGCTTCTACCAGGTCGCGCCCTACTACTATTATCCCGGCTGGTGGGAGGGGAACCTGACCCTGAACTGCTTTGTCGGCACCAAGGCCTGGGAGGGGCTGTCGGACCAGTTCAAGAGCGTCCTGGAAACCGCCTGCCGCGCCGCCAATACCGAGATGATGGCGGAATACGACTATAAGAACCCCGGCGCGCTGCGCAAGCTGGTGCAGAACGGCACCAAGCTGCGCGCCTATCCCAAGGATGTGCTGGACGGGTCCTATGACGCGGGCATGAGCCTTTATTCCGGCCTGAACGCCTCGAACCCGGACTGGAAAAAGATCTTCGACAGCCAGATGGCCTTCCAGAACGAGCATTTCCTCTGGCAGCAGGTCGCCGAGGCGAATTTCTCGAATTACATGATGGCCAAGCAGCGCGAGGGCAAGCTTTACGCGCAGACCCACAAGGGCTGAGCACCTTCGGACAGGCAAAAACCCGGCCCCCTTCAGGGCCGGGTTTCGCGTTTTCAGTTGCCGAAGTTGAAGCCGCCGCCGCCCTCATCCTGGGTCGGGCTTTCGGCCTTGGGGGCAGGGCTGTCGCTGCCGAAATTCGGGCCGGAATTCGGGCCGCTGCCCTGGGTTTCGGGCGCTTCGGGGGCAGGCGTCGCGGCCCCGCCGCCGAAGTTGAAGCCGTTGTCGGGCGTGGCCGCCGCGCCGTCCCCGGACGCACCACCGCCAAAGTTGAACCCGTCATTGCCGCCCGTGCCGCCCGCCCCCGGCTGCGATCCGCCGCCGCCAAAGTTGAAGGCGCCGCCAGCCTCGCCCGAGGCGGCCGGGGCGCTGACCGCGGCCGGTGCCTGCTGCCGGGCCTGCCGCGCGTCGTCGTAATGGGTCACCAGGCGGGGAATGAAGATCACCACCAGGATCATCGCGAATTGCAGCCCGATATAGGGCAGCACGCCGCGATAGATCTGGCCGGTCTGGATCGCCGGCATCATCTGGCCGGTCTGCGGATCCTTCCACGGCTTCATCGGCGCGACCGAGCGCAGGTAGAACAGCGCGAACCCGAAGGGCGGCGTCAGGAAGCTGGTCTGCAGGTTCAGCGACAGGATGACCCCGAACCACACCAGGTCGATGCCCAGCTTTTCCGCCGCGGGCGCCAGCAGCGGTACCAGGATGAAGGCGATCTCGAAGAAATCCAGGAAGCAGCCCAGGATGAAGATCACCACCGTCACCAGGATCAGGAAGCCCAGCTGCCCGCCCGGCAGGTTCAGCAGCAGCTCTTCCATCCAGACCTGGCCGTTGACGCCATAGAAGGTCAGCCCGAAGACCCGCGCCCCGATCAGGATGAACATCACGAAGGCGGAAAGCTTGGCCGTGGCTTCGACCGCGGATTTCAGTGTCGACCAGCGCAGGCGGCGTTTCGAAACCGCCAGCAACATGGCCCCGACCGCCCCCATGGCGCCGCCCTCGGTGGGGGTGGCGATGCCCAGAAAGATCGTGCCCAGCACCAGGAAGATCAGCGCCAAGGGCGGGATCAGCACGATCACCACCTCTTCGGCCAGCCGCGACAGCAGCCCCAGCTTCAGGTGGCGGTTGGCCAGCGCGATGGCATAGCAGACGACCACCGTCAGGATCGAGGCGCCGACGACCTGGTTGGCGCCCCCCATTCCCGCGAAGAGCACCCGCGCCGACAGGATGTAAAGCGCCACCGCCAGGATCGCCATCGCCAGCAGCGACCAGACGCCGCCGCCCAGCCGGCGTTCCTCGGGGGGCAGGGCGGGCATGGCATGGGGCCGCAGCACGGTCAGGATGCCGACATAGATGCAGTAGAGGACGATCAGGATCAGCGCCGGGTAAAGCGCCCCCACATACATGTCGCCCACCGACACGCCCAGCTGGTCGGCCATGACGATCAGCACCAGCGACGGCGGCACGATCTGCGCCAGCGACCCGGCTGCCGTGATCGTGCCGGTGGCAATCGCCGGATCATAGCGGTAGCGCTGCATCACCGGCAACGAGATCAGCCCCATCGCGATGACCGAGGCCGCAACGACCCCGGTGGTGGCCGCCAGCAGCGCCCCCACCAGCACCACCGCGAAGGCCACGCCGCCGCGCACCGGGCCGAACAGTTGGCCCACCGTGTCCAGCAGGTCCTCGGCCATGCCCGAGCGTTCCAGGATGATCCCCATGAAGGTAAAGAAGGGAATGGCCAGCAGCGTGTCGTTCGACATGATGCCGAAGACCCTTTCCGGCATCGCCCTCAGCAGCGGCCAGAACAGGTTGATCTGGTCCGGGGCCACCCCCGACAGGGCCACCCCCACGACAAAGTAGAACAGCCCCCCCGCCGCCAGGGTCAGCGCCACCGGATAGCCCAGCAGCAGCATCCCCATGACCGAGATGAACATGATGGGCGCGAGGTTGTGGGCGATCAGCTCGATCATGGCAGATCCTCCCCGCTGGCGGCCTCAAGGGCCACCGGATCGGCCCCCGTGCGATGGTCGGGCAGCGGCAGGTCACCGCGCAGCATGGCGATCTTCTTGATGATCTCGGACAGCCCCTGCAGGGCCAGCAGCACGAAACCCACCAGCACCCAGAGCTTGGCGGGCCAGCGGATCAGCCCGCCCGCATTCGAGGACGCCTCGCCGCTGGTCAGCGCGGTCAGGAAGAAGGGCCAGGCCAGCCAGATCATCAGCCCCACGAAGGGCATCAGGAACAGGATGTGACAGACCAGATCCACCAGCACCCGGGTGCGGGGCGACATGCGGCTGGACAGCACGTCGACGCGCACATGTTCATCGGCCTTCAGCGTCCAGGCGGCACAGATCATGAAGACCGCGCCGAACAGGTACCACTGGGCCTCCAGCCAGGCGTTGGACGAGATGTTGAAGCTTTTGCGGATCACTGCATTGCCGGCGCTGATCACCACGGCGGCAAACAGCAGCCAGGCGCTGTAGCGTCCGAGGGTTTCGTTGATCCGGTCGATGATCCGGGTGAAGGCAAGAAGGGCCGTCATGCGGGCCCTCCTTGCCGGGTGCCTTGCGGCAGCCGGGCCTTGCTCATGACGTTCCTCCTCAACAATCAGAAGCTTTTACGGACAGTGAGTAATAATCTTCCGGGCTTGTCAAACGCCGCCGGGGCAGGACTGCCCTTGCAGGACCCATGTCCCCGCCATGCCCGGGTGTGCCATGGCGGACTCCGGTCATCGCCTGCGCGCGCATCGCGCGGGCTGCGCTGGAAGCGATGCTGCAGGCGGCAGGCGCCGGGGCCGTGACAGGTGGCGTGGTGCGCGGTGCCATCGGGGGGCGTGACGGCACCCGGGGGCCCGGCCGTCGGCCCGCATGGGCCAGGTCAGAGCGCCAGAGGGGCTATGGTGCCTTCGGGATCGGACATGGGCCCCCGGTTCCTGCCGCCCCGGGGGCGGCAATGCCGGTTGTACGAGGGTCCTGGGACGCGGGGCCGGGCTGTTTCGGGGGGCGGATCGGGCCTTCTTTTCCCTGACGGATCGTCACGGCAGCTGGCCTGGCTGCGATCTTGAGGCCCCCCGGACCAGAGGGATCCGTACGGTTCGGGCGGTTGCGGGCCGGTTGCTGCGTGCCGCGATGGTGGCACCGGGTGGGGCGGGATCGGCTGGGCAGGGCACAGAGACCGCCCGAACCGGTGCACCCCTGTCCCGCCTTCGCTTTGGCCCCCCGGGGGGGCGTCGGGACCGCGCAAGGTTGTCCGCCCGGGGGCAGGAAGATGCGGCCGGGCCCCAATGTTTGGCCGCGCCTCTCGGGGCGGAGGTCAGGCATTTCGCGGGATCATCCGGGCCTTCGCCCGGGCGTTCCGGGAGGGGCAGGCGCACGGGGCCGCTTTTGGGACGGCCCCCGCGCCGCCGCGTCACCCCCCAAGGATCGCGACCGGGCGACACCATCCGGCCGAGCCGC
Organism: Pseudooceanicola sp. NS-SX9; assembly: GCF_057380705.1. Taxonomy (NCBI): domain Bacteria; kingdom Pseudomonadati; phylum Pseudomonadota; class Alphaproteobacteria; order Rhodobacterales; family Paracoccaceae; genus Pseudooceanicola; species Pseudooceanicola sp. NS-SX9. The sequence continues at coordinate 10,877 of NZ_JBXXRN010000005.1, read as the reverse complement.
GCTCGACCTTCACCGGAAAGCACATGACCTCAAAGCCGGTGTCGGGCAGCTGGTCCAGGTTCGCCAGCTTCTCCATGTGGCAGTAGACCGTTTCGGCGCCGGCCTTGTGACCTTCCCAGAACAGGTTCCACTGGCCGGTTGCCCGGGCCTTCTCGGCGACGCCCTTCAGCGGAGCGTCCCAGCTCCAGGCGTCGGTGCCGCAGACCTTCATGCCGCGTTCGGTCAGCCACAGCGTGGCCTCGCGCCCGATCCCGCAGCCCGCCGCCAGATAGCCGGGCTGGCCGTAAAGCGCCCCGGCGCGGGTGTTGACCAGAACGATGTCGCCGGGCTGAAGGGCATGACCGATGCGCGCGAATTCGGCCGCCATCTCGGCCGCGGTCACGACATGGCCGTCGGGCACATTGCGAAAGTCGAGCTTGACGCCCGGACCGATGCACCATTCCAGCGGCACTTCATCGATGGTGATGGCGCGTTCGCCGTTGTTCATCGTCGGATGGTAATGCCAGGGCGCATCCAGATGGGTGCCGTTGTGGGTGGTCAGCGACAGCCGCTCGGCCGCTGCCCCGGCGCCGTCCAGCTGCCGGTCCACCGGCACGCCGAACATGGTCGCGTATTCCTGGGCGCCACCTTCGTGGGACATGTAGGTGATGCTAGGGCCCAGGCCCGGCGGGTCCGAGGGCACCCGGTCGGTCAGGGTCACGGACAGGTCGATGATCTTGCGGCTCATGCCGGGCCTCCTTTCACCACGATCTGGTCGAGGGCGCCGAACAGCGGCGCGCCGTCGCGGGCTGTGCATTCCATCCGCACCCGGTCCCCGAAGGACAGGAACGGCGTTACGGGGGCGCCGGTGTCCAGCATTTCGATGGCGCGGCGTTCGGCCATGCAGCTGGATCCGACATCGCGGAAGGCCTCGTTCGACACGGTGCCCGATCCCAGGATGGTGCCCGCGACGATCTCGCGGCTGTGGGCGGCATGGGCCAGCAGCTGGTCAAAGCCGTAGGACATGGCATAACCCTCGGCCTGGCCGAAGGGCACACCGTTCAGCGCCACGTGCAGCGGCAGGTCCACGCGGGCATCGCGCCAGGCCGTGCCCAGTTCGTCCGGGGTCAGGGCTATGGGCGCGACCGAGCAGGCGGGCTTTGCCTGGACCCAGCCGAAGCCGGTCTTCATCTCGATCGGCGCCAGGGTGCGCAGCGACCAGTCGTTGATCTGCACAACCAGGCGGATCCGCGCGGCCGCTTCGGCCGGAGTGGCCCCCATCGGGACTGTGTCGCAGATCACGCCGAACTCGCCTTCAAAGTCGATGCCGTCGTCGGTTGTGGGCAGCGCAATGTCGGAAAGGGCGCCGTAGAAGCGATCCGACAGGCCCTGGTACATCAACGGGCGTCCGGCCGGATTGGGCGGCAGGCCGAAGACCTGCTGCATCAGCGCGCCATGGCTGTCGAAGGCCGAGCCGTCCAGCCATTGCCAGGTGCGGGGCAGCGGCGCCAGTGCCCGGGCCGGATCAAAGACGATGCCGCCCCCGGCATTCAGCGCCGAATATTGCGCCTGCAGGGCGGGGGCATGGGCCGCCCAGCCCTCCATCAGTGCCAGCATGGACTGCACCCCCTCGGCGGGGATGCAGCGTGTGTTGTCCCGGCTGACGACATGAAGCCGTCCGTCCCGGGTGCCATCGGAAATCGTTGCCAGCCGCATGGATCAGCTCCGCAGCAGTGCGGGGCGCGACAGGGGGGCGTCGGGTGCCGCGCGGCCGCCCAGCGTTTCGACGAACCAGTCGGCCAGGTAGTTGCGGCCATAGGACATGTTGTCGGCGCCCACGTGTTCCACGCCGCCCTCGCGATCGGTGAAGATCTTCAGCCGCCGCTTGGGCGAATAGGTCAGCTGGTCATAGGCCTGATGCGCATAATCAAGTGCGATCTGGCGGTCCTGCGCGCCATGGGTGACAAGGAAGGGCACGCGGATCTTTTCCATCTGGCCATCCAGGCAGAAGCCTGCGGATTTCTCCAGGAAATCCTGAATGGTATCGGCGCCGAAGACCCATTGCACGTGGTTCCAGTAGTGCGGCACCGGGTTCTCGCCCTCGCGCTTGAGGCGTTTTTGCTGGACCTCGGCCCAGTTGTGGTTGGCGCCCCAGACCGCCCCGGCGGCAAAGCGCGGTTCATTGGCACAGACGCGCGGGGTATAATAGCCGCCCAGCGAGATGCCGGTGATGCCGATGCGTTCCGCATCCACGTCATCGCGCGCCGCCAGGTAGTCAAAGATCGGGGTGCCCCATTTTTCGCTGTCGTAATGGGCGTGCAGACCCTGCAGGCGCAGGCTTTCACCGGTACCGGGCTGGTCGACGCAAAGCGAGGCGATGCCGCGCTTGGCCAGGGCGTGCGGCAGGAAGGACCAGTAGAGCAGTTCCTTGCAGCTGTCCAAGCCGTTCAGATAGACCACCGTCGGTGCCGGGCCCGCGACGCCCTCGGCCGGGGTGAAGAGCGCAGCCAGGGTGGTGTCGCCATAGGGGACCTCGACGCGGCGGACCGCTTCCCCCGATTGCGCCGTGCCGGTCAGGAAATTCGACAGGCCCTTTTTATAGGTGACCATGCGTTCGGGGTCGCCCTGGCCCTGCATGCGCTCGGCCAAGATGTAATAAAGCGCCGCGCGCTTGCGCTTGTCACCGGCCGAATAAAGGTTGCCCAGGGCGTCCTCTTCCTCGGCGATCGTGACCAGCTTGTCGGCCACGCGGACCCATTCGGTCATGAAGTCCCGGGTGCCGGTGTCTTCGCCGGCCTTGGATTTTTCCAGCAACGGCTGGCACATGTCCATGATCTCGCCGATCTCCGCACCCGAGGCGAGCGCGATGGAGACCGTCAGGTTCCAGACATAGTTGGGAAAGTAATTGAACATGGCCATGGTCGTGTCTCTTTCTTCTGGGGGCAAGGCGGTGGTCCCGCCTTCTGCGGATGTGGCGGATCAGCAGGTGTTGGCGTCGGTGCCGATGTGGATCATCCCGTCACTGAGGCAGGCGCCCCTGTCTTTCCGGGGCGTTGTTGTCTGGTGGTGCCGGTTCCGACGGCTGTGATTTGGGGCACGATGCCCGTGCCGCACCCGGCGTGCCGGCCTCTTTCGGAGACAGGGCGGCCGGGCGCTGCGCGACACCCGGCAGGCTCGGATGATTGGGCGTCATGGTGGGGTCTCCTCATTCAGCGCGGATCCGACATGGGGCGGACGTCACGGTCGGGTCTTGCGCGCCGTCCCGGCGGCGAAGCAGGCGATGGCCAGGACCGCGACAAGGACGGCGATGCAGCCGATGGCGGGGATCGAGACTGTCTCAAGCAGGGCGCCGCCCACGATCGGACCCAGGGCCGAGCCGCTCATCAGCATGGCGGGGGTGGCGGCGACGGCGCGGCCGGTGGGTTCGGCGCGGGCCAGCCAGCCAAAGGCGAAAGTATGGGTGAAGACCTGGACTGAGACATAGAGCGCGGCGACGGGCGACCAGATCCCCAGCACCGCGACCGAGGTCACGATCAGCGCGAAACCGGCCTGCACAATGGGGCCTGTCATCAGCATCGTGCGCGCGGCGACACGGTTTTCCAGGATGGCGGCCAGGGGCGCCGGGATCAGGAAGTTGACGAAGCCGACCGCAACCAGGGTGCCGATGATGGCCTGGGGGGCAAAACCATGGGCCCGGCCGATGACCTCGACGAAGGAGAACACCATGGACTGGTTGAAGGTGATCAGGCTGACGCCGATGACCACCAGCAGTACCCTGGGGGGAAAGGCCCGGAGCGTGGCCTTGGGGCGGTTGCCTGCGTCCTGCCGTGCCAGCGGCGGGTAGCCGAGGGGCGTCAGGATGGCCGCGACGGTGAAGATCACGGCGAAGGCGGTGAACAGCACCGGGCCGCCGAAGGCGGTCAGCAACTGCGGCACGGCGCCCATGTAGACGATGCCGAAGGCGCCCAGGCCTAGGCCTGCCATGGCGAACAGGCGGTGCGGGTTGCGGGCCCGGCCCATGGCGCCGTGTACCAGGCTCAGCGCCATGCCGTTGGCGATCCCGGCGACCAGATGCAGCCCCAGCAGCGTGCCAAAGCCGGCCTGGCCGGCCGCCAGGAAGAAGGCTCCGGCGGCGATGGCAAAGCCGATGAAGACCAGCGGTCTGGCCTTCACCCGGTCGAAATTGCGCGCGGTGATGACGCTGGTGGCGATGGCGCCCAGCAGGAAGGCCGTCACCAGGCCGCCCGCCTGGGTCGGGGAAAGGCCGAACCGGGCGATCAGGGCGCCAACCCAGACCGGAAGCGCCACCAGATCGACCAGCCCGGCGCAGTGGCCGACGATCAGGGCAACACCGCCGAGCCTGGCAAAACCAGATCGGGCGGGAACGTCGAATGCCGTCTTGGCATCTGTCATCGGCTTCATCCTCCTGGCCTCTCCTCCGAGGCGAAAGCATTGCGCGTCCCCGTCGGGGGCGGTGGCGGCCGGAAACCCTGTGCGGGCACAGGGGAACGCGGCTCGGGTCCCGGCTGGGGACGCGCAGTCCCTGTCCAGTCGGGCTCTGGGCGGGCGGGCTCTGGGCGGGCGGGCCACCGGCGTGGCGGGCCCGATGCCCTGCCGTGCCGCACAGCGGCTCGATGGGAGGGCTGCGTCATGCGGACCGGACAGGACATGGCCCGGACAGGCCCCCGCCCGGCGCCCGGCCAGAGACAAACGCCTTCCCCGCGCTTCGCCTTCCGGCGCTGTCTGCAGGGGGCAGGGTTGGCGGGCTCATGCCTGCGGGGGTGCGGGTGCCTGTGCGGCCCGGCCTGCCTGCGCCGGTTGCCAGCGTCCTTGCCGCAGCCAGAGCTGACGGACCTCGGCACAAACCGGCGCCGTGCTTGCGATCCGTCTTTCGCCTTTGCTGTCGAAATGGCCGCCCTGCGGACGATGGAAATGCCGGACCCGGTTTGAACCGATCCCCCGCCGACCCGGCCCGCGGACGCTCGGGCGGTTCCGGGGCGGCAAACGGTTGCCGGCGACGGCCCGCCCGACCATGCACAAGGTCAGGGCCGCGCCGCCCTGCGTCTTGTCGCGGGGGCCGGTGAAAAAGGTCCCGTGGTGGTCAGCCGGCCGCAGGCCGGAACCTGTCTGGCCGGTTGCCACCCCCTTCAGGCCGTCGACGCCAAAGACGTGCCGCCCCGGTCCAATGATCTGCATGATGGGTCTCCTCGCCACCGCAGGGCAGGGGCTGCGGTTCCTCACTGCGGCGACCCTATGCAGCGGGAATTCATTCATCAAATTGCCTTTTTAAATCCGATCCATTCACAGGGAAAATATGTTCCGTGACCCAGGCGCTGACCCGATGGGCTTCGGACCTGCGGCGTTGGACCTGCGGGGGCGCCGGATCCTCCTCGGGTATGGCTGCAGCCTGGTGGGGGGCGGTGCCGCGGATGTGCCTCCCGCGGTCGGACAGCCGCCCGCCTGGCCGGGGATCCAATGCGACGTCACGGCGCCCGGCCGAGGTCGGCGGGCGGTGGGTGCGGTCTTTGCTGGCGCAGGGCGGGCAGGATCGCCTGCCGGGATAGAGAGGCGCCCACGGCCGTTCGATGCCGCCCCGATGATCCGGGCGCGCGATACCATCAGGCCGCGGCCCTGAGCGTGGTTCCCGCTCTGGTGCCGTTTCCCCGCCGGACGACCGCAAGACGCCGAGGCTGCTTGCGAGGTGGCTGGCCGCGCGCGGATGCGGGGCAGGCCAATGGCGTGCCTTCGACGCGCCCTTGCGGGTCCCGCACCGGATCGGCGGATGGGCCTGGCCGCCCCGTCCCGCCCTTCATTGCCGGGCCCCTTGCGATGCGGCGGGGCCGCTTCCGGTGGCACGCGCCGCGACGTTCCAGGGGCCATTTCCCTTGGCCCGGTCTGCCTTGCACCTGACGACACAGAACCCGGCGTCAAACCATCCGCCCGGGCTGTGGGCGATCGGCCGCGCCGGTCTGCCCGGCTGCCCGGGGCTGCACGGCTCATGGGGCCTTTGCGTCCGCATGGCCCCAGCCGGGGGGATCGGTTTCCACGGTGACTGCACTGTCGGCATCGGGACCGGCAGATCGCCCAATTTTTCGGCCCGAAGGACGGTCGGCCCCGGTTGTCTCCCGGGCGGGTCCTTAATGTCTCGCCCGGACCACCGGACGCTGCGTAAATATTTTGTATACAGTGCACAGAATGGAGCTGCGTCATGAAAGGCGATTTCGACAATATCCCGGTCGTGGACCTGCAGGGCCTGCAGCCCGATGCCCCGGCCCAGGCCCGTGCCGCCACGGTGGCGGCGCTGAAGGATGCGCTGGAAACCTCGGGATTTGCCTACCTGTCCGGTCACGGCGTGTCCGAAGACCTGGTCGAGCGGATGCGGCGGATGAACGTGGCCTTCCACGACCTGCCGCTGGACCAGAAGATGAAGCTGAAAATCAATGGCTTCCATCGCGGCTACATGCCGATGTCCAGCTCGACCATCGTGACCTCCTCGGTGGCGAAGGTGACCAAGCCGAACCGTTCGGAAAGCCTGATGATCATGCATCCCCTCGCCGAAGGCGCCCCCCATGCGGGCGAGCCGCTGCAGGGTCCGAACCAGTTCCCCGCCGCCCTGCCCGAACTGCAGACCACCGCATATGACTACATGACCCAGATGACGGCCCTTGGCGAACGCATCGCCGCTGCCCTGGCCGAGGCCCTGGGCCTGGAGCGCGACTGGTTCGCCCCGCATTTCCAGGACCCCACCCTGTTCCTGCGGCTGCTGCACTATCCCGAACAACCCGACGAGGAAGAGCTGTTCGGCTCGGCGCCGCATACCGACTACGGCTTCGTGACGCTGCTCAAGCAAGATGACGTGGGCGGGCTGGAGGTGCGCAACACGCATGGCGACTGGATCGCCGCCCCGCCGATCCCGGGGACCTTCGTGATGAACGTGGGCGACATCCTGGCCAAGTGGTCGAACGGGCGCTTTGTCTCGACGCCCCACCGGGTGCGCAACCTCACGGGGCGCGAACGCTATTCCCAGCCGTTCTTCTACGACCCCTCGATGCGCGCCCTTGTCGCCTGCCCGCCCGCCATGCTGGCCCAGGGCGAAGTCGCCCGGATGGAGCCGGTGCTCTATGGCGACTACCTGCTGGAGCGGCTGAACAAGAATTACGACTACCGCAAGAAGGCCTCCTGACCCTTTCCAGGCACCCAAGAAAAAACCAAGACAACAGGGAATTCCGACATGACGGTCATCAACAGACGACATCTTCTGCAGGCACTGGTCGCCCTGGGCGGCGCTGCGGTGCTGGATGTGCCGGGCGTCTACGCCCAGGCGCAAACCCTTGTGATCACGACCTACGGCGGCTCGTGGGAGAAATTCTGGAAGGACACGCTCGTTCCGGATTTCACCAAGCAGACCGGCATCGCGCCGCAGCTGGATGTGGGTCTGGGCAGCACCTATACCGCCAACATCCGCGCCGCGGGCCCCAAGAACCCGCCCTACAGCTGCGTCATGACGAACGAGATCTTCGCCTCGGTGCTGCGGGGCGAGGGCTATTTCGAAAAGCTCGATCCGGCGATGGTGCCGAACTATGCCGATCTCTATCCCGTCGCGACCAAGGCCGCGCAGGGCTTTGGCGCGGTGGGGATGATCTCTCCGATCGGGATCGGCTACCGCACCGACCTGATCGCGACGCCGCCGACCTCGTGGAAGGATCTGTGGGACAATCCCGACCTGAAGGGGCGGCTGGGCCTTTACAACATCAAGAACAGCGCCGGCAAGATGTTCCTGATGCTGACCTCGATGCTCTACGGCAAGGGGATCACCGACCTGGACGCGGGCTTTGCCAAGCTGAAGGAACTGGGCCCGGTCTACCAGACGGATTTCAACATGAGCACCGGCCTTGCCACCGGGGAAATTGCCATCGCCCCCTTCGATTTCGGTGAAATCGCCCGCCTGCGCCGTCAGGGCCTGCCGGTCGATTGCGTGGTCCCGAAGGAGGGGCTGATGATGTGGGACCAGACCTTCAGCATCAGCACCAACACCCCCGCCCGCGCGCAGGCTTACAAGTACCTCGACTATATCCTCAGCCCCGAGGCCCAGGACCTTTTGATGCGGGAATTCTTCGTCTCGCCCGTCAACCGCAAGGTCACCGTCCCGGCCGAGCTGGACCGCGACGTTCCCGTCTCGGGCGAGGCGATGGACCAGTTCATCGAATGGGACTGGGCGCTGATGAACCAGAAGGCCGAAGAGGTCGCCCGCCGCTGGAACGAGGTCTTCGGCGCCTGACCCCGCCCTGCCCGGGGCCGTCCCGCAGGCGGGGCGGTCCTGCGATCAAGGAACCACACAGACCATGACCGAAGTATCCATCCTGTCGCTGGTGAAATCCTACGGCAAGGCCGAGGCGCTCAAGGGGATTTCCCTGCACATCAACCACGGCGAATTCGTGTCGCTGCTGGGGCCTTCGGGCTGCGGCAAGTCCACCACGCTGAAATGCATCGCCGGTTTCGAGGACATCACCGACGGCAAGATCCTGTTCGACAACCGCGACATCTCGCGCAAGCTGCCCGAGAAGCGCGACATCGGCATGGTCTTCCAGTCCTACGCGCTGTTTCCCCACATGACGGTGGCGCAGAACCTGGCCTTCGGGTTGCAGATGCGGCGCATCCCCCGCGCCCGGATCCGCGACCGCGTTGCCCACGCGCTGGAGATGGTGCAGCTGACGCAATATGCGGATCGCTATCCCAAGATGCTGTCGGGCGGCCAGCAGCAGCGCGTGGCGCTTGGCCGGGCGCTGGTGATCGAGCCGGCGATCCTTCTGCTGGACGAGCCGCTGGCGAACCTCGATGCCAAGCTGCGTGACGAGATGCGCGGCTTTATCCGCGATCTGCAGCGCCGGGTCGGCATCACCACGATCTACGTCACCCATGACCAGAACGAGGCGATGACCATGTCGGATCGCGTCGTCGTCATGTTCAATGGCCGGATCGCCCAGGCGGCCCGCCCCGAAGATGTCTACAACCGCCCCGCCTCCGAGGCCGTCGCGCGTTTCGTCGGCAATGCCAACGTGCTGGAGCTTCCGGTGCAGGGCGGATCGGGCGGCAGGGTGCAGCTGGCGCTGCCCTCGGGCGCGCTGCTGGATGTGGCTGCGCCGCAGACCGGCACCCCCGGCGCGATGCTGCGCCTGATGGCCCGCCCCGAGCAGATCACCCTGGGCGATCCGGACGGGGCGCAGCTGGCCGGGCGGATCACCAGGCGCTACTTCAGCGGCGGCCATGTCGAATACCTAGCCGACACCGCCTGCGGGACGCTTCTGGTGACCGGCCCCACCAGCCAGACCCTGTCAGAGGGCGATGCGGTGGGCCTGACCCTTGATGCCGCGCGCCTGTGGCCGGTGGGCGAGGGCGCGGCGCAATCCCCGGGAAGCCTGGCATGAAACAGCTGCGCACAAACCTGCTGATCCTGCCCGCGGCGGCGATCATCTTCCTGTTCATCGTGCTGCCCTACATCATCGTGCTGGTGATGAGCTTTCGCAATCCCGGCCAGGGCGGGGCGCCCTACGGGGCGGGCTTTGGCCTGAAGGGCTATGCCGCGTTCTTTTCCCAAGGGTATTATGCCCTGTCGCTGCCGCACACGCTGCTGCTGGGGGGCATCACCACGCTGGTCTGCCTGCTGCTGGCCTATCCGGTGGCGCTGCATATCGCGACGGCCCCGCGGCGCTGGCGGGCGATCCTTTATGGCATCGTGCTGTCGCCGCTGCTGGTGGGGATCGTGGTGCGCAGCTATGGCTGGACGATCCTGCTGGGCAATGCCGGGATCATCAATGCGACCCTGATGCATCTGGGCTGGATCCACCGGCCGCTGCCGCTGATGTACAACAACTTTGGCGTGGTGCTGGCGCTGGCGCATGTCTTCCTGCCGTTCATGGTGCTGCCGCTCTTGTCGGCGCTGCAGGCGGCGGATCCGGCGGTGGAGCAAGCGGCGCGCTCGCTGGGGGCGGGGCGGTTCACCGTCTTTCGCCGCGTGACCGTGCCGGTGTCGATGCCGGGGGTGCAGGCGGGCTGCATCCTGGTCTTCGTGCTGGCGCTGTCGTCCTACGTGACACCGGCGCTGGTGGGCGGCATGCGGGTCAAGACCACGACCCTGCTGGTGGTCGATGCGCTGATGGATCAGTTCGCCTGGCCCTTCGGATCGGCCATGGCGCTGACACTGGCCGTCAGCGCGGGGGCGATCGTGCTGATCTTCGCCCGCCTCACCCGAATGGACTGGAAATGACCATGCCGATCCTCTCGCCCCTGCTGGGACTGCTGCGCATCGCGGTCTATGTCTTTCTGATCGCCCCCATTGCGGTGGTGGTGCTGGCCTCGTTCAACGCTGGCAACTTTCTGACCTTCCCGCCCCAGGGCCTTAGCCTGCGATGGTTCTGGACCTTCCTTGGCAATGATGTCTTCATCGACGCCATCGTCTATTCGACGCTCCTCGCCACCGGCGCCACCGCCGTGTCGCTGGTGGTGGGGACCATGGCCGCGCTTTACTACGTGCGTCACGCCGGCCGCCATGCCGAGGTCGTGCGCATCGGCGTGCTGCTGCCGCTGATCCTGCCCGAGATCCTGACCGCCATCGCGCTGCTGTTCTTCTTCTACCAGATCGGCATCGGCACCAGCCACAGGATCGCCCTGTTCACCGGCCATGTGCTGATGACGCTGCCCTTCGTCTTCCTGAACGTGGTGACGGCGCTGCAGGCGCGCGACGATGATGCGGAACGCGCGGCCCGCACCCTTGGCGCCAGCCGCCTGACCGCCTTTCGCCGCATCACCCTGCCGCTGATCGCCCCGGGCATCGCCACCGGATCGGTCTTTGCCTTCATCATCAGCTTCGACAGCTTCGGGGTTTCCTATATCCTCAAGGG